>JBMCHT010000001.1:0-187117 GCA_048617235.1 Patescibacteria group bacterium
TAAACAACAAAGACTTAAATCATAAAGACAATCCACCTTTCCCGGATGGTTTACAAACACTTTCTCTTGACAGGGTTACCCTCCCTAAAAACATCACCTTCCCGGATGGTTTACAATGGCTTTGGCTTGAAAAAGTTGAACTCCCACCAAACATTACCTTTCCGGATGGTTTACAGGAACTTTCTCTTAACAGAGCCACCCTCCCGCCAAACATTACCTTCCCGGATGGTTTACAATGGCTTTATCTTGACGAAGCCACCCTTCCTTCAAACATCACTTTCCCGGATGGTTTACAAAGGCTTATTCTTAGGGGAGTTGAACTCCCACCAAACATCACCTTCCCGGATGGTTTACAAAGTCTTTCTCTTGAAAGAGCTAAGCTCCCACCAAATATTTCCTTCCCGGATGGTTTACAAGTTCTTCGTCTTAACGGAGCCACCCTCTCACCAAACATCACCTTCCCGGATGGTTTAGAAGAGCTTTATTTTGACGAAGCCATTCTCCCGGAAAACACCACCCCCGAAGAATGGCAAGAAAAACTCCGAGAATACCGGCAGAGGAATCCTGATGTTTTGTTTTAAACACACTCTTTTGTTATTAATAAATCTAACATTTCATTCTAAAGAGCAATATTCTAGATTGTTATAATAAATATTACTTAAAATATTTATTATTTAGATAGTGTTTACGGGATTTTATTTTAAAAGGTTTTTAACTCCTGAATCTAAGTTAAATTTTGATTTAATTTTTCACTTTCCGATCATTTTTATTTATAGTATTGTAGGTTTAAATATTATGAAATTTAAATTAAAAACGGAATTTAAGCCAACCGGAGATCAGCCACAAGCTATTGGTGAATTGGTTGGTGGTTTAAATGGTGGTTTAAATCGACAAACTCTATTGGGAGTAACCGGTAGTGGTAAAACTTTTACCATGGCTAATGTTATTGCCAAAATTCAAAGACCGACTTTAGTCATTGCTCATAATAAAACTTTAGCGGCTCAACTGGCTCAAGAGTACCAGAGTTTTTTTCCGGATAATGCCGTTTGTTATTTTGTTTCCTATTATGATTATTATCAACCGGAAGCCTATATGCCGGTAAGTGATACTTATATTGAAAAAGACGCTGCTATTAATGAAGAAATAGATCGCTTGCGACACGCCTCTACTCAAGCCCTATTAACCAGATCGGATGTGATTATTGTGGCTTCGGTTTCTTGTATTTATGGTTTGGGTAGTCCGGTGGATTATTTAAAAGAGCATTTACATTTAGCGGTGGGTCAAAAAATAACTCGACAACAATTATTGCAACAATTGGTGGGGGTTTATTATGACAGAACCAATGCTGATTTATTACCCGGTCATTTTCGAGCTACCGGTAATTTTGTGGAAATTATGCCACCATCAGAAAGAGAAATAATAGCTCTTAATTTAAAAGCCGGTCAAATTGAATCAATTCGAAAAATAGATGCTTTAACTCGAGTGGATAAAGGAGTGGTGGCTGATTGTTTTCTGTTTCCGGCTAAACATTTCATTACCAATGAAGAAAATAGACAAAGAGCAATTGGGGCGATTAAAAAAGAATTAACTCAAAGATTGTCTGTTTTGGAAAAAGAGGGGCGTTTATTGGAAGCGGAAAGATTAAAACGGCGAACCAATTACGATTTAGCTATGATTAAAGAAGTTGGTTATACCAACGGGATAGAAAATTATTCTCGTCATTTGGCTAATCGTTCGGCCGGTGAGCCACCGGAAACTTTATTGTCTTATTTTCCCAAAACCGAAACCGGTCAGCCGGATTTTCTAACCATTATAGATGAATCTCATGTGACAGTACCTCAGTTGGCCGGAATGTATGCCGGTGATGCCAGTCGTAAAAAAACTTTAATAGAACATGGTTTCAGATTACCGAGCGCTTTAGATAATCGACCTTTAAAATTAAAGGAGTTTGAGAAGACTATTGGTTCGGCTATTTTTACCAGTGCCACTCCGGGAAATTATGAAAGAGAAGTCAGTCAAAAAACAATAGAGCAAGTAATTCGACCGACCGGTTTGGTGGATCCGGTCTTAACCGTTAAGCCGGTTATTGCTGAGGCTAAGTATCCGGGTCAGATTAGGGATTTTATTAAAGAGGCCAAGGAGGAAATTAAAAAAGGCAATCGGGTGATGGCTACCACTTTAACCAAAAAAATGGCCGAGGATTTGGCCGAGTTTTTGAAAGAACAAGGTTTGGCTACTGAATATTTACATAGTGAAATTAAAACCTTGGATCGGATTAGGATTTTATCTCAATTTCGAACCGGAGCTGCCGCCGGCGGTTTTGATTGTTTAATCGGAGTTAATTTATTGCGTGAAGGTTTGGATTTACCGGAAGTAACTTTTATCGGTATTTTGGATGCAGATAAAGAAGGATTTTTAAGATCAGAAACCGCTTTAATCCAGACTATTGGCCGAGCCGCTCGTAATGCCGCCGGTCGAGTAGCTTTATATGCCGATAGAGTCACCGGTTCCTTAAAAAAAGCGATTGAAGAAACCAATCGTCGGCGTCAAATTCAATTAGCTTACAATAAAAAACATAAATTAACTCCGCAAACCATTAAAAAAAAGATTGCTGATATTACCGATACTATAGAATCTTTTCGTCAAGAAACAGCCAGACAACTTTTACAATTTGATAAACTGGACTCAGTGGCAGATATTAAAAAGACAATTAAAGCCAAAGAAAAACAAATGAATCAAGCGGTTAAAAATTTAGATTTTGAAACCGCCGCCATTTTACGAGATGAGTTGTTGGAATTGGAAAGAATTTTAAAAGAGAAGTCCAAATAAGTTTTTAGTTTCTTGTTTTTATGCTAAGGTAAAAGCTACAGGCGGTGAGCGATGACTCTTATGGTTTAACTGGAGTCAATCGGCACCGGTTTTAGTGATGATTTATGTCTCAATCAGAAAAATATATACATATTAAAGGAGCTAAAACTCATAATTTAAAAAATATTGAGCTTAAAATTCCTCGGGATAAATTAACGGTTATTACCGGTTTGTCCGGCTCCGGTAAATCCAGCTTGGCTTTTGATACCATTTTTGCCGAGGGGCAAAGACGGTATATTGAATCTTTGTCGGCTTATGCTCGACAATTCCTAAGGCAAATGGCCAAACCGGATGTGGAAGAAATTACCGGATTATCCCCGGCTATTTCCATTGATCAAAAATCCAGATCACAAAATCCGCGTTCAACTGTGGCCACTATCACGGAGATTTATGATTATCTGCGGGTATTATTGGCTCGAGTCGGTCAACCCAAGTGTTTAGTTTGTGGTCGAGAAATTAAAAAATTATCTCACGAAGAAATTATTGCCTTAACTCTGGAAAAAATCTCCGCTATTGAAAATTCGACTACCGATTGGAGTCTGCAAATTTATGCTCCTTTGGTTCGTGGCCGGAAAGGGGAGTATTACCAACTGTTATATGATTTATTAGATAAAGGTTATCAAGAAATTTTATTGAATGATCGTCGATACAATCTGCGAGATCGAATTATTTTGGCTAAGAATAAAAAACATGATTTGGATGTTTTGGTTGATGAGATTGAAGCGGCGGATTTTAACTCCGGTGACCAAAAAGAAACTTTAGCCGGAAAAATAAATATGGCTTTATCTGATGATGCTCGGAATCGTTTATCTGAAGGAGTGGAAAAAGCTTTAAAGGCTTCTGACGGATTGGTGCGGGTAGTAATCACTCAAGTTGGTAAAACTAAAAAAGTTTTGAGTCAAGCCGAAGAGGCCTTTTTGATGTCGGCTCGCTTTGCTTGTCCGGAGGACGGTTTTTCTTATCCGGAAATAGAACCGCGTCTTTTTTCTTTTAATTCTCCTTATGGAGCTTGTCCGGAATGTCACGGTTTGGGAACTAAACATTTATACGGAGAAGAAAAGTGTCACCTTTGCCAAGGAGCTCGCCTACGCCGGGAAGCTCTTAATGTGTTTTTGAACTCCGGTAAGCAAGAATTGAATATAGTGGAGATTACCGCTTTATCTATTAAAGAGGCTGTAACTTTTTTTAATCAATTGAACCTATCTAAAAAAGAAGCGGAAGTGGCTGCCGTTATTTTAAAAGAAATAAAATCTCGCTTGCAATTTTTATTGGATGTGGGATTAGATTATATTTCTCTAAATCGTAAAGCCAATACTTTATCCGGAGGTGAGGCTCAAAGAATACGCTTGGCTTCTCAATTGGGATCTCGTTTGGTGGGAACTTTATATGTTTTAGATGAACCAACTATAGGTTTGCATGCCAAAGATAATGATCAATTATTAACCACTTTACTTAGTTTGAGAGATCAAGGTAATACTATTATTGTGGTGGAGCATGATGAAGACACCATTTTAGTCTCGGATTTTTTAGTGGACATTGGGCCACGAGCCGGAGTTCATGGAGGTGAAGTGGTGGTAGCCGAGGAAACTGCTAAATTATTAAAAAGCAAATCCAATAAAAATAATTCTTTAACTTTAGATTATTTAACCGGCAAAAAAGAAGTAGCTGTTCCGTCTAAAAAAAGAACCGCTAACAAAGGATTTATAAAAATAAGAGGAGGGCAAATATATAATATTAAAAATTTAAATGTAGATATTCCTTTAGGTAAATTAATTTCTGTTACCGGAGTGTCCGGTTCCGGTAAATCTTCTTTTGTTTATGAAATACTTTATCAAAATTTGCAGCGACGCCTTAATCGACGTTACCGAACTAATAAGATTGTTAATTGTAAAGAATTTACAGGTTCGGAATATTTAAGTCGGTCTATTATGATTGATCAGTCACCAATTGGTCGAACTCCGCGATCAAATTTAGCTACTTATACCGGAGCTTTTACTTTTATTAGAGAATTATTGGCGGAAACTGATTTAGCTAAAGTTCGCGGTTGGAAGCCGGGACGCTTTTCTTTTAATGTTAAAGGAGGGCGCTGTGAAGCTTGCCAAGGTAATGGTCAGTTGGCAGTGGAAATGCATTTTTTACCCACTATTTATGTTACTTGTGATGTTTGCCAAGGTAAGCGTTTTATGACCGAAACTTTGGAGGTGGTTTATAAAGGTAAAAATATATATGAAATTTTAAAAATGACAGTAGAGGAGGGTTTACAATTTTTTACAGATATTCCGGCTATAGCCGATAGATTAAAAACTTTAGATGATGTGGGATTAGGTTATTTGGAGTTAGGTCAGCCGGCGACCACTTTATCCGGCGGAGAAGCTCAAAGAGTTAAAATCTCTTCGGAGTTATACCGACCAATGGTTTATAAAAGTTTTTATATTTTAGATGAACCGACAGTCGGTTTACATTATGAAGATGTGGCTAATTTAATAAAAGTTTTACAATTATTGGTGGATAAAGGTAATACCGTTTTAATTATTGAACACAACATGGATGTGATAAAAAATTCGGATTATATAATAGATATGGGCCCCGACGGTGGTCAGGCCGGCGGTCGCTTGGTGGCTTTTGGTTTACCGGAGTCTATAATAGATTCTTCGGATTCTCATACAGCTGTTTATTTAAAAAAATATTTAAAACGTTCAAAATTTAAAGCCTAATTTATGCCAACGGTTTTAATAACTAAATTATCCAATTTACCGGATAAACCGGGTGTTTATATTTTTAAACAAAATAAACGGATATTATATATTGGTAAGGCCACTTCTTTAAAAAGCAGGGTTAAAAGTTATTTTAACAAAAACATCACCAAGACCAGGGGGCCGAAAATTGAAGCTATGGTTAAATTAATTACCAAGGTTGAGTATCAAGAGTGTGATTCGGTCTTGGAAGCTTTATTGCAGGAAGCGATTTTGATTAAAAAATATAACCCACCTTATAATACCAAAGCTAAAGACGATAAGAGTTTTTGGTTTGTGGTTATTACCAAAGAATCTTGGCCTCGAGTCTTAATGGTTCGCGGACAGGATTTAAGTACCGTCGTAGATCCTGATCAAGTTAAAAAAAGCTTTGGACCATTTCCTCATGGTCCGGAATTAAAAGCGGGTTTAAAAATTATTCGCCGGCTTTTTCCTTTTAGAGATAAATGTAAACCTCAAGGGGATTTAAAAAACAAAAATCCCAAACCATGTTTTAATAGGCAAATTGGTCTATGTCCCGGAGTTTGCACCGGAGAAATTTCCCATAAAGAATATTTGAAAAATATTAAACATATAATATTATTATTCGAAGGTAAAAAGAAAAAACTATTGACTCAATTGGAAAAAGAAATGCAACAAGCAGCTCGAGTTCAAGATTTTGAACAAGCAACTATTTACCGTAATCGTTTACAGACATTGAATAATTTAAAAGATGTTTCGGTGATCAAAAGACCTTTGGTGGATATTGGAGAATTACGAATAGAAGCTTATGATGTGGCTCATTTGGCCGGTCAAAATACGGTTGGTGTAATGGTGGTCTTGGATAACCAAGGTCCGCTTAAGAATGAGTATCGTCGTTTTATTATTAAAGGTAAAGCTGCCGGTCGGCCTAATGATACCGCTGCTTTGGCGGAATTGTTAAACCGGCGTTTAAAACATAAAGACTGGCTTTTACCGGATTTAATAGTTGCCGATGGTGGTCAGGCTCAAGTGGGGGTGATAGAAAAAATACTTCAAAAAAATAAATTATCTATTCCGGTGGTGGGAGTGGTTAAAGATGAAAAACACAGACCTCAAAAAATAATTAAGCGGCCACCAAAGTGGCCGGTTAACCAAGATCATTTAATAATCGCCGCCAACGATGAAGCCCATCGTTTTGCCTTGGCTTTTCATAGAAAAAAAAGAAGAACAATGATATAATGAAATAGATTTTCATTATATTATATGAACGAGTTGGAACAATTCAGATTAGATTTTAATTTGCGTCTGGTGTTTGTTCGCTGGGTTTTTCTATTGGTTGGTATTTTAATTTTAGCCGGTTTGGTTTTTTTAACCGAAGAGGGTTGGTTACCGGAAATCTCTGCTCAATTGGGAGGTAGTTTGTTATTTTTGGGAATAATGGTTGTTGTTAATTTACCGTTATATTTACTGATTAATAAATTAATTGGTCAACAAAGGATTAAAAATGTTAATTACTTGAGCTGGTTTCAAATTATTTTTGATTTATTCATCGTTGCCGGTTTGTTATTTTTTACCGGTATTAATGCTTGGACAATCTTATTAATGTTATGGCCTCTAATTTCCGGAATTGTTTTGTTTGGTTATATTGGTTCCGGTTTAGTTTTAATAATTTCTTGGTTGGTAATTTTAGGTTTATCACTGGCTGACAGTTTAATAACAAGTGGTTTATCCGGATTGGAAGATCATCAAACTTGGTCTGTTTTAGTGGTTTCCGGTTTGGTTTATTTATTGGTTTATGCCGGACTGGCTTATCATTACCAGTTTATAAGACCGATGGCTGTTTTGTTTGGAGCCGGCAGAATAATTCACCATCAAGATGTCTCAGAATATTTAAAAAGAATAGAGGAGTTGGAGAAGAGAGTAATGATCACTGAGCGCAAAGCTCAAGCCAAGGATACCGAATTGGAAATGGCTAAACAAAAATTAAATAATTTAGAACAAGCCAAATCTAAGTTTATTTCAGTGACTACTCATCAGCTAAGAACTCCTTTGGCGGCTATTAAATGGACTCTGGGGATGATGAATCAAGGGCAATTGGGTGAGGTGACTGAAGAACAGAAAGATTTTTTACAAAGAGGTTTAAACAGTACTCAGAAAATGATTACTATTGTTAATAATTTGCTTAATATTGATCATATTGAAGCGGATAAAAGAGATTATAATTTTGCAGAAATTAGTTTGGCGGATTTAATCAACAAAACTGTTCAGGAATTTTCTTCTCGAGTGGAAAGTAAGAATATTAATTTGGAAGTTAAAATACCGGAAAAAACTCATTTAGTGGAAGCAGATTTGGGGAAAATTAGAATGGTTTTGGAAAATTTATTGGATAATGCTATTAAATACTCTAAAAATGATGGACAGGTGACAGTAGAATTGAAAGATGATAGAATTAATAGTGCTCAAAGTAGTTTAGAAGTGGTGGTTAAAGACAACGGTATAGGCATCCCCGAAGCAGAGCAAAAAAAGATCTTTCACAAGTTCTTTCGAGCCAGTAACGCAGTGGCTAATGAGCCTGATGGCAGTGGTATTGGTTTATATATATCCAAGGATATAATAGAAAACCATAAAGGTACTTTTTGGTTTGAAAGTGTGGAAGGAGAAGGAACTGCTTTTCATTTTATTTTACCTTTAAAACAACCGACAAGTGTTAAAGCTTCTACACCACCACCGGCTCCGAATTCTGAATAAGTAAATTAATAGTTTAAAATTTTAAAAATTAATATTTTATAAATATGGCAGAAGATAATAAAAAAAAGATATTAGTAGTTGAAGACGATGAATTTTTGCGTTCTTTGACTGTTAAAAGGTTAAGTGAAGAAAATTATGAAGTTATTACGGCTGTAGACGGTAATAGCGGTTTATCGACAGCGGTGGACGAGAAGCCGGATTTAGTATTATTGGATTTATTGTTACCCGGAATGAGCGGTTTTGAAGTTCTGGAAAAAATGAAAGCTGATGATCAAGCTAAAGATATTCCGGTAGTGGTTTTTTCTAATTTAGGTCAAAGAGAAGATATTGAAAAAGCTAAAACTTTGGGAGCTAATGATTATCTAATAAAAGCCAATTTCACTTTAGATGATGTGGTGGAAAAGGTCGATAATTATCTCAATAAATAAATTTTAAATATTTATGCCCAAGATTCGGGTTGGAATATTACGAGGAGGGCCCAGTAGTGAATATGAAGTTTCACTTAAGACCGGAGCGGAAATCTTAAAGCATTTACCAACTGATAAGTATACTCCGGCGGATATTTTTATAGACAAACAAGGGGTTTGGCATTCAATTGGATTGCCAATTTCCCCGGCAAAAGTTTTTGAACAGACCGAGGTTATTTTTAATGCCTTGCATGGAGAATACGGTGAAGATGGTCAGGTTCAAAAAGTATTGGAAGATTTTCAAGTTCCTTATACCGGTTCCGGGCGCTTAGCTTCGGCTTTGGGGGTTAATAAACCTTTAGCCGGAAAATATTTACACCAAGCCGGTCTGAAGGTGCCTCCCGGTTTGGCTTTTACTTGGTTGGATGAACCTCAAATTATAGCTCAAACCGTATTTAGAAAAATTTCACCCCCTTGGGTAATTAAACCGGCTGATCGTGGTTCTTCGGTGGGAATATTTTTTGCTGATAATTTATCGGATTTATTATCCGGGATAGAGCAAGCTCTAGAATATTCCAACCAAATTATGGTAGAGGAGTATATTAAAGGAGTGGAAGCCACTTGTGGTGTGGTAGATGATTTCAGAGGTTTAAATTATTATCCGCTATTGCCGATAGAAATTCGGAGGCCGGTAAACAGCTCTGTTTGGTCTTATGAAGATAAATATTCCGGTTTGACTGAAGAATTATGTCCGGGACAATTTACCGGTCAATTAGGAGAAGAACTTGGTCGGTTGGCAATTTTAGCTCATCAAACTCTGGGTTTGCGTCATTATTCCAGATCAGATTTTATAGTTTCTCCCACCAGAGGGATTTATATTTTGGAAGTAAATACTTTACCCGGCTTAACCCCGACTTCTCTTTTACCCAAATCTTTAGAAGCTATTGGTTGTGATTATTCGGACTTTTTGGATCATTTGGTGTCTTTGGCTTTAAAGCGTAAATAATCTTTTAGATGTAACTAAAAGTAAAACCCCGTCCTTAATGGACGGGGTTAATGATGTGGAAAACAGCGGCGGCAAAAGTACCGCCGGCGGTGAGACAATTTTACTTTTTTGGCTTTCCTCTGATGCCAGAGGGTGGAGCCAAAAAGCTTAATTCTCACCAAACGCCGGCACTTGGCGCAACGGAAGCACTGTATGCTTTTCATGGGAAATCTCCTTTCTTTTTCTATCTAAACATATTGGCAGAGAAAGTAAAGGATTTTTTAGTGGACCCGACAGGAATCGAACCTGCGACCTCCTGAGTGCAAAACAGGTGCTCTAGCCAACTGAGCTACGGGCCCATCTCTAAAACGTTTTTAACTATAGCTTAAAATAAATACAAGAGCAACTAATAATTTTGTTTTGGAAAAGCGATTTATGTAATATAATGAAGCTATGGTAAATAGGTTAGATTTAAAAAACAAAGATAATCATCAGGCTCAAAACTGGGCTACGAATAAGGTTCCCACCTTTGAACCGTCAATAACCGCCGGTGAGGTTAGAAAGAAGTTAGAATGGTCCGGTAATGGTTATGATAGTGTTAATTATATCTATTTAATCGGTCAGTCAAATCAATTAACCGGGGTGGTTTCCGTTAAAGATGTCTTAAAAGCAGATAAAGATACATCTTTGGCTAAATTAATTTCTAAAGATAAACCTTTAATTAAAATTAAAACCACAGATGATAGAGAAAAAGCGGTTTTATTGGTAGTTAAACACAAATTAAAAGGGATACCGGTGGTTACCCCTGATGGTCGTTTTGTGGGAGCAATTGTCTCGGATACAGTGATGGAGATTCTTCATGATGAACATACCGAAGATTTATTGAAAACTGGTGGTGTTTTAGGTTCAACTAAAGTAACTATAGATCTTTTAGAAGCTCCGGTTAGTTTATATTTTAAAAAAAGAGCTCCTTGGTTATTATTAGGATTGATGGGAGGTCTTTTAGCTGCCGGTATTATTGGTATATTTGAAGAAATGTTGGCGGAAATAGTTTTAATAGCCGCTTTTTTACCGGCAGTAGTTTATATGGCGGATGCCGTTGGGGCTCAAAGCCAGGTAATTTTTGTCCGTAGTTTAACTATTGGAAATGGTTGGTCTTTATTTGGATATATTCGTCGAGAGATTATGGTGGGTTTATTATTAGGATCTAGTATTGGTTTATTATCTTTTATTTTGATTAGTTTTTTCTGGGGTAATTTATTGGCCGGTTTGGTTTTAGGTTTATCTTTTCTTTTAACTACCACCATAGCTGTTGGTATTGGATTATTTATGCCATGGATTTTTTGGCGTTTAGGGGCTGATCCGGCAGTGACCGCCGGGCCTTTTACCACTCTTTTGAGCGATATTGTTAGTATAGTTGTTTATTTAAGTGTGGCCTAGCTTATTTTAATGAATGGTTTGTTCTAAAGTTGATTTTGGTTTAGAGTAACTGTATGAAAAAAATAACCGTAGTTGGCGGAGGTTCGGGTATTTTTAATGTTTTAAAGGGTTTAAAAAATTACCCGGTGGACATTACTTCAATTGTAACCACCTTTGATAACGGTGGTAGTACCGGTTTATTGCGAGATGAATTTGGAATTTTACCTCCCGGAGATATCCGCCGATCTTTAGTAGCTTTGGCTCCGGATAGCAGTGATCGGACACTACGGGATTTATTTAATTACCGTTTTCGAGATGATTGCTCCTTATCCGGTCATAGTTTTGGTAATCTGCCATTACAAGCTTTAACAGAGATTACTACTAGTCAGGTGGGGGCGATTAAAAAAGCCGGTGAGATTTTAAATATTAAAGGTCAAGTTTTACCCATTTCCCTAGATCCGGCTCATTTGTGTGCTCAATTGAAAGACGGGACTTTAATAGAGGGTGAGACTAATATAGATATTCCTAAACATGATGGTTCAATTAAAATAGATAAAATATTTTTAAAACCCAATCCGGTTATTTACCGTGAGGCTTACGAGGCGATAATGGAAACGGATTTGTTAATAATTGGTCCGGGAGATTTATATACTTTCATTTTACCCAATATCTTGGTCTCCGGTTTTAATCAAGCTCTGAGTTTGAATTCCAAAGCCAAAGTGGTTTATGTCTGTAATATTATGACCAAATGGGGAGAAACCAATGGTTTTCAAGCTTCGGATTTTGTTTCTGTTATTTACCAATATTTAAATAAACGGAAAGTGGATTATATTTTATTTAATACAACCGAGTTGTCTGAAAATATTTTGACAAAATACGAAAAAGAGAGATCCCAACCGGTAGTTTTGGATGAGCCCGCTGTTAAACAATATGTTAATAATATAATAAAAGCCGATTTGGTTTTCCAAGATGAAATAATCCGACATGATGCCGAAAAAATATCTCGCTTAATTGTTGAGCTTTTATGAAAATAGTTATTTTTGATTTAGACGACACCCTTTTTGATACCTCCGGCCAACTGGACGAAACCTATTCCGGACTAAATGAGATCAAACTTTTTCCGGAAACTCTATCTGTTTTAAAAACCCTAAAAGCCAAAGGAATTATTTTGTTTTTAGTTTCTATCGGTTCGGAGAAAATTCAAACAGAAAAGATCAAGATTTTAAAAATAAATGATTATTTTGAAGAAATATTTATTTGTTCTACCGGAGAAGAAAAATACAAAATTTTTGAGAAAATAATAAATGATTATATTGAAATAGAAACTAAAGAAATATTGGTGGCAGGGGATAGAATAGATAGAGAAATAACTTATGGTAAGCAATTGGGTTGCTTTACGGTTAGGATTAATCGCGGTAAATGGAAGGATTTACAGCCGGCTAACAAGTTGCAGGTCCCGGATTATATTGTTAATGATTTAACTGAGATTTTAGAGATAATTTAAAAATTTATTTTAGTGGTGTTTGTTGATTATTGCAAATGATTGGGTTTGTATAATATGTAAGGTGTTGTTATAATATAGATGTGTAGTTTGGATAAAATGAATTATACAAAATTAAGTTTTTAGTTATGTTTATAAAGTCGTAAATTATCTTTTGTTATGGTCAAAAAACTAAATGGATGTGCTCATTTAATTATTCGTGATGGTAAAATTGTAAATATTTATACGCATTTAAATGATTTACCTAAAAACGGAGTAGTTCATTTAAAAGGTGATAAAATATATACATACAAGGAATTTAAAAAATCCCATATTCATGATCATGATGAATTAATTCAAAAAGAACCACAAATAATAATAGCTGATTATTAAATAATTAATGTTGATGAAATGATTGATACCGCTGAAACAATCGCAAATTTCCCCTTTGTGCAACTTAAATATGTTGTAGAATGGAAAACGCAGTTAGGTAGAGAAAAAGACCTCAAAGATATTGAACTTATACAAAAATATAACGATGGCCAGAAATACATATTGCCTATGATAAAATAATAAGGAAGTCGGTAAAACTTCACATATATATGCAAACATTATGTGTAATATTGTTCGGAAAAATTTGATTAAAGAAGTTTGAACTTTATTACTTTTACTTTGGTTTTGGGTTCAATTTTTATATTGTAATATCCTGAATATGTTTGGAGCATTTCTTCATCTGACGAGAATTTTTCATGTCCTTCTTTGTCTTCATTTGTTAAATTTTCAAAAGTTGTTTCTTTTATCCAAATAACTTCTGCTTTTGTAAATTCTCGTTCGTCATTGCAACATAATGAAAGTTGATCTCCTGTAGAAATTTCTTTGTCGTCATTAATTCTCCAAGTTGTATCTTTTTGACCACCCAAAACCAAATTAGGTAAAGGTTCAGTAAATTTTAATTGTTTCATAGATAAATAAATTATATCATATTATATAAAGATAGTATTAAATCTTTTCTACATTATATTGTCGTCGGTCGCTAATGTTTATTCGTTTGCCTTCCGGAGCATTTGGTAAGTATCTCTTTTTAAGACACTAATTTTACACCTTTCTAAAAGAATTTAAATTAGAATTAGAAGAAAAATAATTTTATTCAAAACTAACATACGTAAATTCCAAATTAACTCCGCAGTTCTCACCTTAATCTGTCCAGCTCATTTTTGTACTCTGTTATGCGCAATAATTAAACTTTTTAAAATTTATATTATGGCTGATTACAAATCTACAACAAAAGAAGGTGAATGTATTTTTTGTAAAATAATTAGTGGTGATATTAAAACACCCGGTATCTTTTGGGAGAATGATGAATTTATGGCGTTTCTTTCAATATGGCCAAATACTGAAGGTTTTACGGTAGTTATTCCAAAAGAACATTATGGCAGTGATGTGCTTGGGATGCCTGATAATAAATTGAACAAATTCGTTCTTGCTGCTAAAACCGTTTCAAAAAATTTAATTAAACATTTTGAAGATGTTGGAAGGGTAGGTTTAATAATGGAAGGAACAGGAATTGATCATGCCCATATTAAATTGTTTCCAATGCATGGAACTGGGTATATGAAAAAAGGTGAATGGAAACAATATCACAGTAAAAATGATCAATTTTTTGAAATCTATGAAGGCTATATTACCTCAAACGATGGTCCAAAAGCTGATGAGGAAAAAATAAAAAAACTCGCTCAGAAATTAAGAGAAATAAAATAATAGATTATTAAAATATTTTATTTTATTTACATTTTGGTGGACCCAAGCGGGATTGAACCGCTGACCTCTACAATGCCATTGTAGCGCTCTACCAGCTGAGCTATGGGCCCTGTCGTTTGAAAATTTAGCATATATTTGTTAAATTGAAAAGAATTATAAATCATAAAATATAAAACAATGATAAAAAACTTTGTCGTTAAACAAATGTTAAAGCGTAAAGGAGTGCCGGCTAATCAAATAGACATGATAATGGAATTAATGAATAAGGATCCGGATTTGTTTAAGAAAATTGCTGATGAGGTTGATCATAAAGTTAAACATGAAAAGAAAGGACAGCAACAAGCCTCAATGGAAGTTATGAAAAAATATGCTTCGCAGATTAGAGACTTGATGGGGAAATAGTTTTAGTTTAAAAATAAAATAAAACTTGAATTTTTTCTGAAAAAAGTAGATAGTAGAGTTCATGAGTTTATCTATTGGAATTGTTGGGTTACCTAATGTTGGTAAATCCACTTTATTTAATGCCTTAACCAGTCGGGAAGTACCGGCGGAAAATTATCCGTTTTGTACTATTGATCCGACTGTTGGAGTAGTGCCGGTGCCGGATAAGCGCTTAGATCAATTGGCGGTTTTAAGTCAGTCGGTTAAAGTTTTACCGCCGGTGGTGGAGTTTGTAGATATTGCCGGTTTAATTGCCGGAGCTTCGGTTGGAGAAGGTTTGGGGAATAAATTTTTGGCTAATATTAGAGAGACCGATGCCATCGCTCAAGTGGTTAGAGTGTTTGAAGATTCTGATGTGGTTCATGTTGCCGGTCAGATAGATCCTCTGGCGGATATGGAAACCATTAATTTAGAATTAATTTTGGCGGATTTGGCGGTCGTGACCAAACATAAAGATAATCTGGCTAAAAAGTTAAATAGGCAAGAGAAAGAAGTAATTAAAGAAATAGCGGTTTTAGATAAAATAATTCCGCAGTTGGAAGCCGGCTTGCCGGTTTCCGCTTTAGGTTTAAGTCTTGAGGAATTATTTTTAGTTAAATCTTTGGGTCTTTTATCCGCCAAACCGGTGATTTATGTTGTTAATCAGAAAGCCGGTCGGGAAGTGCCGGCTGAGGTGATTGAGTATATAAACAAAATGGCCGGAGAATTGGTGGTGATGGATATTAAGACTGAGGCCGAGATTGCTCTCTTGGAAGAAAGTGAGCGTTTATCTTTTCGAGAAGGTTTGGGTTTTCAGGAATCCGGTTTGGATTTGTTGGCTAAAACCGCTTATAAAATCTTGGGCTTGATTACTTATTTTACCACTGGTGTTGATGAAACCAGAGGTTGGACTATTAAAGCCGGGCAAACAGCTCCGGAGGCGGGAGCGGCTATTCATTCGGATTTCCAAGATAAATTCATTAAAGCTGAAGTGATTAATTGGCAAGATTTGTTAACAGCCGGCTCCAGGAGTTTGGCTCGTGAAAAAGGTTGGCTTCGTTTAGAGGGTAGAGATTATCTTGTTAAAGATGGTGATGTAATCGAATTTAGAATTTAATTTTATTATTGGACAGATTGGTTTTTATTGCTATACTGAGTCAATAAATATTTTTAAAGCATGTCTAAAAAAGTACCAGAGTATAATCATACTAAAATAGAAAAGAAATGGCAGAAACAATGGCAAAAGAAAGAAATTTATAAAACCAAAGACACTAGTCGAAAACCAAAATGTTATGTTTTGGATATGTTCCCTTATCCTTCAGGGGTGGGAATTCATGTGGGTCATCCCAAAGGTTTTATTGCTACTGATATTTATTCCAGATTTAAACGAATGAACGGTTATAATGTTTTGCATCCCATGGGTTGGGATGCTTTTGGCTTACCGGCGGAGAATTATGCTATAAAAAATAAAGTTCATCCAGCTCAAGTGGTGGCTAAAAATATTAAGCGTTATAAAAAACAATTGGAGATAATCGGTTTTGATTACGATTGGTCACGAGAGATAAGTACTACTGATCCGGATTATTATAAATGGACTCAATGGATATTTTTACAAATGTATAAAAAAGGTTTGGCTTATGAGTCTTATGAACCCATAAATTGGTGTCCGTCTTGTCAGACGGGTTTGGCTAATGAGGATTTGGAGGATGGTTTATGTGAACGGTGCGGTTCGGAGATAGAAAAAAAGCCCATGAGACAGTGGGTTTTGAAAATAACCAAATATGCCGATCGTTTATTAAAAGATTTAGACGATTTAAATTGGCCGGAGTCTATTAAAGAGGCTCAGAGAAATTGGATTGGCCGGAGTGAGGGGGTAAAAATTAAATTCCCGGTTCCGGTTATAGATAAAGACTTGGAAATATTTACTACTCGTCCGGATACTATTTTTGGAGTAACTTTTATGGCTTTATCACCGGAGGTGGCTGAGGCCTGGGTAGAATCCGGACACTTAACAGATAAAGCGGTTAGAGCATATGTTCAAAAAACTTTAAAAGAGAGGGCCAAGAAAAATTATGTAACCGATCAGCAGAAGTCCGGTATTTTTTCCGGTTTATATGCCGTTAATCCGGCTAATAATAAAAAGGTACCGATTTGGATTGTTAATTATGTTATGGGTGATGTGGGTACCGGAGCCATTATGGCGGTACCGGCGCATGATGAACGAGATAATGAATTTGCTATAAAATACGATTTACCGATTAAAGAAGTTATTAAACCAAATGAAAAAACAACCGGGGTTTTTACTGGAGTTGGGCACTTAAAAAATTCCGGTCAATTTAACGGTTTGGATAGTCAGGTGGCTAAGACGGCTATTGCTAAATATGTTCGGGGTAAAAAAACTGTTTCTTATAAGATAAAGGATTGGGTTTTTTCACGACAGCGTTATTGGGGAGAACCGATTCCTCTTATTCACTGTGATAACTGCGGAGTGGTGCCGGTGCCGGAGTCGGATTTACCGGTTAAATTACCTCAAGTTAAAAATTATCAACCGACAGGCACCGGAGAGTCACCGTTGGTTGGAATAGAATCCTGGGTCCGGGTTAAATGTCCTCAATGTAATAGCCCGGCTAAAAGAGAAACCAATACCATGCCACAGTGGGCCGGTTCCAGTTGGTATTATTTGCGTTATATAGATCCGACTAATAAAAAAGTTTTAGTTGATCCTCGGAAAGAAAAAAAATGGCAACCGGTTGATTTGTATGTCGGGGGGACGGAGCATGCTACTCGGCATCTGATTTATGCGCGCTTTTGGCATAAATTTTTATATGATCAAAAAGTGGTCAGCACCAAAGAACCGGTTAAGCGTTTGGGTAGAAACTTAGGTTTGGTTTTAGGTACAGATGGTCGGAAAATGAGTAAGCGTTGGGGGAATGTGGTTAATCCGGACGATGTGGTTAAAACTTATGGTGCCGATACTTTAAGATTATATGAAATGTTTATGGGACCATTTGAAGCTGAGATTGCTTGGAGTACCGATAGTTTGATTGGTAGTCGCCGGTTCGTGGAAAGAGTGTGGTTGGCTATATTGAATCGGCAAAATAAACCGGTTAAACAAACGGATAAAAATATAAAAAGATTATTGGAACAAACCATTAAAAAAGTATCTGCCGATATTGAAACTATGGATTATAATACCATGGTATCGGCTCTAATGACTTTTATTAAAGAATTAGGTACAGGCGCAGATGATTCAGCTATTAACCTTAAAGATCAAAAAAGATTTATTCAAATTTTAGCTCCGGTGGCTCCTCATTTGGCTGAAGAATTATGGCAAGCATTAAATGGAACCGGATCAGTTCATTTGTCTGCTTGGCCTCAAGTGGAAACAAAATATTTAGAGACAGCTGACGTTAAAATAGCGGTTCAGATCAATGGAAAGGTTAGAGGGGTGTTAGAATTGACTATAGATACTCCTGAAGAAGAGGCTACGGCTTTAGCTTTAGCTCAAGAGGGAGTAGCCAGACATATTCAGGCTTCTAAAATAAAGAAAGTAATTTATATTCCCGGTAAAATTTTAAATTTAATTGGTTAGAATAATTAAATAAATTGACTTTTATTAGAATAAGTGATAAAAAGTAGATAACTAACATGACTAAAACAAAAGATACTTTAACTTTCAAACCCAAAGCGGTTGTTCAGAAATTATTAACTGCACTTCCGGAAAGAGCTAAAGACATTTTGACTAAGCGCTATGGGTTGGATAAGAGTGGCCAAGTAAAAACCTTGGAGGCTATTGGTAAAGAGTATGGAATTACCAGAGAAAGAGTACGTCAGATAGAAAACTTTGCTTTGGTCAATGTTAAAAAAGCCGAGGCTTATCAAAAAAATGAAGAAGCTTTTATAGAATTAAAAGAATTGATTAATTATTACGGCGGAATAGTTCATGAAAGGGAATTTTTGAAAACAATGGCTAAAGATAAATTGACTCAAAATTATATTCATTTTTTGTTAGTTTTATCCGATGCTTTTACTAAGATGAAAGAAAATAAATTATTTCATCATCGCTGGACGGTTAATCCGGATTTGGCTCAAAAAGTGGAAAATGGTTTGGATGCCGTATGTCAGGATTTAACTAATCAGGATCTGATTTCTGAAAAAGATTTATTAAGTCGGTTTTTAGCTAAACTACAAAATGTTGTAAAAGATATTAAATCTATAGAAGAAGATGTGGCTGTTCATTGGTTAAAGTTATCTAAAAATTTAAATAAAAATCCTTTGGGAGAATGGGGTTTGACCGACTCTCCCAGCGTGCGGATGCGAGGTATCAGGGATTATGCTTATTTGGTTTTAAGGCATCATGGTTCCCCGATGCATTTTTTGGAAGTGGCTCAAAGAATAGAAGAACTTTTTGGACGAGAAGCTCATCCGGCCACTTGTCATAATGAATTAATTAAAGATAAACGTTTTGTATTGGTGGGTCGTGGTTTATATGCTTTATCCGAGTGGGGCTATAATCCCGGAGTGGTGCAAGAGGTAATAAAGAACATTTTAGCCGGTGAGGGTCCATTAACCAAAAAAGAAATTATAGAGCGAGTAAAAAAAGAAAGATATGTTAAAGATAATACTATTTTAGTTAATTTGCAGAATTGTGAGGATATTCGTCAAGGACCTGATGGTCGATACCATTATATTAATTTTTCTTAATTTGTTTGGTTTGTTCTTTTTTTGTTGCTATAATAATATAGTAATTTAAATATTTTTATGGAATTGATATCTCAATTACTGCCTGTTTTTATGTGGAGCTTTTTTTATGCTTTTCCGGTTTTTGCCGGGTTTATTTTATATTATTTATGGATTCGTTATATTCGTGGTGTTTATATTAAAGATGTGAAGTGGTCTTTATTGGAAATTAGAATGCCCAAGGAAATTACCAAAACCCCTTTGGCTATGGAAGTGATCTTATCCGGGCTTCATAATACGGCCGATAATACTTTTATTAAGAGAATATTTGAAGGTTATGTCAGGCCTTGGTTTACTTTAGAGATAGTGGCCTCCGGTGGTCGAATTAAATTTTATATTAGGGTGATGGAAGAGCACCGTAATTTGGCTGAATCTCTTATCTATTCTCAGTATCCCAGTGTTGAAATAAAAGAAGTAGAAGATTATGTTAATAATGTACCTTTTGGAGAGCCGGAAGCCGAATGGGAAATGTTTGGGGTGGAATTTAAGTTAGAAAAAGAAGATGCTTATCCTATAAAAACTTATGTCGATTACGGAATGGACAAACATCAAGAAGAAGAAGAAAAGACCGATCCCATGACTGCCAATTTGGAATTTTTAGGTTCGGTATCATCTGAAGAACAAATCTGGATTCAAATTCCGGCTCGGGCGTCAATCAAGCGTTTTCAATCTAAAGATTCTTTTTTCAAAAAAGTGGACTGGAAAGAAGATGGTCAAAAATTGATAGAAAAATTAAGTAAACGGGATCAGGCTAAAGGAGGCGACCAGGCCAGTATTGCTTTATCTGCTTTTACTTTAACTCCGGGAGAAAGAAAAGTTTTAGAAGCGGTAGAGCGAAATGTTTCCAAATTGGGTTTTGATTGCGGTTTGCGGGCTATTTACTTGGCTCCCAAAGGTGTTTTTAAGAAAACCAATATTGGTGGTTTAATTGCCACAGTTAAACAATATAATTCAGCGGATTTAAACGGTTTTAAACCGGATTTAACCACTAGTTTTAATTATCCTTGGCAAGATATTGGTGATAGGCGACTGGCTCGTCGCAAATGGCGGTTGTTTGATTCTTACAAGCGACGATCTTTTTTTTATCCCCCTTATGAAAAAAAACAGTTTGTTTTAAATACTGAAGAATTAGCCACCATTTTTCATTTACCCGGACAGGTGGCTTCTACTCCGGGTCTGGATAGAATAGAATCCAACAGAGCTGAACCGCCGGCTAATTTACCTTTATGATATTAAATTATTTTAAAAATACTATATCCAGAATTACTGAGTATGTTAAAAAGCGACTACGGTCGGTGGTAACTACCGGTGTGACTATTGTTTTTTTAGTTTTAATAATTTCAATTGTAATCAGTAATCTTAGATATACTCCAGAGTTAAAAACCATAGAAATAGAACAAGGGGCGAGTGTTCAAGAAATTAGTCAGATATTAAAAGATGAAAATATTATAAAATCCGCTTCTTTTTTTAAATGGTATTGGCGAATTTTTCACCGATCAGATAATATAATAGCCGGTTGGTATAATTTGTCTGTAGGTACCGGTATTCGTCAAACCGCTTCTATGTTAGCTGAAGGTGATTTTGGTTTAGATCCGGTTCGTTTATTTATTCCGGAAGGTTTATCTATTAATCAAATTGCTAATATTGCCGAGGAAAAACTAGAATTTTTTGATCGAGAGGAATGGTTTAGTCTAACAGATGGTTTGGAAGGTTATTTGTTTCCGGATACTTATTTAGTTAGTCCTTATATTAAAGCCAAAGACTTGGTTAAATTAATGCGGAATAATTTTAATGAACAAATTACTCCTTTGTTAGAAGAAATAGAAGAGTTTCCTTATAGCTTGCATCAGGTTCTAACTATGGCTTCTTTATTAGAACTTGAAGCATTTAAATACGAAGATAGACAAAAAATAGCCGGTTTGTTGTGGAAACGCATAGAAAGCGATATGAAATTACAAGTCGATGCAGTTTTTCCTTATATAATCAATAAAAATACTTTTGAAGTGACTTTAGCCGATTTAAAATATGATTCTCCTTATAATACTTATCTTCATCCCGGTTTACCACCGACTCCAATTGCCAATCCCGGCTTAAATGCCATTAAAGCGACTATTCGGCCGATAGAAACTCCTTATTTGTTTTATTTATCAGATATGCAGGGAAATATACACTATACCGTTACTCACAGTGAGCATGTTGTTAACAAAAATAAATATTTACGTTAATAATTTTTGTTTAAGTTGTTTTTTTGTTAAGATAGGGTTTATCATTTATTAAAAATAAAATCTTATCTTATTATGAAGAAATACAATTTAGCTTTTATTGATGTAGAAACTACCGGTTTTGATCCAAATAATCACGAAATTATAGAAATTGGCGGAGTTTTAACTAAACCTTTGAGTTTAGATGGAGGTTTGGAAACAATTACCGAATTTGAATATAAAATTAAACCGGAAAAGATAGAGAAAGCCGAGCCTCAAGCTTTACGAGTTAATGGTTACAATGAAGCAGAATGGTTATTTGCACCTACTTTGGATCAAGTTATGCCGGAGGTGGCCGAGAAAACAGCTGGCGCTATTATGGTGGCTCATAATTTGGTTTTTGACTGGCGATTTTTGAATCAGGCTTTTATTAAAACCGGTATTGAAAATAAAATGCATTATGCCAAATTGGATACCATTTCTGTTGCCTTTGCCAAATTATTTAAAGATCCGGTTATAGATAAATTTAATCTGGGTTCTTTAAATGATTATTTTGGAATTAAAAATGAAAAAGCTCATACTGCCTTGGCAGATGCTAAGGCTACTTTAGAATTGTATCAAAAATTAATGGCTCTATAATTTAAACCATGAATGATTGGTTAGAAGATATTCATCCACCTCCGGTTCTAGCGGCAGATATAACAACAGACGCTACGGTTGAAATTAAAAAAAAGACAGTGGTTGTTGGTATGTCCGGAGGAGTAGATTCCAGTGTAACAGCCGGTTTATTACAAGAAGCCGGTTACCGAGTTATAGGAGTTTTTATTAAAGCTTGGGAGATACCTAACAGTCATTGTCTATGGCCGGCTGAAAGACAATCAGCTCAAAGAGCGGCAGCGGTTTTGGAAATACCTTTGGCCACTATTGATTTGGCTGAAATTTATAAACAAGAAGTGGTAAATTATATGTTGGCTGAATATCAAAAAGGGCGCACGCCTAATCCGGATATTTTATGTAATCAGACAGTTAAATTTGGAGCTTTTTTAAGGGCGGTTCAAGCCAAGGGCATTAAACAAGTAGCTACTGGTCATTATGCCGGTCGACAGTTAGGCAATGATGGTTATTGGCGTTTATTATCCGGTGCTGATACAAACAAAGATCAAAGTTATTTTTTATGGACTTTAAAACAAAAACAGTTGGAAAATATTTTATGGCCTTTGGCAGATATGACCAAAGAAAAAGTCAGACAAGAAGCCGAGCGTTTGGGATTACCTAATTCTCAAAAAAAAGACAGTCAAGGGATTTGTTTTTTAGGTCAAGTAGATGTGCCGGAATTTTTAAAAAAGTTTATAAAAACAGAACCGGGTTTGATTGTAGATACCACCGGTAAAACGATAGGTCGACATCAAGGAGTACAATTATACACTATCGGTCAGCGTCACGGTTTTAGTTTAAAAGTTTATGATCGACAGACTCCGGCTCATTATGTGGTGGCTAAAGATGTTAAAACAAATACTTTAACGGTAGCTCCTTTGGTCGAAGCTGAAAAACTAACTCAAAGAGATTCGGTTTTAATTAGTGATGTTAATTGGATAGCGGAAAAACCGCTTCCGGATAAAGTGTATACTTGTCGTTTCCGTCATTTAGGAAAATTGCAAAATTGTTTAGTGGAAATTAAGGCTGATAAATATTATTTGGTTAAATTTGAAAAACCACAATCTTTTTTGTCTGCCGGACAATCTTTAGTTATTTACGATAATCGAGTATGTTTGGGTGGGGGAATAATTGAAGTATAATTAGCTTATGCAAAAAACAGGTTATCAATTAAAATATTTATTAGTTATTCTTTTACCTTTGTTAATTGTTTTAGGCTGGTATGGTTGGCTTAATTTTAATCAAAAAAAATATTTATCCATTAATCCTCCTTTAGGGTTGAAGTTTTCTTCTTCAATAAAGGAATTAATATCAACTGAAATGGATTTTTTGACTATTGATAATCAAGAAGAGGATATTACCGTAACCACCAATCCATCAACTGAAATAAATAACTGGTCCGGAGATTTACTAGCCGGTAATAATAACAGCCCTTTATTGCTATGGTCGGAAGCTGATTATGATAAAATTCAAGAAACAGATAACATCTTTTTGGTATTTATGGCGGAGTGGGATTTATTGAGTCAAAAAGAATTAGAGACAGAATTGATTCCGGCTTGGGATGAAAAAAGACCAAAAGAGTTGGTGGGAATAGTGGTACCTTGGGGTCAAAAAACAACAACAGTTAAAAAAATATCTGATTATTACGAAGTCGGATTTCAATTGACTAAAGTTTTAAAATTAAATGATCAAGTGAAAATGAGAGACACCAATCCTTGGCAACGAGAGGATTATTTTAAATTATGGGAGGAATATTTAGGAGATTAATTGCTCTATATTTCCTTCTAAACCGGTAGCTTCTCCTTCTATTCCGGTGGCATTACCGGCTAAGCCCGTAACATCGCCTACTAAACCGGAAACATCACCAGTTAATTTAGAAACATTACCGGAGATATTACCAACTAAGCCGGAAATATTGGTAACTTCTCCTTTTAGTTGAGAGACATTGCCTCCCAAATCCGAAACATCACCGTTAATATTATCCACTTGACCGTGAATACGAGTAACATCACCTTTGAGTTTGGTGGTGTTACCGACAATACCGGAAACATCACCGGAAATATTGGAGATATTGCCGTTTATTTTGGAAACATCACCGATAATATTGGAAACATCACCGATAATATTGGAAACATCACCGTAAACACCTGCTAAATTGCCACTAATCCTGGAAGCCTCTCCGGTAATTTTAGATTGATCAATATCTCCGTTTATTTTGGAAACATCACCGGTTAAATTTTTAAAATCTCCCCAAATATTGGGGTGAAGGCCGGTAATTTTATCCGTATTTATTTGTTGATGCCCCGGTATTCTTTGTAAAGACATAGGATTATTATATCAAAGAATAAAAATTTTTGCTATAATATTTTAATCTATGACCCAATTATTACCATTTTTTATTATCTTGCTGACAGGATTATTTTTCTCGGAGATATTTAAAAGATTACATTTACCTTTAGTGGCTGCTTTAATAATAGCCGGTTTAACTATCGGTCCTTCCGGTTTGGATTGGATAAAACCAAACGATGCCTTAGAATTAATTGGTAATATCGGTTTAATTTTCTTAATGTTTATGGCCGGTTTGGAAATAAAATTATCCGGTTTAGGTAAATTAAAATCTAAAATAGCAAAGTTGTCTTTGATTAACAGTTTAATTCCTTTTTTGGTTGGTTCGGGAATTGGGTTGGTTTTTGGTTATGGTCTATTGGAAGCCGTTTTAATCGGAATAATTTTTATGTCTTCTTCGGTAGCGGTTATTGTACCGGTCTTGGAATCTACCGGTTTAATGACTTCTAAAATTGGTCAATCCATAGTAGGTTCGGCTATAATCCAAGACATAGTTAGTTTACTGTTCTTTTCTTTAATTTTACAATTAATTAGACCGGAAACCGGTATTCCTTTACCTTTATTTTATTTAATAATTTTAAGCGGTTTAATTATTACTCGACAATCAATTCCTTATTTGAGAAAATTTTTAGCTTCTATTAGATCAGCGGTGCGTTCAGATAAAAATTTGTTTCAAGAGGAATTAAGATTAATTTTTACAATTTTAATTGGGGTGGTAGTTTTGTTTGAATTAATTGGCTTACACGATATTATTGCCGGTTTTTTTACCGGTTTAATTTTAGCAGATTCAATTACCAGTGATATATTAAAAGAAAAAATAAAATCAGTTGGCTATAGTTTTTTTATTCCGGTTTTCTTAGTGATGGTGGGAATTAAAACAGATCTTAGTATTTTAACAACGGCTAAAGGGGCTTGGTTATTGATTTTGGTGATCATCATTGGATCCATCGGTTCTAAATTTATTAGTGGTTACTTGGCTGGCTCTTTGGTTGGATTTAATAAAAAAGAAAATTTATTAATTGGTACTTCCACTATTGTGCAATTATTTACTACTCTGGCTGTAATCTTTGCCGGCCGCGAATTGGGAATGATAGATGAAATTTTAACAGCTGCTTTGGTTTTATTAAGTACGGTTACTACTTTAGTTGGTCCGATTATTGTCTTTTATTTAGCTCAGAGAGTTAATTTAACACAGTCTGATCCCCATTTTAAACCTGTGGATAAAATCTGAGTAATTAGAATCTTTTCCTTGATGAATTGTATTTTTTTTGCTAGTATTTAAAACAAAGGTCGTCATTATAAACATTAGTTTTCGTATATTTATGGACGATTTGAATACGACTAATGGCGGCGATCAGCAGCCAGTAGAAGGTACTGAAGAAGAAGAAACCACTGCTCCGGAAGGAGAAGGAGTTTCTGAACCTGGATTAGGTGCCGACCAACCTGCTGAGTAAGCCGTTTGGTATTTAAGATAAAACCCGCCACTTTCGAGTTGGTGGGTTTTATTTTTTCAGAATTTAATAAGCAGGAGAATGATTTAAATTTGAGGTTTTTTCTCCAAACCGACCGATAGCTCGATCGTGCACTCTGAGTATAATTTTTTTAATTTTATCCGGATCGGTGGCGTAATTGAGTATAAAGTCTTTACCTTGACCGGCTGTTTGAACATGTATATGGCCAAAACGTAACATGGTGGCAAAAAAGCCCGGAATTTCCACGGTTACATCTTGAATTCTTTCCAGTCGAAAATTAGAAATTTCTCGATTAAAAAAAGATATTTGATCTGTGTGAATAATTCTTCTGTTGGTAATAATCCAGACATCCAAATAGTAAGAAGTCCAGCCCCAAAAGAATATTATCCAAAGCAATAGAATAAAGAATAAATAAATAATTGAGAAAAGATAAAAAGTTTTAGCATCTATAGAAATCGGAGTTAAAAGAACCACTAAAACCAAACCTAAAAAGGGGATTAAGGCAACAAAACTTAAAGTGATACCTTCTAATAAAATAATAAACCAATGTTTGCGAACTTCAGCTTCTATTTTTTCTCCTGGTTCAAATTTAATCATAATTAAAATAATGAAAAGACTAAAATCATAATGGCGGACAAAATAAGTAATAAACCGGTTACTATTAAATAAATTAATTCCGCTAAACGAACAATATTGTTTTTCATTCCAAATTGTCGCCAGTGGTAAACAAATATGACACTTATTATTAAAGTGAAAATGAAAATTCCCAACCAAGCCAACCATAAATAAGAAGCCGGTACTAAATTAGATAGTTGGGTCAATAAATCGTAGTCATAATTCATAATACTGTAATAATACAACAGTTAGTGTTAAAATAAAAGTCTAATTTTGTATATATGTTTAGTAAAGAAAACAACAGTTACAAAGAACCGGTTAAAGTTAAAATAATAGAGGATAAACCTGATAATTTAAAAGCCTTAATCAAAATGGTGGAAATATTAGGTTTAAAAGCCGATCCGGTTTTAGTTACCAATAAAACTTTATTGACTGAGGTTCCACCTCCAAAGAGTGGTTTGGTTCTTTTAGATCAAAATTTACCCGGTCACTGGCAGGGTGATGATTGGTTAGAATATTATAAAAACCACTTAAATAAAGTAGCTGTTGGTTCAATCAGTAATGCCACTCCACCTGTATCTTTAAGACATTTTCCGGACAAACACGGTTTGATTTTAGGAAAAACCAAAGCTCAGACGGATTTTAAACAATTTTTGCAAGAGCTATTGGTTGATTGGAGAAAAAAGTAAAAATTGTTTTTTAGTTTAAAAATGTTATAATCGTAACTATTAAAAATTAACTGCTTTAATAAAAATATGATGGAATATTTAAAAGAACAAAAAGTAAATATTTTGATAATAGTTGGTTTGTTGTTAATTATCGGTTTTGTTTTATGGCCTCTTTTTTCTGACACTCCGGAAGAAGTAGAAATGGCCGAAGCGGAAAATGTAGCTTTATCTTGGCTGGAAACAGAAGCCCCTACTTATGTTTTTGATGGTTTTGAGCCTGAAATAACATCAACCACTCAGGCTGATTGTCCGAATTGTTATTTGGTAGAGATTGTTTTTAAAACTCAAGCTGCCGGTTTTGGAGATAGAACAGAAGAAATGGCCGCTCAAGTTATAACTGAAAGAGAAATTAAGATATTGGTGGAAGATAATCAAGTAACCGAAGCTATAACAGATGGGCTTTATTCTGAAGTCAAAGACCAAATGTTAACAACCGAAGAATATGATCAGTGGTTGGAAGAAGTTACACCAACAGAGACGGTTACAGAAGATGAAGATGAAATAATTGATGAATCGGAAACCGAAGTAATTGACACCTCTGATCCGGTTATTCCGGAAGGAGAAAACGGTACTGTTAGTTTACAAGTATTTTTTAGTAATTTAGCGGAAGATCCGGAGATGACAGAATGTGATCGAGTTTGGCCGACAACCAGAGAAATATCGGCTACATCGGCTATAGCCGGAGCCGCTTTGGATCAATTATTACAAGGTCCGACAACAGCGGAAAAAGAAGCCGGTTTAACGACGAGTATAAATCCGGAAACGACCGTTAATAATCTACAAATAACAGAAGGAGTAGCTCGGGTAGATTTTGATCAAAATCTGATTGAAGATGTCGGTGGCAGTTGTCGGGTTTTAGCTATAGTTAGCCAAATAAAAGAAACTTTGAAGCAATTTTCAACTATAACCGAAGTAGAAATAACTGTGGATGGACAATCGGCTGAGGAAGTATTGCAACCCTAAATAATTTTTTATGCCGAAAGATAATTCTCTTAGTTTGCAAGCAATCCGGAGGAAATTTTTGGATTTTTATGCAGCTAAAGGGCATCAGCTATTGCCTTCGGCTTCCTTGATACCGGAAAATGATCCCACTACTTTATTTACCGGTTCGGGAATGCAGCCAATGTTGCCTTATCTTTTGGGTGAAGATCATCCGGCTGGTAAGCGTTTGGCTAATTCACAAAAATGTTTTCGAGCTGAAGATATAGATGAAATTGGAGACAATCGTCATACCACCGTTTTTGAAATGTTGGGTAACTGGTCATTGGGAGATTATTTTAAATCTGAACAATTGGCTTGGTTGTTTCAATTTTTGACGATGGAACTGGGTTTGGATCCCAATCGTTTATATGTGACCGTTTTTGCCGGCGATGATCGCTTTGGTTTACCACAAGACGATGAGGCAGTAGCAATTTGGCAAAAATTGTTTCAAGAAAAAGGAATAGATGCCAAGGCGGTTTTTATGGGAAATGAAAAAACTGCCGAAGTCAAAGGAATGCAAGCCGGAAGGATTTTTTATTATGATGCTTCCAAAAATTGGTGGAGCCGAGCCGGTGGGCCGGATAAACAGCCTGTTGGAGAACCCGGGGGACCGGATTCGGAGATTTTTTACGAATTTGAACAAATAGAACATAATCCCGCTTATGGCAAATATTGTCATCCTAATTGTGATTGTGGTCGGTTTGTGGAAATAGGCAATTCAGTATTTATGAATTATCGGAAAACAGCTTCCGGTTTTGAAAAAATGTCTCAAGCTAATATAGATTTTGGTGGTGGCCTAGAAAGAATAACAGCGGCAGTGGCTGATGAACCGGATATCTTTAAAATAGATGTTTTAGCTAATATTATTCAAGAAATAGAAAAATTAACCATTAATAAGCCTTATTCGAATCCCGAATACACTAAAGTTTATAGAATTGTAGCTGATCATTTACGAGGAGCGGTTTTTATGACCTCTGACGGTTTATTACCGGCTAATAGCGATCAAGGTTATTTTTTACGCCGATTAATCAGGCGACAAATTATTGCTTTACGAAAACTGGATTTAACTTCTGAAGGAATTTTAACCTCTTTAACTAAAACTGTAGCTGAAAGTTACCGAAAAGCTTATCCGGATATTATAAATAATTTGGATAATATAAATAAAGTTATTCTAGAGGAAGAGAAGCGTTTCACTAAAACTTTATCTGTCGGTTTGAAAAAATTCAAAGAAATGGTCAATCAAAAAAATATTTCCGGAGATCAAGCCTTTGAATTGTTTACTACTTATGGTTTCCCGGTAGAATTAACCAAAGAATTGGCAAATGAAAATGATATTCAAGTGGATTTAGAAGGTTTTAATCAAAAAATGATTGAACATAAAAAATTATCAAGCCAAGCCGCTTCCGGTAAATTCAAAGGAGGTTTGGCTGATAACAGTCAGCAAAATATTGTTTATCATACGACTACCCATCTTCTGCAAGCAGCTTTAAAAAATATTTTAGGAGATTCCGTTGAACAAAAAGGGTCAAATATTACACCGGAGCGATTACGTTTTGATTTCACTTGGCCACAAAAATTAACAACCTCGGAGATTAAACAAATAGAGGACTGGGTTAATGACGTCATTGCTAAAAATTTGCCTATAAATTCAATCGTCTTACCAAAAGTTGAGGCTTTGGCCACTCAAGCTTGGCATTTGGGAGAAGAAAAATACGGAGATCCTGTTAAAATTTATTATGTGGGAAACAGTTTAGAGACAGCTTTGTCTAAAGAATTTTGTGGTGGCCCTCATTTACAACAAACCGGAGAAATTAAAGGTAAATTTAAAATAATTAAAGAAGAGTCAATTAGTGCCGGAGTTAGACGAATAAAAGCTCAAATAGAATAATATATATTATTAAATAATCAGTTGTGTTATAATTTTATCATGAAATTGGAAGCGGTGGATAAAAAAAAGCAACAACCGGTTCATTTGGTTATAGATTTGGGCACTGCCTCAGTTGGTGGATCTTTGTTTATTGAAAATCCTTCCGCTAAAAAACCGGAAATAATCAAAAGTGTTCGTTTAAGTATTGGTCGAGAACAAGCGGTTAATTTAAGAGATTTTTTAAATCAAACCAAAAAAACCATCGGAGAAGTGGTTGAGAGGTTAATAGGAAAAGATTATTTGTCTGTTCAAAGTATAAATTGCATTTTGGCTGCTCCTTATTATTTGGCTAAAACTGAATTTATACATTATCAGGATAAAAATAAACATCTCAAATTTACTCCTAATTTATTAAATCGTTTAGTTGAGCAGAAAGCAGCTACTTTAATTAAAGATCATCCCAAGCTATATCAAGAGATAATCTCTGATCAAAGCTGTTTATTGGAAAAAGAAATAATGATGAAAAAATTAAATGGTTATCCGGTAGAACAAGCTAAAGGTCAAATAGCTCACCGCTTAAATTTGGCAGTTTATTACAGTTTGACTTCCGAGGCGGTTTTAAATCAACTGGAAGATATTTTGCATCTTTATACTGATCGTCATGTCTCTGTTTGTTTTCATAGTTTAGTAAAGGTTCTAGCTGAAGTAGCTCCCACTTTAATACCAAACCGAAGAAATTATATTATTCTTGATGCTAGCGGAGAATTAACGGATATTGCCGTCGTTAGAAATAAAGTATTATCCGGGCATTTATCTTTTCCGGTCGGAACTAAAACAATTTTACGTTTAGCGTCAGAGACGGCTGGTAGCTCAATTGAAGAAATTAAATCTAGATTGGTTTTACAATCAAGCGGAGATCTAAAACAAACAGAGGTTGATAAATTAGATAAAATCTTAGAAACTGCTAAAATTAAATGGTTAGCCGGTTTAAAAGATAGTTTGAATTTAGTTAAAGAAACTACTATGTTACCGGAAAATATTTTAATTCTAACTGATGAGTTATCTGCCGATTCATTGATTAAGTGGATAAAAGATGAAAATTGGAAAGAGTACACTCTTTCGACCGGTTCTTTTAATGTAAAACCTCTAAGATCTTCGGTTTTGAAATCTTTTTGTCTGGCAGATAACAGTTTAAGCGATCCTTTCTTGTTGATGGAAACATTGTTTTGTCAAAGCCAGTTGTGATATACTAAACTAGCTAAAAGCAATTTTACAAATAACCTTTAAATCTTTAATATTGTGAATGATATTATAAAAAATAAACGTAAACTTAAGGATGTTTTACCCAAAAATTCGGGTTTTCAGATTAAAAAAACTCCACATAAAGAAACAAATAGCAGTAATAGCTTAGATTTATTGTCTAGACGATCGCGAATTCCCAAAAAATTTATTTGGTTCTTTGCTATTTTAATTTTGGTTTTTGGTTTAATTACCATTACCAGTGCTTTATCGCGAGCAACTGTGAATATAACTCCTCAGGTTTCTGTCCCTTTTGAAATTAAAGGAGAGTTTTCGGCTTATCTGGATCCAGTTGATTCCGATTTAGCTTTTTATACAGTTAGTAACGAACAAGAAGTCACTAAAACAGTAGAACCCAGCGGAACGGAAACAGTTACTTCTTACGCCGAAGGCGATATTACTATTTATAATAGTTCAGCCGAGCCCCAAACCTTAGTAGAAAGAACCAGGTTTGAATCTCCGGATGGAAAAATATTCAGAATTCAAAAACAAGTAGTAGTTCCCGGAAAGACTGATGAAGAACCGGGACAATTAACAACCAAAGTGATTGCCGATGAACCGGGAGAAGCTCAAAATATTGAACCTACTACTTTTACCGTTCCGGGTTTAGCCGGTGGTGATCTTTTTGATCTAATTACCGCTAAGTCTTTTGAAACTTTTGAAGGAGGACAAACCGGTGAGGTTAAAGTAATAAACGAAGAGGACAGAGAACAAGCCCTGACTGCCATTGAAACCGAGTTGGAAAGTCTAGATCTTAGCACTCAAGTTTTATCCGCTCCGGATGGATTTATTCTACCGGATGAGGCTGTTATTTCCGGTTTGGAGTATAAAACTGAAGATACCAATGATGGTCAAGTTAAAATAATCGGCCAGAAATCTTATACCGGTATTATGTTTAATAAATATGATCTTAGTAAATTTTTAGCTAAAATATATTTAGGATCAGATCAATATCAAGGAGAAGATATTCTTTTAGATGATTTTTCCAAGTTAACTTTTGAAATAGATAATTTAGAAGAATTAAATCCTTATGAATTAGATAAAATAGACTTTACCCTAAGTTCAGATAATCAAGAAGTTAAATTTATTTGGGTAGTGGATGAAGAATCTATTAGAAAGCTGGTTGCCGGTAGTAATAAAGAGAGTTTTCAGCAAATATTAAAGAGTTCCAATACTGTTGGTCGAGCACAGATAGATTTTAGACCCTTTTGGCTTAAAACCGTTCCCGAAAACCCCGATAAAATAAAAATTAGAATTATTTATCCGGAATAGTGAAAAAAGACTTGACTTCTATTATTTAAACTGATAACATCTCCAAAGTAATCCATAATGCCTGCAAATAGGAATAATAATATAGATAAAGAACCTTCCAATAAAGAAGATGGCTTAGCTGTCGGCGTGGTGATAGAGTCTTTACCTAACACTCATTTTCGAGTGGAATTGGAAAATGGACAGGAGATTATGGCTTATTTATCGGGTAAAATGAGATTGAATCGAATTCGAGTTTTAGTGGGAGATAGGGTCGAAGTTTTGTTAGATCCCTATGGTGGTAAAGGCCGCATCACTAAAAGATTGTAAAAGACAAAAAATTGGGTCAGTAATAATTTCTACTGACTTTATCGGATTTGTTTGGTAAAAATTTTTATATTTATGAAGGTTAAATCAACCATAAAAAAAAGATGTCCCCAGTGTAAGATGGTTAAACGCCGAGGGCATTTATATATTATTTGCAAAAATAAGCCAAGACATAAACAAAAACAAGCTTAATCTATTTTAAATAACTATGCGTATTTCAGGAATAAACATACCGGATAAAAAAAGACTCGAAATAGGTTTAACCGCCATTTATGGAGTGGGTAGACCTCAAGCTCAAACCATTTTAACAGAACAAAATATAGACTGGGGAACCAAGCCGGCAGATTTAACTACCGATCAAGAACAAAGTTTAAGATTAGCTGTTGAAAAATTAAGAATAGAAGGGGATTTAAAAAGAGAAGTCTCGGGTAATATTAAAAGATTGAAAGATATACAATCTTATCGCGGTTCGCGTCATAGTAAACAATTACCGGCTCGAGGTCAGCGTAGTAAGACTAACTCTCGAACTCGAAAAGGTCCTCGAAAAACCATGGGTTCCGGTAAAAAGAAAGTAGAAAAGAAATAGTAATTTATTTTTAATTTAATATTTTATGGGCAAAAAACGCATAATTAAAAAAAGTGGACAAGATTTAAAACCGGGAGCCAGCCGGTCGGCAACTCGATCCATTAAAAGAAAATTGGAAAGAGGAATTTTACATATTAACTCTACCTATAATAATACCGGTTTATTACTAACAGATACTAAAGGTGGAGCAGTAGCCTCTTCTTCAGCCGGAGCTCTTGGTTTTAAAGGTTCAAAAAAAGGAACTCCTTTTGCCGCCGGTAAAGTAGGTGAATTGTTATCTGAACAAGCCGAACAGGCCGGATTAAAAGATCTGGATGTGGTTATTAAAGGAGTAGGAGCCGGTCGAGAGTCTGCTTTAAGGTCATTTGTGGCCCGAGGTTTTATTGTTCATTCAATAGTAGATAAAACTCCGGTGCCTTTTAATGGACCGCGGCCACCTAAGCCTCGTCGAGTTTAATTATAATTATAATCCCTTATTACTGTATTTATGAAAATCGGACCAAAATATAAAATAGCTCGTCGTTTGGGAGATAGAGTTTTCCCTAAATGCCAAACTACTAAATTTACCGTTTCCGGTACGGAAAAGAAAACCAAGTCTAAAAAAGGTAGGCGAGGTTTGAGTGAATATGGTTCACAATTATTGGAAAAACAAAAAGCCCGTTTTACTTATTGTGTTAGTGAGAAACAATTTTCTTCTTACATTAAAGAAGCTCGAGATCAAGCAGACAATCCGGCAGTGGCCGCTTTTATTTCTCTAGAAAAAAGATTGGATAATATAGTTTTTCGTTTAGGTTTGGCACCTTCCCGTTTAGCGGCCAGACAAATGGTTTCCCATGGGCATATTTATGTAAATGGTCGTCGTTTAAATATTCCTTCTCATCAAGTAAAAATAGGTGACAAAATTTCTGTCAGACCTCAAAGTAAAACCAAAGGTTTATATACTGAGATAGAAGAAAAAATTGCCGCTAATCATTTGCCTACTTGGCTAAAATTAGATGAAAAGAATTTAGTTGGAGAATTGTTGGCAGAACCGAAAACGGATGAATTGGAAACTAATCTTAATTTTGTAGTTATTTTAGAATTTTATAGTCGCTCTTAAAACTTTTATTAAATTTATTTATTAATCTAATAATATTTTATGTCGGATTTAAATATTGTTTTACCTTCCAAACCTCAAGTCTTGACTGAAGACAATTTTAGAGGTGTTTATGAAATAGAAGGTCTTTATCCCGGTTATGGTCATACATTGGGAAATTCTCTGCGACGTATTATTCTTTCTTCTTTACCCGGTTATGCCATTGTTTCACTTAAAATAGAAGGAGTAGAACATGAGTTTAGTACCATCACCGGAGTTAAAGAGGATGTTATTAACATTATCCTTAATCTTAAAAAAGTTTCTTTCAGGGCTGTTGGGGATGAACCTCAGACAATTACTTTAAAAGCCAGCGGGGTTAAAGAAGTAACTGCCGGAGATTTAAGTATACCCGGTGGGATGGAGGTAGTTAATCCGGAACAATTAATTTTAACCCTAACCGATAAAAATGCGGAAATAGATATGGAAATGCATTTGGAAAAAGGTTTGGGTTATTTACCAAAAGAAGTTTTGCAGGCAGATAAAGTGGAGATAGGTTCCATTGCTCTAGATGCCACTTTTACTCCTATTCGCCAAGTCAGTTATGAAGTAGAACAAATGCGTGTTAACAAACGAACAGATTTTAACAAATTACGAATGATAATAGAAACCAATGGCGATATCACTCCACGTCAAGCCTTGGAGGATTCAATCAGAATAATGATAGATCAATTAAAAGCCGTAGTTGGTTTTAAAGAAGAAGAGCCGGAAGTAATTCCAGCCGAAATTGAAGAAGAAGAAAAGATTGAAGATTTGGAAACAGAAGATAAAATTAAAGCTGAAAATGAAGAGGCTTTAAAAACCAGAATTGAAGATCTAAAATTATCCGCCAGAACAGAGAAGGCCTTATCGGGAGCCAGTATTAGAACAGTAGGTGGACTTATTCGTAAAAGCGAAGAAGACCTTTTAGCTTTAGAAGGTTTGGGAGATAAAGGTATCATAGAAATTAAAAAAGCATTGAGTAATTTCGGAATTGTGTTAAAGTAGAAACCGTCTTCAAGACACTTATTTATTATGAAACACGGCGCTAATATCAAAAAACTGGGAAGAGAAACCGATCAAAGACGAGCTTTGAGGCGTTCTTTGGCTAAAAATTTAGTGGAACATGGTAAAATAAAGACCACTGAGGCTAAAGCCAAGGCTTTGAGACCTTTTATTGAAAAATTAATAACTATGGGTAAAAAAGGAGATTTAGCCTCCAGGCGCTTAATTATCTCCAGATTAGGAGGTAATTCCGCTCAAGAAACAGCTACTAAAATCTGTAATGATTTAGCCAAACGCTATACCGATAGAAACGGCGGTTATACCAGAATAACCAAATTACCAGCTCGACCGGGAGATGCCGCTAAATTAGCTTTTATTGAATTAGTCTAAAATTACTATGACTGAAACAAATATACATACCATTAATGCAGAAGGAAGAACTCTAGGACGATTGGCTTCAGAGATTGCCGTTGTTCTTCGAGGTAAAGATTCTCCGGATTTTCAACGACATATTTTACCAACCAAAAAAGTAAAAGTAACCAATGCCGGTTTAATTAAATTGTCCGGTAAAAAGATAACGGATAAAAAGTACACCAGACACAGTGGCTATCCGGGAAATTTAAAAACTGAAACCCCGATTGAAGTGATAGCTAAAAAAGGTAAAAAAGAATTATTAAGAAGGGCTGTTTATGGTATGTTACCGGCTAACAGATTACGAGCTAGAGCAATGGTTAATTTAATAATAGAAGAATAAATAAAAAGGTTTTAGATCATGTCTACTAATTTAAAAAAATATACAGAAGGAGTGGGTCGACGCAAAGAAGCAGTGGCTCGAGTTAGAATTACTCCCAAAACCGGAGCCAGTGAATGGCTAATAAATGAAAGAACGCCGGAAGAATATTTTTCAGTAACAGATTTAAAAAGGGTAATAAAAGAACCCTTAACGGTTTTAGATAAGGAACCCAAATTAACTGTTTCAGTTTTGGTTAAAGGTGGCGGTATTAAATCTCAAGCCGAAGCTATTTCTCTGGGATTGGCCAGGGCTTTATTAAAAGCGGAATTAGTGGACAAACCGGCTTTAAAAGAAAAAAAATTATTGACTCGTGACGGTCGAGTTAAAGAAAGAAAGAAATTCGGTTTAAAAAAGGCCAGGAAATCTCCTCAATGGAGTAAACGCTAATTTTATTAATTTTTTAATTAAGTTGTTATGGGTAAGATTATAAATTCTCCTTGGATAATGACGGTTATCGGTTTAATGATTGGTTTACTGGCCGGTTATGTTTTCGTTTTTGGTCCGGAAGTTAATCAAACAGATAATTCAAATATCATAAATGATGTGGAAACAGATTTAACAGAAAACACCGAAAAAGAAGACGAGGCCTCTTTTTTAAATCTGCATATAAAAGTATCCGATCAACCTATTTCAGAAACAGCCATTATAGATGAAGTTCTTATTCCTGAACAGGGAGCTTGGATAGCTATTCATAACGAACGAGACAACCAGCCCGGTTGGGTGCTAGGAGCTATTTTTCAAAGACCAGGTCGCTGGCAAAATATAGAAGTGCCTTTAATTCAAGCTCTGGAGCCAGGTAGTCGACATTATGCCGTTTTACATCAAGATGGAAGCGGTCTTGATCTAGATCAATCCGGTCGCACTTTTGATTCAAGCCGAGATTTACCGATAATCGGCTCCACCGGCAATTGGATAATGGATCAATTTCAAGTAGAAATCACCGGCTCCGGTGGTCAAGGGATTTAATCTTGACTCTATTTTAATTATTGGTATAATAATAACCGGTTTTTAATCGTTTATTGTTTGAAAATTTAAAATTATGTCTAAAAAAGATAAAAAAACAAACAATTCAACCTTCGGTGATAAAGATATCGAATTGGAAACCGATGAAGAATTTGCAGAAATTGAGATTAAAGATCAAACCGCTAAAATTAAAAAATTAAAACAAGAATTAAAAACCTGCTTGGCCGAGAAACAAGAATTTTTAACCGGCTGGCAAAGAGCTAAAGCCGACTTCATTAATCTTAAAAATGATTTTGAAAAAGAAAGAGAGAGAGCCCAAAAATTAGCCAATGAAAACATCTTAACAGATTTAATCAAATTAGCAGACAGTTTTGACATGGCCTTGGCCGATACTAATTCTTGGCAAGAAACACCTGAGAATTGGCGAACCGGAATTGAGCAAATTCATAAACAACTTTTATCTGTTTTTGCTCAATATGATTTACATCCGATAGAACCGCAACCCGGCGACACCCCTGATCACTATCGACACGAATCTGTCGGTTTGGAAGATAAAGAAGGAATCAAGTCCGGTCAAATAAGTTTGTTGGTTAAAAAAGGTTATTGCTTATCCGATAAAGTTATCCGACCGGCTCAAGTTAAAATAGCCAATTAACAATTTAAAAATAATTTATTAATCTAAAATAATTTTAAAAGACTTATGAAAAATATAATTGGAATAGATTTAGGTACCACTAATTCAGCTGTAGCCGCTGTTCGTGCCGGCCAGCCTCAGATTATTGAAAATGCCGAAGGTAACAGAACCACCCCTTCAATTGTAGCCGTTTCCAAAACCGGAGAACGCTTAGTTGGACTTTTGGCTAAAAGACAAGCTATCACCAACCCTCAAAATACCATTTTCGGAATTAAAAGATTGATGGGACATAAATTCAAAGATGAAAATACAACCAGAGATAATGAATTGGTTTCTTACGAAATTAGCGAAGCCGATGATGGAGGAGTAAAAGTAAAAATGGGAGACAAATACCATCGTCCGGAAGAAGTTTCAGCTATGATTTTACAAAAAATAAAAAGAGACGTTGAAGCCAAGTTGGGTCAAAAGGTAGAAGAGGCAGTGATTACCGTTCCGGCTTATTTTGATGATTCCCAAAGAAAAGCGACTAAAGATGCCGGGGAAATTGCCGGTTTCAAAGTTCGCCGAATAATTAATGAACCGACAGCCGCTGCTTTAGCTTATGGCTTAAATAGAAAGAAAAATGAACAAATTGCCGTTTACGATTTCGGTGGTGGTACTTTTGATATCTCCATTTTGGAAATAGGCTCAGGCGAAGAAGGTGAACAAAGTATTGAAGTTAAAGCCACTGACGGAGATTCCCATATGGGTGGTGAAGATATAGATCAACAAATTATCAAATGGCAGGTAGAAGAATTTAAAAAACAATCGGGAATTGATGTTGGTAAAGATGAGCTGGCCTTACAACGATTAAAGGAAGCCGCTGAGAAAGCCAAACACGAATTGTCCACTACCACGGAATCGGAAATTAATATTCCTTTTATTACCTCCAATGCCGACGGCCCTCAACATTTACTCTTGAAATTAACCAGAGCTAAATTGGAAGAATTGGCCGATAAATATATTCAAAAATCTATCGATATTACCAAAAAGGCGGTAGCTGCTTCCGGTTATAAAGTGGAAGATATAGATGAAGTGATCTTGGTGGGCGGACAAACCAGAATGCCCGGAATTCAAGAAGCAGTTAAAAAACTATTCAATAAAGAGCCTCATCAAGGAGTTAATCCGGATGAAGTAGTAGCTATTGGAGCTGCTATTCAGGGTGAAATCTTATCCGCTACCGATGAAGGTCGTCGACCGGAAGGAGATATTAAAGATGTTTTGCTTTTGGATGTTACACCCCTGTCTTTGGGAATAGAAACCTTAGGTGGGGTAGCTACCAAAATAGTAGAAAAAAATACCTCCATTCCCACCTCCAGAACTCAAGTTTTCTCCACCGCTGCAGATAACCAATCTAGTGTGGAAATTCACATTGTTCAAGGAGAAAGAGAAATGGCTGCCGATAACAAAAGTTTAGGTCGCTTTATTTTAGACGGTATCCCACCGGCTCCTCGAGGAACACCTCAGATTGAAGTTAGTTTCGATTTGGATGCCAACGGTATTTTAAATGTTAAAGCCAAAGACAAAACCAGTGGTAAAGAACAATCTATTAAAATAGAAGCTCAATCCAGCTTAAAGCAAGAAGATATAGATAAAATGAAACAAGATGCTGAAAAACATGCCGAAGAAGATAAGAAAAAACGTGAATTAATAGATATTCGCAACCAAGCCGAACAGATTGTTTATTCAGCCGAAAAAGCGGTTAGAGATTATGGCGATAAAATAGAAGCTGAATTAAAACAAACTATTGAAACTAAAATAGAAGACTTAAAACAAGCCAAAGATAAAGACGATAAAGAAGCAATTGAAACAGCTATCAATGCTTTATCAACTGAATTGCAAAAAATCTATGAAAAAATGCAAGCCGAACAACCGGCTGCTGATCAGCAAACAACTACGGAACAACCGGAAGAAAACCAAAATACAAATGAAAGTGAAAAAGAAGAAGATGTAGACAAAGATCAAAAAGAAGAAGATAATAAATAATCATGGCTAATAAAGATTATTATCAAATTCTAGGAGTCAGTAAAAAAGCCACTAAAGACGAAATCAAAAAAAACTTCAGAAAACTGGCTCACAAATACCATCCGGATAAAACCGGCGGTGATGAGCAAAAATTTAAAGAAATTTCCGAAGCTTATCATGTTTTATCTGACGATAAAAGAAGATCCGAATACGATATGTACGGTAATGTCTTCTCCGGAGCCGGTGGAGCCGGTCAAGGCGGTTTTGACTTCAGTCAATTCTCCGGCGGTCAGGGTTTTGAGTTTGATCTGGGAGATATTTTTAATGAATTTTTCTCCGGCGGTGGCGGTCGGGGTCAAAGAGTGCGTCGAGGCCGAGATGTTTCAGTGGATATTCAAATTTCTTTTTCGGAATCAGTTTTTGGTACCGAAAGAAAACTTTTAATTAACAAAGTCAGTCAATGCGATACCTGTAAAGGCTCCGGTGCCGCTGCCGGCTCCGGCACTAAAGATTGTCATAAATGTAATGGTCAAGGTCAAGTGAGAGAAACCAGACAATCATTTATTGGTTCCTTTTCTACGGTTACCGAATGTGGTTATTGTAATGGTAAAGGGAAGATTCCTGAAAAACCCTGTCCCACTTGTTCCGGTCAAGGAGTCTTAAAGAAAAATCAAGAAATTAAGGTTAGAATCCCGGCCGGGATTAATAATGGCGAAATGATTAAAATGTCCGGTCAAGGTGAAGCCACCCCCGGTGGAGTAGCCGGAGATTTATATATTAAAATTCATGTTGAACCAGACCCAAATTTCAAACGTCGGGGCTATGATCTGGAAATGGATCTTAATATCAAGCTGACAGATGCTCTCTTGGGCTCAGAACAGGTCATTAAAACCCTCGATGGGGAAGAGAAGATCAAAGTACCGGCTGGGGTCTCTTTTGGCGAAATAATCACCATTAAAGGCAAAGGTGTCCCTAAAACAGCCACCGAAAGAGGGGATTTGTTGGTAAAAATAATCATCAATTTACCTAAAAAATTATCCGGAAAAACCAAGAAAGTGATAGAAGAGTTAAAACAAGAAGGGCTATAATTACCTATTTTAAAGCTCTAATCATTTTTAGAGCTTTCTTTTCCAAAGTTTTAATATGATCATTTAAATTATAAATGGTTTCTATATTTTTTTCTTTTATAATCAAAATTTTATCTAATTTAATTTTTTCCAAGAAATATCTATCATGAGAAACTATTAGTAAAGAACCGGAATAATCCTTTAACATTTCCTCTAAAGCTTCCATGGTCTCCATATCTAAATTATTGGTGGGCTCATCTAAAACCAAACAATTAATAGATTTCACGGTAAATAGAGCAAACAAAACTCGAGCTCTTTCTCCGGGACTTAATGAAATAATTTTACCGGTAATATTTTTTTCATTTAAACCGAATTTAACCAACAATGAAAAAATTTCAGACTGATTTAAATCACTATTTAACTTCATAAACTCAATTACTGTTTTTTCTTTTGGTAAATTTGTATATTCTTGAGTTAAATTACCGAAAAAAACTTTAGAACCAATTGAGCGTTCACCGGCCAAAGGTTTTAACTCTCCGGTTATAGTTTTTAAAAGACTGGTTTTACCACTACCATTTAAACCTAAAATAGCCACCCTTTCACCTAAAGAAATATCCAGTGATAGGGGATTTAATTTAAAAGTTTGAGGATGACCAACAATCACTTCAGATAATTTAATCCAAAATTTCTTTTCATTTCCTTTTCTATCTATATCCATATTTAAACCTTTTCTGGCAATCGGATTGTCTATTTTTTCCTGCTGATTTTCATAATCTTCCTTTTGTTTATTAAACTCATCTTGACGCCGTTTCAAATAATTAGTGTAACTGCCGGATTCAAGTAATATTTCAGATTGAGCCCAATCAAGTTCCATCACCCCTCCAACTACTTTATCTAAAAATTTTCTATCATGGGAAACTACTATACAAGTTAAATTAACCTCCTGTAAAAAGTTTTCCAACCAAATTAAAGAGGGAATATCCAAATTATTTGTTGGTTCATCTAAAAGTATTAAATCCGGTTCTGTTAATAAAATTTTAATCAGTTGAATTTTTGTTTTTTGGCCGGTAGATAATTTATCTAATTGAAAAGAAAGAATTTCTGTTTCAAAACCAAATCCGGTTAAAAAGATTAGTATTTTTAGACGAAGTTTATCATTTGGCTTTTTTTCATTTTCAAATAAATAACCTTCAACTGTTTGCTTGGTTAAAAAAGATAAGTCTTGCGGTAAATACCCGATTTTGGTTTCTTTTTTAATATCTATTAAACCACTATCTATATCTTCTATCCCGGCTATTATTTTTAGTAAAGTGGATTTACCAACTCCATTATACCCAACCAAGGCTATTTTTTGCCCCGGCTCTATAGTAAAAGAAATATTTTTCAATACAGATCGAGAACCATAACTTTTATTTACTTTTTTAAACTTAATTAAACTCATATAAGAATTATAGCATTAAATTACTTGTTGTTAGCTAAGAATAAAATCAAGGGAATATTTCTAAACCTTGATTAAATTTTTATATTTAAACGTTTTTAAAGATTATTAACAATGAAATTTATTAACTATTGCCAACAGTTTTTTGTTGTTTAAAATGGTTATTAGATAAAACAAGGTCTTTCATAAGGAAAGATCAAAACTCGGATCAGAAAGGAGGTGAAAATAATGGGAAAGAAAGGTTCAGGCGGCCACGGAGGTGGTCGACACGGCTCTGGCGGTCAACGCGGAGGCGGAGGAGGTGGCACAGGTGGAGCTACCGGCGTACGAGGCAAATAGACTCGCTTTCCACTCATTCTTGACCGTATGTCTGGTGTGTATTTCATCTACATACCAGACTTTTTTATGTTAAAATAAATTTATGGAAAAACATATAATTTCACAAAAAAGGCTTAAAAACGGATCAAATTTGATTCATATAAAAATATCCAATTGGCCACTTTCTTTAATTTCTGTTTGGTTTAAAACAGGATCAAGGTATGACCCAATAAAAAAGGAAGGTTTAGCTCATTTTGTAGAACATTTATTTTTTAAAAAAACCAAAAATTACAATACTCCTCAAAAAAAATTTAAAGAAATAGAGTCTTTAGGAATAGAGTTAAATGCTTACACCACTAAAGAAAATACTGTTTATTATCATTCACAAATTAAAGAAAGTACGGAAAAATCAATCTCTTTATTGTTAGATTCTTTAAAAAACCATTTAATTACTGCTAAAGATGTAGAATCTGAAAAAAAAGTTATCTTAGATGAATTAAATAGGGATTACCAAGATTCAGATAGTTATATATATACTTTAGCCGAGGCTAATTTATGGCCTCAAGATCCAATCGGTCGAAACATTCTCGGGACTAAAGATAGTATAAATAAAATTACTTTTAAAGATGTTAAAGATTTTATTAAAAATAATTATAGTCAAGCCCCCGATTTTCTATTTATAGGAGATATGGAATTAACTGAAGTAATTAATATATTAAATAAAGAAAATTTAATATTTAAAAATCCAACTAAAGAAAAAATAAATGAAACAGTATCTTCACCTAAATTAATTTTAATAAACAAAAGACCGGAAAATCACTTGACTATCAGTATAAGCTTTCAAACTGTTTCTATTAAAAACACTTCGGAAAATATTAAATTACATTTATTGATGGCTTATTTAGCTAATGGTTGGATATCTAAATTAATTGATTCTTTAAGAGTTAAACATAATTTATCTTATTGGGTTAATGGGCAAATGGTTGCCTTAAGTGATAGAGGTTATATACAATTTGTTTTTAATGTTGATAAAAAAGAATTGAATCGATCTTTAAAATTAATTTTTAGTGAAATTAAAAAACTAAAACAAATAAATATCGTAAAAGATGACATTGAAGCTCATAAAAGTTCTTTAATTTCTTCTATTAGACATACCAACATAACCCCATCTGCTTTAATGTGGTGGTATGGATGGGATATGTCTTTAAATGGAAAAAGTGAAACTCCATCATCTTATATAAATAAAATTAAAAATTTAGATTTTTCAGATATCAAAGAAGTTGCCAAAAAATATTTTAAAAAAGACAATTTATCTATCAGTATTATAGGAAATGTTTCAAAAAAAGAAGTAGGGGATATTATTGCAAAAATTAAATTTTAAAATGAAATTCTCAAGATCTAATTTTAAAAAAAATAAAAAAATTTTTAAATCCTTTAGTTGATTCAGTAGTTAAAAAATATATTAAGGATTATAAAATAAAACATCAAACAGATTTAACTTATAAATTCAATGAACTAGAACAAGCTGGCTGGAAATATTTAGATTTTGCTCTAATAAAATATCTTGAACGAATTGAAGATGAAAATAAAGATTATTTATTTACTCAATATTTTACTTGGTTTATAAGGCAGGGAGTTCACGAGTACACAATAATTGAAGTAGAATAAAAAAAAATAATTAAAATAATATTAGATTTTTTGTATATTTTATATAAAGTTTATCCACACCTTTTCTTGCTTTTTTTTTACTTTTACTAAGATGGAAATAGAAACTGCATTCCAACCAAAAAAGGAAAAAGAATGTTTAATCCTTATTTACCCGATCCTCCGGGTATGGATTTGGAAAAATGCCTGGGAGAAGGATCCGCCTTGCCCCAAGAAACTCATTCCGATCTCAATCATCTGACAGATGATTTGTGATAAATTCACACAGAAAGGAGGTGAAAATTATGAGTGACCCTAAGGAGCAGCGTTGGGACAACGATTGGGATGACGGAGCATCCCAAGATTGCGGAAACCTCCCCTCGGGAAGTTAACTGACACTAAACGCACACTCAACCCCGAATCTTCAAAAGATTCGGGGTTACCTTTTTAAGTAAAATATAATAATATTGTTAATATGTTTATATGTTAAAAGATAAAATCTCATTTTATTCACAAATTAATTCCAGATTTGGACTTCAATCTTTGGAAATCTGGATTCCTTATGGTTTTCGTCATGAAAACTCAACTGAAGAAGGTTATACTCATTTAATAGAACATTTAATGATGAGTGGATCCAAAACTTATCCGACAGAAAAAGAATTAGCGAATGTTATAGATAAAACCGGGGCTATAATTAATGCCACAACCTCTACAGAATATATGAGAATTTATAGTTTATTTATACCAGAACATTTAAAATTAATAACCTCGGTACTTTTTGATAAAATATTTAATCCAATTATAAATCAAAAGAAGATTGAAAAAGAAATTAAAATATTAGAATCCGAAGCCGAACACAATAAGTCTAATCCTTTTACTCAAATTCAAAGATTAGCCACCGCTCAAATTTTAAATTCTAGTGGAATTAAAACTGTTATTAATGGAGAAAAACCAAAAAATACACCCACAGCGGAAATTCTTAAAGATTTCTATTATAAAAGATTAACTAATTCTAAGATTATTGTCTCAACAGCTGGACCATTAAAAAAAGACAAGGTAATCACAGAAATCAATCATTCTTTGAAAGATTTAAACACTTATTCAAAAATAAAAATTCCGAATTCTTTTAATCTAGAAAAAATACCAACAAAAATAGTGAATAATAAAAACAAACACTTGGCTATTTCCTTTAAAACTCCTTCGGCCGTTAACGATCTCAATTATGTTTTTAAAATAATAGGGGATTATTTAACTGGAGGATATAATTCGGAGTTATATCAAAAATTAAGACTAAAAGAAGAACTGATATATTCTGCCACTGCTAAAAATGTATTATTTTCAGATATAGGAATTTTTTCTATTTATACTCATTCTCATAATATTAACAAAACTATCGATAAAATATTTGAAATATTAAATAACCTAACCGAAAATCCTCAAAAAATAGATTGGAATACTATAAAAGATCGCTTAATTCTAAAACAAAAACAAAATAGCTTATCTTCACCTTTAATAAATAGCTATCATAATAGTCATTCTTTCATTACCACCGGAGAATTTATTACTTTAAAACAAGAAGAAGAAAAAATAAAGCGAATTAATTTAAAAGATATAAGAAAAGTTTTAAAATATTTAAAACTAAATAAAGCAGTTATAACTACAATCAAATAAAATAATAATTAAATGCATAAGTGCCAACCAACAGATTTTTTAAATATATCATCAGTTAGAGATTTTTCTTTAAATTGTAATGAAAAACACATTGCTTGTATAATCAAAGAAAAAACAAAGCAACGACTTTTTATATATTCTATAGAAAATAAAACTCTTAAAAAACCAACAAAAGAATTCGATACTGTCTCCTTTGTTAAATTTTCTCCCTCTGATAAAAACCTGCTCTTAGTTAAAGCAGCTAGAATTAATGATCAATATTTAAGTTTCTTTTTTTTAAATATAAAAAATAAAACTCAAAAAAAATTACCGGAACCACCTGATACTCTTATTCGCTTTGGAAATTGGTCACCCCAAGGAGATAAAATAACTTATGCTATAAATAAAAAAAATGAAAAAGATTTTAAAATAAAGATTTTCAATTTAAAAACCAATACAACAAGGGATGTTTTTTCTTTAAAAACTTCTTGTTCTGTTCCGGGTTTTTCTCCCAAAGAATCTTTTCTAATAATACTGGAACATATTTCCTCAATTAAAACTAATTGTTATTTATTGAATTTAAAAACCAATAAGATTAAAAAAATAATCACAAATAACAAAAGCCAAGATTTTATTATAGCCGGAATTAAATGGTTATCAGATGAATCTGGTTTTTATTATATATCGGATAAAAATTGCGATAGAAATTCTTTATATTTTTTTGATTTAGTAAAAAATAAAAGTAAATTAATTACTGAAACACCCGGAGATTTGCAAAATATACATAAATCAAATACTGAAAAATTTTTATTTTTAGCTATTAATGAAGGAGGTAAAATATTATTGTACAAATTTAATATAAAAAACAATAAATTATCTAAAAAAATAGAATTTCCAAAAGGTTCTATTGATTCTTTTTTACTTTCTAAAGACAATCTAGCAATAATGACTTGCAGTAGTCCAACTCAGGGTTCAAGTTTATATTCTTATAATAAATCCTTTAAACAATTAATTGCTTCTAAACAAAAAATACCACCTAAAAACTTAGTTAGTCCCATCTCTTTTTATTATAAATCTTTTGATAATTTAAAAATACAAAACTTTCTTTTTTTGCCTAAAAATAAAAAAATAAAATATCCATTGTTTATATTTTTACATGGTGGCCCAGCCTCTTTATATGTTCCTAATTATAATTCTTTAATTCAATTTTTAGTAAATAAAGGCTATGCGGTGGCGGCTCCAAATATAAGAGGAAGTTCCGGTTATGGAAAAAAATTTAAAACTTTAGATGATAAAGAAAAACGTTATCATGCTTTGAAAGACGTTATTTATTTACAAAGATTTTTAAAAAAGGAATATAATCAAATAAATACCGACAAAACTATACTGTGTGGAGAATCTTATGGTGGATTTTTAACTATGTTATTGTTAGCTTTATATCCTCAAAAATGGTTAAAAGGTATTTCTATTTCAGGTATATCTAATTTTATTACTTATTTAGAAAATATCCCTGAATGGAGAAGGCCTGTCAGAGAAGAAGAATATGGATCATTAAAACACAATAAAGTCTTATTAAAAGCCTTATCTCCTATAAATAACAAAGAAACTATTCAATCACCTTTATTATTAATCCATGGTAAAAATGATACTCAAGTACCATTAGACCAAACATTAGATATGTATAAAGCCCTTAAAAAACTAAATAAAAAAGTAGAAAAAATTATTTATACAGATGAAGGACATATTATATATAAAAAGAAAAACCGTCTAAATTTATATAAAAAAATTATTACTTTTATAGAAAATTAATTAACATTTCATTATGTTTTTAAACACCTGGCACAATTTACTAAAAATGGAAAAACACGATCTTGATTGGCATCAAGAAGATTTAAAAACAGAATTAGTGGAATACAAAGAAGCTACCGGAGGCCCTTGGGTTTCCTCCAGAGATGAGAGATTACACATGTGTTCGTGACATGTTGGCTGATTTAAAAGTTAAAAGTATTAGACTTCTAACTAATAATCCTGATAAAATTAATAAATTAACAGAATTAGGAGTTATTGTTCAAGGTGTCGAATCAATAGAGGTGTTACCTAATTTACTCAATAAAAGGTATTTAAGAACAAAAAAAAGATAAAATGAATCATAAATTGAGAAAAATAAAATGAAAATTGCAATCGGAACAACCTCAGAAAATAAGACAGCTATAGTAAAAGCTTTTTTTGGAGATATTAAAAATTTTATGATCGTTCCATGTGATGTGAGCTCTGGTGTAACTGATCAGCCATTAGATGAATTTACAACAAGAGAAGGCGCTATAAATCGGGCAAAAAATGCTTTCGAGATGACACTTGAGACTGATATAGATTTTTCACTTGGACTTGAGGGGGGGCTTGTGTTAATTGATAACACTTATTTTTTGTTATGTGTAGCTGTAATTACTGATAACTCTGGAGTTGACATAGTTGGTATGAGCGATACCCTTCCTCTACCTCAATATGTGTCTGACCAGATTGCGAATGGTAAAGAGTTTGGTGTATCAATTAGAGAGTTCCAAGAGTCTTTAATAGCTAATATTGACGATAATATTAAGAACTGGATTGATGAATTAATTAGCCGTCGCTCTAGTTTTCTAATGGCAATCGGATCTGCTTATATTCAATATCTAAAATTAGTAGTAGATCGCACAAAAAAATAGACATTACCAAGTAATTGGTAATGTCTATGCTATTGTGAAATCTTCGAGGATTGTTCTGGAGGATGCCCACTACTATGGACGGTGTATCCGCCGGACAAAATGATTGTAGGATGGTCGAAATAAGAAACCAAACCAAACCCCTTGGCGCAATATAATGTACCAAGGGGTTATCTTTTGTTAAAATAATTTTATAATTATTAATTATTCATATCTATAAAACATGTCTACTATACTGATAAAATTCAAATTCGATATTGAATCTGAAATCCGAAGAGTAAAAGAAACTTTGGATAACTTAGGGTGGCTCACAAAAAATAACTACAGATTCCTTTTACCCTCCAACATAAAAAAAGACGCCAGCACTGATGATATTAAACAGGCAATAGAAAACGAGTATAATTTACAAATTTATCAGATTGCTGAAAAAGCCATTTTAAAATCATGGGAAGGAAACAATAAATTATTAAAAAAAATTAACCAGAAATTAAAGAATTCGTATCAACTAGACGAAGTAGAAGTAATATTAACTGCATATGGAACACAAGGCAGTTATTCGACACCAAATTCAATCATTATAAATATTTCTACTGGTACTCCTCCGGAATTTTTAATCAAAACAGTAATCCACGAATCTTTACATTTAATGATCGAGCATCTCATTAAGAGATATTCTGTCGAACATTGGGTCAAAGAACACATTGTGGACTTAATAATGGATTTAGAATATCAATCACGTTTTAAGATGCAGTCTGTGCCTGATTGGGTTTTAGAAATAGACCCAATATTCAAAAAAGATTACCCAAATATAGATATTATTACAGAGAAAGTTGGAAAAATCTTCCCCAAGAAGTGAATTGAGTCAGATTAAATTATTAAAAAATTCCGGTATGCCTAAAATAGGCATACCAGAGTCACTCCTGTCAAAAACTTCAGTCATTGACCGGAACAATCGCAGTTGCATTCACATGCACCCCAACCGCCGTCGCAGTTGCCAGTGATACAGTCTCCATCCCCTTGGATTTGAGGAGAGAAGCCACGAACATTTCTCTGACAAGAAATCCCCGTCACTTTAAGAAATTTTACGAACTCTTCCATTATCATCACCTCCTTTCTGTGTGAATTTATCACAAATCATCTGTCAGATGATTGAGATCGGAATGAGTTTCTTGGGGCAAGGCGGATCCTTCTCCCAGGCATTTTTCCAAATCCATACCCGGAGGATCGGGTAAATAAGGATTAAACATTCTTTTTCCTTTTTTGGTTGGAATGCAGTTTCTATTTCCATCTTAGTAAAAGTAAAAAAAAAGCAAGAAAAGGTGTGGATAAACTTTATATAAAATATACAAAAAATCTAATATTATTTTAATTATTTTTTTATTTACTAATTCTTTATTGTTTATAAAATTTTAAGAATATGATAAAGACATAACATTATTTTACAATAATCAACATTTATAATCTAGTTTTTTATTAAATAATAAAAAACTAGACAATCACAACTTTATCTCTAAAATAAATGACAAAAGCTTAAAAATGTTATAGAATAAAAGAGTAGCCGAAGGTTAAGACTATGACAGATATAGCTATTCTTAAATATTTTGTTCCCATTTACCAAATAACCATTTGGCCGGTTTGCCGTCTTTTATTGTTTATTTTTGGTAATTTAAAAGTTTCCGGAATAGAAAACCTTAAAGATATACAATCCGGAGTTATTTTGGCGGCTAATCATACAACCGCCATGGATCCGGTAATAATCCGAACAGCTATGCCTTTTTGGGGTTATCATAAGGCTACTTATGCTGTTTCTTTAACTAAAGAAAATTACGATACCTTTTGGGGTCGTTTATTGTATGGTGGTTGGTTTTTTAAAATAATTGGAGCTTGGCCGGCCTTTAGAAAAACAGGGGATTACAAAAAAAGTTTTAAATACCATATATACCTGCTAAATAACAAAAAAGCTGTTATAATTTTCCCAGAAGGGGGGAGGAATAAATTAAGTAAACCTATGGACAAAAAACCGAAGCCGGGATTGATTCATTTATCTCTTTTAACTAATACTCCTATTATTCCCATATCCATTAAAGGTCAAGCTGGTTTAAATCCTTTATCCTTTTTTTTAAGAAAACATAGAATGTCTGTTCATTTTCACCAACCAATTAAACCGGAAGATTTAAAAGAAAAATATCCTGATTTAAAAGCTGAAGAAAAAAGTGATGGAAGTATTCGAGCGGTTAAAGAAATTATGGATAATATTTATAAAATATAAAAAGCATGATTTATTTAAAATCTATACAATTAAGAGATGGTGATTTATTTTGCTCAGATATTAAAGCAAACGATATTGATAATCTTAATAAAGTTTTTCAACTTCGACATGAAATTTTCGTTAAAAATTTAAAATGGGTAAAAAACAATGATGATAAATTAGAATCAGATAAATATGATAAAAATTCAATAATTTTTGCTGTATTTTTAAATAAAGAAATATTGGGAACCGTAAGAGTGATATTGCCTACAGAAAAATTTATGTTAGAAGATGATTTTCATTATCTTTTAGATGAAAATCATACTATAATTAAAAATAAAGCGATAGAAATATCTAGATTGGGAGTAAAATCAGAAATAAAAGACAACCCTAAACTTAAAAAAAGAGTCGTCATGCTTTTATATAAAACATTATATAAATGGGCAAGTGAAAATGATATACGTTATTTTTATTTTGTGTCTACTGAAAAATTTTTAAATTCCTTAGACAGTAGGTTTTCTATACCTATACACTTATTTAAAAAAATAGCATCTGCTCCAAATTGTCCTAAATATAGAGCAGCTTTAATAGATTTAAAAGAATCTGAAAAAATTGTTCAAAAATTTAAAATTGCTATATATAATTTTTTTACTAAAACATCATAATGCTAGATTTAACTACCATAATATTATTATTAGCTATAGTATTTAATATACTTATAGGATCTTTTATATTATTAAATAATTTTAAAAATTCAATTAATATATCTTATTTTTTCTTAAGTACATCAACCTCATTATGGATTTTTACAAATTATATAATTGATTTTATTAATACTTGGAACTGGGCATGGTTCTGGTCGTCTTTAAGTTATACCAGTGGCATAATTATGGCTTTTAGTTTTTTTATATTTTGTTATTTATTTCCAAAAAAAATATTTTTTCTATCTATAAAAATTAAAAGTGTACTTTTAATTTTATTTTTAATTGGATTGATAATCTCTTTTATCCCTAAACTAACTATAAAAGATATAATTATAAATCCCTGGCAAATTATAACAGGGTCAGGGGTTTATTTTATTTTTGCATTAGTTTTTATATTACCATTTATTGCTTTTATTATTTCTTTTGAAAAATTAAAATCTAATTTGCTAACAAATAAACAAAAAATACAAATTAAATTTTTAATAGGTGGAATTTTTATATCTTCTTTTTTTGCTTTATTATTAAATATATATTTACCTCTATTTCATGATAATTATAATTTTATAAAAATAGGTCCAGCTTTTTCATTTTTTATGATAAGTCTTACTGCTTATTCTATATTAAGACATAATCTCTTTAATATAAAAATAATAGCCACTGAATTATTTATATTTTCTCTTTGGATAGTTATTTTAATAAGAACCATAATATCTGAAAATCTTACTGATTTTACTGTAAATGGAATTCTTCTTATCTCAACAATTATATTAGGCATCTTTCTCATCCGCAGCGTAATCAAAGAAGTCTCCCAACGCGAACATATTGAAAACCTGGCTCGTAACTTATCCCGCACTAATACTAAATTGGAAATAGCCAATGAAAGATTAAAGGAATTGGATCGGCAAAAAACGGAATTTGTTTCCATGGCTTCACATCAATTAAGAACACCCCTAACCGCTATCAGAGGTTATACTTCCATGTTACTGGAAGGCTCTTTTGGTAAATTGACTAAAAAACAACAAGAAGCGGCTCAGGTGGTTATGGATTCCGGTCAGCGTTTGTCTAATATTATAGAAGACTTCTTAACTCTAACCAGAATGGAATTAGGGAAAATGAAATATGAAATTACTGAATTTGATTTAAAACAAACAGTTGAAGATTTGATTAAAGAAATGAAACCAGGAATAGAACAGAAAGGTTTGAAAATTAAGTCATCAGCCGGTCGAGGACAATTTAATTTTAAAGGGGATTACGGTAAAATCAGTCAGGTTTTATCCAATTTAATAGATAATGCTTCCAAATACACTCAAGAAGGGGAGATTAGTATTCGTTTAGATAAAGAAAATGATAAATTTAAAATAACAGTAGCAGATACCGGGGTAGGTATGGATCAAAAAACCATAAATAATTTGTTCCAAAAGTTTGTGCGAGCCGACGGTGCTGGTAAAATTAATTATGTTGGTACCGGTTTAGGTTTATTCGTGGCCCGGCAAATAGTAGAATCCCATCAAGGTAAGATTTGGGCTGAATCTGATGGACCCAAACAAGGTTCTCGCTTTATAGTGGAGTTACCGGATGTGGCGGAAATGGAGAATACTAAAAATTTGGAAGATTTTGCGGAGAATTTATAACCAGACCACAATTATAACAATTTATAAACTTGTGTAATTTTTTAAAAAAGATTACACTCTATAATTCCGATTGATAGATTACGACAGTCATCGGATTTTTTAATTTCAAAGTAGATTAAGTTAATCTATTTTTTGAAACAAAATTATAAACCCAAGATCAAATAACTACCGGCTCACAATTGGCCGACAGGTTATTAATTGGTCTTTAATTAAATCTTTTTATTTTTATGCCCTTAGCTGGATCTTTAATCAATATTACGGTTATTTTATTATGGTTAGCCTCAGCCGGTACTTTTTATGGTCGCTGGTATTACCAAAAAAGAGGCTGGAATAAAGATCTGTCTATTCTTTTCTTGTTTATTGGCTGTTATTTTTTGACAGTTAATTTACCTTTGTTTATTAGCAATACTCAAGTTAATTGGATTGGTTGGGCTCATATTGCCGGTTTTGGTTTTTTAGCCTTGGCCATGATTCAAAGCCTACGCTTACCGATGTTTAAAAATATAAAAGTGATTAAAAATAATTTTGAAATTATTATTTGGTCTTTGGGATTTTTAGGTTTAGTTATTATGGCTATTTTAAGTTATGAAGTTCAACCACCAGTCACCAGTGGTTGGTTAACTCTATGGTCGCCTCATCCGGTAGCCGGTTGGTTAGCCGGGTTATTGGTTTTAAGTTATGGCACCGCCTGGATTTGGCTTTTTAGTAATGCTTGTTTAAAAATTAGGAAAAAAGAAGCTCGAATTAAAATGCAAGCTCTAGGTTTGGCCGGCTTTTCTCTCGGTTTGGCCGGTTGGTTTCATTTTACAGCCATTAATTTTTGGTTGAGTGGTATTTCTTTTGCTTTGAGTGCTTTATCCGGTTTACTGGTTGCTTATTTTATTCTGTTGCCGAAATGGTTAAAGATACTCAAGAAATAAATTGCTCTGTTTTTGTTAGTTTGCTATAGTTAAGGTTATGGAAAAGCAAAAACCGAGATCTTTATCCGGAGTTAAACCTACTGGGCGACCACATATAGGTAATTACATGGGAGCCATGTTACCATTGGTTCAAGGACAAGGGGATTACCAGACTTTTGTTATGGTAGCGGATTTACACTCCTTAACCGGTATCCATCAAGCTAAAACCCTTAGAAACTATATTAAAGAAATAGCTATAGATTATTTAGCTATTGGATTGGATCCTCGGAAAACTATAATTTTTCGTCAATCGGATATTCCCGCTCATTCCGAGTTGGCTTGGATTTTTGATTGCATTACTTCCATTGGGTATTTACAAAGAGCCCATGCCTATAAAGACGCTTTGGCTAAAAACAAAGAAATTAATGTCGGAGTTTTTAATTATCCAATGTTAATGGCGGCGGATATTTTACTTTATGATGTAGATATTGTGCCGGTGGGTCAAGACCAGAAACAACATGTGGAATATGCCCGAGATACGGCTGAGAAGTTTAATCGGCTTTTTGGTCAAGCTTTTAAATTACCGAAAGCGGTTATTCAAGAAGAAGTTAAATCGATTGTTGGAATTGATGGTCGGAAAATGAGTAAAAGTTATAATAATTATTTGTCTTTATTTGCCGAAGATGAAGAAATTAGAAAACAAGTGATGAAAATACCGACAGATTCCAAAAGTATAGAAGAACCAAAAGATCCGGATACTTGCCAGGTTTTTGCTTGGCACAGAGTTTTTTCAACCAAGGATTTAACCGAAATAGAAAAACGTTATCGTCAGGGTGGAATTGGTTATAAAGAAGCCAAAGAAATTCTAATAGATAACTTGATTGCCTTGATTAACCCCCTGCGAGAGAAAAGAAAAACCATAGCCGAAGATCCCAACTGGGTATTCTCGGTGTTAGAAGAAGGAGCTGAGAGAGTCAGACCCTTAGCAGATGAAAAAATAAGATTAGTTAAAGATTTAACCGGCTTGAGTTTATAGTTTTTATAATTCATGAGTCATAAAATAACGACCAGACACTTAAAAACCAGTTTTAAGGTGATAGGTGATTTTTTTAGAAAATATCGCCGGCAAGTGACCATTTTACTGATTTTAAATTTAATAATTGCCGTTGGTAATGCCACCGTTCCTTTTATTACCGGTAGATTTTTTGATGCCCTTCTAAATCCGGAGGCTGTTTTCAATATTGGTCAATATTCCATACCCTTGGTTTTGGGTATTTTAAGTATTTTATTTTTAATTCAATTAATTTTGGCTTTAATTGATTATAATAATGGTTACCGCTCGGCTTTAATTACTTTTTTATCTCGACATGATCATCAGTTAAAATCTTATGACAGATTATTAGAACTACCTTTAGCCTTTCATAAAAAACATAAAATTGGCAGCATTCAAGGTAAAATCACAGAAACCGGTTGGGGAATGCAAACTCTAGTTGGTCGCTTAATTAATCAAACCGGTTTTACTTTGATTTCCGGTTTAATCGCTTTGGTTGTTATTTTTTATATCCATCCTTTGATGGCCTTATTTACCTTAACCGGTTTACTTATTTTTTTAATTTTCTCTACTCTAAATTTAAAACATACTGCTTTTGCTGAGCATAAATTTTATCAAGCTTTTGATATTGCTTATGGAGATGTTTATGACTCTTTAGCCAACATTTCCGCTATTAAACAAGCAGTATCCGAGGAGTATGAAAGAAATAAATTAAGGAAAAATTTTATTAAAAGATTGCAACCTTTGTGGATGACTTCGGAAAATATCTGGCGTAATTTACGATTTCAACAAAGAATAGTCATTATTTCGGTACAATTAGTGGTTTTTATCTGGTCAATAAAATTAGTAACTGACGGTATTATGTCTATAGGTGATTTAATTGCCTTTAATGCTTACTTAACTATGGTTTTTGGTCCTTTTGTGGAAATACTGGATATGTCTAAAACCGTTCAAAACGCTTTGATTAATATTGGTAATTTAGAAAAATTACTCAGTTATCCGGCGGAGAAATATCAACCAACCAATAAAAAAGAATTGAAAAATATAAATGGAAAAATAAAATTTGATAATGTCTCTTTTAGCTACAAGCGTCGGGAACCGGTATTGGAAGATATTAGTTTTGAAATTGACCCGGGGCAAGTAGTAGCTTTAGTGGGAGAGTCCGGAGTGGGTAAAAGCACTTTAATTAACCTACTTTCGGCTTACTATTTCCCAACCAAAGGTAAAGTTTTAATAGATGAAATTAATATTCGTAAATTAGATTTGGGGTTTTTGCGATCTCAAATTGCCATTGTCCCTCAAGAAGTGGTTTTGTTTAATGATACTATCAAAAGTAATATTAAATATGGTAATTTTAAAGCTAAAGACAATCAGGTGAAAAAAGCAGCCGAGCAAGCTCATGCCTTGGATTTTATTGAAAAATTCCCTAAAAAATGGAATCAGTTGGTGGGCGAAAGGGGAGTTAAATTATCTGTCGGTCAAAAACAAAGAATAGCCATTACTCGAGCTATTTTAAAAGATCCCCGAATTTTAATTTTAGATGAACCAACCTCGGCTTTAGACGCTCGATCGGAAAAAATTATTCAGAAGTCTTTAAATGAATTAATGAAAAACCGAACTACTTTTATTATCGCTCATCGTTTAAGTACTGTCAGAAAAGCCGATTTAATTTTAGTTTTAGAAAAAGGTAAAATAGTGGAAAAAGGAAACCACGATCAATTAATTCAAAAACAAGATGGGACTTATCGAAAGTTATACGAATTACAAATAGGTTTACACGAATAACCATGACAGATAATTTTAAAATTAAAGTTAAAGATTTTGAAGGTCCTTTGGATTTATTGTTGCAATTAATTGAAAAAAGAAAAATGCACATTAGTGAAATTTCTTTAGCTGAAGTGGCTGAAGATTTTATCTCTTATCTGGAAAGAAAAGAAGAATTACCTAAAGAAGAAGTGGTTGATTTTATCTTTATAGCCGCTTGTTTAATGTTAATAAAATCCGCTTCTTTATTACCTAATTTAGAAACCATTCCGGCCGAAGAAGAAGATATTCGGGATTTAGAGATTAGATTAAAGTTGTATCAAATTATTAAATCTGTAGCCGGTAATTTAAGAAAAAGAATTGAAAAATATCCTATATTTTTAAATAAACCTCGAAAAAAAGAACCCGTATTTGCTCCCGGAGTTGATTTAACTATTTACAATCTACATCAAGCAGCTATCAAAACGCTGAATGATTTACCAGTAGCAGAAAAGAAAAAACCAACAATAGCTGTAGGAAAAACTATTAATCTGGAAGAAGTGGTGGATAATTTAACTAATCGCTTACAACAATCTTTAAAATTATCTTTTAAAGAATTTGTCAATTCCGGAAAAACAGAAGACAAGAAACAATACAAGGTTATGGTAGTAGTTTCTTTTCTGAGCTTATTGGAGTTATTAAAAAGGGGAGTGGCTTCAGCTCAACAAAATGATCTTTTTAGCGATATAGAATTATCTAATCAAGCCACCAATACTCCTCGTTATATATAAAAAGAACCCCGGCAATATCTAACTACGACACTGCCGGGGAGTAGGTGGTTTCCGGAGAGCGCCGGATAAGAAAAAGGCGCTCAACCCGGAAACCGAGGGAAGGAAGGTCATTTAATCTGTCGTTATTATATATTTTATCAAATAATATGTCAATACCCATTTGCTAAAAAGATGAAAAAAAGTTAATCTTATAGGTATGAATTTAGGTCAAAAAATAGAAGCTTTGTTATTTTATAAGGCGGAACCACTTAAAAAAAATAAAATAATTGAATGGCTTCAAACAGATTTTCAATCTCTAACAGAGGCTGTTTCAGAGCTAAAAGTACTTTTAAACAATCGGGGGTTGATTTTAATAGAAACAGATGACAGTTTGGCTTTGGGTACCAGGCCGGAATTAGCGGAACTATTAGCTGAAATAGATAAAAAAGAATTAGAGTCCAATTTGGGGCCTGCCGGTTTAGAAGTTTTGGCTATAGTTTTATACCAAGGACCGATTACCAGAGCCGGAATAGATTATATTCGAGGAGTTAATTCTAGCTCGACCTTGCGTCAACTAACTATGAGAGGCTTATTGGAGAAAAATAAAAATATTAATGGAGATAATAAAACTTTGGTTTATAAACCAACTATTGATTTATTAACTAAACTGGGAATTAGTAATTTGAATGATTTGCCGGATTACCAAACCATTAAAACTAAGATGAATTCTTTTAAACAAGATGAAGGTGAAGATGAAACAAAAAACCAAACTTATGAAAAAGAAAATTAATTTTAATATTGTTAATAAAATTATATTAGTGATTGCCACTTTAGGACTGTTTTCACTTATTATTATCGGCTTACCTTGGCAAGAAGCCAATAATTCCTTACAACTGGCGGCAATTGAAGCCGGATCTCCAAACCAAGAACAACCGGTTGATTATTGGACAGAATTAGAATTATCAGCTGAAGCTGCCGCTGTTTATAATATAACTACCGAAGAATTCATTTTTGAAAAAAAATTAAATAAACATCTGCCAATCGCTTCAGTAACCAAATTAATGACCATAATTACGGCAGTTGATTATTTAAATTATGAAGACAAAATAACTATCGAATCATCTGAGGCCGGAATAATAAGCAGCGCCGGTTTACAAACAGGAGATACTTGGAGATTTGAAGATTTGGCTCGTTTTACTTTAATTACTTCCAGTAATGGGGGAGCGACAGCTATTGCTCGAGCAGCCGGTCAAAAAGCCGGAGATGAAAATTTTATCAGTTTGATGAATAAAAAAGCTAAAGATCTTGGTTTAAATAATACTTTTTTTGTTAATTCAACAGGTTTGGATGTAGGTGGTCAACACAGCGGTTCTTATAGTACCGCTCGAGAAATAACTTTATTAATGGTTAAACTGTGGCAACAAGAATCAGATTTACTAACTTCAACCGGTTTAACTTCAACTTCTTTTACAACTACAAGCGGCCGTCGCTACCCAGCCACCAACACTAATAAGAAAATGGATATTATGCCCGGTTTAGTGGCTTCCAAAACCGGATATACCGGTAACGCCGGAGGTAATTTAACTACAGTGGTAGATATTGGTCCGGGAAATTATTATGTCATTACAGTTTTAGGATCTACTCGAGAACAAAGAACCGAGGATATCAGTAAAATGATCTTTACTCTTATTAAATCTTTAAAATAATATAATTATGACCGGTATATATCTAGATATTTTCAAAGTCTTTGTACCAACTTTAACCGCTTTTGTGGTGGGAATTTCTTTAACCCCTGTTTTAACTCATTATTTATATAAACATAAATTATGGAAGAAAAAAGCCGGTAAAATCTCTCCCGACGGACAAGCCACTCCGGTTTTTGATCGTTTACATAAAGATAAAGAAGTGGGCACGCCACGCATGGGGGGGGTGGTTATTTGGAGCAGTGTTTTAATTACAATCACTTTTTTTTGGCTTATATCTATTCTAATACCTGAATCCGATTTTTGGATTAAACTTAATTTTTTAAGCCGAAATCAGACATGGTTACCTTTATTTACTTTAATAGTAGCTTCTCTTTTAGGTTTGGCTGATGATTGGCTACAAGTATCTAGCACCAACAAAACCAATGAAGGTTTACCTTTTAATTATCGTTTATTGGTAGTCGGTTTTCTTGGATTAGTTGGAGGTTGGTGGTTTTTTGCCAAATTAGGAATGACAGAAATCAGTTTACCTTTTTTTGAAAATAACCTTTATTTAGGCTGGTTAATAATACCGTTATTTATAATAATAATGTTAGCTTTGTTTTCCAGTGGAGTAATAGATGGATTAGACGGATTATCCGGTGGAATAATGTCTATAATCTTTTTCACTTATGCCGCTTTGGCTTTTTTTCAAACTCAAGTTAATTTGGCTACCTTCTGTGCCGTGGTTGGTGGAGCTATTTTAGCCTTCTTATGGTTTAATATTCCGCCGGCTAGGTTTTATATGTCTGAAACGGGCATCTTGGGTTTAACCACCGCCTTAACAGTTGTAGTCTTCTTAACTGATTCTGTTTTATTATTACCAATCATTGCTTTACCATTGGTTGTCACTTCCGGTTCAGTGGTTATCCAAATGTTATCTAAAAAAATGCGACACGGTAAAAAAATCTTTAAGATAGCTCCTCTTCATCATCATTTTGAAGCTATTGGTTGGCCAGCCTATAAAGTGGTAATGCGTTATTGGCTGATAGGGATAATAGCCGCCATTATTGGTTTAATTTTAGCCTTAATCAGTTAGAATATGTCTGCCCTCCCAAAACCTCAAAAAGCCAATCGTTTTTTATTGACTCTGGTTTTAATTATGACCGGAATTGGCTTTTTAATGTTTACCTCGGCAGCCATGGGAACATTAAGCCATAATATACACATTTTTAATTTATTGGTGTCCAAACAATTCATTATTTTAATTTTTGGCCTTTGTTTAATGGTAGTTACCAGTCACATTCCTTATCCCAAGTGGCGCCAATGGGCTTTGTATTTTTTTGGTTTTGGACTTTTAGCTACTTTAGCTGTTTGGGTTCCGAGTCTGGGTTCTACACTCGGGGGGGCTAATCGTTGGCTTAATATAGCCGGTTTTTCTTTTCAACCGGCCGAAATTTTAAAAATAGCTTATGTTATATACCTAGCCGGCTGGTTAGCTTCTGTTAAAGATAATATAGAAGAAATTAAAGCCAGTATTATTCCGGCTGTTATTATTACAGCTTTAACTATTGGGGTCTTGGCTCTGCAACCGGATTACGGCACCATTTTAGTTATTACCGTAAGTGGAGGAGCTATTTTACTGGCTTCAAGAGCTCGCTATTTTCATTTATTTGTTTTAGGATTTATTGGTTTGCTTATAATTACAACCATGGCTTGGCAAAGTACTTATATTCAATACAGAATCCAAACCTTTTTAAACCCGGGAGAAAATTTACAGACTACCGGTTATCAAATAGATCAATCCATAATTGCCATCGGCTCCGGTGGTCTAACCGGTAGAGGTTTTGGTCAAAGTTTGCAAAAATTTGAATTTTTACCCCAACCAATAGCCGATTCAATTTTTGCAGTTGTAGCTGAAGAGTTTGGTTTTATTGGTAGTTTTATTTTAATTTTTCTCTATGCCATGTTAGCTTGTATTGGAATTAAAATAGCTTCCAAAGCCAAAGACGATTTTGGTAGACTACTGGCTATTGGAATTGTTATACTGATCGTATCCCAATCTTTTATTAACATCGGGGCTATGATTGGACTCTTGCCCTTATCCGGTTTACCGCTTATTTTTGTCAGTCACGGGGGCACAGCTCTATTGTTATCTTTAATGTCTATTGGTATCTTACTTAATATTTCTAAATATCAAAAGAAATAAATATGAAAATAATTTTTACAGGCGGAGGAACCGGAGGTCATTTTTATCCCATTATAGCGGTAGCTCAAGAAGTTCGGGATATTATTTATGATCAGAAATTAATAGAACCTAAACTTTATTACATCTCAGACAAACCCTATAACTCTAAAGCTTTAAAAGAAAATTATTTGGAATTTATAAAAATACCAACCGGTAAAAAAAGACGCTATCGTTCTATTCTTAATATATTGGATATATTCAAAACCGGATTAGGTTTAATCTTGGCTTTATGGAAAATATTTTGGATCTATCCCGACGTTATTTTTTCCAAAGGAGGTTATGCCAGCTTCCCAACGGTTTGGGCCGGTCGTATTTTAAAAATCCCGGTTATTATTCATGAATCAGACTCCAAACCGGGACTGGTTAATAAATGGGCCGGGAAATTTGCTACCAGAGTAGCTTTATCCTATCCGGAAGCAAAACAATACTTTAAGCCTGAAATTACAGCAGTCACCGGCAATCCTATCCGTAGAGAAATAAAAAGATTGATTAAAAAAGGCTCTCATGAATTTTTAAAATTAAACTCGGATAAACCAACTATATTTGTAGTAGGTGGTTCCCAGGGAGCGCAAACAATAAATGAAATAATCATTTCCATTTTGCCTAAATTGTTAGAAAAGTATCAAGTAATTCACCAAACCGGAGTTAATAATTATGAAGAAGTGACCAATCGAACATCAGTTATATTATCCGATGAACAAAAAAAGAATTATCGTCCTTATGGTTATTTAAATGATTTAGCTATGAGAATGGCTGCCGGAGCCTCCGATTTAATTATTTCTCGAGCCGGTTCAGCCATTTTTGAAATAGCTAATTGGGGTTTACCCAGCATTATTATACCGATTCCGGAGAATATTAGTCATGATCAACGAAGCAATGCTTTTATTTACGCTCATCAAGGAGCCTGTTCGGTTATAGAAGAAAATAATTTAACCCCCTCAATTTTAACAGCGGAAATTAATAGAATAATTTTAAATAAAGATTTAAGGCAAAAAATGTCCGATCAAGCTAAAAAGTTTTCTCACGAAAATGCAGCTAAAATTATAGCTAACGAAATAATTAATATAACCTTAAAACATGAAAAATAGAGTTAGAATTGCTCCCAGTCCAACCGGTTTTATGCACCTAGGCACAGCCAGAGCGACTTTGTTCAATTATCTTTTTATTAAAAATATAGGTGGAGAATTTATTCTTCGGATAGATGATACAGATAAAGAACGTTGCCAACCGGAATATGAAGCCAGTATTATTAAGGGATTAAAATGGCTTGGATTAAATTATGATGATATTTATTATCAATCTAAAAACAAAGATAAATATAGTCAAGCCATTGTAACTCTGTTGGAAAATAATTCTGCTTATTGGTCTCAAGAAGAAAACCCCAAACCGGGACAATCTCCGGAAGTTATCAGGTTTAGAAACCCGGGTGGAGAAATTGTTTTTGAAGATCTAATTCACGGCTCAATAAAATTTAAGATTGATGATTTGGGAGATTTTATAATAGCTAAAAATTTAGAACAACCTTTGTATCATTTAGCTTCTATTGTTGACGATATTGATTCAGAAATTACTCACATTATCAGAGGAGACGATCATATAGCCAACACTCCCAGACAAATTTTGTTATGGCAAGCTCTGACGGATAAATCTACTCCTCAATGGGCTCACATCCCTATGATTTTAGCTCCGGATAAAAGTAAACTATCTAAACGCCATGGAGCTGTTTCGCTTTTGGCTTATAAAGAAGAAGGATATCTTCCGGAAGCAATGATAAATTTTTTAGCTTTATTAGGCTGGACCCCTCAAGCCAAAACTCCTAACAATAAACCAACTGACAAAGAAATATTCGGGTTAGAAGAATTAATTAAACGTTTTCATTTATCCGGTATTAGTAAAAACGGAGCTATTTTTAATATTGATAAATTAAATTGGATCAATCAGATTTATCTAAAAAAACAATCAACAAAAGAAATGATCCAAGAAATACCCAAATATTGGCCGGAAACTGAGAAGTTATCTCTGCAAACCAGGGAAAAATTTTGGAACTTGGTAGTGGAAAGAATACACACCCTCCATCAATTAGCCCATCCTGACATCCAAGCCGAATGGAATTTTATTTTGAATAGACCAAAACCCGATCCCGAATTGATTAAAAATCCACTTCATTTAAAACCCCTAGCTGATAGACTATCTGAAATTCCGGCAAATAATTTTACTGCCGAAAATATTAAAGAAAAAATTTGGAATTACGCCACTGAAGAGGGGAGAGGAGAGGTGTTGTGGCCCATGAGAACCGCTTTAACCGGTTTAAAAAAATCAACCGATCCTTTTTCGGCAGCTGAGTTGTTGGGTTCAACAGAAACTCTACATCGTCTAAAAATAGCTGAAGAATCTTTCAAAAATAATGAATAAAAATATTTTAAAATTATTTTTTGTATTAACAATTACAATTTTAACTATTTCAAACAGTGAAGTTTTTATTGTTAAAGCAGAATCAGATGTTACCCAATTACGCCAACAAGTCGAAACGGGTAACCAAGAGATTAATCGACTGGAAAAAGAAATCGCCGAATACCAACAACAATTAAATCAAATCGGCCAACAAACCAAATCTTTGGAAGGAGAATTAAACCGCTTCCGTTTAACCACTCAAAAATTAAACGCCGATATTGCCCTAACAGAACAACAAATAGAAAATACTCGCTTAAATATAACCAATCTATCTAATGATATAGACTCCAGTGCCGAAAAAATAGAAATAAATAAATCCGGCCTAGCCTCATCTATTAGAGCTATTAATGAATATGATCGAATCAATTTATTAGGAGTTATTCTAAGCCAAGATTCTTTAGCAGATTTTTTACAAGATTTAAACGCCTTAACGGAAATCAATAATAAAATAAATAACTTATTAGCCGAACTTCGAGAAACTAAAACCAGCCTGGAGACTTCTAAGGTTAAAACCGAAAAAGAACAAGCTGAACTCTTGGCTTTACAACAAAAATTAGATGAACAAAAGAAGATAGCTCTGGCCAACCAAGAAGAAGCAGCTAAATTGTTGGAGGAAACCAAAAATGAAGAAGCTTCATATAATAAAATCTTAGCTCAAAGATTAGAGAAAAAAAGATTAATAGAAAGCGAAATAAGACAAGCCGAGGAAGCTATTCGAGTTCAGATAGATCCCGCCTCCTTACCATCAACCGCTCCGGGAATCTTGCAATGGCCTCTGGCTAATATTCGAATCACTCAATACTTTGGCAATACTAATTTTGCCACTCAAAATCCTCAGATATACAAAGGAGCAGGCCATAACGGAATAGATTTAGCAGCCAGTGTTGGTACACCGATAAAATCAGTCTTAGCCGGACAAGTTATCGGAACAGGGGATACAGATATAACCTGTCGTGGAGCTTCTTATGGTCGCTGGATTCTAATTGAACATCCAAATGGTCTTTCTTCTCTCTACGCCCATTTATCTTTAATAAAAGTAAAAGAAGGACAATCTGTTTCCACCGGTCAAGAAATTGCTTACGGCGGCAATACCGGTTATACCACAGGCCCTCATCTTCATTTTTCAGTCTTTGCTTCCGCCGGAGTAGAAGTGGGATCCCTCCAAAGCCAAGTACCGGGTTGCGGTATTTATCGTTTACCCTTGGCTGCCAACAATAGCGTTCTTAATCCTTTATCTTATTTGCCTTCTATTTAATTAATTTTATTCAGTTTTTATGTTAAAATAAAAAAAATGAAGAATTCTAGCCAACAATCGGGATTTATTAAATTAATTGTTATTATAGTAGTAATAGTTATCATTTTAAGTTGGATAGGTTTTGATTTACGTCAATTAATGGAATCTGAGTTGGTAAAAAATAATTTTCAATATTTAAAAGAGGTTTTATTGGTAATCTGGGAGTTTTTAGTCAATATTTGGAATAAATTTTTAGCCGAACCGACTATTTGGATTTGGGATAATATCATTATTGATCTCTTTTGGCACAATATTAAACCAATACCAGAAATGCTAAATAACAATAATTCTTAAAATATACAAAATATGGCTTAAAATAAGCATATTTTAGCTTAGGTTTATCCACAAGAAGACCCTTTACTGTTGACTTTTTAAATTCTCTGTGCTAACATAGACGACGTAGAGCAGAGTAGTCATACCTGCTCTTTTTAAGTGGAGTAATACATCAGCGCTTTAAAAATTGTTTAACATAATAATTTTTAATCAAGCGTTACGACGCGTATTATAAAAACTTTACAAATAGGCTTAGTTAGCCTTATAGCTTTTACCGGAATTAATCCGGCAGCTGTCGATGAGAATAAACAATTCAATTTGGTAGCTGTTGAGACTGAACCGGTAGAAAGCCTTGAAGATGATCAGTCTTTGAATTCCGATTCAAAGCCGACCGCAGAGTCGGACGCTGAACAACTTCAAGAATTAATCGTTGAATACAGTTTAAAGAATAATATAGATCCTAACTTACCACTGGCTATCGCTTTTTGTGAAAGCTCTTACAGGCATTGGCAAGATGAGGATCAAAATAAAGTCCTTAGAGGTCAAACCAATTCCAATGATGTTGGTTTATTCCAAATAAATGAACATTATCATTTAGATAAAAGTCGCGAATTAGGCTACGATATATATACCTTAGAAGGTAATATAGAATATGCTATGTGGCTTTTAAAAACAGACGGGGATAACGCTTGGCATTGGAGTCAGAAGTGTTGGAGCCCGAAGCTAGCTCAAAAGTAAAATGAATTAGAAACAAGAACCACTCAGATTAGATTAGACCTGAGTGGTTTTTGTTTGTTTTAATTTATTTGAATGGTTCGCAAAAGATATATTGTGCGAACCACTATTATCTTTATTCTAGCTATAAAAAACAACCCCCCTATGCATTTTTTAATTAAAATCTAATTTATCAATCAATTAAATTAAAAACTTTTAATAAAATAAAAAACATATTACACCTCTCCCCATTTAATCTCTTCCTTTCTTTAATATCTTTAATAAACTAATTTTATTGATTTAAATAAAAAATCTATCCACTCCACTCCCCTTGCCTAAAATCCAAATATTAGTCATAATAAAAATGGACTGTGCACCACAACTAAAAGGGAGGGAGGTGATTCTTATCGGCACCCAAACCACCACAAAGATGCCCGTTTTCAAAATCTCGGAACACCGAGATGAAAACGGCTTCTTCAGCGTCAAACCGGTAAAGGCAACCCCGGTCGCCCCTACCAAAAACGGCAAAAAAGAGGAACCCGTCAAGCGGGATCCTCGCAACTAGCCTCACCCCCGGAGAAGCATATGATTATAGTCTCATACGGTGCACCCGAGACAAATCATGTCCTTCTCCGGGGCTTTTTTATTGTTGTAAACCGGGACAATTAAGAGCCGGGGTATACCCGGCCGCTTGAGCCTCGGCTTCAGATTGAAACCAAACCAAATTAGGTTCACTAATTTGTTTGGCTCCGGCACACCAAGGTAAATGGTAACGTTTCCCATTTCTAGAGGCAACCACTACACCGGCGGCTATCGAACCGGTTGGCAAATCAGGATGTTTAGTAAACATCTCCAAAGGTAGAGTTTCATAAGGGGGTAGAGGCCATTCTTCTACGGTTATAGGTGGTCGATTATCTATCAAATTCTGAATCCGCCCCAGACCAAAACCGATTACTCCGGTCAAAAAAACTATTAAAATAATAGCTAAATCCTTTTCATATTTAAACCAAGACTGCCTCTTGATTTTTTTCAGCCATTGAGTTATATTTATCATTGTCTATCTGAATTAATTTAACTTATATTAACATAATTTATGTCAACTAAAAAAGCCGGTGGATCGGCTAAAAACTTAAGAGATTCAAATCCTAAATATTTAGGTACTAAACTCTATGATGGCCAAGAAGCTAAGGCCGGATCTGTTATAGTCCGTCAACGAGGAACTAAAATTTTACCGGGAGAAAATGTCGGCCTGGGTAAAGATCATACAATTTTTTCTAAAATAACCGGTAAAGTGGTTTATAATACTGTTCGTAAAACCAAATTTAACGGTCAAACTAAAAGATACAAGAAAGTCAGTGTAAAATCTGAAAAATAAAAAAACAACCGCTTCGGCGGTTGTTTTTCTAAATAATAGTATTTTTTTATAAAGCTTCTATAGTTACTTTTATTTCAGGTTTATCTTTTTGATCCCCCATCACAACTGGTATTTTCACCTCCCCCACTTCCTTTATAGGTCGTTCTAAATCTATCCAATCCGGTTCCAAGTGAATATCAAATTGTTCCGCCAAAGCATTAGCTATATCCTCTTCTTTTAAGCCGGCAAACAAATGACCGGCTTCACTGGCAGCCACCTTTATAATTACATTGACTTGATCTAATTTTTCTTTCAAATTTTCAACTGCAGCTAATTTTTTCTGTTTTTCTTCTATTAAAGACTGTCTTTGTTTTTCCGCCTCGGTTATTGTTCGATCATCCGCCAGTTGAGCCAAGTTCTTAGGTAATAACCAATTACGAACAAAACCCGGAGCTAATTTTTTAACTTCAAATTTACGCCCAACCTTAGGCACATCTTTATTTAAAATAACGGTAGTTTTATGTCTGGACATGATATATTAAAATTTTATTTACCCTTAGAGTTTAACTCAAATTGACTTATTTGTCTAGTTTCCCTTAAAATACTTTTTTCCTTTTAATTTAGCAGGTAATAAATCTTCAGTGGTATAAAGCTCATAATCCCGACCATAACCCATTTTTTTTAACAAAGCCGTAGTGGCATTCAAAATTATTTTAGGTGGACGTAAAGCTCCAAACCGGCGGCAATCAGCGGCCGCTTGATCATAGGCCTCCACCACTCGTCTATCTTTTTTAGCTTTGGCTAAATAAATAGCAGTTTGAGTTAGATTTATTTTAATTTCCGGATATCCAATAACCTCGCTTGCTTTAAAAGCGGTGCCGGCCACCAAAAAAGCAGCCGTTTGAGATAAACCAATATCTTCACTGGCAAAAATTAGCATTCTTCTGGCTATATATTTGGGATCCTCCCCTGCTTCCAACATTCGAGCCAGATAATAGACTGCGGCATCCGGCTGACTGGCTCTTAAAGACTTAATAAAAGCACTAGATAAATTATAGTGTTCATCCCCGGCTTTATCATAAGATAAAGACACGGCAGTGGTATTTTCTAACCAATTATCTATTATAGATTTGTTTATCTCTCCCCCAGCGGCTAAAAAATTAAGTTCTTCTAACCAATTAATAAATCTTCGAGCATCACCGGTGGCCATTTCCGCCAGATAATTTAAAGCTTCCGGTTTAATTTTAATTTCGGCTTTTTGAGCTATTTTAAATAAATGTTCCTTTTCCAGAGGTTTAAGAAGCCAGACCGACAATCTGGATAATAAAGGTGGTATAATTTCAAAACTGGGATTTTCAGTAGTAGCTCCAATTAAAACTATTTGCCCGGATTCCACATACGGTAATAAAAAATCTTGCTGGCTTTTACTGAAACGGTGGATTTCGTCTAAAAATAAAATATTGTTATTCTGATTGATTATTTTTTTGATATCCGCTTTTCCGGACGAAACGGCAGATAATTCGGTTACCGGTTTGTTTAAACCACGAGCATATAATCTAGCTATAGAGGTTTTACCCGAACCCGGAGGCCCCCATAAAATAAAAGAAGTTAATCGACCTGATTCCACTAAACGCCTAATAGCCCCTTCCGACCCCAATAAATGATCTTGACCTATCACTTCATTTAAATCTATCGGCCTTATTTTTTCAGCTAAAGGTTTAAAATCCATAAAGTAAATAATCAATTAAGGGCGTAACAAAAACCTCCACTAAAGCAGCTCCTAAAACCCATAAAGGTATTATTTTATAACCCCACCGATAAGCCTGTAGTAAATTCTGCTTAATAATTTCTTTTTCTTTTTTACCAAAAGACCAAAGTAAAACTATATGACCTAAGTGAAAGCCCCAAGCAGCAGCCATAAAAAAGACCGTTAATTCTATAATTCCATGTGGCAATAATAAAATCAAAGTCCTCCCCCACCCCAAAGCAGCCAAACTTTCAAAACCAATCATGCCTAAAAGTAAACCATTAACCGTAACAAAAATAGCCGGTCCCAAACCAAAAAGTAATCCGGAGATTATTACTAACCAAATTTTAATCAGATTATTTAAAAAAATAATAATAAAAATTGTCCAAGGGCTTAAATTTTTTAACCAAGCCATTGAGTTAAAAAACTCTCCAATCTCTTCAGAAACTGTTTCTTGATTCAAACTATAAATCAACCACCCCATAATAACTGAAAGAAAAAACAATATTGCAGTATAAATAAAAAACCACCAAACTGTTTTTGATATTAAATGGCCACCTAAAAATTTACTCAACCGACTTTTAAAAAATTGCATTAACTAAAATTTTTCAGTTGTATTAAAATTCATTCTGTAAATAATCTATTGCTTTATCTAACACTGGATCTTTTTCAGCTTCAATGTCTTCTTGAGTTATCTCTACCTCTATATCCGGCGTCAGACCTTCTTTAGATAATATTTTTCCTTCCGGTGTCTTCCAATGAGCAATAGTCACCTTTAAAGCACTACCTCCGGATATAGGTAACAACTCTTGAACCGAACCTTTGGCAAAAGTTGGCTGGCCAATCAAAGTAGCTATACCATGTTCAGCCAAAGCTCCGGCTAAAATCTCTGAAGCCGAGGCACTGCCTCTATCAATCAAAATCACCAGCGGTAAATCTGCTGAGAAAGTATTATATCCTCGACTACGATATTTTCTAATTGAACTTTCCTCTCCCCTGGTTTCTTGAACCACCACCTCTCCGGCCGGCAAAAACCAACTGGCAGTATCTATAGCCGCTTCCATATAACCTCCGGGATTACCTCGTAAGTCTATTATTAATTTGTCTGCATTAGACAAAACAAACTCTTGTAAAGCCTGACGGAATATTTCAGGAGAAGAAGCGGAAAAATTATAAAATTTAATCAAAAATATTCCACCCTCCAATTCTTCTGTTTCTATAATCGGAATAGATATAATATCTCTTTCTATATCAAAATTTAACAAATCCGACTCCCCTTCCCTGGCTATTGTCAATTGAACAACAGTCCCTTTTTTTCCTCTGATTAATTTTACCCCCGAATCTACAGACATATCTTCTGTAGATTCTCCATCTATTTCAATTATTTTATCTCCGGCTTGCAAACCGGCCTCTTGAGCCGGAGTATCAGATAAAGGAGAAATTACTGTTAAGATACCATCCCGAATACCTACCTCCATTCCTACGCCGCCGAAATTACCGGAAATGTCTTCTTCAAAATGCTTTTTATCTGAAGGTGGCAAAAAAACCGAATAGGGATCACCTGTAGATCTAACCATACCTTGAATAGCCCCCCACAATCTTTCTTGTAAACGTTCTTTTTCTGTTTGATCTTTATCACCGTTTAAAACAGCCAAATTATCGTCCAAAGCCAGCCATACTTCCCAAAAAGGAGCCATGTCTACTTCCACCACTCTCCCGGCATTTAAATCAGTCCAATTGGCTATTGCTTTAGATATCGGCTGATTCTCATAACCGGCATAAACTCCGGCCGAAAAAGCTACTAGCAAACTTAAAGCCATAATTACGGCTATAGATATTTTTCCTAAAAATGAATATTTCATAAGCCTATTATCACAAATTATAGTTTGTCGGTCAATCTAAAAAAAGTTATAATAGCCAATATTGGCTTAAATTAAAATATATGATAAAACAACTTCGTTATAAAAATATTACCTGGATTGATGCTACCGCCCCTTCTGTTGAAGAAATAGAAAAGCTAGCTGATCAATACAAAATTCACCCTTTCATTACCGGTGACTTAAAAACCCCCAGTCCCCGCTCTAAAATTAATTTATATAAAGAGACCATCCATTTGGTTTGCCATTTTCCGGCTATAGACTTTTTTTATAATCGAGAACCAAATAATAAACCAAGTAGTGATCATTCCTTAACCGAGATGGTTTTTATTATCAGTCAAGATTTTGTTATTTCTCTTCACCAAGAGCCCAGTCCTCCACTGGAAGAATTATCAAAAATATTTGAATCCGGCTTTAATGATTTGGGAGAAAATCCGAACGGTAGCCATCTATTATATTACCTTCTTCGACATTTGTATTTATCCCTAGGAAACGGCTTGGATTTGTTGGGCAATGAATTAAAAAAAACCAGTCATCAAGTTTTTGCCGGTCGCGAAAAAGAAATGGTTTTAGCCTTAGCTAATCTTAATCAACACTTAATGAACTTCCGCTGGGCTTTAAAAAATCATGAGGAATTATTACATTCTTTGAATTCAACCGGTTCCCAACTTTTTGGAGAAGACTTTCATTATTATGGACAAAATCTAATCAGTGAATATAATCGAGTGTGGTACATGTTGGAAAATTATCGTGAAACTTTTCAAGATGTTCAAAATACCAACAATTCCTTATTATCTATTAAAAATAACGAAACGGTAAAAATCTTAACCGTTTTAGCTTTTATTTTCTTACCTATCAGTTTAGTGGCTAACTTTTTTAGTTTTACCGTATCGACTCCACTGGAAAAATCCCCTTACGGTTTGGTTATAATTTTAATTATAGCCATTATTACCTTAATAACTACTTTATCTATTGCTAAATATAAAAAATGGCTCTAACACTTTACCATTCTATTGATAAAGAAAAAAAACCTTTGGAGAATAAAAAGGGGGTTATAAAAATATATTCTTGTGGCCCAACTGTTTATGATTCTCCTCATATTGGTAATCTCCGCTCAATGATTTCCACCGATTTATTAAACCGAGCCTTAAATTTTTTAAATTATAAAACTGAAACCGTTATAAATATAACCGATATCGACGATAAAACCATAAAAGGCAGTCAAGAAAAAAAACAATCCTTAAAAGAATTCACTCAAATTTACACTGATAAATTCTTCTCAGATTTAGCCAAACTTAATATTAAATTACCTGAACATACACCCAAAGCCACGGATTTTATACCTCAAATGATAGAAATGATAGAAACTTTGATCGAAAAAGATTTTGCCTATAAAACAACAGATGGTATTTATTTTTCTATAGATAAATTCCCTGACTATGGTCATTTAATCGGGGTTCAAAAAAAAGATCAAGATAAAAATATTTCACGCTTAAAAATAGACAATTACGACAAAGAAAAAATAGCAGATTTCGCTCTTTGGAAATTTTATACCCCCAAAGACGGTCAGGTTAAATGGGAAGCTCCTTTCGGTGCCGGCCGACCGGGTTGGCACATAGAATGTTCAGCCATGGCTATTAATATTCTAGGGCCGACTATAGACATTCATACCGGTGGTTCGGATTTAATGTTTCCTCACCACAGCAATGAGATTGCCCAATCGGAAAGTTACACCGGTCAAACTTTTGTTCGCCACTGGCTTCACTTTGGCATGATAAAAATAAATAATGAAAAAATGTCCAAATCTTTAAATAATTTTTTGGTTTTAGATGACTTACTCAAAGACAATATCCCTCCTTTGGCTTTTCGTTATTTAACCTTGGGAACTCATTACCGTTCATTATTAAATTTTACCGATCAAGCCATAAAAAATGCCCATCAAGCCTTAAACAATTTAGCTAAAAACCTTTTTGATCTAAAACAACAGACAAGCACCACGGGCACCGTTAATGAAGAAGCAGCAGAAGCATTTAAACAAACTTTAGAAAATGATCTTAATTTGCCACAGGCTTTATCTGTTGTTTGGCAAACCTTAAATAATAATTCAATTCAAGCAAGTGATCGTTTAATTACTATTTATTATTTCGATAAAGTTTTGGGTCTTAATTTGGAAGCAATTATAAATAAAGCCAATCAACCCCCATCTGAGATAACCAAATTACATCTAGACAGATTAACCGCCCGCCAACAAAAAGACTGGCCTCTGGCAGATAAACTCAGAGCTGAAATTGAAGAAGCCAATTGGACTATTAGGGATATTTCTTCGAATAACAGCTATTTACTCCCTATAGACTTTTACCAACAGTAAAATATCCACAAATTAACCACCAAATTATCTATTTTAAAAGAATTTTACTTCTGTTTTTTTATGCTAGAATAAACTCATGAATAAGACAGAAAACCTGATTAAAAAAAAATTTAAGACCCCACCTCAAGATTTAGAAGCCGAAAAAGCTCTTTTAGGAGCTATTATGCTTAAACCGGCCACCTTAAATGATATCTTAGATGTCATTGAACCGGATTATTTTTATGCCGGCAAACACCGTCACATATATGAAACCATCGCTTCTTTATTTGATAAAGGAGAACCGGTTGACGCTGTTTCTTTATCTGCTTCTTTAAAAGATAAGGGTTTATTGGAATCCATTGGCGGAGCCTCTTATTTGGCTCAATTAACAGGCGGAGTCCCCTCAACCGCCAATTTAAAGTATTATGCCGAAATAGTCAGAAAAAAATCCGCTTTAAGAAAATTAATAGAATCGGCCGAAAAAATATCTGACTTGGCTTTTGATGAAAAAGAAGAAATAGACACCGTTTTTGATAAAGCTGAACAATTAATATTCAATCTTAATAATTTTTCCAAACAAACCTATATTAACCTCAAAGATACTTTAACCGATGCTTGGGAAAGATTTGATCGCCTACACAAATCTGACGAAACCCTTAGAGGGGTTTCTTCCGGTTTCCAAGATTTAGACAATCTTTTAGCCGGTTTTCAAAAATCAGATTTAATAATCTTAGCAGCCAGACCCTCAATGGGTAAAACCGCTTTCGCTTTAGATATAGCCCGTCAAGCAGCCGGTCAACATCAAGTACCGGTTGGACTTTTTTCTTTGGAAATGAGTAAAGAACAATTAGTTGACCGAATTATTGCCGCCGAATCTAGAGTTAATTCTTGGAAATTAAGAACCGGCAATATTTCCGATGAAGACGACTTTGCCAAAATTAGAGATGCTTTGGATGTTTTATCTAAATCCCCTATTTTTATTAACGATGAACCCGGTAATAACATAACCAAAATTAAAGCCATTTCCAGAAGATTAAAATCTGAACATAAACTTGGTTTAATTATTGTAGACTATCTTCAATTGATGATCCCTCGTCGCGAAACAGATTCTATGGTTCAACAGGTAACTGAAATCTCTCGCTCTCTTAAAGGCCTGGCTCGAGAATTGGATGTACCGGTTTTAGCTCTATCACAATTGTCTCGAGCGGTTGAAAGCCGTGGCGGTAAACCCCGCCTATCTGATCTTAGAGACTCCGGCTCCATTGAACAAGATGCCGATGTAGTTATGTTTATTCACCGAGAAGATAAATACAATGAAAACTCCGAACAAAAAAATATAGCCGAGATTCTGGTAGAAAAACATCGTAATGGCCCTACCGGTAAAATTGATCTTTATTTTGATGAAAAACGAGCTAGCTTTTTAAGTGTAGAAAAAAACGATTTCGGTTCTTTTTAAATATTATGATTCCAGATCCCATCAACAAACTAACAGAACTTTTCAGTAATTGGCCGGGTATTGGTCCTCGTCAAGCTAAAAGATTTGTCATTCATCTACTCAGAAAACCACAAACGGAAATCTCCGAATTAACCACTTTAATATCCGAATTAAAAAAACAATCTGAGCAATGTCTGGCTTGTCGACGGTGGTTTATTAAAAATGAAAGTGAAAACAAAACTTGTTCTATTTGCTTAGATAATAATCGCAATCAAAAGATATTAATGATTGTAGAAAAAGATCAAGATATAGATAATATTTTACAAGCAGATATTTACAATGGTCTATTTTTTGTTTTGGGAGGATTATTACCGGTAGCCAATCAACGTAAAAATAATTTTGTTACCAACCGTCTTCAGGAACTGAAATTAAAACTCAACCAAAACCCGGTCACTGAAATTATTATTGCCCTAAGTTTAAATCCGGACAGTGAACATACCGCCCGAGCCATAAAAGACATAATAGCTAATTTACCTTCAAACAAAAAACCGACCCTCTCTTTTCCGGGTCGGGGTTTATCTACCGGTTTAGAATTAGAATATTCTGATCCGGAGACTTTGCGTTATGCTATTTCAAGAAGAGAACCGGACAAAAATTAAACTTTAATAGATTCTATCAGCACCTTACTATAAGGTTGTCGATGACCGTATTTACGACGATAACGACTTTTACTTTTAAACTTAATTACTGTAATTTTTTTGTTTTTTCCATGTTCTGCCACCCGAGCGGTTACCTGAGCTCCGGAAATATGCGGTTGGCCTATTTTCACCTCTTTACCATCATTAACCAAAAAAACTCGGTCAAAAACCACCTTTTCTCCTTCACCGGCCACCAAAGATTCCAGTTTTAACTCATCACCTTCGGCCACCTTATATTGTTTTCCACCTGTTTCTATAATTGCATACATACGGGACTATTTTTGCATATTCTAAAGATAAAATCAAGTTTTTAATCCTCCACCTGCGGTTTATCTAATTTCTGCGGTTCTATCCCAATCGCCTCTTCACTAATTTTCATTACATCTTTATCTACCTTTTTAAGCTCCTTATAGGCCGTATTATAGTGATTAACCGTGGTTCCTAAAGAACTACCCAATTTAGCCATAAATTGATCATAAGCGGCCAAATGGCGCCCCAAATCCCCCACCCTTTGTCTGATCTCCTTGGCTCCCTCTTCTATCTTAAAAGCTCTAAAACCGTACAAAACGGACTGTAAATAGGCAGCAAAAGTGGTAGGAGAGACTATAATCACATTTTTATCTTTATAGGCATAATCTAATAAACTTCGAGTATTAGATTTAATAGCCCCCACTTCATTAACCATTAAATCGTAATAAATACCTTCGGCCGGAATAAACATAAAAGCAAAAGGTAAAGTCCCCTCTTCCGGTTTAATATATTTAGAGGTTTCATCTATTCTTTTCTTTAAATCATTTTTAAAGTCTTTATCCAAACTCTCACGCCGAGTTGGATCATCTTCATTAACTACCCGATTATAATTATCTAAAGAAAACTTAGCATCAATCGGAATTATCCCTTCTTTGGTAAAAATAGCCGCATCCACTGTCTCCCCATCTTTAAAATTATATTGCATCCTGTATTGAGTGGGAGCCAAAACATTACCAAGAATTAATTCCAAACCAGCCTCACCTAAATTACCTCTCTGTTTTTGATGCTTTAAAACTTTTTCCAAATTCTGTAAAGCCTCGGCTACTGTAAAAACTTGACGACTGGATTCTTCTACTTTGGCCACTTTTTCAGTAATATCTGTAATTAACTTTTGAGATTGACCGAATTGTTGACGAATAACATCTTGAACATCTTTACTTTGATTACCCAATTTATCGTCAACGGTTTTAACTAAATTATCCAGTTGATTCTGTAATAACAAAAAAGACTCATTATTATCTTCAGCCGAGGTTTGTTTTTTAGATATAACCAACCAAACAACTCCGGCTAAACCGGCACCTAAAACCAAACCTAATATTATATAAATTAAAATTTCCATATTGTTATAATAACAACAAACCCCCGATTTTCCAACCGGAGGTTTGTAAATTATTGATATGTTTAATCAATAAATTCAAAAGTGGATATAGCTTGATCCCTATCGCTTTTAATCTGAATATTTTCTACCTCAGGAGTATAATTATAAGATAATGTAATATATTTGGATCCTATTTTAGTAATAAAATCCGGTTTTCCATCTTGATAAAGTGGGGATTTTTTAACATCATCTAAATTATCCCAAACTTCTATAGCTGTTCTATAAGCTTGAGCTCCTGAAGGAGAATCTTCTATAAAAAGCACTACAGAGTTTGGCCAACCATATTGATCATAAACTTCTTTATAATTAGGAGGGTATTTGATTTCAAAATCATACTCCTCATTTGTATATTCTTTCCAATCTGACAAGATTTCATCTTCCTCCACTATCATCTCTTCCTGATCTGTTTCTACTTCTTCTAAAGGTTCCTCATTAGCTTTTGGCCAAAAAAACAAACCAATCATCAAAGCTAATAAAATAAACAAAACACCAATAACCATCAATAAGATTGATTTATTTTTATTTTTTAAATTAGCACCTTTTTCTGAATTTAATTGATCCATAATATTGAATTAAAGTTTTAATAATAATTTAAATTATAACATTTTTAATTTATATTCCTATGTTTTGAATAGAAAATATAAAAATAACACCCCGAGAAAGTTTCGTCTCCCGAGGTGCTCATCCTCTCCCCCACACCCCTCATATCTCTTAATTTTTGTTAAGAGACATAAGGGTACACGTTAATGAAACTCCCGCCATCACCCCCGCCCGCCAGAAATTGGGCGAGTCTAGGGCAGTGGCATCGAATATGGCTAGCATCAAGCTGATGCCAGCCATAAACGCCCAGCCGGTTTTTGTGAATTTAATACCCATCTTTTCCTCCATTCCTCTGTCTTATAGAGGGGTTAAAGTTTCAAAATCTACCGATAACTATAGCATATATTATTAAAAAAGTAAAGGTATTTTTAAATCAATTTTATTAAAAAACTAATTTAATTTAGAAACATCACCGTTTAACAAAACAGGATTAAACCCAATTATTTCATCATGCAAAGTTCCTTGTGGAATATCATTATATAAATATATCTTTTTATTAAAACGAAACGCGTCATACATTTCAAGGAATGTTGCTCCGCCAATATAATTTTCAATATTTTCTTTTTAAAATTTAACACAAGTACAGCATCATTATTTTGTATTATATTTGTACTGTGTTTAATCATTTCACCTTTCCACTTTGCATGACTTTCCATACCTAAATCTCTATATTGATCTTCCGTCTCGGGATTATCGTAGCAATTAGGCATCGTACACTTATGTCCTAAAGACTTCAACTTTGTTTCAATTTCGGGAATATAATTATAAAACTTTTTACTGCAAATAATTAATATTTTCATATGGATATTGTATCATATATTTTACAAAGTATTTAAAGTAAGCAGTATTGAAATTATATTTTTTATCTTAACTTCTTTTTTCCTCATCTGTTAAATTCTCCCTTAAAGAATCAATTCTTTGTTCTATTAAATCAAAAGTATTATCTGATCCACCATACATAAAATCTTCTACCGGATCTGACATCGCCAGAGCCAAATCATAAAGCATATTCAGTAATTGATTATTACTTAATCCTAGATTATCTTGTTCATTTTTAGATTTAGCTGAATAAAAAGCGTTATAAATTGAAGCGGAATTGACACCCTTTTTAAGGTTTTTCTCCATAATTTTAAGAACAATTTTTTCATTGTCTTCTGGAGTTCTCTTTTTTTCAAAGTTAAAAAATTTCATCATGTATTTATTATACCAAAAATTAAAAACTTTTTCTTGCTAAAAAAACATACTTCCGGCTTCACAAAGTGACCGCAGGCAAAGCAGTTTGCCTGCTTTACTTACTTGGTGATGAAATCATGTCCTTTGCTCTAACTTATTTCAAATCGCGAAGTGTACTTCCCCCATTTCATTAGACATCAACCTTCCTCTATTCTTTTGTAGAAAAATTAAACATATCTCTTTCCCATTCTTTATTTGTTTGTGTTTAAGAAAGGCAGGAAAACTTTTATCTCTTTCTTGTACAAACTCCAAAATATAAAAATAATAACTATAGCGCCGATCAATGGACCAAAAATAGAAATTAAATTACCAGAATAGCCAAATTCAACTATACCCAACAAAATTGGGTATATTACCAAAAAGTAAAAAGTAAATAATAGGGCTCTTTTATTCAGTTTTAGAAAGTAGAAGATTGCAATCCCAGAAAGTATCATGAGTATAAAACTTGTGAGCGAATCAAAAGGAATAATTGTTGACATAACCTTAGATATTTCATCCGTAGTCATTATTGAGTACATATTAATATCCCCAATTACCCATTTTAGGTTGGTCCAAAATACAAAAACAAAAATTGCAAAGAAAAAATAACCTGCAATTCCAAAAGCCTGCTTGAAACGCACAAAATAGGAAAGCTCGGCAGAGTTTCCAGATTGTGATGAATTTTTTACTGTGTCATCAATCATATTTTATTTAAAAAAGTAATTCACGTCCTTCTCGTACATCTTTGCAAACTTCTGTAACTCGACAACATCGACACGCTGTTGTCCTGATTCCACGTTCGAGATATACGACTGTGGACGCTTTAGTTTCTTAGCGACCTAAACTTGCGTCAATCCTGCCTCTTGTCGAGCTTTTCGCAGTTTTTCAACGAAATAGGCATATTCCTTTCTATGGATTGACTTCTTTATATACTACTATTTTCTATCGGCAAAGACAATATCCAAATTTCCGATATTCTGTCCTCACTGCGAAGGAAATTTCTGAATGTGACCCTTCTCGTGCTGCGACCGTAGTCGGTTAAGGTTTGTAATGTTATTTTCAATAAAATCTAGGAATTGGTTTAAGCCTTCTCGAGCAAAACAAATTATTTATTCTTCAATAAGACTAAATCTGTCTACAATCTCACCACCAATTTCTTTTGTACCACAAAAATCACTCTTTGCCCTGACCCATATTTGATTGTTTCCAAATTCTGGTGAATCGTATTGAGCTTGATAAACAATAACTTCTTCTGTTGTTTCAGAATCACGAGCTATTTCTAAAATAATATATTCTTTACCTTTAAAATGTTTATATCTTTGTCCTTTTTTAATTTCTTTCATAAAATTCATTATATCAAATATACCTTCTCGAGTGCTCGAACAGCGCTCTAATTGGTGACCCTACGGGGAATTGAACCCCGGTTTCCACCGTGAGAGGGTGGCGTCCTAGCCGCTAGACGATAGGGCCATATATTCTGGCCAAAATAATAACACAAGAGTTTAAAAATATAAAGATTTATTTTTCTTTTTCCAAATCTTTGGTTTCTTTTAATTCCAATTTTAATCCAAGAGCAACCGGCTTTTCTTGCCAATAACCGTCTTGGCGACACAAAAGATCCTTGCTTTTATCCGGCTCTTTCATTAATTCCAAAACGGCTTTTTCCATTCTTATAGCCTGAGAAGCTTTAAATAACACAACATCTCCCGGTTCTAATAAATCTTGTAATTCTCTGGCTGCTTTTTCGCTAGATTCAAACACTTTTACTTCTTCCGGATTCATACCGGCATCAATAGCGGCTTCCGCTAAAAATCTGGCTCGTAAACCAACCGCAAATAATTTATCGCAAATACCGACGGCTTGTTTTCCGGCCTCTCGGTGAGAATTAACTGTTTCTGTTCCTAATTCCAACATATCTCCCAAAACCGCTATTTTCCGACCGTTTATCTCCAATTTATTTAATAAATTTAAAGCACTGCTTAAAGCCTCCGGAGAAGAATTGTAAGTATCATCTATTAATAAAGTATTTTTTATACCCCAAATTAATCTCATTCTTCCCGGTGGTGATTCATAAGCTGAAAAACTTTCGGTCATTTCCACTAAATTAAAACCGGAACCGAAACCGGCCGCTAAAGCCGCCAAAGCCGATTGCACGGCTCCTGAACCCAAAACCCCCATAATTCTAACCGGTACGGTTGAGCCCCCCATCTTAACACTAAAACCGGTTCCTACCGGCCACCGAAGATTATTATCTTCTTGGTAAATAACATGAACTTCATGAGCCGCCACATCCGCCTTTTCACTTAAACCAAAACTTTTTGCTTGGCCGGAGAATAAAGCGACGGCTCCTTTGGCATCTTGATTGTCCTCATTATAAACCAGTAAACCGTCAGGTTTGAGAGTCTTGACCAATGAATGTTTTTCGGCCACCAAATGATCTCGGGAATTAAAAAATTCTATATGAGGAGGAATTTCGGGAATGGGATTAATAATAACAATTTCTGCAGATAACCACTCAGCCAATTGAGAAATATCTCTCGGCCTGTCTGCTCCTACTTCCAAAACCAGCCATTCCGGATAAGTTTTAGACCAAATTATTTTTTTAAATCCTTTTACTAAATTTTTTATCCAACCCCAATAACTATCCCAGGCAGTATCCAAATCTAAAACCGCCAAAGGTAAACCGATATCGCTGTTATAGCTTTTTTGGCTTTTACCGGTTTGAAAAAAAGAATTAAAAAGCGTATAAACCGCTTCTTTAGTGGAGGTTTTACCAATACTGCCGGTGATTAAAATCAATCTTGGTTTATACCTCCACAAAACCAAACGAGCCTCCCAAGTAAATAGGATTTTAACAAATTTTTTAATTATATTTTTAAATGTATCTTTCATATATTATTGATTATTAACCAAACCACGATCCGGTGGCACTTCATAATAACTTAAAAGAAAATCCGCCAAAGAAACAAACGGTTCAACTAATGTATCCGAGGCAAATCTAACTCCTTCTCCTTGGGGTTCTATTAAGTACATAAAAACTAAAAATTGCGGTTCATAAGCCGGATAATAACCAAAAAATGAGTGTAAATTTCTACTCTCTTCATAACCGCGACCGGTGGTCTGAGCTATTTGAGCCGTACCGGTTTTGGTAGCTATGCTGTAATTAGTCATTTTATATTTACCTCCCAATAAAGCCGAATCGAAAGCATTGACTAAAATTTGAGTTATCTCTTCAGTGGCCTTATCTGACAATACTCGGATTGGACTTGGTCTGTCAAGTAACTCTTCTCGACCATCCCGGTAATTTATTTTTTCTATAATATAAGGAGTAATTAAAAAACCGCCATTAGCTAAAGTGGCAAAAGCTCTGGTTAAAGCCAAAGGAGTAACAGCAATTCCTTGCCCGAAAGAAACCGTAGCATACTCAACTTGACGCGGACTCTGGAGATTAGAAACCAAGCTTTTAACTTCATTTGGTAATTCAATCCCGGTGGTTTCTCCTAAACCGAAATTATACATATACTCCCGAAAAACTTCCCGACCCAATTGTTGCATTATAAAAACAACTCCGGTATTTAAAGAATCATCTATTATTTTTTGCATATCTACCGTCCCTCGGCTTTTTTTATCGTAATTATGAATTCTAAAACCATCTAAGACAATTGAACCCGCATCGTAATAAGTGGTCTCCGGTGAAACTACTCCGGCATCAAAACCGGCTACCATGGTTAAAGGTTTAAAAACCGAACCCATTTCAAAAACCCTTTCCACTAAAGGATTAGATAAAACCGCCAGATCTGATTGACTTTCTCCAGGATTAAAATCCGGCCAAGCCATCATACCCAAAATTTTACCATCACGAGGATCCATAATAACAGCACCGGCATTTTTAGCCTGAAATTTTTCAACTGTTTCTCGCATTTCTTTTTCCAGTCGTCTTTGAACCGTCGGCTCTATGGTTAAAACTAAATCTCCTTGATTATCAGATGGCTTTTCTTTGTCTTTTTGCCAACCAAAAAATATTTCAGCAAAAAAACTGGAAAAAGTACCACTTTGTTCATGGGTTAAAATATGATTAAAAGCTTTTTCCAATCCATAACGACCTTCCAGATTATAACCGTCATAACCAATTAAACCTAAAACATGACTAGCGGTTCGACCAGCCGGATAATGTCTTTTTTTGTCGGCTCTAACACTAACCCCTCTTATATTTAAATTTTTAACTGCTTCTGCTTCCTCTTCCGTTAAATCTTGAGCTATTAACTGATAAGCAGTTTCCTTGCGCCCGGCTCGGTCATTAAAAAATTCTTCATCTATATCCAAAACATTATCTAATAAATCATAAACCATAGCCGGTTGTTTAATTAAACGAGGATCTATAATAATGGAAAAATTTTGTTGCAAAATAGCAGCTGGCAATAAATCACCCTCTAAAGTGGTAAAAAAAATAGACCCCCGATTAAAATGAGGTCTGATTGTTCCTTGAAATTGATTATTAGCTCGAGTTCGTAAAGTTTCCCCTCTAACTATTTGCAAATCAAATAATCTGTAAGTAAAAAAAGAAGCCAAAAACAAAACTCCAATCAATATCAAATAAAGACGCAGGCGATTGTCATTAAACTTTATTTTAAACATTTGTTTTGATTTTAATCAGTTGTCAAGCTGACTACGGCTATTGGAGAAGTTTGTCTCTCGGCAAATATTATTCTATCTTTAGCATTTTCAAAACCCAAAGACTTAGCTAAATCCATATCTATCTGCTCGGATAGATTTATAAATCTTTCAGTTAATACCGACACCTCTGTTTCCAATCTGGCAATGTCTAATTGACCTTGATCTCGATCTACTACATAAGCTATAGACTGATTCAATAAAAACAAATATAAACCCAAAAATACGAGCAAAACAAAAACCACCGACCAAAAAAGTCTTTTCTGCCATTTTAAAATTTTAGAAGCAATAGTGGTCATAATATTTTATTTATTTTCAAAATTATATTTACTTATATTTTCTCTATAATTCTCAATTGAGCACTTCTGGCTCTGGGATTTTTTAAAATTTCAGCTCTGGTGGCTTTAATAGCGTTTTTAGTTATAATCCGACCTTCTTGTTTTAATTTAAAATCCTTAAAAACATCTTTGGTAACTTTAGCTTCCAAACCATGAAAAGAAATTACCGCCAAGCGTCCACCTTTATCTAAATGTTTCCAAATACCGATCATCCCTTCTTTTAAAGCTTCTAACTCTTCGTTAACTGCTATTCTTAGAGCTTGAAAAACCTTGGTGGCAAAATGCAGTCTTCTAGATTGTCCGGTTACCGGCTCCAAAACTTCCAATAAATCTCCAACTGTCAATAATGGTTTATTTTTCCGAGCCTTGACTATAACTTTGGCATAAAGCCTGGCTTTTTTTTCTTCACCGTAATAAAAGAAAATATCAGCCAACTCTTGTTCGGAATAACTATTCAAAATATCCGCCGCTGTCATTTTGGATTCCGGCTCCCCTGTCCCCAAGCTCATAATTAAAGGATCAGTCGGAACTTGAAAAGATAAACCGCGACCGGCAGTCAATTGATCGGAACTAAAACCTAAATCTAAAAGAGCACCGTTTAATTTATCTATTCCCAAATTTTTTAAAATAATATCAGCTCGACGAAAATTATCCTTAACCGAAGTCACCTTAATAGCATATCTATGAGACAAATCTTCAATATTGTTCAAAGCTTGCTCATCCATATCAAAACCAATCATATGACCACCGGGAGTAATAGCTTGAGCCAATAAATCGGCATGACCTCCTCCACCAATTGTTCCATCTAAAACTGTTTGCCCCGATTTCAAATCCAAACCGGCTACAACCTCATCCGGCAATACCGCTTGATGATTAGAGTTTACCGACATGTCCCAATTGTTCTGCTAAAACATCAGCTTGCTTGCGAGTATCGGCACTATGACTGTCCCAACGATCTTCATCCCAAATTTCTACCCTGGTATATACTCCGGCCACTACAACTTTTTGTTTTATTCCGGAAAAATTTTTTAAAAAATCCGGCAATAAAACTCGACCGGCCTTATCTATTTCCGCTTCTACCGCTCCGGATAACATAAAACGACTGATCCGACGATTATCGGCTTGACCGATAGATAAACCGGCTAAATGAGCCGCTACCACTTCCCATTCTTTTTGAGGATAGACAAATAAACAATTGTCAAAGCCGTGAGTAATTATCACCTTTCGACCTAATTCTTTACGAAATTTAGCCGGCAAAGCCAGACGTTTTTTCGCATCTAAGGTATGATGATATTCTCCTATTAACATATTAATAATTTATATAATTACCCACTTCGACCCACCTAATGACATTATATACCACCTGAGCCCACTTAACCAAATAATCCACTGTGGATAAACAAAAAACCGGCTAATTTTAAGCCGATTTAATTTAAATTTTAAAATTATATTATTTATTCCGGACGAACTAAAGGAAAAAGAGTGGCTTCTCTTAAAGTTTTATCAGCCAAAAAAGCAAACAATCTTTCACCAACTCCAAAACCAAAAGTTGGAGGCATACCATGTTCTAACATTTGAACATAATCCCAATCCGGCATCATAGCTTCTTCATCTCCGGCTTGTAACAATTTAGCTTGTTCTTCAAATCTACGAGCTTGTTCTTGAGGATCATTTAATTCGGCATGAGCCCGCCCCAACTCACTACCGGCTAAGATTACTTGAAAAGTTTTGGTTAAACGTGAATCATCTTCAGATAAACTGGATAAAGGAGCCACTATTTTAGGATGATTTACTAAAAAAGCCGGACCGCTTATTTGTTTACGACAATATTTCCATAAAGAATCTGTCATTCTTTCTCGATTATCACCCTCATATTCAACTTGTAATTCTTTTAATTTAGCCCGGAGATCATTTTCAGTAACTTCTAAAACATTAATTCCAGTCATAGATAGAATAGTACTAACATAATCTAATTCTTCCCAATCATCGGCTAAATCAAATTTATAACCTCTGGTTTCAAAAGATGTCCTCCCAAACACTGTTTGAGCGATGGTGCGATATAATTCTTTTATCATTTCTTGTCCAACGGTAAAATTCAAATAGGCGGCATAAAATTCCATATTAGTAAACTCTTGTAGATGATCGGGACTACTACCTTCATTCCTGTAAACCTTACCAATTTCATAAGTTCGAGGATAACCGGCGGCTATTAATCTTTTTTGCCATAATTCCCCTACTGAGATTCTTAAATATAGATCTATATCAAAATCATTATGATAAGTTTTAAAAGGACGAGCTTCGGCTCCTCCGGTGGTTAATTCTAAAGTTGGAGTTTCAACTGCCATAAACCCTTTTTCTTCTAAAAATAATCTAATTGTTTTCCAGAATAGACTTTTTTTAATAAATAAATCCTTTAACTCCGGATTGGTTAGTATATCTAAATAGCGTTTACGTAATCTTGTTTCCTCATCTTTGAGACCGCTCCATTTATTCGGTAAAGGTTGTAAACTTTTAACCAAAATATTCCAGGCTTTAGCTTCTAAACTTGATTGTCCTGTCTTGGTTAAAAAAGCATAACCGGTAACTTCGATCACATCTCCAATATCTATCGCTTGCTCAAATAAATCAAATTGCTTATCTGTTAGATTATCTTTCTTTAAAATTACCTGACCTTTAGCCGAACCATCATCAATATCTACAAATAACAGACCACCCTGACCTCTTTTGGCCATAATTCGTCCAACTAAAACCACTTCTTCATTACCATCCAATCTTTTTTTAAAATTAGTTAAAAAACTCTGCCAAGTTTCAGTTAGCCGACAATTATTTGCATACGGTCTATAACCGGCCGCCTGTAATATCTCTAATTTTTTAAGACGATCTTTTTTTATTTCTTCTAAAGAAGCCATTTAACTTATTTTATCTCCTTGATTTTATATTCAATTTCTCCATTAGGAGTTCTTACTTTTACTGTATCACCTTTTTTAAAACCCAGCAAAGCACTACCCAAAGGAGATTCATGAGAAATCTTTCCGGTTTTCATATCGGTTTCGGCCGAACCGACAATATTATACTCCACTTCTTTATCACTATTTGTTTTTTTAACCACTACAGTTGAACCTACTTCTACAATATCTCCATGTTTATCTGAGATTATAGTGGCATTTTTTAACATCTCTTTAATTTGAGAAATACGAGCTTCCAGATCCGCTTGTTTTTCTCTGGCTTCATGGTATTCAGCATTTTCAGATAAATCTCCCAAAGAAGTGGCAAACTCTAACTCAGAAGCAACCTCTCGCCTTTTAACTGTAGTTAACAATTTTAGTTCTTCCTCTAATTCTTTATATTTTTCAGCACTTAAATAAATCTCAGTCATAAAATATTGTTTTAAAATGAATAATCAGGATAGCATTATAAAGGAAACCGTTTTAAAAGTCTACTTTATTTTAAAAAATATTCCGGCCTATTTTCTTCTATCCAATCAAATAAACGGCGACTGGCCGTGCCGGCTCCAACATTACCCTCTCGAGACCCTCGCTCCATCACTAAAGCAAAAGCATAAACCGGATTATCCATTGGCCAAAAGCCAATCATCCAAGAATTGACAAATTTTTTACCGGCATCTATTTCAGCCGTTCCGGTTTTAACCGCCATCTGCACTCCGGGGATATTCAAGCTACGGGCTGTACCTTCTGTGGTAGTCATGCGCATACCTTCTCTAACTACCTGCAAATTTGATTCATTTAAATCCAGATCAACATACTTTGGTTCTTGATTCATCACTAAAGCAGGAGTAAGTAATCGACCGGAGGCAATAGCGGCCGACAACCTGGCCATTTGTATCGGGGTGACCAAAAAACCAAACTGACCAATAGCCGTATGATAAGTATCTCCTAAGCGCCAAGCATCTCCATCAAAACGAGAGGCTTTCCATTCCGGATTAGGAATTATTCCTTTAGACTCATTAGGTAGAGGAATACCGGTTTTTTGACCTAAACCAAATAAATGGCCGTAATCATAAATACGACTTATACCCAAACCCGGCTGATCACCATAACCACCACCTATATAATAAAAATAAATATTAGAAGATACTGCCAAAGCTTGCCTTAAATTTGTCGAACCATGATTTTCCCAATCCATAAAAATACTGGGTTGATCGGGAAAATAAGGATTAGCTACTTCTAATCTGTCGCTACTGACTATTGCTTTATCCGGCCTAATAATTCCTTCCTCCAAAGCGGCCACCGCTATATAGGGTTTAACAATAGAACCGGGAGTATAAACTCCGGATAAAGCCCTGTTCAAAAAAGGTTGTCGCGAATCATTAAAATATTCCTGTAAAACAGACAATGGATCTCTATTTGTTACCACTTGAGAAGAGAATTCGGGATAACTTACCAATGAAATTAGTTCCCCACTATTAACATCCATCATTACAAAAGCGCCACCGGTAAAATTATGATCATCCGCTATATCGGCTAGAATCTCATAAGCTTTTTCTTGTAAACTGGCGTCTATGGTTAATTCCAATTTATTACCAGATTGAGATAGACGCAAAACGTGATCAGATAAAATTTGCCCTCGAGCATCGGTTTCCTCTATTTTTACTCCGCGTTGACCGGCTAAAACATCATTAAAAGTTAATTCTACTCCGGTCTGACCGATCCATTCTTCTGGATGCCAACGACCGGTAGATAGTTGTTCATCATTAGGCAAACCTACAAATCCCACCACGTGAGCCAAGCCCTGCGAATCCGAATATAAACGTTTTCCATCTTGGTTCCAAGCCAACAATTCTCCGTATCTATCGGTAATATAACCTCTCTCAGGAAAAATAACTTGATGACTTAATTTGTTAATCTCGGATCTCTTTGCCAAATCCCCACCTTTAACCACCTGCACAAAAACCACCTGTAAAAATAAAAGGAATAAAACCGCTAAAGAAAAAAATCCTAAAACCAAAATATGTTTTTTTTCAATCGGTTGAACCAAACGCCCTTCCAGCTGCTGATTATTTACACTGGGCAAATTGCGACTATCCAACATTATTTCATCAGGAAAAATTTCTCCTTTAGATTTTTTTTTTGAAAAACGTCTTTTATTAAAAAACATAAAATTCGCCATAATTAATAATCGGACCAAAACCAAATCGGTCGCCACAGGTCAGCCAATAAAACTAAAGCTATAGTGGTTAACAATAACCAAACAGCCATTAAAAAATACTCGGACCATAAAGGCCAAAAAACCAAAGTAATAAATAAAACCCACAAAGGCCATTCGTAAAAATAAGGGAAAAGCCAAGAGCCAATTAAACCTAAAATCCAAACCGGCCACCAAACACCAAATAAACACACCCCAAGCATTAACAATAACCAATGATAGCGTTTAATTGCCATATATTTCTACCCAAGTTATCTTATCCAAACTCAAAGGTAAGCCAACATAAACATTCAATAAAGAACTGCTAGTTTCCTCTTCGGTGGCAGTTACTACTCCTATTAAATCTCGACTACCGGCCAACCAAACCGGATCTCCAATTTCAATTGGTGAATCAAGCGGAATGGTTCCAATCCAAGAACCACTACCTTGACCGTTTAAAACAAGAGGAAAAGACTCCCAGCCAACAATCACAGGGACTTCAACGCCAACCGAAGAATAAAGTTTGACCATCAAATTTTCCCCTGATTGTTTTATTATCTGACCTAAAATTAAAGTACCATCTATTTTTACCAAATCCCCTTCCTGAATAGAAGTTTTATCCTCTTGTTTTACATCTATCATTAAAATATCAAAACCCATAAAAGTTGGCCCAGCCAATACCCGACCTACAGCTTTAGGTAAGAATTCCTCTTCCTCTCTTTCAAAAACTCGACGTAATTCTTTTAACTCAACCAAATTATCCAACCACTTAACTCTTTCTATTTCCAATTTATTTACCTTTTCAACCAATTCTTGATTAGTCTCTATTAATTTTTTTTTAGTAGAAAACCAACCACCGGATTGCTCTTCCAATTCAGCTATATTCCTATCACCCCACCACCAGAATTTAGCCAAAAACCAAGAACCACCACTTAGATAATTAGCTCCAAAAAACAAAATAAACAACAATACAACCAAACCCAAACCAAACCAATAAATAGATTTTCTTTTTTTATCTCTGTTTTTAAAAACAGTTTTTTTATCGAGGAGGTAGTTCATCTTCATTATCAATTAAAAATTCTTGATAATTTGGCAAATCATCTAAAATAATACCCGTTCCTTTTACTACGGCCAAATGAGGTTCTTCAGCCAAAGACACTGAGATAGATAATTCTCGAGTTAAAAGCTCAGGTAAACCAATAATCAATGACCCACCCCCGACTAAAATTATACCTCTTTGCATTATATCAGCTACCACTTCCGGAGGGGTGATTTCCAAAACTTCTTTAATAGAATCCAATAATTGAACCACTGAACCGGAAATAGCCTCCCTTATATCGGAGTCAGTAATAACTACCTCGCGTGGCAAACCAGTTACCAAATCTCGCCCTCTAACTGTAAATTCTACTGGCTCATCCGGTTTAATGACCGTACCAATAGAGGTTTTTATATCTTCGGCTGTTTTTTCCCCAATTAAAATTTTAAATTCATCTCTAATATAAGAAATAATATCATTATTAAAATGAAGTCCGGCGATATTAATATTTTTAGATTGAACTACTCCTCCAAGAGAGATAACGGCAATATCGGTAGTTCCACCACCCATATCCACTATCATATTACCTACCGGATCATTAATCGGTAAACCTATACCTAAAGCGGCAGCCATGGTTTCTTCCACTAAATAAACTTCTCTAACTCCGGCATTTCTAACCGCATCCCTAATTGCCCTCCTTTCGACATTAGTAATCCCCGAAGGCACACCAACTACCAATCTGGTTCTAAAAATCTTTTTTCCGGCAGATAATAAACTTTTTCTTAAAAAATAAGCCAACATCTCTTCAGCTACTTCAAAATTTGAAATAACACTATTCTCTAAAGGCCTAATAGCATTAATATGACTCGGGGTTCGACCAATCATTAATTCAGCATCTTTACCCACCGCCACTATGCGATCGGTTTTTTGATTCACCGCCACAATAGAAGGTTCTACCATCATTAAACCTTGATTGGGAGAATATATCTGGGTACTAATAGTCCCCAAATCCATTCCCAGATCCTCAGTAAAAGTATTGAAAAAATTTTTAAACATAATTAAAGCAGTAAAAAGGAAATCCTTTTTCACAAATCAAGCATAAACTAAAAACCGACAACGGTCAAAATTTAAAAATAATTATTATTTATCTAAATAGTAGAATAAATAACTCGTCAACTGTCAAATAAACCATTAAAGCTATTAATAAAACAAAACCAACCAAATTAAACCAAGAGATTACCGCCTGATTAAATTCTTTTTTTCTGATTGCTTCCAAAGCTAAAATAAATAATCTCCCTCCATCTAAAGCCGGAAAGGGAATAAAATTAATTATAGCTAAATTTATAGAAATCAAAACTATTAAACTGGCTACATAAATAAATCCCATACTGGAAGTCTCTCCCACTAAACCAGCCAACCCAACCGGTCCGATTAATTGGTCAAATGGTGATTGACCGACAAAAATTCCGCTTAAAATTTCAAATAAGGATTGTAAAATTAAAATAGTTAAACTAAAAATCATTTTCAAACCAACTACCGGCGCTTGCCACCAAACAGTTTTAACCAAACCAATTTGATTTAATTCCACTCCCAAGGCTCTTTTGCCATTTGGTCGAAAACCCGTCGTTGGTTCCAATACTATCGACTGCTTCTCTCCTGTAGTTGATAATACTTCCAAACCGATTTCTTTCGCTTCCATTTGCTCTATCAATAAAGACAACTCTTCCGCTTGTTGAATGTCTTCTTTTTTATTATTCAAAATAACTGCTTCTATTTCTTGGCCGGCCATTAACCCTGCTTTATCTGCTGGGGAATCTGAAACAACTTGTTGAATAACCACCGGACCTGTTTCTAAAATTTCAAAGTTTTCAGATAAACCGGCCAGACTCATAGGCCATCCAATAATCAAACCAATAGATAAAACAATCCAAGCAAAAAGTAAATTAAAAACTACTCCGGCCGCCAATACTGCCGCTTGAATTCTTTTAGATTTATCCGGTAAACGACGACCTTTTGTTTCATCAGTCAGACCAGAACCCTCTATTTCATCTTCACCGGCCATTTTTACAAATCCTCCAAAAGGAATCATGTTTATAGAATAGATTGTTTCTCCTATTTTTTTAGAATATAACTTGGGCGGAAAACCCAAACCAAATTCTTCCACTTTAATTCCAAAAAATTTAGCCACACTAAAATGACCCAATTCATGAACAAATATCAATAAGGTTAAAATAATTAAAAAAAATAAAATGGAAATCATCAGCTTGGTTTAATCAAAGACTTATTTCTTTTCTTTTTCTTTCAGTTAAAACTTCCAAATTGGATTCCAATTCAGACATAACTTTTTGCAAATCTTCCTTTAATTTAAATTTTTCATCTTCAGTCAATTCACCAGTTTTAGCTTGGTCTTGAATTTCATTCCAAAGTTTTTCCCTTTCTTTTCTTAAAGAAATTTTAACTTCTTCCAACTTATCGCCAATCATCTTAATTAACATATCTCTACGTTCAGTAGTTAAATCCGGGAAAATAACCCATAAACAACCGGGAGACGGAGAAGTAGATACTCCCAAGTTAGCGGAAGCAATGGCTTTTTCCACCTCCTTAACTTGAGACGGATCCCAGGGAGAAACATTTAAAGTTTTAGGATCTTCAATCGAAATTGAAGCTAAATGGCGCAAAGGAGAACGAGTTCCTAAAACTTCTACCTCCACACTATCTAATAAGGCAGGAGTAGCACGACCGGTACGAACCGATTTTAAAGAATCAGCTAACCAGTCCTCCAGTTCTTGACCCTTTTCTTTTAATTTTTTAATATAATCACCTATCATTATTATCATCATAAAAAATAATAAATCTTTTAGCAAGTTTTAAATATTAATTTAAACCTCAAACAACAATAACCAAATTGGTTCTAAAAGTAAACGACGATTAATCCAAACCCCGTTTCTTGATTGTCGGCCGGCAATCACTAACAATTCTTCAATTTTTTTACCGATCGTTAAGTTAATTTTTTTATGTTTAAGTAAGTCTTTAAAATATTGCTCAGCTGTTTGTAAAAAATCATTCTCCCAACCCGGCGATCCATTTTTAAGTAATTGCTTGAATATTTTTTCTCGACCAACTCCGTCTTGGTTCCAAAAATCAATCCAAAAGTCATCATTTTTTAATAAACCTTGATTATCTGATACAAAATTAAGTACTCGGCAACGAGACTTTACTGTTTCCAACCAGCGATCTGATTTATCCGCCAATAAAATAAAACAATTATTAGCCGGAGATTCTTCTAAAATTTTTAATAAGGAATTTTGGACAAATAAATTAAGATAACGGCCATCCAAAACTATCAATCTAAGACATCCTAATGGCTGACGATAAACTCCGGCTATTAAAAGTTTAAAATCTTCAACTGATATCGCTTCATCCACCTGATAATAATCAGTAGGATGTAAATTACCATCAGTTATTAAAGAATTTTTAATATCTCCTATTTGTTCATAAATATCTGTAAGCGAACCAACAACTAAAACAGATTGAACTTGTAATTGTAAAGAATCTGAAAATAAAAATTCTTTGAGCATACTACCCTCTTTTGGTTATTATACTTTTTTTATAAGTATCCAAATGTTCCAAAGCCACCCCTGTACCATTGGCAACACAAAATAAAGGTTCATCAGCTAAATTGGCTTTAACTCCGGTTCGCCTATAAACCAAATCGGTTATATGCCTCAATTGCGAAGAACCACCGGTCATAATAATCCCTTGATCTATTATATCGGAAGCCAACTCCGGCGGAGTTTCCTGAAAGACACTTTTTATAGCTTTTATAATTTCTCTCAACTCTCCTTCTATAGCTCTAACTATTTCATTAGTTTTAATATCAGCCCCTCTAGGTAAACCAGTCATAAAATCTCGCCCTTTTATATGGTAAACTGTTTCCTCTTCTACCGGCACAGCTGAACCTATAGCCATTTTAAGATCTTCTATAGTTTTATCTCCTACCGATAAATTTAAAGTTTTTTTAATATAATCAGCAATAGCTTGATCAATTTTGTTGCCGGCGTGTTTAACTGAAGTCGAAGAAACAATACCCCCTAAAGAGATAACTGCTACATCTATCGTCCCTCCACCAATATCCACCACCATATGTCCTTTAGGTTCATAAATGGGAATTCCGGCTCCAATGGCTGCTAAAATCGGTTCTTTAACTACATAAGCATTTCGAGCCCCGGCTTTCATAGCTGCTTCTATCACCGCTCGCCTTTCAGTTGAAGTTACTCCGGCCGGTACCGAAATTAAAACATCCGGTCTAATTAAATTAAACCGACCTAAAACTTTACTTATATAATATTTCAACATAGCTTCGGTTACCAAGTAATCGGCAATCACCCCGTCTTTCATTGGTCTAAAAGCGGTAATATTATCGGGAGTTTTACCTACCATATCTTTGGCCTCCAAACCAACAGCTACCACTTTATTATCTATTCCGGAAACAGCTACCACTGACGGTTCATTTAAAACTATCCCCTTACCGGGTGCAAAAACCAAGGTATTAGCCGTACCTAAATCTATTCCCAATTTTTTAGTTAAAAAAGCCATAATTTAATTTAGCAAAACACAAAAAAAATACGAAATCAATTACTGAAATCGACTGTCAATATTATGACGTTAATTTTCCTTAAATGCAAACAAGAAACAAAACATTAAAAACTTTAGTTTTAAGGTAACTATTTCTCCAAATAACTTTTATTTTATCCATCTAATAATTAAATTTTTATAGCTTTTTGTTTTAAAACGCCTTTAGTTAAATTCATTTCGGCTGAAGTATGTATTTTTTTATAAGAACCATCCGCTTGTTTAGCTTCTATTGTCATATAATAACGTCCGGGTTGTAATAAAACATAAAAGCGTCCAAAGGCATCAGTTACCATCTTTTTTACTTCTTGATCTAAATCGACCATATAAAAACGAATAATAGCAAATGACAAAGGTTGTCCATTATAGGAAACCACGGTTGCCAGATGAATCTTTTTCCAAATTTGTTGAAATATAAAAATTAAAATGTAAGCCACTAGTAAAGAAAGATTGAGCCATGAAAAACCGGTAGTAACCGACCAGACTGTTGCCAATAAACCGGCCCAATAAATAAAACCGGTAAATCGTCTTAACCACAACTCTCTGCGTGTATATACTTGAAAATATTTAGCCTGACTCTTGGTATATTCATTCCAATCAAAACCAACCGGATCCAATGGAATATTTTTATTAATCACATTTTGACCACCAGCCTCCAATTCTTCGCCGAAATAAAGATTATCATATAATTCATCTTCTTGACGACCGGCCAAAATATTTGAAGGAAAACGATAATGAGTTTTACCGGCTTCCAAATAATATTGACCGGGTGGTAATAAAAAACCATAACGACCATCAATATCCGTAATAGCTGAAGTTTGTTTCTCTTTATTTATTGTAGAATAAACATTTATATAAGCGGGATCTATCGGGCGCTTGGTTACGGCATCATAGACCACTCCCCAAGGACGACTTTTTCTACGATAACCTAACCAACCAATTAAAGCTGCCAACCATCTTAAAAGTAAAAGATAGATATCAGTAAACGACCATAAACTCAAAGACGCTCCGGCCACTTGAAGAACACCGGCTGTTAAACCAACTCCGCTTAAAGCCGGGGCTGCCATTTTCTCTACAGTTTGTGAAACTGTAGCCGTTGCCGGCCAGGCCGTTATAGTAATTTCTCCTTCTAAACGACCTAATATTTTTTGATCTTCAGTTAAAAAAGAAACCGCTGCCGGCACCTGGCCGGTTTGCCTAAAAGCCGGTAAAATTCCGGAATAAACTCCTTCAGATTCTTTTAATAATATAGCTATTGTTTGGCCACTATTCGGATCTGAGGTAGAAAAAACCAAAGTCTCTACAAAAGAATCGACTTTATCGGCAGAAATTCTAACCTCAGTATACCAATCCGGTTTTAAATTATAATGACCGGTAGCTTTAATTAATCTACGACCATCTTCTTGAATCAAAGCAAAATCAGACCACACCGGTAAAGAAAAATCTAAATCAATTTCTCCCGTTTGTTCAAAATATTCAAACGGATCAAAAAAATCTTCAACAATATCATCGTCTACCGGATAAAAAGGATCATCGGAATCATCAGGATCATCGGAATCATCAGGATCATCGGGATCATCAGGATCATCGGGATCATCAGGATCATCGGGATCATCGGGATCATCGGGATCATCGGGATCATCGTCTTCATATTCACAAGAACCGTCGTCGGTTATTGCCAAAGGGTCATAATTAATAGCTTCAGGATCAGTACAACCTGTGTCGGGATCATCGTCTTCATATTCACAAGAACCGTCGTCGGTATTGGCCTCCGGATTATAATTAATCGCTTCCGGATCGGTACAGCCAAGTATTGAATCATAAACTCCCGGCACCGCCACAAAAGCTACTACTCCGGAAGAAATAACTTCATCTGTCGCCACCGCGAAAGCGGTATAATAATATAATTCACCATTTTCCACCTCAGTATCTATAGCTACCTCTCCCGAACCTTCATAAATTAATTGCCCTTGATCTATATCTGTTGGAATATAATCAACCAGACGACGAATAATTATATAATCTAATCTATCCCCTGTTGGATTTTGCCAATCTAAATTAACTCGCATTTGTTCTTGATTATAAGAAGCTACAAAACCATCAGGATTAGGCATCGACCCCAATTCATATTCACAAGATCCATCATCAGCAGTAGCTTCAGAATCATAGTTAACCGCTTCCGGATCAGTACAACCCCAAACTGTCCCTCCACCACCGCCGCCACCACCGCCACCACCAGTATCTTCTTCATTTATAGTAACCGAAACATCTAAGGCCAAAGCCGGATAACTTATTATTAAAAAGACAGGCAAAACAGCTAAAATCGCAAAAAATAAACGATGATTGAATTTTCTTTTTAAAGCTGAAAAAAACATTTTATAAAGCAACTAAGGTCACGGTTAAGTTAGCTGTATAACTCCCATCCGGCAAACCGGAATCAGAAGCGGTTTCTGCTTTAAATCCTAAAACGATTTCACTACCATCAGGATGATTATCGGAATCAGCTTCCGCCACTGTTTGAACAACACCTAAGCCATCCCAACAATAATCAAGAGAAGTAGAACCGGAAACACCACAATTATCACCATCATCTTGCCAGTTCAAAGTCGCATCATCTCCGGAAACCGTAAAGCCAAAAAGTCCGCCACTGGTTGGAGAATCCCAAGAGTAATCAGGCACCCCTGTATTAGGAGTATAATCATCAAAACTATTACTGCCGGAACTTAAAGCCGGGTTACTATCTGCCTCAACCGTTAATTGGTAACCACTAGGGTTATTAGTAACTACTGTCCAAATTCCTTGACCGGTAGCCGAACCTCCATCAAAATCAATATTGGGAGTTAAATTTATTTCTTCAGAACCGGATAAAGCCAAAATACTTTCATCTGTTAACATAGCCTGAAAACCACCCTCTAAATCATAAGAACCACTACTTAAATCTCCCGTCCCCATCTCGCCGACGGTATCTGTTACCTTAAAAGAACCAGATTCAGATAATTGACCGCCAACATTAACACTATCTGATTGGATTCTGTAATTACCACTTTCAGCTACAAAAGCTCCAGCTCCACCGGCTAGTAAAAAAACAATAATTACCCATTTCAATTTTAAAATTTTAATGAACATTTATTTTTGTCTAATATAAAATACAAATTTAATAAATAAAACTAATAACAAAAATCCTGATAACCAAATCACCCAACTTGGAATAACAACAAATCTTAAAAATTTTTTATCTATTACATTATTATAACCACGATTAAGGCTAACTCCAACTTTATACCAACCTCCAGACAAAGCCGGGATATCAAAATCTCTAAACCGAGTAGTCTCCGGTAAAACAAACCAAGGATCTATAATTTGCCGATGCACAATTTTACCTCTCAAATTTTTAATCTCAATCACTCCATAAGGATTAAGGTAAGTATCTCCTTTATTTTCAAATTCCAAACTTAGTCTCTCTGCTTGGCCACCAACAACTAAACGATTACCAGAATATCTGATCCCTTTTAACTCACCCTCGGCCTGTCCTTCAAACTCCGCCGTAGATACAAAAACCAAAACACCTATTCTGTTTTTAATACTGGTCATAGCCGACCCTGCCTTATTTTGGAGGTTAAAATCCGCTAAAATCGCTCCATGAAAACTTTCAGTCATTAAAAATTGTTGGTGATTAAAAGTAACAGATATTGTTTTCATTTCTCCGGGCAAAATCTCAAAATTTCTTTCAGATAAAATTAACCATTCAAAATTTTCTTCATCTTTAAATATAATTCCCTTTTTCGCTTGTGCTTCTACTGTAGTCGTGTTTAAATTCACAGTCACGGGATATTTAAAACCATTAAGAAAAGTTAAGGTTTTTGTTTTGGTAATTTGTCCGGCCTCAAACCTGATTTCCATTTTTCCGGGAGTAACAGTTAAAAAAGCTTCCGTTACCAAGGGTGAGAAAAATAAAATTATCACCAGTAAACCAAAAACTGTTTTTTTCCCAATCATTAAATTTTTTATATTAATTACTGACATTATCTGTTAATCAAATATCTGTTATTATCTAATTATACAAGATGAAAACTAAAATTCCAACAAAAAAAGACTCTATTCAAATAATTGAAGTTTGGTTACTCGACGACCGCCGGCCTCTGGAAAATTTAACTTATTTTTATCGCCGACCTTTAACTGCCGGTACAATTGTAGAAGTATCAATCGGCCGTCAAAAAAAACAAGCCGTAATCATTTCCTCTAATGATATCTCCAAACAAAAAACTTCTCTTAAAAAAGCGAGTTTTCAATTAAAAAAAATTGAAAAAATAATTCAAGAAAATTTTTTACCACCAGAATTAATAAAAACCGTAACAAAAATCGCACAATATTATGGTTGTGGCGGATCTGTTATTTTGAATCAGATTATCCCAACAAATATCTGGAAAAACTTAAAAACAATTACCGGTCCGACCACTAGAATTCCTCAACCTAATATTAAAACCAAACCAAACCTTAAACTAAAACCAATAGCTATTCAAGAAATAGATGAAGAAAGAATGACTGTTTACAAAAATTTAACCAGAGAACAATTTGCTCAAAAAAAATCCACAATAATATTATTACCAACCACTCAATTAGTTGAAGAAACGGCCGGTAAAATACAAAAAGGTCTGGAAGATTATACTTTCATCATTCATGGTAATCTAAATTCAAAAACTCTCCATCAGAGATGGCAAAAGGCTGAAAACTGTCGTAAACCAGTTTTATTAATAACCACCCCCTGGCATCTAGGCTTAAATCGTTCAGATTGGGGTATGATTATTGTTGAGCAAGAAAACAATGACAGTTATCAAACTCTCAGAAAACCATTCGTAGATGGTCGCCTGTTGGCTCAAACCCTGGCAGAAATTATGTCTCTTAAAATAATTTATGGAGATATTTTGCTAACAACGGATAAAATTTATCAAATTGGTAAAAATTTAATAGATCCTCTTAGACCGATCAAGTATCGTTTTTTGACTGAAGCTAAAACCGAATTAGTAAAACTCAAAGAGAAAAACTTAAAAAATCCTGAAGAAAGATTTTCAATTTTAAGTCCTTCAGCTTTATCAATTTTAACCCAAGGAGCCGGTCGAGATCGTTCCTTGATTTTAGTTGGCCGTAAAGGTTGGAGTCCTTTGGTGGTTTGTGAAGATTGCGGACAATTACTTTTATGTTCTGATTGTCAAAAACCGGAGCTTTTTACTAGACCTTTCGGTTCCGACAAACCGGGTGAGCTTGTTTGCCGACATTGCCAAAAAAAACATCCAGCTGATTCTTTTTGCCCTCATTGTCGCAGTTGGCGCTTAAAACCTTTAGGCATCGGTGCCGAACAAGTAAAAAACGAATATGATAAATATTTTCCCGGTAATCACTCCCTATTTATGACCGGCGACAATCACACCCCTCTTCAAGCCAAGAAAAAAATAGAAACCTTTTTAGATTCGCCCGGCAGAGCTTTAATTGGTACAGAATTTATTCTTAATTATCTAAATGAACCAGTTGAAAATATTATAATCGCCACCTTAGACGCTGTCTTATCTGTACCAAATTATAAAATTAATGAAAAAATCTTTAAATTAATAATCAAAACCAGATCCCTAACTACAAAAAATATTATAATACAAACCAGATTACCCCACTCTGAAATATTAAATCAAGCTTTAAATGGCAATGCTTTGGATTTTTATAGAGATGAATTAGCCGACAGACAAGCTCTCAACTATCCACCTTTTAGTAAACTCTTAAAAATAGTTTGCTCTGATACCGTAGATAAAAAACGTTTATTAAGCGTCAAAACTGAAAAAATACCTTGGCCTAATTATACTTATACCGGTTTAAGTAAATCGGGTAAGCCCATTTTAACCTTATTAATTAAATTACCGCCGAATATTAAACCATTTGAGTGGCAAAAAATAATAGCTCCCCTACCTTTGGATTGTGAGATTTTAGTTGACCCCAACACCATTGTATAATATTTTAATAATATGACTGAAAAAAATAATATCGTTCAAAAAGATCATCCGGCGCTGAGACAAGTATCCGAAGAAATAGCTTTGGATAAAATCCACAGTCCGGAAATAAAAGATCTGATTAAAAAAATGGAAACCACTCTAAAATCAGAAACCGACGGAGTAGCTCTGGCTGCTCCTCAAATTGGAGTTAATAAAAGATTATTTATAGTTTCCGGTAAAATTTTTACTCCTCCAGACTCTGATACTGAACCACCAATTAAAATTTTTATTAACCCGGAAATTAAAAAAATGTCTAAGAAAAAAATTCGCCTGGAAGAAGGTTGTTTATCTGTCCGTCCTCTATACGGCCATATTTTACGATCAGAAAAAATAAGTATTATTGCTTATGATCAGGAAGGAAAAAAGAAATCTTGGAACGCTTCCGGTTTATTGGCTCAAATTTTTCAACATGAGATAGATCATTTAAACGGTGTTTTATTTATTGATCAAGCCAGTGATTTTTATGAAATCACCGAATAATAAAACCCCTCATTTTATATTTGCCGGTACCGATGATTTCGCCGTCACGGTCTTGGATACTCTTAGAAAAAGAAATTTAAAACCGGATTTAATAATAACAGCTCCCGACAAACCGGCCGGTCGTAAATTACAATTAACTCCATCTCCGGTTAAAACATGGTCAACTGAATATAAATTACCACTATTACAACCTGCCTCTTTAAAAGACTGGCTCCCCTCCGGTTCCCAACCGGATTTTTTACTTACTGCCTCTTATGGTTTATTTTTACCTAAAAAATTACTTCAATATCCCAAAAAAGGTTGTCTAAATATCCACCCTTCTTTATTACCTCTTTATCGAGGACCGGCGCCGGTAGTTGCAGCTATTCTATCTGATAATAAATACACCGGGGTTTCTATTATGTTGATGGATCAAAAAATGGATCATGGCCCGATTTTAGCTCAAGCTCAAACTGAAATTAATCACAAATGGTTACTTCCTCTAAGTCAAGAATTAGCGGAAATCGGGGCTAATTTATTGGCAGATTTGTTACCTCAATGGTTAACTGATGAAATTAAACCCACCCCTCAAAATCACGCTTTGGCTACTTTTAGTCAGAAAATTTCCAAACAAGACGGTTTAATAAATTTGGCTGATGATCCAATATTAAATTTTAAAAAAATTAGAGCTTATACTCCTTGGCCCGGTGCCTATTTTTTCACCAAAAAAGATAATTTAAAAATTACCATCAAACAAGCTCATCTGAATGAAAATAATCTTTTAGTAATAGATAAAATAGTCCCGGCCGGCAAACAAGAAATGGCTTGGGCAGATTGGATCAGAAATAGACCGGAATTTACTCCCCTCTAAATTTTTGCCACATATTTTTTAAACGCCGACCGCCTTTTTTCAATAAATCTTTATGTTTGGATTTTTTAGATTTTATTTGTTTAGCCATCTCATCTTTAACCTTATCAATAGCCGCATACAAATCCTCGGCTGTCGCTTCAGCACGAAATAAATTCATTCCCGGAATCTCTAAATTTATTTCAGCTCGATAAACTTCACCACTTCGATGATGCTCGGTTGTTTTACCTATTTCCACATCCGCTTGTACTCCTGATTGATCTTTACTAATAAACTTTTTCAAATAATCAAGTTTGGTTTGCAGATATTCCTCAATCGCTTCAGTTAATTCTATATTGGTAGTTTTAATATTTATATTCATAAGCATTAGATATTAAATTGTTTAATAAACCCAACCATCATCATTATAACATAATCAACCACCCAATTTAACCTTAAAATTAAATAATTTTTAACAGTTTATTAGGGAGTCGTTGACCGGATATAATAACCACTTTTTTCCCTTTAAAATATTTCGATACCACCTCAAGTAATCTGTGATTAGCTAATCCTTTTTCCGGTTTTATTTTAAGACATATTTCTAAGCGACCATCGGCTAAAACCCGAATAACCTCTTTTTTACAATCAGTTTTAACTTTTACTCGAATATAACCATTTTCATCCATAATCATATTATTTTATGTTATAATAATACATCATGACAGACAATTTTTATAATAATTTTATAGCTGAATTAAAAAGTTGGTCTCAACAATTAAAATGGCAACCAGACATTGAATTACCTACCCTAGCCGAAAATCTTCCTATTGTTGTTGCCGGTATGGGCGGTTCCGGTTTACCCGGTCGCATCCTTAAAACTTATAGCCAAAAACAAATAATTAATCATCATAATTATGGTTTACCTCAAAATATAACCAAGGCTACTTTAGTCGCTATTTCCTATTCCGGCAATACCACAGAAACTATAGATGCTCTAAAAACCGCTCTCAAAGCCAATTGGCCGGTTGTAGTTATAACCGGTGGTGGCCAATTAAAACAATTAGCTATCGATTATAATCTTCCACTGATAGAAATTCCCCCGATAGTTTCTCAACCTCGACTGGCTTTACCAATAGTAACCAAAATCTTGGCTCATATCTTATTAGAAACAAATATTATTCAAGAAATAGAAAAGACCGCTAATCAGTTAGCTTTTGATTCTTTAACAAGCATTGCTCAAGCTATGGCTCAAAATACCCAAAATAATTGGCCGGTTATTTTAACCACCGCTGAATACGCTACCTTAGCCTATATTTGGAAAATTTCCATTAATGAAAATGCCAAAAGACCGGCTTTAATTTCCATTATTCCGGAAATGAATCACAATGAAATTGAAGGTCTCTTAAATAACAAGCAAGAGATTTCTCTAATCGCCCTCACCGCTTCCCAGAAAAACAATCATCCAAATCAAAAAAGATTAAATTTAACTTTAGAAATAGCCAAAGATTTAAATCAAGTAACTTTTGTTTATGATTTACTTAACGAACAAATTAATAATTTTTGGAATGGAACACTTTTAGGTAATCTTTATTCTCTGGAATTAGCTAAAATCAATGGAACTGATCCCTTAACTGTTCCCGTAATAGAAAAGTTCAAACAAAAGTTATCCTCTACAGATGACTTTACAAAAAAGATTTAAGTTATACCATTATAAATGGAGAGAAAGTTATAGGAAGACTTTCTCAAGAAGGAAAGAAAAAGGAAGGAAGGAAGGGAAAATATGTCCGTAGTAGCCTCACACCCGCCGGCCGTTGAGCCGGCAAACGATCAAGTGGTACTGGAAGTCTCGGACTTCGCCTCGGGAAACCAGGTTGCCCGAAACCTCAAACTGGGCAACCGGTACGGGCGTCCGATGACTCAAGACGAGGTTCTGGAACAGAGCCTCGACCTCCTACAGGAGGGCGTCGCCATCCTCTGCCCGGGCCCCGGGCAGAAAAACTGCATCATGATCTATACCGACGGTCGCGGCAACATTGTGGCCACGATCATTGAAGAGACGACCAGTTTCCCGGCCGGGGACTTCAAGGTCGCCTACATGGTGGCCGTCCCCAATAATTTCTAACCCCCCTTCCCACAACCACCCCGCGCCAAACTTGGTGCGGGGTTCTCTTATACTAAACCTATCAATAATAACCAAATAAAAACACCACCGAAAATAATACGGTAAAAACCAAAAGCAGTAAAACTAAATTGAGACAAAAAAGCCAGTAAACCTTTAATCGCTAAAATACCAATTAGAAAAGATAAAACAAAACCAAACAACAATAATTCTTTTTCTCCGCCTGAAAAATAAATTCCTTGTTTGAAAAGATCATAACCACTGGCAGCCAACATAGTCGGTACCGCTAACAAAAAAGAAAATTCTATAATGGTTTTACGAGATAAACCCAAATACAAACCACCTAAAATAGTGGCCGCTGATCGTGATACTCCCGGAATAAAAGCCACCGTTTGGCAAAAACCTAAAAAAAGAGCCTGTTTAAAAGAAATTTTATCTAATTCTTCTATTAAATTGAAATCAGCTCGTTTATACCACCATTCAAAAGCAATTAAAACTATTCCACCTATAATTATTGCCCCACTAGCTAACCATAAATTAGTTAAAATATTACGCAAAACAGAATAAAATAAAAAACCAACCAAACCGGTAGGGATAAAAGCGATTATTACTTTCAATAAAATTTTAGGTTTAACCAATAAAGAATTAAAATATAAAACAATTACCGATAAAATAGTTCCTAGTTGGATAACTATATCAAAACTGGTTTTAAAAACCGATTCTTCTATTTGTAATAAAGCCCCAATTAAAATCAAATGAGCGGTGGAAGAGATCGGCAAAAATTCTGTTATACCCTCAACTAAACTTAAAACCAAAGTAGACAACCAACTCATATTAATCAAAAATCAATTTAATAATTTTGTCATCTCCTTCTCTTATTTGACCACGACCATCTCGATTAGAAGTAGAAACATATAAATAACCATCCGGCCCCACGGTAATCGCCCGCAACCGACCAAACTCTCCTTCCAATAATTTAAGATTATCAACCACTCGATCTTCTTCATCTAACCATAAAATATATAAAGCCTGACCTCGAAGACCGGTATAAATTAAAGCTTTACCTTTTTCATTATCTAATTGAGGATAAAATACTATTCCGGCCGGAGCCCAAGTCTCGGTCTGGCTACACCAAACAGGATTTGTTAATCTTTTATCTTCAGACAAGCATCGAGTTACCATTGGCCAACCATAATTACCACCACTTATTATTTTATTAATTTCATCATGAGCCTGAGAGCCATGTTCGGTAATAAACAAAGAACCGGTTTCCGGCTGCCAAGCTAAACCTTGAGGATTGCGGTGGCCAGCCGAATAGACCGGTAAACCAGTCCAAGGATTATCTTCGGGAATAGAACCGTCTGCTTTTATTTTTAAAATTTTACCGGCGGTTGCTTGAATATCTTGAGCTAGATTTGGCTGGCCGGCATCACCGGTTGTAAGCCACAAAAAACCATCCGGTCCAAAAGCTAAACGGCCACCATTATGAGTTAAACCACCAGCAATATTATTAATTATTATTTTTTCTTTTTCTAATCTGTTTTCTGTCTGATCAAACTCAAAAGCCGATACTCGATTATATATCTGTCCATCATGTCTGTAAGTAAAATATAAATACAATAAATTGTCTTCAATAAAATTCGGAGATAAAGCCATTCCTAATAATCCCCCTTCTCCTATTGCTTCTATTTGAGGCAATCCCTCAATCGATGTAATTGAACCATCAGTAGAAATCAATTTTAAAGACCCTCTCCTCTCGGTCACCAACATTTCTCCATTAGGTAAAAATTTTATTTCCCAAGGTATTTCCAGATTTTCAGCTACTATCTCTATTTGAGGAGTTATGGATTCTAAATCAGGCGAATTTTCCTCATTGTTTTCTTCTTCAGGTAGTAATTCCGTAATTTGATCTTCTTCACTTTCCACCTCATCTTCCAACATAGTCGGAGCATATATCATAGACCATAAACCAAAAAGAAGCCAAATTAGACCGGCTATTAAAAATATTAAAAACCACCATAAAACTTTTCTGTTCATAAAGATATTGTAACTAATATAACCCTTAGGTTCAAATTAATAAATTTATTTAAAAAAACCAAATTAAACCAAAAATCAAAAAAGTTTGAAAAACAGGTTTAGCCAAAAAAATATTTTCAGTTTTAATTAAAAAATGACAAAAATGATGAAATCTGACAAAAATCTTCAAGAAACGATTAGGCCATAATGAATAAATAAAAAACAACCAATCAGGCACCACCGCTAAGACAGCTCCGATCATAATTAACCACAAAGAATTGTGGCCGGAAGCTACAAAAAACCAAACTAAAATTAAACCGACAGAAAAATCAATTGCCATTTTTAAACAATCATAAAAAAACCATTTATCAAATTTAAATTTTAAACCAACCTCTTCGGATTCTTGATTAACTTGAAGAGATTTTAATTTATAATCCCAATGAGGAATAGCATCTAACACAAAATGGCTAGCTAGAGCTCCGGCTATCGCCAATGGTGGCCAAGGTGATAAAACTGCAGCCGTTACTCCCCCGGCTACTGCATGAGAAGTCCAAATCATAAACGACCGGCCGCACAGGCATTATAACGATTAAGAGTTTGATTATAAGAAGCTACGGTAGCAGCCGCAGCTCTAAATCTGTTTTCATATAGATCAATTAACTCCCTAGTTTGGTCAAAATCTTGTTTATTTTTAGATTCTTCTATTTGATTACTTAAATCATTCAAAATAGACTTATGATCATCTAAAATTGTCAAAATAGAATGATCCGGTGCCGGACAATCTCTTTTTTTAATACCATAGATAATTATTACTATATACTTATCACCATAAGGACTAATAGCTATCCCTGCTTCTTTATAACCTGAACCGGCTCCGGAATGAGATCGAGCCGCTTTATCCAATAATTCAGCCAAAAAAGCCGAAGATACAGGATCAGTTATGGCTATTTGTTCAGCTAAACCGGCATAATCATAGCCGGTTAAATTTATAGCCTCTTTTATTTGATTTTCATTAAATAATAATGGTTTCCCTTCTATAATAGCTTGAACTCGCCGAGTAGCTACAAAATTTAAATTATCATTTAAACTTAAACTAAATAATCCCCTTGCTTGTCGTTTTTGATTTAAATAAGTAAAAACCAAACTTACTTCTGGTTTTACATCTTCGTTTATTTCTTTTTCCTCATCAGTTAGCAAATCATTTTTTTCTACCTCAACCTCTGGGGCGGAATAATTCACAGAAGGAACTGAAGATATAATTTTATCTGAAGGTGATCCTAATTGCGGTAAATTAGCCGGAGACCAATTATTAATATCTGTTATTGATTGTCTATCTATAATCGGAGTGGGATTTATAATTTCTTCCTCTTCAACTATAATTTCTTCAACATCATTACTTCTTTCCACCCCCAAAAACCAGACCGTTAACCAACCGCTAACCAAAACTATAGCCATAATCAATAAAACTTTAATTAAAATGGAAAATTCTTTCATAAAAATTTATTAGAAATAACAGTTCCTTTAAATTCCAAATTATTTAAATAATTATCTAATCGTTCTAAATGTTGACCATTAATAATAATCACTTCCATATTTTCAGCTTGAGCCAATCTGGAAGCTTCCGGATCAAAAGGAGTAGATAATCCCGGATTCCAATCTTTGGGTATTAATTGTAAAAAATTAACCCAAGATATTTTGTCGTAAAATTCAGCTTCAATATTTTTTTGAGGATCTTCCTCATAAACATAATCTATATTAGATAAATTGATTATTCTATCTGACCCTAAAGTTTTAGCTAAAGACACAGCACAATAATCAGTACTACGACCCGGTCGCCAACCGGCAGCCACCAATAAAGATTCCTCAAAAACAGGAAGAGCGGTTGGATTTTTAACCATCACCGGATGAGCTTCTTGATAAAAAATAGAGCGTAAAAGATGTCCATTCAAACGAGTCCCATGAATACCCAACCAATCCAAATCCTCAACCGATAAATCGGTTACCGCTTGACCGGCTTTTTGGTAACGCCTGGCAGTTTGACCACCACCGGTTATAAGCACAAATCGTCGACCTTTACTTATTTGTTCCAATAAAATATTTTTAAAAATTTTAAGAAAAGAAATATCAATATTATCAGGTACTATCAAAGACCCTCCGACTGATATAATAATTGGTTTTTCTTTTTTCATCATTAAAGAGTTTAGCAATAAAACTAAGATTAGCCAACATAAATTAAATATCTTGACTTTAACAATATTATATTTATACTACATTATAGATGGGAGAAGGTGGCCGATCTAAGGCAAAAACCAACACACAATTCAGTAAAAAAACGCCTTGGTATTAACCACCTTCTCCCCTTCCTTCTGCCTTTTAAAGATAAAGCGGGGTCGAGACGACCCAAATCCCACAAACAGCTGTGAGGCCTGTTTGATGAAAGATTAGCCGTTCTCGGCTCCGCCCCCAACCCCCGAATAACTCGGGGGTTTATTTATAAATTATTCTTCAGTTAGTTGAGTTACCGTTCCCACCTGATCAGCCGGAGTTAGACCTAATTCAAATACCACCCACTGCCAGGCTGAAAGATTATTTAATAAATTTTCCCGAAAATTATTAAAATTTATATTTTGACTTTCTCCTTCCACTAAAATAGTTATTTGAGGATCTTTAACTAAAATTAAATCTTTAATACCTGCAAGATCTTCATTATTACCAACCCCTCCTTCTAAATAATCCACCGGATCAACCACTAAATGCCATTCACTTTCAGATTCATAAATATCTCGAATAAAAACAGTCTCGTAATCAACAATAGCTTGATTAACTTGATTACCATTCTGCCACCACAGCCAACCAGTTACAGCTAAAATTAACAATAAACCACCAACTATATATTTTATTTTAAAATTTTCTCTTTGTCTCATAATCTTTATTTTAACATTTTATATTTTTTTAACCAATTAAAAAACCCGGGGCTATCTCTTTTGCGAAATTACCCCGGGTGTGTTTTAGCGAGTCAAAATTTTGTCCACGCAGGGAACAAGGTGAGGCAATTGAAGACAGATTGTATTCCGCAACTCAAATACCTCACCGGGGGTAGAAGTGTGTTTAAAAGCGCCTTGCAAGCAAAGCTTAATCATCACCTCGGCCAATCCCTGTAGTGACTGACTCTCAAAAATAAGACTATCAATCAGCTTAATAATCTTTATCAAGTCAGCCGGTTCTTTGGCCTGAAGTCGAGCTTGGCACAAGGCCCTTAAAGCCAAGAGGCCGTCAATCCGACTGAAGGCCCGGCCAACCTCCAACCACTGCCAACACGCCAGATCCTCAATCAAAAGACCTTGAAAAAAGCGCTGGGCTTTCTCCCTAGTTTTCGATTGAGAATTTTGATTGACATACTGATTAAAAAGCTTCAGCATCTGATTCAAATCAGCCATCTTAAGTCCTCCTCTTTTTGCCCTCCAAACATTTCGGACACAAGTACCGACGCTGTCCCCGCTTATCCTTTTTGACAACCAAAGCAAAGGCCTGAACCCTGTTCGACCAGCGACCGGATTGGCCACAAATATCACAAACCTGATTGTCCGGCAAAGAATAATAGACAGATACCTTCATTTTCTTCTTCCTTCTGTTAAAGACCCGAGTTTCTATTACAGCAAACAAGAAAAGTTATTAAAAAGCAAGCCCTTGCCTCTTTGGGTAATATCGGGCAAAATATTAAGATATGAAACAAAACTGGTTTGAAAAATTTTATCAGCGTCATTTTGAAGATTGGAGTAATATATCCGGATCCGAATTATTGAATTTTATTTTACCTAAAGCCGAAACTATCATTACTGAAAAAGAATTAACAGAAAAATTAAACTCCGGCAAAAAATTAAAAATTAAATTCGGCATTGATCCCACTGGAGCTCAAATACATTTAGGTCATGTAGTACCCATTATGCTTTTGCGCCAATTTTTAAGAGCCGGACATGATATAGATTTTATTATAGGAGATTTTACCGCTCGTATCGGAGATCCGGCCGGTCGTACTACTGAAAGAGTACCTTTAACCTCAAATCAAATAGATGACAATCAAAAAAATTACGAACAACAAATAGCTCGTTTTATAGATTTGGATAAAATCAGAGTCCATCGTAATTCTTCTTGGCTAACGCAAGTTTCTTTGGAAGATTTAATCAGTATTTTACAAACTGTTAGTGCTAAAGAGGCTCTCCAAAGAGATGACTTTCGTCAACGCCTGAAAAAAAATGAAGGTTTATCTTTAGCTGAGATAATTTATGGTGTTTTAATGGGTTTAGACTCTCTGGAGCTTAAAAACGATATCGAGGTCGGTGGAATTGATCAATTACTTAATTTTCAACAATGTCGAGAAGTAATGGCCGCTACCGGCCTAGAAAAAGAAACAGTCATTACCACTCCTTTAATAGAAGGTTTAGCCGGGGATGGTCAAAAAATGAGTAAAAGTTTAGATAATCATATCCCCTTAGAAGCCCCGGCAGATGAAAAATTCGGCTTAATTATGTCTGCCCCCGATAATTTAATTACTCAATATACTCGAAGCTGGGCAGATATTAATCAAGAAGAATTAACGGATTGGAATAATTTCATTTTAAGTGATCCCCTGGAAGCCAAAAAGCAATTAGCTAGTTATTTAGTAGCCATAGAAGCTAAAAATCCTGAGGCCGGCGTAACCGCTAGAGAAAATTTTGAAAGAAAATTCAGTCAAAAAGTTTTAAAAGAAGAAGATTACATTACCATTAAAACCGGAGACGGTACGACTATCTTCTCAGCTTTAGCCAATAGTGATCAATTTTCCAGCAACAACCAACTTCGACGACTTTTCCAAGAAACTGCTATTCGTCTTATAACCGAAAATAATGAAGAAGAAATTTTAGAACCGGATTTTGTTATAACTAAAAATATTAATCTGCGAGCCGGTAAAACTCTTTTCTTGAAAATAAAAATTGATTAACTAAAATCTTGGTTAAATTCTTGATACCACCGATGGATTTTATCACCATAACGTTCATCTTTTAGAGATAAATACAATAAAGATTTAAGCCAATCTTCTTTAGTGCCACACTCCAACCACCGCCCTTCAAATTCCAAACCATAAATCGGTAAATTATTAGTCACCGCCCGACTTAAACCATCAGCTAAATTTAATTCACCATTTACCCCTTTATCTATATTGCTTAAAATGGAAATTACATCAGGCATTAAAATATATTTTCCTACTACCGCTAAATCTGAGGGCTCCGTACCAATTTTTGGTTTTTCAACAAATGATTTTATTTTATGAATCTTAGATTCAACCACCTCAGTAGCCACTACTCCGTAGGCAGAAAGTTTTGATCGAGGCACTCGCGACAAAGCTAAAATTGTCTCTTGGTATTTATCAAAAGATTCTAAAAGTTGAGCCAAGCAAGGTTTATCAGCCTCTACCACATCATCGGCAAATAAACAGGCTATTGGTTCTTTATTGGATAATAATTTTTCGTCAAAGACTCTCAATAAAGCATCGCCATTACCGACCGGCTTATCTTGAACAAGCCAATCAATTTTAAAAAACTTATACAAATCATCTATTTTATCCAGCTCGGATAAAAGATCTTTTTTTCCTCTTTCAGTTAAAACATTAACCAAAGAAGATCGAGGAGACAAATAATCTAAAACTAGTTGATTATCTGATCCCCCCACAAAAACTATATGTTTGATACCGGCCAATTTAATCTCTTCTAAAATATAATGAATAATGGGCAAATCCCCCAAAGGCCACATCTCTTTCGGTATAGTTTTAGATAAAGGTAAAAACCGGCTACCTAATCCCCCTAATAAAACTACCGCGGTTTCTATTTTCATTAATTATAATATTAGCATATTTAAAATTAAAAGACTTTTTCAAAAATAATTAATCTGCTATAGTAATTAGATATGGAATCCCAAAACAATGATTTAGAAACCAAACGCCATTCTCTGGCTCATTTGTTGGCAGCAGCGGTAATTAAATTATACCCGGAAGCCAAGCCCACTTTAGGCCCGGCTATAGAATACGGTTTTTATTATGATTTCGACATTCCTCAAACCATTACCGAAAAAGATTTACAAATTATAGAAACGGAAATGAAAAAGATATTAAAAACTTGGTCCGGTTTTACTAAAAAAACCGTTTCTGCCGAAGAAGCTAAATCTTTATATCAAGATAATCCTTATAAACTGGAATTAATTCAAGAAATAATTAATAAACAAGAACCGATTACGCTTTATATTTCCGGAGAGGGAGATAATCAATTTACTGATTTATGTCAAGGTGGTCATACAAACAATATAAAGGAAATTCCCTTAAATAGTTTTAAATTGGACAGAATAGCCGGTGCTTATTGGCGTGGGAATGAAAAAAACAAAATGCTTACCAGGATTTATGGATTAGCTTTTAATGACAAAAAAGAATTAGAAGAATTTTTAAAACAAAAAGAAGAAGCCAAAAAAAGAGATCACCGTAAATTAGGTCAGGAATTGGATTTATTTACTTTTTCAGATTTAGTCGGAGCCGGCTTACCTTTATTCACTCCCAAAGGTACAGCCATTCGCCAAGCTCTCCAAGATAAATTGTTATTAATTAGCAAGCGCTATGGTATGCAACCGGTTACCATTCCCCATATTGCCAAAAAAGCTCTTTATGAAACTTCCGGGCATGCCGATAAATTCAGTGATGAATTAATAAAAGTAGTCAGTCATTATGATGAATTTGTAATGAAACCGGTTAATTGTCCTCATCACACTCAAATTTACACTTCTCGTCCTCGTAGTTATCGTGATTTGCCTTTGCGTTATATGGAATCCACTATGCAATACCGAGATGAAAAACCGGGAGAAATCGGTGGTTTAACTCGTGTTCGTTCTATTACTTGTGACGACGGTCATATTTTTTGCATGGTTAATCAAATCCAAAACGAAGTTAAACAAATAGCTCAAATTATTAAAGAATTTTATACTGAATTAGGTATGTATGGTAATCACTGGGTTTCTTTATCTGTTCGTGATCCCCGCAAACCGGAAGATTATATAGGTGAAGAACCGGACTGGATTCAAGCCGAACAAATGCTCCAAAATGTTTCCGATGAACTTAAACTGGATGCTAAAATTATGGAAGGCGAAGCCGCTATCTATGGCCCTAAATTAGATTACATGTTTAAAGATTCACTAGGTAGAGAAAGACAATTGGCTACTATTCAAGTGGATTTTGCTATGCCTAAACGTTTTAAACTTGAATATGTAGCCGAGGACGGCTCTTTGCAAACTCCGGTTATGATCCATCGGGCTATTCTTGGTTCTTATGAAAGATTTTTAGCCATTTTAATAGAACATTTTGCCGGCGCTTTTCCTGTCTGGCTATCTCCGGTGCAAACCAAAATTATTCCCATTAGTCAAGATCAAGAAAAATTTGCCACTGAAATTTACAATCAATTAAAAAACAAAGATATTCGAGTGGAAATAGATTTAAGTAAAGATACTTTAGGCAAAAAAATAAGACGAGCTAAACAAGAAAAAATTCCCTATTTAGCAGTTATTGGAGACAAAGAAGTCTCTAGCAATAAGATAAATATAGATAGCCGTGATCAGGGTCAGTTGGGAACAATCACTTTAGATGAATTTTTAAAATTACTCGTATAGATGAATTAAATACTCATCTATATCCCTTTGATTCCAATCATAAAAATTATCTCCCTCCCGGTGTAAATCTTTAGCCAAACGTACCCCCACAAAACGCCAATGCCAAGGTTCAAAAAGATAATAATCATTATCTTCCGAATAAGATAAAACAAAACCAAAACGATGAGCATTATCCAAAAGCCAGTCATAGGCTTCGGTTTTAGCAAAATCTGTAAAATTTAAACCTAATTCTTCTGTAGTTAAATCAACTGCCGTCCCTAATTGATGTTCAGAATAACCCTGATCAGCCGAAAACTCATTGGCGGTACCCACCCCATATCTTATTTTATAATTTTCCTTTAATTTAAATTGTTCTTGGAAAGAACGATAACCGGAAATAAGGCGTAAATCTATATCATCTCTAGCGGCCGCTCGAATCATATCTGACAAATAAGGCCAAACTTTTTCTTGAATCAATACATTTTTATTTTCAACCGCAACATATCTATCATCTATTTCTATTAAATCAGCCGGAGCATAATGTTCATTCAAAAAATAAACTCGGGAATATTTTTTTAATAATTCCGGATCAGTTTGACTTAATTTTTCCAAATCTCCCACTGAACCGGTTACTCCTTCCACTTGATCGGACAACATATCCAAACGACTACTTTCTTGATTTAGAGAATTTCTAAGATTACTTATATCTTGAGTTAACATTTCTATCTCATTTTCTGCTTCATTTAAACTCTTTGAAGTTTTGGTTTGCTCTTCGTTTAAATTATCAAATTGGGTTTTTAAAATATCCAATGAATACCAATTATAACCACCAATTCCAATTTGTAACAAAAATAAACCAATTAAACCAATTAGAATTAAATTTATTTTACTAAAATCTATTTTATACATAACTCGATTATTCTAACACAAATTACTCTATTTTAAAATCAAATCGTCAAATTTGGCAAAAAAACTACAAATAGGTTACAATAATTAACATTAAATCTTGATTATTAAAACCATTTTATGTCTATTGATTCTATTGACCTAGCTTATGAAAAAAGTTTAGATTTGTTACACAATTTGAGTTCTGAAAAAGGATTTTTGGCCTCTACTGAAGATGTTTCTAATTATAAACGCTTATGGGCTCGGGATAGTGCGGTAGCTATTTTGGCTTCTTTGGTAGCCGGAGATAAAGATCTTGTGTTTACTTCTCTTCATTCTTTGGAATCTCTCAGACGCCAACAAGACACTACCGGTCGTCTACCCAGTAATATTGCTTTTGATGAAAAAAATCAAGTTAAAAAAGTTAGTTATGGTCAAACCGTTGGCCGTATAGATGCCACTATTTGGTATATTATTGCCGTTTGCCAATTTGCTATCTATACCGAAGATAAAAAATTTTTTAATCTTTTTCAAGAATCTCTCAAAAAAGCACTTTTTTATTTAGAATGTTTGGAATTAAACAATAAAGGTTTAATTTACTTTCCTCAAGGAGCCGATTGGGCGGATGAATATATAGATCATGGTTATATTTTACTTAATCAACTTTTAAGGTTAATAGCTCTAAAAAGTTACTACCATTTAACCCAAAATGAAAAAATAGCCAAAGATATAGAAGAATTAACCAATCTGATTTTAATCAATTATTTTCCTGACGAAGAAAACTTGGATAATCCTTATGTTTATAATAAAGTCTTGTTTACCGAAAGCATTAAAGAATACGAACCGCCTTTGCCTATCTCCTATTTTACTACCCATAGTGTTCATTATCATGATAGTAATTTTGCCAATGCTTTAGTTCTTCTAACCCAAATTTGCGAACCGGCAGACACAGCCGCCATCATGGATTGTGTTTTAGAGAAATATCTCAATCAAGGTCAAAAGATAATTCCAGCCTTTGCCCCGGTAATAACCGAAGACGATCCTTTATGGCAAAAACTGGTTTTCCATTATCGTTATGAATTTAAAAACAAACCTTACCAATTTCACAATGGTGGTTTATGGCCTTTAGTTCATGGCTTTTTCTTAGCCGGTACCACCAAAGAAAAAGGCAAGCCTCACCTACAAACTTTTGCCGAAAAACTAGCTAAGGATAATTTTATTTTTCCGGAATATTATGATGGTCAAACTGAAGAAGCTCAAGGTACTAAATATTTAGGGTTTTCCGCCAGTGCTTATATAATAGCTTACAATTCTCTTATTAAAGATAGACGCCCCTTTATTTTATGATTCTTCTGGCTACAGATCTAGACAGAACCCTATTGCCCAATGGATCAGAACCTGATTCCGGTCACTTACATATTTTATTTAATAGCTTAAAATCCAAAAATATTAAATTAGCTTATGTCAGTGGCCGTAATCTTCCTCTATTACAAACAGCTCTAAAAAAATATTCCTTACCTTTGCCGGATATTTTTATTGGGGCCGTCGGTACTGAAATTTATCAAAAAAATAAAGACCAACTTATCCCCGATCCTCTATGGCCGGAATATGTTATTAATAATTCACCTAATTGGGATGATGCTTGGATCAGACAAAATATCAAAGAACCGGAAATAAATCTACAAGAACCGGAAGTTCAAAATCCTTTTAAGGTCAGTTTTTATTGTTCAACTAATGAACAAATAGATAATTTAATAAAAAAAATAAAATCTAAATTAGAAACTAAACATATTTCCGCCAAAACTGTTTATAGTTTTGACCCTCTGAAAAAAATCGGTCTCTTGGATATCTTGCCGGCAATTACCAGTAAAGTCGGGGCAATTGAATATATTAGACAACAGTTGCAATTAACCAAAGATCAAGTAATTTATTGTGGCGACAGTGGTAACGATATCCACCCCCTAACCGCCGGTTATAAATCAATTATGGTTAAAAATGTTGATCAGCAGACCCGACAAGCGGTAACCACTCATCATCAAAATAATAAAACCGAGCATCTGTTATACCAATCCCAAGGAGGCGTAGTCGGCAACGGCCACTACGCCTCCGGAATCTTGGAAGGATTAATTCATTTCCAAATTATTTCTTCACAAGATATTTTCGAACAATAAATTTATTCTGTGGTTTGACCGTCAAAATGTTCCTCGATCTCATCAGCTTTGGTTTTATGAACCGTGCCTTCTTTATGCTCCGGCGGAGAATAAACGGAATACAATTTCAAAGGAACCGAGCCGATATTAATCACATTATGGCTCATTCCTTGGGGGATGACAATGGCGTCATCATCACTCAATTCATGTTCGACTCCATCTAAAACAGCTTTAGCCTGACCGGCTTCTATTCTAATAAACTGATCTAAGTCATGAACCTCCTCCCCTATTTCATCCCCCGGTTCAATAGACATTAAGACCAACTGGCTATTTTTAGCCGTATAAACCACCCGCCGATAATCCGTATTATCTTTGGTAGCTTTTTCAATGTTATCTATATATCCTTTCATAATTTTTATATAAATTAATTATAATATTCTTCATTTTAAAACCATTCAAATAATTTGGCAATGAATAAAAGATATAACACTAAATAAAAAGCCCCTTCCCAAGCATGAATTCTTCTGGAGATACCGGAAATAACAAACAAGAAAGTGGCCAAAACCATAACCGGTAAACCAATAGTTAAAGTTTGTTCATCTAAAATCAAGGTGTTAAACAAACCCGGAATACCTACTACCATTAAAATATTAAAAACATTAGAGCCGAAAATATTACCCAAAGCCACCTCCGAATTACCTCTTAAAGCCGCTTTAATGGAAACCAACAGTTCAGGTAAAGAAGTACCCAAAGCCACGGCTATAATGGTAATTACCCCAACCGCTACATTAAAAATTAAAGATAACTCCACTAAAGCATCAACTAAATATTTAGATCCAAAAGCTATTCCCAAAGATCCAATAACCAAAAACACAAAATCCCAACCGGACCAATTAGATTTCTCTTTACTTTGATCATCTTTTTCTAAAGCAGTATTATTGTCTAAAGATTGATTATTCAAATGTGGATTAACCTCTTTAAGTTCAAGACTATCAGAAACCTCTTTATATAAAATGGTATATAAAATGTATATTACAAAGGCCGAAAACATTAAGAGGGCTTCACCAAAAGTAACCACTCCATCAAAAACCACTATAGCAAAAATAATTGTACTAGCAGCCAATAGAGGTAAATCCAAATCAATTAAACTTTTACTAACCATTAATTGTTTACCGGCAATAGAGGCTACTCCCACTACTAATAAAATATTAGCCACATTAGAACCAATAGCATTAGCAGCCACCACTTCAGTCACCCCCTGCCAAACAGAAACTAAAGACACTACCAATTCCGGCAAGGAAGTTCCAATACTGACAATAGTCACTCCAATAATAAATGGCGACAACCCAACCGCCAAACCCAAACGCTCGGCACTTTCTATTAACCAATCAACTCCTTTAACCAAAACAAATAAAGAAACAACAAACACTACCAACCAAAAAATTGTCATAAAATAATTAATCTAAAAAATAAAAACAAACAGAGTAATTATAACATTACCTAAAAACAATAAACAATAAGAAAGCCGCCTCCCGGAGGAAGCGGCTTGTTTGGAAAAAGCTTAGACGAAATGAAGCATCTCTTCTTCCGACTCGAAAAAGAGATGGCCGGAGGCCACAGCCAGGGAGGAAAAAGCCCCCACTCGACCGGCTTGTTGGAAATTGCAAGTAGCTCGGGCGGCTGCCAACAGAATCCGAGCGGTGGCTTCGGCATTGCTTTGCCACTCCACCCGAAACTCCATCAAGCCGTTATCGCTTTTGGCGATAACCAGCCCGTCATGGGGCATCCCCGGAAAACGATGGTAGAGTTCCTCTTGCAAGACAAACTCCACCTCTGTCTGAAACGGAGCGAAATAGCCGGGCATGCCGATTATAGCCTCCCGAATTCGCTCCCGTTCCCTACTGTCTACTGATTCCGTAGCTACAATACACTGTCGCCAGTGCATGTCGCCGGGGGTAAAAACCGGATTTTCTCCGGCTCGCACCCACTCAATCGCTTCTGGTTTGGCGTGAGTGAATTGACGGGCATCCACCACCCCCGGAATACTCCGGATGGCATCGGAATGCCCCATAGAGAGACCTCCTGTCTTCGTCAAACCGTAAAAGGCATACGAGCGAACCCCTTCACCCAAAACGGCTTGAAAAAGAGCTCTCATGTTGGAAAAGAGCCCGGGATCCCAGCCTTGGCAAACCAAGGCGGTGTGACCGGTGGCTTTGGCCACCAGATCCATCTGGCGGAAATAGCCGATCCGGGGCAGGCCGGTCTCTTCATCTAAATACTCACCGACATGGTCGTGAGTATCGAATGAATCAACCGTATTGGCCAAACCGGCCCAATACGGTCCCTGAACCGGCAAATCTGCCTTGGAGCCGCCACACAAGATGGCCACATCGGACTTTTTCGCCAAAAGAGACATCATCCTACTGCCCCTTTCAGTTCCCACAACCAGATTCTCCGGAGCCCCGTCCCTGATGGCTCTCACCGGATTTCTGGTGACAATCCCCCTTACCCAAATCTTGGGGTGTATCTTTCTAGTCAACCGAAAGACGGTCTGGCCAATGTTGCCAAACCCCACAATCACAATATCCATTTCATTCTCCTTTCTCGGTCAAACAAATGGCCGATTTTGTATCTAATCCATCTCTAACATAAAAAAATACTTCTGTATATAACAAAAAATTATGATTGTTTCAATTGATCTATTTTATTTAATAAAGAATGAAAACCATCCTCAAAGGCGGCATACCATTGACCACGAGGGCCTTTTCTCCAATTTTCTTGAGTAATTTCAACCATCTTGCCGGTTTCTTTATCTCCCACTTTTTTACCTAAACCTCTAGTAATCTCATGCGCCCAATCCTTAAATTGCTTCATTAAAGTTTTACGATCTTTACTGATAATCTCAGTAAAAATACCTTCAATTGAAAAAGTATCTAGACCGCCAAAAGCATAATCAATTCTTGGTCTTGATTTGTACACAAAGGACTGGATTAACAAACTCTCGGTTATATCCAAAGGTTCTAAAAAATTTTTTATTTTAGATTCATAATTACTACCTAAATCCTTTTCCATATTTTGTCTAATTTCCTGTATTTTATCTTCTTGGCGAGCTTTATCTCCCAATCTTTTAAGACTGGATTCTAAATTAGTTATATTTTCCATAACTTTTCTTTTTTCATCTTCAGAAACCCTATTATTATTTTTAGTCAGTTTTTCCAATTCAGATTTTAATTGCTCTAAAACTGAATTAAATAACTCTAAATCAGCCTCTTCTGAAGAAGGTTGGATTTTATCTTCATTTGCAAAATTTTCCATAATATCTTAAAAAACTTAAATTTTAATCTCCGAATAACTGACTATACAATAATATAAAAATTAACAAATTTAAAATTAAATAAAAAATTGAGTATTTAGATTCACTATTTTTTCAATTTCATCAAATTCGGCGTCAACCGGCAATTCTCTAAAAAAGGAACCGATCCTTAAACAATAAATTGGATATAAAGCTTCTAATATTTGTTCTTTTTCCAATATTTTGGTCGTTTGTCTGAAATGAAATAGAAAATCATAAAGAATTTCTGCCCAAAAATCAACTGCTAAATAAATATGTCCATCACTTGATTCAGCACAATTCTGTAATTGAATAAATATCTTAGGTTTAACAATCTTTTTTATAATATTTGAACTATTTACAAAATTATCTTTAAAAGCTCTTAAATAAAAAAGAGTTTCTTGATCTGGATTATAAAGTTGTTTTATTTTTTCATTTATTTTTCTTTTTGGGAATATAAAATGATTTTTGTTTATTTCTAAAAAACCAAAGAGACTACCAATTATCTGAATAATAGCTTTTTTATACTTATTATCCACCACCGGTAAAGATGAATGGGATATAAATCCTAAATAAGGTTCTGCTATTTTTTTATTATTTTCTAACAAAAAAGCGGTATAAAAAATATCAATACCATAACCTGAAATGTTTTCAACAAACCAATAAGATTCACTTATATTATTTGTAAATATAGCTAATTCTTCAACAATATCTCTGGTAAAAGATCTTAATCCACCCAACGGATGTCTGGGGGTTTGATTATAAAAAGCAGACAAAACCGGAAAAGCAAAATTATTGGTTGTTTCTGCATCATAGGCTCTGCGATAAACAGTTGGTATAACAGCACAAGATTTTTTATCAAAAAAAATGGGTTCCAATAGTTTAACAATCCAATCTTGATTAATATTAGTAACATCGGCATCAAAAAACACTATTCCAAATTTAAACCACTTAGCTATATCAACAAACAACCTCAAACTCCAACCTTTTCCAACTAAATTTTCATTTTTAGATAAACCAAAAAATTTAATATTTTCATCTTGTGGTAATTTAATTTTTTCAATTTCAATATCAGAGTAAAATTCACCAATAACCATTAAAAGAAAGATTTTACTGGGATAATTTTCTTTTAAACCTGATTGGATTTTTAAAAGAGTAGATTGAACCGTTTCTAAACTTTCTCGAGAAAAAGGTACCCCGACCACTATATCTAATTGTGAATCCGAAATATTATTAAAATCTAAAATTTGATTTAATAATTTAGAATAATCTGAATTTTTAGATTGATACTGTCTATTATTTGAGTTAATAATCATATTTTCATCTTACTAAAATAAAAAAAGCGTTCACCGTGGTGGACACTTTAGCCTGTTGTTCTGGTGAGGAGTTTCCGACCTCCCACGCCCCCAGCCACAAATCTATACACTGCGGATCCAGCTTTGATTGTGTTTCGCTCATCTATCCGAAGGAGAGCGATCCGGGCTCAGTCCTCCCTGAGTATACGGACTCGAGCTTCCGTATGTACACCAGAACAACAGACTGCTATTAGCAAATATAAACTATATAAACTAGATAGTCAATGCTATTTAAATACTTAATTTGTTAAAGTAATCTTATGAGATTTGAGAGTTCAAATAATCAAACAACCACACTGTTTCTGTTTTAAAAGCTCTTTTTGTTCTTTTGGGGTATTAATAAAAATTCTTTGTTTAATTTGACCTTTGGCTAATTTTTCATCCAATGGTGAATAATGATTATAGCCCCGCTTTTTAAATTCTTCAATTAATTTTTCATGTCTTAAATAAAGAGCCTTTTCTTTACCAACCCAACGTAAAGTTTCCGGATGATAAGCATAACCTCCTGTCAATTTATGCTTGGTTAAAATATTCCACAAACCGTGTAATTCCCGGTGCTCGGCTAATAAATGCTTCCGACATAAATATTTTGGATGAATATCCCAAATGCGCATAATATTTTAATAATATATAAACCAAATTTAATATCCCTACCTATAATTTTTATCAAAAAGAAAACATTAACAAGAAACTCTATTTAATTAGAAACTTTATAAATTAAATGAAGATAAGAATTCTGTAATTTATTAACCGACTGAAGCTCTAATGCTTTTAGTTTAAACAATTCATCTTTTGAATGAAGGGATTCTCCGTCCATTAAGGTAGCTGTATCTTTTCCTCCAATCATTGCCGGGGCTATCACTAAAGAAATGTAATCTATCAAACCATTTCTAATAAACTTAGCATTTAATGTCCCACCAGTTTGAACAGTTACACCTTCGGCTCCGAAATTATTTTTTAATTTTGAAAACATGTCGGTAAAATCAATTTCATTATCATATTTTAAAATCTCTATATTATCTAACTCTGCTTTAAGTTTAAAAACCGGGTGATCTTTATTAGTCGTAACTAAAATTAAGCTTTTTCCTTTTTTAGATATATATCTAATACCATTTTCATTTAAACGTGGTTTATTGTCTATCACTACAAAAGTTACCGGGATTTTAATTGGTTCATCAGTCTTTTCATTAAAACCGATTTTAGAAAAAACTCGACCGGAATTTAAAGAGAAAAAATCTGTTGTCTTTTCTATTTCATAATATTGGCCAAGCCCCTCCTTTAAACCATCAATTTTCGGAAAATCCGAATCAACATCCATAATATCCGTATCTCCGGTTGAGATCTTTCCATCTACGGAAGAAAGCATAAATAAAGTAGTAATTGGTCTGTTCATAAAAATTAATATAATGTAGATTTAAAAACTATATATTCATATATAATATAACTATTTTAAAGAAAAGAAAACCGCCCTCCAACGGTTTTCGTTGTGGGCGACCTTACACTTACAACAAGCTCACGGCGTGATCGAAATCGTTGATCCAGTGTTTAGTGAGGATTTCACAAATCACTGGCAAACCACCATCAACATCAACAATCTCCATCCATATGTGAACTTGCCCTTTCCCCCCATCGAACTCAGGATAATCCCAGATTGCCTTTGGGCCAAAGCTGACACTCCCACCACACTCAGAGGAGAAATGAAGTCGGTAAATATCCTCTCCAATAGGAGGAACAAAATCCCTCTCCAAAATATAGTACCATCCCTTTTTGAGGATCTCGGGATCAAATGCCCCTTCATCTTCCTCCCCCACCTCTATAGATTCGATGAAATCACTCCCAAACTCATTAAAGAGTAACAAGAACTTCATTGGAAAACCTCCTTTCAGTTTGTTGTTCACATGTTACTGTACAATCCATTTTCAATTATATAGTCTTTTTTTATGTTAGTCAAGTCGAAACGGTTCGAATGTCCAGTAAACCCCAACCAAAATACCGCCCACTAAGGCGGTATTATCTGGGGCTCCCCCTTTTGGACGAGTTTAGAACTTTGGATTGGGATAAAATAAAGAGGGAATTTGAAGAATTTGGGATTTTTGGAATATTTCCAAATCTACAACTTTAGAACTAAAAACTATCCTGATACAATTGTCTTAATGAAAAACTTAGCATTTATTGACTGACAAAATCTATATATGGGAACCAAAAGTTGCAACCCTCCCTAGAAAGTTGATTTAGTTAAATTTAGAAAATATTTACTAGATAAGTACCAAGTAAATGAAGCTTATTATTTTTTAGGTTATGTTCAGAATGAAAATGAAGAATTGTATGACAAAGTACAAAAAGCGGGATTTATTTTAAAATTTAGAGAACATAATCCAGTAATGCTTGGTAAGAAAAAAGGTAATGTTGATTCTGATATTATTTTTGAAATAATGAAAAAACTCTATCTAAGAGAAGATTTTGAAAAAATTGTTTTAGTATCTGGTGATGGTGACTACAAAATGCTTGTAGATTTTTTAATTGAAGAAAATAAATTTGCTATGTTATTGTTTCCAAACGAAAAATTTGCTTCTTCTTTGTATAAAAAAATTAAGTCTGATCACAAGGCTTTTCTGGAAGATAGTGACATTAAAAAGAAAATTTCTTAATTAAGACAAAGCTATATAATAAAAGAAAAAGGCCCCTTAGGTATTTAGCCGTTCGGGTCCTTTTTCGTCTTGATATCTATATAGTTACAAATTTACAGAAAAAGTCAAGTATTATAGGTAATGTGTACACTCTTTTGGCACACTTTATTTTTCTTTACATTAGCTCCGCGGGCAGGACTCGAACCTGCGACCAATCGATTACACTTATCCTAAAATTACTTCTAGGGGTGGACTATATCATCATCATATTTGTAAAAAACAAACTTAGATGCGAGGCGCTTCCCCTCCGATATTTTCGGAGAGTACTCCTAAAAAGGATAGTCTCTGAACCTTCCCTATCTATAATTATTATCAGGGCTTGGCTGCTGATTGCCCTATTAGGGTTTCCAGCAATTCACCTCGTTATTCACCTTTAGATTTCTCTAAAGGGCTGCAACTAACTTACAGTCGACCGCTCTACCAACTGAGCTACCGCGGAATATTTAATTTAATAAAGACCAACTGTCTAAATACTAGCAAAAAGAAATAAAAAAGCCAAGAGATGTTATATAATACAATTATGGAAAACATAATAGCCATCTGGAAACCTGCCGGCCCTACCTCTCACGATATTATCAATCAATTACGCCGACAAACCGGGATTAAAAAAATCGGTCATGCCGGGACTTTGGATCCTTTGGCTGAAGGAATTTTAGTGGTAGGTATCGGTCGGGCAGGAACTAAACAATTAACTGAATTGGTTTCTAAAAAGAAAGAATACCAAGCGATTATTTGTTTGGGAGCGGAATCGGAAACCGATGATGCCCAAGGCCCGATTACTCCCCGACCCTCTGTTATTATTCCGAATTTAAATCAAATTGAAACTGCTATTAAAAAATTTATTGGTCGAATTAAACAACAACCGCCCATATATAGCGCTCTTAAAATTAAAGGCCGGCCAGCCTATAAAATAGCCCGGGGTGGAGAAAAACCGGTTTTAAAAACCAGATCGGTGAATATTTTTAAAATTGATATTCTTTCTTATGATTACCCGAATTTAACTTTAAAAATAGAAACCGGTTCGGGAGTCTATATCCGGGCTCTGGCTCGAGATTTGGGTGAGGTATTGGAAACCGGTGCTTATTTAGCCCGATTAACCAGAACCCGAGTCGGTAGCTTTGATAAAACCAATTGTGTTAGGATAGATGAATTGCCAGATAATTATAAAAAAGAATATGCCTCAAAAACAAACTAAAGATAAGATTTTAAAATGGAATTTAAACATTTTGTATAAAAGTTTAACCGATCCTCAAATTGAAAAAGATTTAGCTAAAGGTAGAAAGTTGGCTCTTGGTTTTGCCGGAAAATATAAGAAAAAACAAGGTTGGGAAACTTCAGCTTCTCAATTAAAAAAAGCTTTGGCAGAATATTTTAAATTAGCCGAATGGGGGGTAGATAACCAAGCGGGATACTATTTATCTCTAAAGCAATCTTTAGATTTACAATCTCCGCAAATTCAAGCCAAACTTAATTTATTAATCAAAGAAGCTACGGAAACCGCCAATCTGTTAACCTTTTTCGATTTACGCCTATCACAAATTAATAAAAAAGATCAACAAAAATTATTAAAAAATCCTTCATTAGCTTATTATCAACCATTTTTAAAACAAATCTTCACCTCTGCTCCCCATCGCTTATCCGAAGAAGCAGAAAATGTAATCAGTTTAAAACAATCTCCGGCTCATGCCGATTGGGTTCATTTAACCGAAGCCGGTTTACACAGTCGCCAAGCTAAACTACCGGGACCGGATAAAAAAACAAAAGACCGATCTTGGTCGGAAATTTTAAGTTTAACCGCTCATAAACAAAAAAAGATTCGTCAACCGGCCATTAAAGCGGCCGAGCGAATATTAGCCGATCAAACTGAAGTAGCTACTGCTGAAATAAACGCTGTTTTAAAAAATAAACAAATAAATGATAATTTACGCAAATTTAATAAAGCCGAAGAAGCCAGATTATTAGGGGATCAGATATCAATTAAATCGGTTAACAGTTTATTGGAGACCATTAAACAAAATTACAAATTGAGTCACCGTTTCTATCAACTTAAAACTAAATTACTAGGACAAGATAAAATAACTTATCCGGAAAGAAATATTAGTATCGGTCAATTACCGGATAACATTTCTTTTAACGATAGCTTGAATATGGTTAAAGAAGCTGTAAATCAAATAGATCCTCAATTTTCAGATATTTTGACAAACCTGGTAAAAAACAGACAAATAGATTCTCACCCTAAAGCCGGAAAAACCGGTGGCGGTTTTTGTGCGCATTACCTACCGCATTCCCCCACTTTTATTTTACTCAATCATACCGGTCGCTTAACCGATGTCTTAACCTTGGCTCATGAATTGGGTCACGCCATTCATAACCAATTGATGAAAGAACAACCGGCACCTTATTTTGATCATTCTTTAGCTTTAGCTGAAACAGCTAGCACTTTATTGGAAAGCCATACTTTTGATTATCTTCTTAACCAATTATCACCTGAACAAAGATTAACTCTTTTGATGGAAAAATTAAATTCAGATGTAGCTACTATTTTTCGTCAAACCGCTGCCTATTTATTTGAAAGAGATTTACATCAAAACTTCCGCCAAAGCGGTTATTTGGCCACAAAAGATATTAATCGCTTGTTTACTCTGAGAATGAAAGCTTATTTGGGTTCGGCAATTAAAACAGATTCTGAAGTTAATAACTGGTGGATTCATTGGAGTCATTTTAGAAGTTTCTTTTATGTTTATTCTTATGCTTATGGTTTTTTAACCGCTCAAGCCATTAAAGATAAAATAAATAATAACTCCTCAGAAATAGAAGCAGTTAAAAATATGTTAGCCACCGGAGGTACTAAAACTCCAACGGAAGCTCTAGCTATGATTAAATTAAATCCGGAAAAAAATGATATCTGGCTCAAAGGCTTACAAGATTTTGAAATTAAATTAAAAGAAGCTGAACGCTTAGCTAAAACCTTCAAAATTAGTAAATAATTATTCTAATAATTTATATGCCTGATTCTTTAGAAAAAATTAAAAGCAATGGTCAAAATCTAAAAAAAGAAGTTGCTACCAGGATTAGTGGTTATATTACGGCCGCTTTCGGTTTGGTGGCCGGCTTGGCTTGGAATGATGCTATTTTATCATTAATAGATTTATGGTTTCCTTTGGATCGCAATCAAATTTTAGCCAAATTTATTTATGCTTTAGCCTTAACTGTTGTATTGGTTTTAGTATCTATTTATTTGGTTAAATTTTTTGATAAAAAGGATAAAAATTAAAATATGTTTTCAAAAAATTCCACAGCAGATAAAACTGTCACTTGGCCTACAGCTGGTTCTCTGATAAAAAAAGGAAAAATAGGAATTATTCCAACCGATACTCTTTACGGTTTGGTGGCTCACATTAATAAACCCAAAGCTATAAAAAAAATATATGAAATTAAGAATCGGCCAAAAAACAAACCTTTAATTGTTTTAATTGGTTCTTTAGAGCAACTTAAAAGATTACCCTTAGCTACCAAAAAAATAGATTATGAAATATTAAACACTTATTGGCCCGGTCCGGTCAGTTTAATATTACCCACCACTAAAATATTAAAACCAATCAGCTCTAATAAAACTTTAGCAATCAGATTGCCTCGTTCATCTAAACTAAGGAAATGGCTATGCCTTTATGGGCCTGTTGTCGCTCCCAGTGCCAACCCAGCCGGAAAAGAACCGGCTCGAACTTTAACTGAAACTAAAAAATATTTTAATCAGCGAGTAGATTTTTATGTCCCGGCAAAAAAACGCTTAACCAAGCCCCCTTCTGCTTTAATAGATTTAACCGTTTCTCAATTACAGATTTTACGTCCTTTTAGTTGATAATCTTTGAAGTTTAATTTTAGATTATGGTATAATAGTCATATGGTTACTTATGAACAATTTTCAGCTCTTGATTTAAGAGTTGGCACCATAATAGAAGCGGAACCGGTAATTGATGCCGATCGTCTTTTACGGTTAGTGATTGATTTGGGTCACGAAGAACGCCAAGTGGTAGCCGGTATTGCTGAAGAATATGAAGCTGAGAAATTAATCGGCACCCAAGTAGTTTTAATAGTTAATTTAGAATCCAGAGAAATTAAAGGTTTGGAAAGCCAAGGTATGATTTTAGCCGCCAGTGGAGATAATGGCCCGGTTATTTTAATGCCGGAAAAGCCGGTAGCCGATGGTACTACGATTAAATAATTTAAATATGAAAAATTTAAACAAACATTCTTTAGCTATAAATCTTATTTCCTTATTATTTTTGGGAATTTTAATTTTACTTTTAATTCCTTTTACTAAAAAAGTAGATAATGAGATTGATAAAGCGGACTCTGAAAGAAAAATTGAAGTGGTAGATTTTCAAACTTGCCGTTTGGCCGGTTTTTTTGTTGATATTTTTTCTTTTCCTCCTGTTTGTATCACTGACGATGGACAAGAATTTATTTTAGACTTAGACGAAGCAGATAAATTATTACCACCCGTTTTAGATGATAATGGAACAATAATAGATCCAAACGAAGACACACTCTTTTATCCCGGACCTGTAGCTCAAGATGGCTGTTTACCGGCCGGTTGTTCTCAACAATTATGTGTAGAAGCGGAAATGGCTCCGGATATTGTAACTACTTGTGAATTTAAGGCCGAATATGCTTGTTATTTACAAGGCGCTGTTTGTGGCCGAAATTCTGAAGGAGAATGTGCTTGGTTGGAGACACCGGAATTAAAACAATGTCTTGATAATCCCCCTCCACTTAATTAATTCAAACGACGCCAATAATACCAAAAAACAGACAAGCCCATTAAGGCTAAAGTAATATTTAAAGCTTGAATTGTTGGCCATTGCCAATAAAAAAGCCAAGCAAATTGAACAAAAACAATCAGACCCAAATAACGCACCGCCTTAGACGGTAAAAACCAAAGACAAAAACTCAATCCCAAAAACAAGGACAATATTCCCAACCATAAAACCAAAAATTCCGATTCAAAACCGGATACTAAATTTATTATTCGAGCCGGCCAATAAGCGGTGGAAATTAAATCTGATCGAGAACCGGCCTCGGTTACCAAATAATAACCATTAATAATATAGTAAACCCCCAAACCTAATCTAACAAAAGTTTCACCTTTTATTTTTTTTAATTTTTTTCTAATCGTTTCCATTTGTTCATTTTAAAACAAGACAAAAAATAAAACAATCAATCCGTTGCTTCTTTTGTCTTTTTTTGTTAAATTTAAACCTTAAAAGTAATTAAAATAAAAATATATGAACTGGGAAAAATTGAGTATTCCAATAGCTATAATAGGAGCCGGCTTAATTTTAGGAGCGGCGGTTTATTTTCAACCACAATTTAGTCCAACTGAGGATAATTTGGCAGCAGTCGGCGATTTAGATCAAAGTGACATCAGTTTGGAAAATGTTCGACCACTGACAACCGAAGATAATATAAAAGGATCTTTGGAAGCTCCGATAATTATTATAGAATATTCCGATCCTGACTGTTCTTTTTGCCATCGTTTTCATAACACTCTAAAAGAAATAGTTGATTTATATGATGACAATCAAGTAGCTTGGGTTTATCGCCATTTTAATGTTTTTGGATCGGCTTCGGCTCAAAAATCCATCGCTTTTGAATGTGCCGGCGAATTAGAAAATAATTCCGGTTTTTGGTCTTATTTAGAGGCTTTTCATCAGGGTATAGATCAAAACAATAAAGCCGGTAATGTAGACGAATTGACATCCTTAGCCGGTGACATAGGATTAGATACTGCAGATTTTAGAGAATGCTTAGAATCTGAAAGACCTAAAAATGTTATAGAAACAGATACCGATAACGCCATCGCCAGTGGTGGCTCCGGAACTCCTTTTTCTTTAATTAAATTACCTTCAGGAGAAATAGTGGAATTAGGTGGAGCTGTCCCCACTGAAAATTTAATTGAAATAATAGATGAATTATTAGAAGCTCCGGAAGAATAAAAAATTAATATCCGGACAATCTATCCGCTTTTCCATGTAAACGAATCTTTTCATGAGCTTTGGCTTCTATTTGCCTAATGCGCTCCCTGGTTACACCAAATTCTTTACCTACCTCTTCCAGAGTTCGCATAACACCATCATCCAAACCATGGCGCATTGCTAAAATCTTTCTTTCTTTAGGTGTTAAATCGCTTAGAATTTCATCAATTTGATCTCGTAAAATTCTTCTGGAAACATCTTGTTCCGGTGGGTCTATTTTATCATCAGGCACAAATTCTCCCAGGGAAGATTTATCTTCATCTCCGCTTTCTATTGATTTATCCAAAGAAGCCGTACTTTGATCTATTTTTTCAATGGCATGGATTTTATGTAAATCCATATCCATTTCTGTAGCCACTTCTTGTGGTAGGGGTTCTCGTCCCAAATCCTGAGATAGACGCCTCACTACTTGTTTGTATTTAGTTATGGTTTCCACCATATGTACCGGAATTCTAATTGTTCGCGACTGGTCTGCCAAAGCCCTGGTAACCGCTTGACGGATCCACCAAGTGGCATAAGTTGAGAATTTATAACCTTTACGCCAATCAAACTTTTCTACCGCTTTGAAAAGACCGATATTACCTTCTTGAATTAGATCTAATAAAGATAAATCGGAACTGCGATTAGCATACTTTTTGGCAATGGAAACCACCAGACGTAAATTAGCATTAGCTAATGTTTTGCGAGCCTCTTCATCTCCTTCTAAAATCCGTCTGGCTAAATCTTTTTCTTCGGCAGCTGTTAATAAACGATGACGACCAATTTCTTTTAAATAAATCTGAACCGAGTCCAATCCACCCCCATGACTTTGGTTAATTGAAAAATTTAACATTTGATCATCTGCTTCTTCCAACAAACTGCCTTCTTCCAAAATATCTATCCCGGCTTCTTCTAATTTATCATATAAATTATCCAAAAAATCCAAATCATTTTCTATAACCGGAAATTCATTTAAAAGTTCACTATAAGTTACAAATCGACGGCCGCGGCCTTTACGTATAAGATTGGAAGTTTTTTGCATTATTTCTTCCGGTTTTATTTTAGACCCGGTAGGAGAAACTTTCCTTTTCCCAACCGATTTTTTAACCGAATTTTTAGTAGCTGGTTTAGTGTTTTTTTTAGTTTTAGCAGGAGTATTTTTTTTGACAGTTTTGGATTTTACGTTTTTGGCACTCTTGGTAGTAATCGATTTCTTCTTGGCTTTAGTGATAGGAGACTTTTTTTTAGCGGAAGTGGTTTTTTTAGATTTAATGGTATTTTTTTTGGAAGATGTAGCCATAAGTTAATATATATTAAGATGATAAAATTGATAAAAATTAATTGAAATATTGATTTCTGAGCTCAGCTATAGTCTGAGTAATATCTTGACACCTTTTTAAGTGTTTGTCTACTGATGCTTGATCCTCTTGTTTTTCCGCCGGTCCTATTTTTTGCTCTTCTTGCTTCCTTTTCTGCTCCCAATAATAAACATGAGCCCTACCTACCACTTCTTGCCATAAAATTTTAGTTAAAGGTCCAAATTTTTCCACATACTCTTCTATTAAAAACAAAAGGGGTTCTTTTTGATCTTCATAATTAGCTTGTAAATTATCCTCTTCTTTTATGTCTTCCAATAAAGATCGGGCTTCTGTTTGATAATCAAAATCGTGATTGGTGGTTGTTTCCAACCAAAACCACCAAGCCCAGAAATATTGTAATGGATTATTAACTAACTGTTCTTTTTCTTCTGTTACTTCTTCCTCTTTTTTAATAGTAAACCGATTAAAATTTAACTCTTTTAAATCTTGCCAGATCGCCTCTGTCGGCATTTGCAATTTATCTGCCACCTCCATTACCACTGTCGCTTTTTCCACTTGACTGGGTATACTCATGATGGCCGGATAAACTTCTTGTTTAATTAATTTTCCCAACTGTCTTTTATCTTGTCCAGCTGTAATTATTGCAGTTTTTAAATAAAAATTAATTATAGAATCAGCTTGATCTAATAAGTATCGCCACTCGGCAATATCTTCTTTGATAATATCTGCCGGATCCCGACCCGGGGGTAAAATTAAAGCTTTAACTTGTAACCCGGCTGCCAGTAGAGCTTCGGCGGATTTTTTAACCGCCGCCTGACCGGCTTTATCTCCATCAAAAGCCAAAATAATTTCATCGGTCAATCTACCTAAGGTTTTTACTTGCTTATCTGTCAAGGCGGTTCCGGAAATAGCTACCGTATTGGTCCAACCGGCTTGATGGCACATTAAAAGATCCATCTGACCTTCAACCACCAAGCAATTATTATGCTCCCTAATTCCTTGTTTAGCCCAATTCAAACCATACAATAAAGAAGATTTATCATAAATATCTGTCTGGGGTGTATTGATATATTTAGCTTCTACAGACTGGGTTTGATTACTAAAATCCAATAACCGACCGGAAAAGCCCACCGGTCGTCCGGAAACATCCAGTAAAGGAAACATTAAACGGGAACGAAAACGATCAAAAACACGACCGTTTTTTTGGCTTTTAATAGCTAAACCGGAACCGACTATTACCTCATCATTTATTTTTTGAGATCTTAAATAAGTAACCAATTTCTGCCAATCCGCCTCAGCCCAACCTAAACCAAAAGCCCTGATAGTTTTTTCAGTTAAGCCTCTATCTTTTAAATATTCCCAGACCGGAGTTTGTGGTTGTAAGCGATTAATATAATAATGTCCGGCCAATTTAATCGCTTGTAATAAATTTTCTCGATGATCTCCCTTTTTACCATCATAAGCTTCTATTTCCACTCCAGCCTTACGAGCTAAAATTCCCAACGCCTCTTTAAAATCCACTCCTTCTATTTCTTGAACAAAATTAAACATATCTCCAGTTTGACCGCAACCAAAACAACGATAAGATTGTCTATTAGGAGAAACAAAAAAAGAAGGCGTTCTCTCATTATGAAAGGGGCAACGAGCTTTAAAATTAACTCCCGCTTTTTCCAATTTAATATAGGAATCCACCACTTCCACTATATCCAATCTATCTTTTATTTTTTCAACTGAAGAAGATGACATAAACACATTATTAACCGATTGACTCAACCTAAAGTCGGTTAAGAATCGTAATTTTATAAAATTCTAAAAGTTCCTCTTAATTATCATCTTCCATCCTGGCAATAGAGCCATTTTCCGCTTCTGCTTCTGCTATTTCATTATAATCAGGAATTAACCCGGTTCCGGCCGGTATTAATCGACCAAGAGCTACATTTTCTTTTAATCCGCGTAATTTATCTACTTTTCCGGCAACAGCAGCATTAATCAAAACTTTAGTGGTATGTTGAAAAGAAGCAGCCGACAAGAAACTACTGGAAGACAAAGCCACATCGGAAATTCCCAAAATAACAATCTTACCTTTAGCCGGCTCCCCTCCTTCAGCCTTAACTTTAGTATTTACTTCTTCTAATTCCGCTTTATCCACCACTTCATTAATCTGTAAATCAGTATCACCTGGTTCTTGAATTTTACGACGAGAGAGCATTTGCCGAATAACCAACTCAATATGCTTTCTGGCAATATCCACCCCTTGCAATTGATAAATGGCATTTATTTCTTTAATGATATAATCCTCTACTTTTGCTTGACCGGCTAATTTTAGATAATTAACCAAATCTACTGAACCATCAGTTAAAATTTGCCCGACTGTAATTGTATCTCCTTTTTCTATTAACAAATTACGAATGGCCGGTACTGTATATTCCACAGTTGATTTTTTCTTTTTATCTTTAGCCACAGCCGGATCAGTTAAAATAACAATGGTTCTGTCCTTAGCTCCGACTTTTATCTCCATCACTTCTCCTTCAACTTCAGACAATAAAGCAGAAGCTTTAGGATTACGTCTTTCAAATATTTCTGTCACTCGAGGTAAACCACCGACGATATCTCCTCCTTCTTGAGAAACTCCTCCGGCATGTTTGGTTCTCATAGTTAATTGGGTACCGGGTTCTCCAATAGCTTGAGCGGCTACCACTCCAACCGGTTCTCCAATCTTAATCAATCCTCCTCGACCCTGGTCTTCACCATAACAAGCTCGACAAATACCTCTGGTATTTTTACAAGTAAGAGGAGTTCTAACCCTAACTTCTGTTATTCCAGCCTCATCTATACTCTTCGCATCTGCTTTAGATAATAAATGACCGTCCGGGAATAATTCTTGTCCGTTTTGATCTTTTACCGACTCTAACAAAATCCGACCGCGAATACTATTGGCTAAACCTTCTTCAAATCCTAAAATATGGCTCTGATTAAATACTTTACCTTGTTTATCTTGACAATCATCCGCATTAACTATTATATCCTGAGCTACATAAACCAATTTTCTGGTCAAATAACCGGCTTGAGCCGTATTCAAAGCGGTATCTGCCAAACCTTTACGCGAACCGTGAGTAGAAACAAAGAATTCCAATGGTGTTAATCCCTCTTTAAAAGAAGAAACAATCGGGAAATCTATTAACTGACCTGATGGATTAGTCATTAAACCAATCATCCCGGACATTTGAGTCACCTGAGCTACAGAACCTCGAGCATTGGAATTTAACATATCCGAAACAGATTTATGCTCTCCCAAACTGCCGGGAACCAATTTTTCCACTTCATTTCTGGCTTTAAGCCAAGTTTCAATAAACATTTGGTAACGCTCATTATCTGACAATAAACCATCATTATATTGTTCATATATTTGAATAGTTTCTTCTTGAGCTTTTTTAATAACATCCTCTTTCTTAGCCGGCACCACCACATCATCAATTCCCCAAGTAATACCGGAGGTAGTAGCATATTTAAAACCAAAAGATTTGATTTTATCCAATATATCTGGCATTAAGGACATATCATAACGATGAACCAATTGATCAACTAAAGCTGACATACCTTTACCGGTTACCGCCTGATTGAAAAAGGGAAAATCTGCCGGCAAATTATTGTTAAAAAGAAGACGGCCAACACTGGTTTCTATTATTTTTTCCTTATATTCTCCATATTTTTCCTTCTTGGTCATCTTAACGTTAATTTTGGCTTGCAAATCTACATGGTCAAAATCATGAGCCATAATAGCGTGATTAGGACTGGAAAAATATTGTCCACTGCCTCGAGCATCCGCTATTTCTTTGGTTACCCAATAACAACCCAAAACAATATCCAATTTCATATTAATAACCGGATCACCGGAACCGGGCTTTAACAAATTCCGGTTAGCGGCTACCAAATCTCTGGCTTCTTTTTGAGCGGGAACAGACAAAGGTACATGAACCGCCATTTGATCCCCATCGAAATCGGCATTGAAGGCACTACAAACCAAGGGGTGAATTTGAATAGCACTACCTTCTATTAAAACCGGTTGAAAAGCTTGAATACCCAAACGATGTAGAGTTGGTGGTCGATTAAGTAAAACATATTTATCTTTAATCACATCTTCCAATATAGCCCAAATATCCGGAGATTGTTCATCTATTAATCGTCCGGCTCCGCGAATATTAAAAGCTAACTCTTTTTCTAAAATTTGAGCAATAATAAACGGTCGAAATAATTCCAAAGCCATTAATTTCGGCAAACCACATTGAGAAATTTTTAAATCAGGCCCTACCACAATTACACTACGACCGGAATAATCCACTCGCTTACCAATAAGGTTCTGACGAAAACGACCTTGCTTCCCTCTTAAATTATCTGCTAAAGATTTCAATGGTCGTCTTTGACTTTGATTCATCACTCCTTCACCACCGGACTTTCTGATATTATTATCAATCAAAGCATCAACCGCTTCTTGTAATATCCTTTTTTCATTTCTTAAAATAACCTCCGGGGCATTAAGATCTATTAATTTTTTTAAACGATTATTACGATTAATCACTCGACGATAAAGATCATTTATATCACTAGTAGCATGACGGCCTCCATCTAAAGCCACCATCGGTCTTAAAGCCGGTGGAATAATTGGTACAACTTTAAGGAGCATCCATTCAGGTCTAACTCCGGCTTTGAGCATAGATTTAACCAAATTATATCTTTTTCGCAATTTTATCCTTTCTGTAGATTTAGCTGTTTCCAAAGAAGAAGATACCTGCGAAAGCAAATCTTCCAAATCTATTCCTTGGCAAATTTGATTTAAAGCTTCAGCTCCAATACCAGCCTCAAAAACCTGTCCGTATTTAAGAGATAAACGATGATATTCAATTTCATCAATAACTCGCCACGGTTCTATTGATTCCAATTGCCGTTTAGCCCCTAATAAAGCTTGTTTAATGGCCTCTTTTTCTTTATCAGAACCGGCTGCTTTAACTTTGGTTTTATATTCATTATCTAATTGTTTTAAAACTTTGGTTTTTTCCACATCATCAACATCAGTAATAATATAACCGGCAAAATAAATAACCTTTTCTACATCTGTGATTGTTAAATTAAGTAAGATTCCCAAACGACTAGGTATATTACGAACAAACCAAATATGAGATACCGGACATGCCAGATCAATATGACCCATTCTTTCTCTTCTAACTATTGAACGGGTAACTTCAACTCCACATTTTTCACAAACAATATCTTTATATCTGACTCTTTTGTATTTACCACAATAACACTCATAGTCTTTTTCCGGACCAAATATTCTTTCATCAAACAAACCGTTTCTTTCAGATCGGCCACTACGATAATTAATCGTTTCAGGTTTGGTCACTTCACCGTAAGACCAAGCTCTGATTCTTTCTGGAGATGCTAATTTCAAACTAACCGCATTAAAATCCTCCATTATATTATTGACTTTGTTATTTTTCATCATAATAAATATTTGAAATTAGTTTTTTAATTTTGAATTTGTTTTAATTCTATATCCAGAGCCAAGCCTCTCAGCTCATTTAACATCACATTAAAAGAAGCCGGAACATTGGGTTGTTTAATATATTCACCTTTAACTAAAGAATCAAAAGCCTGGGATCGGCCAACAATATCATCTGATTTAATAGTCAACATTTCCCTTAAAATGTAAGCAGCACCATATCCTTCCATAGCCCAAACTTCCATTTCTCCAAAACGCTGGCCACCACCTTGAGACCGTCCTCCTAAAGGCTGTTGAGTAATTAAAGAATAAGGACCAACTGATCTCATATGAATTTTATCTTCAACCATATGAGTCAACTTCATAATATACATATAACCGGTAGCAATCGCTTGTTTAAATTTCTCTCCGGTTCGGCCGTCAAATAATTCCATTTTACCATTTTCGGCAAAACCAGCTTCTTTTAACTCTTGCCTGATTTCTTCAGGGGTCGCTCCTTGGAAAACGGGAGTAATTGCTTGATAACCCAAAGCCTGAGCCGCCAAACCTAAATGTAATTCCATAATTTGACCTAAATTCATACGGCTAGGCACTCCTAATGGCGTTAAAATTACATCAACTGGCTCCCCGTCAGCTGAATAAGGCATATCTTCTACCGGCAAAATACGAGAAATTACTCCTTTATTTCCATGCCGACCGGCCAATTTATCTCCAACCGAAACATTGCGCATTTGAGCTACTTGAATATAAATCTTCTTGATTACTCCGGACTCCATCTTATCACCTCGTTCTCGAGAAAAAACCTTAACCCCAATTACCCTACCTTTTTTACCGTGAGGTAAACGCAAAGAAGCATCTTTAACATCACGAGATTTCTCACCAAAAATTGAACGCAATAAACGTTCTTCCGGAGTTAATTCCGTTTCTCCTTTGGGAGTAATTTTACCCACCAATATATCGCCTGGAGTGACTTCGGCTCCTATTCTAACTATACCTTCTTCATCTAAATTTCTTAATTTAACTTCACCGACATTCGGAATATCGTGGGTAGTTATTTCCGGACCCAATTTGGTATCCCTAACACTGATATCAAATTCTTGTATATGGATACTAGAAAATTTGTGATCACGAACCAATCTTTGGGAAATAATTATAGCATCTTCATAATTAGATCCTTGCCAAGACATAAAAGCCACTCGGACATTTTGCCCAACCGCTACTTGACCGCCGGAAGTTGAAGAGTTATCAGCCAACAAGTCTCCGGCTTTAACTTTTTGTCCTATATTAACTATCGGTTTATGATGAAAAATACTGGTTTCATTAGTCTTTTGAAAACTGATCAAAGGATATTCATCCACCTCTCCTTTATCTGTTTTTATTTTAATCTGCTGGCCATCTACTGCTATTATTTGACCGGCTCTTTTAACATAAAGTAAACGCCCTGAATCCCGAGCCACTCTTGATTCCATACCGGTAGCCACTAAAGGGGCTTCACTTATAACTGGTGGTACACTCTGTTTCTGCATATTGGAACCCATTAAAGTTCGATTAGAGTTATCATGTTCCAAAAAAGGAATCATAGAAGTAGCTACCGAATAAGCCTGATTGGTGGCCACCTCCATAAAATCTACATCATTCGGCTCAACCAAACTGGGTCGAGTTTTAAAACGAACCTCTATCTGCTCATCAATCAAACGACCATCTTTATCCAACCCAACTCCCCCATGAGCTATTTTATATTTTTCTTCCTCTAAAGCATTTAAATAAACTACTTCATTGGTTAAACGACTATTTTTAACTTTAATATAAGGAGTCTCGATAATACCAAATTCATTAACTCGAGCAAAAGCGGTTAAATGTAAAATCAAACCGATATTTGGCCCTTCCGGCGTATGCACCGGACACAAACGGCCATAATGTGAAGTATGTACATCCCGAACCTCAAAACCGGCTCGTTCTCTAGTTAAACCACCCGGACCCAAAGCCGATAAAGTCCTTAAATGTTCCACTTCATACAAAACATTAGTCTGGCTCATAAATTGAGATAATTGATTGGTGGTGAAAAACTCTTTCAAGCGAGCCTGAAGCGGTCTGGGATTAACTAATTGAATCGGTAATAAAGTAGCCGAATCCACTGTAGACATCCTATCTTGAATATGACGTCTCATTTGAGTCATACCTACTTTCATCCGTTGTTGTAACATCTCACCCATACTACGAACCCGACGAAATCCTAAATGATCTATATCATCGGGAATAGCTTCCGGAGTATTATTTAATTCTATAATATGTTTAATAGTTAAAATTAAATCTTCTAATTTTAATAATCTGTCTTCACGAGCTTTATCATCAACCGGTAAACCAAAACGCTCATTAAAACGCAATCTTCCAACAACTGAAAAATCATATCTTTCTCGACTAAAAAGACCATCAACAAATTCTCTGGCACTAGCCGGAGTAGCCAAATCGCTATCTCGATGTCTTTTATAAATCTCCATATAAGCCTCATCCACTGTTTTAGCATTATCTTTGTCTAAAGTATTTTTTATTGTCTCAGTATCCACACCCGCTTTTTCAAACATATTTAATATCTCTTTATCATCCATATCATGCCCTTTAATTGCAGCTAGGGTTCTAATTAAAGCAGTAATCGGAAATTTTCGTCTCCTGTCTATTCGGCCATAGATAACTCCATCAGCTTCTGTTTCCAATTCCACCCAAGCCCCTCGCGCCGGACTTATTTTAGCCCCAAAATAATTATAACCTCTTATTTGATTGGCAGTAAAAAATACACCAAAACTTCGAGCCAACTGCGGTACCATCACTCTTTCTATACCATTGAAAATGAACGTACCATGATCAGTCATAACCGGGAAATCAGCTAAAAATATTTCTTGTTCTTTGGTTTGATTTAAATTTTTATTATGTAACTTAACTCTAACTTTTAAAGGTGCCTCGAAAGATAATCTGTTACTCTTGGCATAATGTTCATCAAATTTTGGTCTTTCTAAATTAAATTCTGAAAATTCCAAATGGAATTTTTTACCGGAATAATCCTCAATGGCTGAAAATTCTTCAAACAATTCTTTCAAACCTTCATTAACCAACCAATCATAAGATTGTAATTGCAAATCTTTTAAATCCGGCATATCGATTAACGGTTTCCTGTAAGAAGAAAAAGTTTTTTGTTTTTGGGGCATCATAATATTATTAAAATAAAACTAGACTTATTTATAAAAATAAAACTTTCAGACAATAAGCAAAATCAAGCTGACCAGACAAAATGTCCGCCAACTGTAAATTTTCTTAATGTTTTATAATGGAAGATCGTTATCCTTCGGAACTCAATCTCGTCCGTAAATGTTACCCTAAAGATAACATAAAGAATAAAAAAGTCAAAAAAAATAAAGGTGGATAAATTAAATATAAAATTTTATTATTTATTGGTTTTCTTTTTCCATTGATTTATCTTTTGATGATGACCGGATTTTAAAACTGCTGGCACCGAATAATGCTTACCTTTATCTTTGATGATCTCCGGCCTGGTATAAATAGCCGAACCGGCCGGTCGAGTATCCTCCAAAGAATCACCTGAGCCCAAAACCCCGGGTAAACGACGAGCTACCGCATCCACCACTACCATGGCCGGTAATTCCCCACCGGATAAAATATAAGAACCAATAGAAACTTTATCCGCTGTCAATATTTCAGCTGCCCGAGCATCTATACCTTCATAACGCCCGGCTACCAGTACCAAATGCTGAAAAGATTCAGACCAATTTTCTGCTATCTCATCATCAAATTGATAACCGCGAGGATCAAGAAAAATAACTTTAACTTTCTTTTTCCGACCAATAATTTGTCTTACCGCTTTAATCACCACCGGTGCTTTTATAACCATTCCCGGTCCTCCGCCATAAGGCCTTCCGTCCAGTCGATCTTTATCAGTGTTTAAAAAATCACGAAGCTGATAATAATTTATTTTTATTATTCCTTTGGTTTGAGCTCGACCGATAATTGAAGAATTAAAATAAACCTGAAACACCTCCGGAAAAAGACTAATTATATGGAAATTAATTTTTTTCATAAAGACAAAAGTCAACCGCCACACTTTTAAATGAGTGTGGCGATGACTTACATTTTTTATTTTTGAAGTAAAACAAGGTATTACATTTTCAGATCATTCATGGCCTGATCGACCGATTCCGAAGCACTAGCTTCAGGAACTTCTGCAGCAGGAGCTTCACTACGATTAGCTTCTCGAGTTGATCCTTCCGGTTCATTTATTTTTAGATTAACTCTGGCATTATTTTTCATTCCCACTACTCGTAATAATGTTCTGATAGCTTTGGCAGTATTGCCTTGGCGACCAATAATTTTACCCATATCGTCCGGATGAACATCCAGAGTGATTAACACTCCCATTTCATCAACTTGACGACCCACCTTAACAGCTTCCGGATTGTCTACCAAAGAACGGACAACTGTTTCTAAAAACTCTTGATCTTGATATTTTTCTGACATAATAATTTTTACTAACTGTTTATATTTATTACTAAGCTTAATTCGACCGTCAGGATATTGTCCGAAAATGATTAAAATTATTCGGTACCCAAGACTAACTTATTGTAATCTAAAAATTAGATTTGTCAAAATAATTGAGTAACTAAAATCTTGTCTTAAAAAACTAAACAGAAGTCACTTCTTTTTCTTCCAATTCCTCTTGGTTATTTTCCGTTTCTGCCAAATTTTCAGCATCAACTGCCTCATTTTCTTTATCTTTAACTGTGGTGGTTTCAGTTTCTGTTTTTACTTCAGTTTTATCTTTATCAGCTTCTTTTTCTTTAGTCACCGGTTTGGTTTTTGGTAAAATATTTATTTTCGGTCCGGAAATAATTTGCAAACTAACCAGTAAATTATGAACTGTGTCTGATTTTTGAGCTCCGACAGACAACCAATATAAAACCCTATCTTTTTTTATTTGAGCTTCCGATCGCGGTCGTCGCGGATCATAAGAACCAATTATTTCTTTAAAACGACCACTTTTGGGGCCGTTCTGGGAATCGGTCACAATCATTCTAAAAGCCGGATTATTTTTACGTCCGACCCTTTGTAATCTTATGGTTAACATATAGGTCAAAATGATAGCAAAATCTTTGATTCCGGTCAATAGATAACCCCTTGGGTTCAAAAAAAATGTCTGTTATACTAACACCACTTTCTTAAAATGAACAAAAAAACAAGCAAAAACAAGCAAATTGAAGGTTTGTTATCTATATCCGGTAAAGGAACCGGCTATCTTAATTTAATTGACCAAGATTTAAAAATAGAAATTCCGGCGAATAATTTAAATCGAGCTCTACCCCAAGATAAAGTCTTGGTTAGTTATAAATTAAAAGACAATCACAAAGCCATTGGTAAAGTTGAGAAAATTTTAGATAGATATACCGGCCCTCGACCGGGTCGAGTAATTAAGGTTTTAAATAAAAACAGTTATCAAATTACCTTGGATAATTCATCTTATTACACTCCAATATTAATTAAACCAGACCCCGATAAAAAATTAAATATTGCCGACAAAGTGGTTATAGAAATACAAGACTGGCCTGCAGATTCTCCTCTACCTCTGGGTAAGTTTTTAAAACACTTAGGTAAAGTCGGGGAAAATGAAGCGGAAATTTTATCAATGATTATCGGTCGCGGTTTAGCTTTGGATTTTCATCCTTCTTTACTAGAATCAATAAAAAATAAAAAAGAAACCTGGGAACAATCTATTACAACCGAAGCCGACCAACGGCGAGATTTCAGAAATATTCTAACGCTTACCATTGATCCGGACGATGCTAAAGATTTCGATGACGCTCTCTCTATTCGTCGACTAGAAAATAATAAACTGGAAGTGGGCATACATATTGCCGATGTTTCCCATTATGTATTACCGGAAAGCACAATAGATAAAGAAGCTCGTCATCGAGCCACCTCTATTTATTTAGTTGATCGAGTTATACCTATGTTGCCGGAAGTATTATCTAATGATATCTGCAGCTTAAGACCACAAACTGACCGTTTGGCTTTTTCGGTAGTAGTCACCTTCACTGTTGACGGACAATTAGAAGATGAATGGTTTGGCCCAACAATTATTAAATCCGATTCGCGTTTAAATTATCAAGAAGCAGAAAAAATAATTACTACTACCGACAGACCGTCAACTAAAGATAACTTAAACACCATAGAATCAGCTTTGGCCGAACTTAATAATTTGGCTCAAAAACTAAAAAAAGCCAATCAGGAAGCCGGGGCAGTTTCTTTTTCTTCCGATGAAGTCAAATTTAAATTAGATAAAAAAGGAAAGCCCTTAGACGTTATTATTAAAAAACAACTTCAAGCCAATGAATTGGTGGAAAATTTTATGCTTTTGGCCAATAAACTGGTGGCCGAATATGCCCATCGAGTTACTCGTCACCAAGAACATACTTTTGTTTACCGAGTTCATGATTATCCTGATCCTGAAAAAATAGGACAACTGATTTCTTTCCTAAAACCCTTGGGTTATAATTTAAAAATTCAAGATGATGAATTGGAACAAACTGATCTTAACCATCTGCTTCAACAAGCGGAAAATCAAGCCGAACACAGTTTAATCAATAGAACCGCTATTCGAGCCATGGCTAAAGCGGTATATTCGGAAAAAAATATAGGCCATTGGGGTTTGGCTTTTCCTTATTATACCCATTTTACTTCCCCTATTAGACGTTACCCCGATCTTTTAGTTCACCGTCTTCTAAAAACTTATCTTCAAGGTAAAAAGCCCAACCAAAAAGAATTGGATCAATTAAGTGAAATATTACTTCATTGTTCTCAACGAGAACAATTGGCCGCTGAAGCCGAAAGAGAATCAATTAAATTAAAACAAGCCGAATATATGCAAAATTTTATCGATCAAACCAGAATCGGGATTATTTCCGGCTTAACCGATTGGGGTATTTTTGTAGAAGATGTTCAAACCAAAGCCGAGGGTTTAATTCGTCTATCAGAAATAAAAAAAGATTATTATCAATTATCAGATAATCGTTATTTTGTTATCGGTCAAAGAACGGGACATAAATTATCTTTAGGCGATCAAATAAAAATTAAAGTTATAAATGCTAACCCGGCTTCTCGTCAAATTGATTTCGGTTTAATAATTGATTAAGAAACTATGTGGATAAATTATTTGACTATCGTCAATAAAATCTTAGAATAAAAATATGTTCAAATATAAACAAAACTTCCTCGGCCTCATTATTATTACCATTTCTGATGGAGGTTTTGCCGATGTTTAAAAAATTCTTTTCAAATATCCACAAACCCTTCATCAGCCGATGAAGGGTTTTTTGGTCTTTGATTACAAAAAAAAAGAGAGAGGAGGTGATATTTATGCAAGTTGTTCCGGTTTCAATTTGTTGGGTAATGGGTTGTTTTGTGGTGGATTATACATCACATTACACTCACCTGAAAGTAGTGGGAAAGGATGGATCTACATCCTTTGTTCCCGCTGCTCCACCATCACCAACCAAGATGCCTGCCAAAGAGATCATCTACTCTCTTTGACAGACAAGCGCCACCGTCTCTTGAGACCGGTGGCGTTTCTTTATTTAGCATAACTTTCAGCTTGATCAAATTTAACAGATAAAATATCAGACACTCCTTCTCGATTTATGGTTACTCCATATAGAATATCAGCTCGGGACATGGTTTCTCGATTATGAGTTACTAAAATCAGCTGAGATTGTTTGGATAATTCTTCAACTAAATCACCATAACGTTTAGAATTAGCCTCATCTAAAGCGGCATCAGTCTCATCCAAAACCAAAAACGGTGGTGGTTTGATTCTGGTCATAGCAAACAATAAAGCTATAGAAACCAAAGATCTTTCACCACCGGATAAGACTTCTAAACCTTTTACTTTTTTACCGGGCAAATTAACTTCCACCTCCACTCCTTTAACCATCTCTTCAGCTTCAAATTCTTCTTTTTCTTTAACAACTTGTAATTTTAAAGTTCCCCGACCACCGCCAAACATTAACTGTAATAATCGATTAAACTCAGCACTGATTTTAGTTAAACCTTCAGTAAACTCTTTGTCTATTTTTGTCTCTAAATCAGTAATTAAAATTCGCAAACGGGTAGCGGTCTCTTCCAAATCTGTTAATTCTTCAGTTAAAAATTCATTACGAGTCTTAGTTTCTTCATATTCAGACATAACCTCGGCCGTATCTACCCCTACCGCTTCCAATTTTAATTTCAAACGCTCTATTTGTCGTCGACAATTCTGTTGTTCATTTCTGGTTTTATTAAAATCCACCTCCTGATTGTCTGTATAATAATTTACAATATCCCGACCTACCAACAAAGATCCTTCGGCTAATTCCCGTTTTAAATCTTCTTCCGTCGTTTTTAATTGTTCGGCTCGACTATTACAAGAATTTAAATTCTCAATTACCAAACGCTTATCGGCTTTTAATTCATAATAACGTGATAATTTTTGATTATCAGCCGATAAAATCGATTGTCTTTCTTTATCTAAATCTCTACCAATTTGAGATAGTTCTTGTAATTGATTAGCTAATTGTTTTAAATCTTGTTCTATTACTATTTTTCTTTTTTCCAATTCATTATCTATTTCAGCTACTGAAACAGTTTCAACTGACACCCCAACTAAATTTTGCGACCAAGACAATAATTTTTCTCCGGCTTGACGGACTTTCTCCCAATTATTAGTAGCCAACAACTCCTCGCCTAACTGTTTTAAATAAAAACTATATTGTTTTAATTGATCTTGATTAACCACAGATTCTTTATGGGTTGTTTGTTGACTAGCAGCTATTTCTCCCTCCAGACGACCTAAAGATCTTTCCAACTCAGATCGACGATTTAAAACTGTTTGGCGTTTATTTTCTAAATCGTTTATTTTGTTTTTTATCTCCTCTATTTTATTATTTGATTTTTTTTGCTCCGCTTGAGCCAATTCCGATTCAATCATTTCTAATTTTTGTTTAGCAATTATTTGGCTTTGATTTATTTTTTCTTTTTCCGACTTTATATATTCTCGCTCCCCACCCAAATAGACTTTATATAATTGACGCAACTCTTGACGCCAATCTTCCGCCTGACGAATTTTATCAACTTGTTTCTCTAAAAAACGTAAATGAGGAGCGATTTCTTTCTTTAAACTCTTAACTTGATTAATATTATCTTCTGTTTGATTTAATTTTTTTTCAGATTCTCCCAGTTGCGTTCTAAATAATCTTAACCCCAGAGCTTCTTCTAAAATAGCTTGCCGATCTACCGGTCTGGCTAATAAAATACGGTCAGCTTCACCTTGAGAAATAACATGATAACCGGATGAACCCAAAGATACCTCAGCTAATAAAGCCACCACATCTTTTAATCTAACCGGAGAACCATTAATAGCATAACCACCGGAGCCATCCCTAAAAACCGTTCTGGTAATAATTATTTCATCATAATCTATAGAGAAACTTCTATCGGAATTATCAAAAATCAGAGAAGCAGAAGCTCGAGACAAACGGCCTTGGGGACCGGAAAAAATAAGATCCTCCCCCTTTTTACCCCTTAAAGATTTTAATGATTGCTCCCCCATCACCCAACGCAAACTCTCAGTTATATTTGATTTACCGGAACCATTAGGTCCGACTACTGCCGTAATCGGGGATGGAAAAACCAAAATTGTTTTTTTGGCAAAAGACTTAAAACCGGATAATTCCAGTTGTTTTAATTTCATTATTGCCTATTCTAACAAAAATCTAAGATTAATCCAGCCATTTTTTTGCTTGCAAGCCACCGGTAGCCGCTTGTTGTTCAGCTGCTTGTTTGGAAAATCCCTCACCCACAGATACTTCTTCATCACCCAACTTTAAAGCTACTGTAAATTTTTTATTATGATCCGGACCTGTTTCGCTAATCACTTCATAAGCAGGAGTAATCCCGGTTACCTCTTGAGCTTTTTCTTGAAATAAACTTTTAGCGTCTTGCCATAAACCACCGGCTACCATCTTATCGGTTTTTATTAATAAATATCTTTTTATTAATTCTTGAACCGTATCATAACCTTGATCCAAATAAACAGAACCAATTACCGCCTCAAAAGTGTTGGCTAAAATATAATGACGAGCCCGACCAATATCCTTAGCTTCCCCTTTGGATAACAACAAATAATCATCTAACCCCATCTGATCGGCTGTCTCAGCCAAAGACTGTGTATTAACCAAAGCTGCTCGAAAAGCAGTTAACTCACCTTCGGTTCTACTTTCATATTTATGATATAAATAATCAGTTACCACCAATTCCAAAACCGCATCTCCTAAAAATTCCAATCTTTCGTTGTGAGGTAAGGGCCAATCTTTATGTTCATTCAAATAAGAGCGATGAGTTAAAGCTTGTTTAAATAACTCTAAATCTTTAAATTTTAAACCTAAAGATTCTGACAATTTTAAAAAGTTTTTATCATTATTATTCATTTTTATTTTCAATTTTTTTTATTTTTTTCAAACCGGCGACAATTATCGGTAAAATATCATCATAAATTTTTAAATCGGTTATATCTTGAATTAAAAACCAACCAACATCATCTAAACCTCCTTTGGCCTCCCCTAAACTAAGTTGATCAAGATTTACACTTTTAGCTAATAAATAATTAACCTGTTTTCTAACTTTCCCTTTTTCCGGATCTGAAGCGATGTACTCATTACTGTCCAAAATCTCAACCACTTCAATATCTAAAGACATTTCTTCCTTTATTTCCCTTTTAACCGTATCGGCCGGGGTCTCCCCTTTTTCTATATGCCCCTTGGATAGAGTCCAATAACCGAAAACATCATGAACTAAAGCTAATTTTAAAGCTCCGGCCGGAGTTTTGGTATAAACTACCGCTCCGGCTAAATGTTCCACCGGCATTTTTTCAAAAGAAATATCCGTTTTTTGTTTTTTAGGTATTTCGTGTTTATCCGGCTCACCTAATTCTTTATAAACCGCTCCCAAAACCCCGTTAACAAAACGTCCACTGTTTTCTCCTCCGAATATTTTAGCAATTTCTATAGCTTCATTAATAGCTACTCTGGCCGGTACTTGAAAACGATCACCAAACAACAACTCATAAAGTCCGATTCGTAAAATATTCCTATCAACAATAGCAATTTGAGGCAAAGGCCAATCCGGAGCCGCTTTGGTTATAATATCATCTAATTGTTTCCTTTTAGAGATAGTTTTAACTGCTAAATCAACAGCAAAATTAATATCATTTAAACCGGGAGCAAAATCTTCAGCTTGACGTTTAACGATATCTGAAACGGAATCATCCGCCAAGCCTCTAAAATCCCATTCAAAAAGGGATTGCATAGCCAGGCTTCTAGATAAATGGCGATTAGCCATATAAAAAAATCAGACAATAAAAATAATAAATTTTCAATATTCTCAAAATAAAGAAACCAACCAACAAGCGCCCCGACTATTCGGGCCGTTCATTAGCTGACTCCTCATTTTGCTTTTCGGCTTGGGCTTGTTTTTTAGCTTGGATTTTTTCCATTTTTTTGGAAATATCAATCACTTGCCGACCGCGGTAATAACCACAGTTTAAACAGGCTTTATGCCTAACATGCCAAGCTCGACAATGATTACACTGCGAAAGCGGCGGAGTCTTCAAAAAGTGATGACCTCGCCTATTACCCGTATGGGCTCTGGTATGTCTCATGCGAACTGACATAATGAGTCAATATAAACAATTATTAACAAAAATGCAAGCCTTAAAATTATATTTTTAATCTTTTTAAAAAACTTCGCCGATGAATAGGACTCAAACCAAATTCTTTAATTTTAGTAAAATGATAAGCAGTACCATAACCTTTATGCCTATCAAAACCATAATCGGAATAAAGTCTGTGATAATAATCCATCCTTTTATCTCTTCTGACTTTAGCTAAAACCGAAGCCAAAGCCACAGCCGGCATTTTTTCATCAGCCTGAGGAAAAGATAAACAATTAAACTCAGTCGATAAAGGCAGACCGGCATCCAAACAAATCAGAGTATTTTGTTTGTTAAAATTAATTTTCTCTATTAAACGATTAACTGCTACCGCTAAGGCATAAGATAAACCAACTTTATCTATTACTATCGGCTTGATTGAAACTTCAGCCATTTGCCAATGATTAAAATTTTTTTTCTCCAACAAAAAATCATACCAAGACAATCTTTGTTTCAAAGTTAATTTTTTAGAATCTTTCCGAGGCCAATTTTCTTCGGTAATAGGCATTAAAACCCCGGCCACTGTCAAAGGACCGGCTACCGGTCCGCGACCAACCTCATCTATACCCAAATAATAAGAAAACATATAATTTAATTTTAACAATTTAAAAAATCAAAAGCCAGAAATTTGCCCTTTATAAGCTTATGCTATAATAATTAAGTAATGTCTTTTGTTCACCTTCATACCCACAGCCATTATTCTCTTTTAGATGGATTATCTAAATCTAAAGACTTTGTCAGAAAAGCCCAAGAGTATGGCATGCCGGCGGTCGGTTTAACCGATCACGGTACTATGTATGGAATAATAGATTTTTATGACACCTTAACTCAAGCCGGTCTCAAGCCCATTATTGGCGTAGAAGCTTATATGGCTAAAAGATCTTTACATGATAAAGAACCTCATATAGATTCAAAACGTTATCACCTGACTTTACTGGCCGAGAATAATACCGGCTATGAAAATTTAATTAAACTAACCACTATCGCCCACCTAGAAGGTTTCTACTACAAACCACGAATAGATAAACAAGTTTTAAAACAGCATGCCGAAGGCTTAATTTGCCTTTCCGGCTGTCCCGGAGGTGAATTAGCCGAAGCTTTAATGGTTAACAATCTTGATCAAGGTAGAAAAATAGTAATGGAATTCTTAGATATTTTTGGCCCTAATCATTATTTTCTTGAAGTTATGAATCATCCAGAGGTAGAAAATATAAAAAATATTCATCAAGGTTTAAAAACTTTGGCCAAAGAGTTTAATTTACCATTGGTAGCCACTTATGATTCCCATTATCCTGAAAAAGAAGACGCTGAAGCTCATCACACTTTAGTGGCCATTAACACCGGAGCCGAAGTGGCTGATCAAGGTTTGAATATGAAAAACGGTGATTATTCTTTTATTGGACCTGAAGAAGCAAAAAAACTTTACCAAGATTTTCCGGAAGCTGTAGCTAACACCGTTAAAATTGCCGAACGTTGCAATGTTTCTATCACTTTGGGTGAATTTATATTCCCCACTTTTGGTTTACCTCGAAATACTACAGCCGATGAAGAGTTAAAACATTTATGTCTTTTGGGAATGAAAAAAAGAGGGTTAACTAATAAACCGGAGGCAATCAAGCGTCTTGATTACGAATTAGATATTATTAAAATGAAGGGCTATGCCGATTATTTTTTAGTAGTCGGAGATTTAATACGTTTTGCTCGTGAAAATAATATTTATTACAACATTAGAGGATCAGTAGCCGGCTCTATGACCACCTATTCTCTTGAAATTACCAAATTGGATCCAATTGAATATCAAATTCCTTTTGAAAGATTTTTAAATCCCGAACGCCCTTCAGCTCCGGATATTGATATGGATTTTGCCGACAATCGCCGAGATGAGATTATAGAATACGCCAAAGAAAAATATGGAAGCGACAAAGTGGCTCAAATCGGGACTTTCGGCACAATGATGGCTCGAGGTTCAGTTCGGGATGTAGCCCGCGCTTTAAGTTATCCTTACTCTGTTGGCGACCGTCTAGCCAAGTTAATTCCTCTAGGCTCTCAAGGTTCTGCCATGACCATAGATCGAGCTCTAAAAACGGTACCCGAACTTAAAGAGGCTTATCAAAATGAAACCGATACCAAAAAAATTCTCGATCTAGCTAAAAAAATTGAAGGTTCAGCCAGGCATATTTCCGTTCACGCCGCCGGTGTGGTAATTGCCCCTGAACCTTTAAATCGTTATGTTCCAATGCAATATGACCCCAAAGGTCAATCTATTATCACTCAATATGATATGTATGCTGTCGGTGAAGATGGAGTTGGTTTAACTAAATTTGATTTTTTAGGCCTAAGAAATTTATCTATTTTGGCCAATGCTGTTCGTTTGGTTAAAAAAATTTATAACCAAAATATAGATATTGAAAATATTCCTCTGGATAATAAAAAAACTTTTTCTCTCTTGGCTCGTGGTGAAACAGAAGGTCTGTTCCAATTAAACGGCGCCGGAATGACCAGGTGGCTTAAAGAATTAAAACCAACCAATATTGATGATATTAACGCTATGGTGGCTTTATACCGACCGGGACCAATGGAATTTATCCCCGAATATATTAAACGAAAACACAATCCTCAACTGGTAGATTATCCACATCCGGCTCTCCAAGAAGATCTGGAAAGAAGTTATGGTCTTTTAATTTATCAAGAAGATGTAATGATGACCGCCATAAAATTAGCCGGCTATTCTTGGTTGGAGGCTGATAAATTCCGCAAAGCCATGGGTAAAAAAATTCCCAAACTAATGGCCGAACAAGAAAAAAAATTCAAAGACGGTTGTATTAAAAACGGAATTGATAAAAATAAAGCCGTTGATTTATGGAATCGGATTAAGCCCTTCGCCGCTTACGCTTTTAATAAAGCCCATTCAGCTTCTTACGGACGAGTAGCTTATGAAACCGCTTATATGAAAGCCAATTACCCGGTTGTTTATATGTGTGCCTGTCTAACCGCTGAATCCGGAGATATTGAACAAATTGGAGTCTATGTCGGAGAAGCCAAAAGAATGGGTATAGATATATTACCACCGGCTGTTAATGAAAGTTTTGGCGATTTTACCGTGGTTGATAATCCCCTTAAAGAAAATGAAAAAGCAATTCGCTTCGGTCTCTATACTATAAAAAACTTAGGTTATGATATTGCCGACCACATAGTGGAAATTAGAAAAAAAGATGGACCCTTTCAATCTTATTCTAATTTTCTAGACAGAATTACTCATAAAAATCTAAATCGTAAATCCTTAGAAGCCTTAATTAAAGCCGGAGCTTTAGATTCTTTTGGCCATGATCGTGGCCATCTCCTACATAATCTGGAAGAAGCCGTATCTTATAACCGTACCCAATCAAAAAACACTAATAGTCAACAAAGCTCTCTATTTGATCTCATGACCGACACTTCCTCCGTCCCAATATTTAAATTAAAAACCGGATCCGAAACTGAAAGCGAACAATTATTATTATGGGAAAAAGAATTGTTGGGTTTATATATATCCGGTCACCCTTTAAATAAATTTAAAGACAAGTTTTCCAAAAAACAAAACACTATTGCTCATAATCGCCAATTAAACAATGGTGCCATTGTCCAAATCGCCGGCATAATAGAAAATGTTAAAGTTATCACCACTCGTCGTGGTGGCTATATGGCCTTTATCAGATTAGCTGACTTTAGTGACAAAATGGAAATCGTGGTCTTTTCAGAATCTTGGGATAATTATAAAAATCTCTTAATTGTGGATCAGTGTGTCGTGATTAAAGGTAAAATATCTCATCGTCAAGGCGATATCTCTCTTTTACTGGAAAAAGCTAAAAAATTAGAATAGAAACATATTTTCCTAAAATAAAATTTGCAATAAACAAAAAAGTTGTTAGAATGTTAGGCGTCTATTAATTTAAATAAATATCAAAAATAAATGGAAGATTCAGATTCTGGTAAACAAAATCAAACCACTTATAAAACCGGCCAAATAACCCGAGTCAATGGCCCCCTAGTACAAGCCAAAGGCATGTCCGAGGCTAAAATGTATGAAATTATTAAAGTATCGGATGAAAACTTATTGGGAGAGATAATAGAATTAAATGGAGATATTGCCTCCATCCAAGTTTATGAAGAAACCGGTGGCATCAGTCCGGGCATGCCGGCCTATCGCACCGGTCGTACCATGTCAGTAGAATTAGGTCCCGGTTTATTAGAATCTATTTACGACGGCATTCAAAGACCATTATCTGTTATTGAAGAGCAAGCTCAAAGCCCTTTTATTAATCGCGGTATAGAAGCCCATGGATTAGATAGAGAACGCCGATGGAAATTTGAACCGCAAGTTCAATCCGGTCAAACTGTAGGCCCCGGAGATATTCTCGGCCAAACTCAGGAAACTTCCTTAATTAGCCATAAAATAATGGTACCGGCCGATCTTAGTGGAAAAATTAAAAGTATTGAAAAAGGAGAATACACTGTCACTGAAACCATAGCTATTATAACAGACGATCAAGGTCAAGATCACTCTATTACCATGTTGCAATACTGGCCAATCAGACAACCACGCTCTAAAATTAAAAAAATATTTCCAGATAAACCCTTAATTACCGGCGGACGATCAATAGATACGTTTTTTCCTATAGTTAAAGGTGGGGCCGGATCCATTCCCGGACCTTTCGGTTCCGGTAAAACCGTCACCCAACAATCTTTAGCTAAATATTGTGATGCTCAGGTAATAGTTTATATCGGTTGTGGTGAACGTGGTAATGAAATGACCGAAGTCTTGAACGAATTTCCTCATCTAACCGATCCTAATTCCGGTGAACCTTTAATTAGAAGGACGGTTTTAATTGCCAACACCTCCAATATGCCGGTAGCCGCTCGTGAAGCTTCTGTTTATACCGGTATAACTATCGCCGAGTATTATCGCGATATGGGTTACTCTGTGGCCTTAATGGCTGATTCCACTTCTCGATGGGCTGAAGCCATGAGAGAAATCTCCGGTCGCTTGGAAGAAATGCCGGGAGAAGAAGGTTACCCTGCTTATCTGGCCTCCCGTACCGCTCAATTTTACGAAAGAGCCGGGATGGTGGAATGTTTAGGTCAAGATGGCCGTACCGGAGCCCTAACCGCCATCGGAGCCGTTTCTCCTCCAGGAGGAGACTTATCCGAACCGGTCTCTCAAGCTACTCTTCGAGTAACTAAATGTTTTTGGGGTTTAGATGCCGATTTAGCTTATCGTAAACATTTTCCGGCTATTAACTGGCTTTCCTCTTATTCGCTATATGTAGATAATGTTAAAGATTATTGGAGACAAAAAGTAGCAGAAGATTTTCCGGAAATAAGATCTGAAGCTCTAAATCTGTTACAAAAAGAAGCTAAATTAATGGAAATAGTTCGTTTGGTTGGTATGGAAGGATTATCGGAACAAGAAAAATTGGATCTGGAAATCGCTAAATCTATCAGAGAAGACTTTTTATTCCAAAATGCTTTTGATCCGGAAGATGCTTATACTCCACTTGATCGACAATATCAAATATTGAAATCCATTCTCTATATTCATCAACTTGGTTTGGAAAATATAAAAAACAAAACTAATTCTTTTAATCAACTAATGACTGCCGGAGTATTCTCTGACCTACCTCAATTAAAAACTTTAAAAACAGAAACGGAATTTGAAAACTTCAGAAACAAAATAAAAGAAATAGCGGCCAATAATAATCAATAAAAAAATATGTCAGCAGAAAATTTAAAAGAATATAAAACAGTTAAATCCATTGCCGGACCCTTGATTATTGTTGAAGGTGTTTCCGGTATCGCTTATGATGAAATGGTTGAAGTTAGAGTTCCCGGCGAAAATAAAGTTCGGATGGGAAAAGTCTTAGATTCTCATCAGGACAAAGCTATTGTGCAAATGTTTGATCCGACCAATGGAGCCCAAACTCAAGGTACTCGAGTCAGATTTACCGGCAAAGCGGCTACTATGAATTTGGCCGAAAGTATGTTGGGGCGTGTTTTTTCCGGAGCCGGACAACCAATAGATGGCGGACCGGAAATTATACCGGAGAAAAACACTCCCATTTCCGGAGCTCCAATAAATCCTTGGAGTCGAGAATTTCCAAACGACTTTATTCAAACCGGTATTTCTTCAATTGATGTAATGAATACCTTGGTTCGCGGTCAAAAATTACCTATTTTTTCCGGTTCCGGTTTACCGCACGCTCGCCTGGCTGCTCAAATAGCTCGTCAAGCTAAAGTAGTCTCCGGAGAAAATTTTGCTATTGTTTTTGGTACTATGGGAGTAACTTTTGAGGAAGCAGCTTATTTCCAAAAAGAATTTACCGATACCGGCGCCATAGAAAGATCAGTCCTATTTGTTAATACAGCCGCCGACCCGGTGATTGAAAGAATTTCCACCCCCCGTCTGGCTCTAACTTGTGCCGAATATTTGGCTTTTGAAAAAAATATGCATGTTTTGGTTATTCTAACCGATATGACTAATTACTGTGAAGCTTTGAGAGAAATTTCTTCCACCAGAAAAGAAGTTCCCGGACGTCGTGGATACCCCGGTTATATGTATACCGATCTATCTACCATTTTTGAAAGAGCCGGAAAAATCAAAGGTTGCTCCGGTAGTATTACTCAGATACCAATTTTAACTATGCCTGATGACGATAAAACTCACCCCATTCCAGACTTAACCGGTTACATTACCGAAGGTCAATTTATTATTGCCCGCGATCTTTATAATAATGGTATTTTTCCACCGGTGGATGTTCAAGGTTCATTATCTCGTCTATGGTCAGCCGGAGTCGGCCCGGAAAAAACTCGTGAAGACCATTCTAGTCTTAAAGATCAATTATTTGCCGCCTACGCTGTCGGCAAAGAAGTTAGAGAACTGGCAGTGGTTTTAGGAGAATCCTCTTTATCTGAATCTGATCGTGACCATCTTCGTTTCGCTGATGCTTTTGAACAAGAATTTTTAAACCAAGGAGAACAAACTGACAGATCCGTAGCTGAATCTTTAGATATTGGTTGGCGTTTATTAACTATTCTGCCACCAGAATCTTTAAAGAGAGTCAAAGCCGATATGATAGAAAGATATCTACCAAAAAAAGACAAATAATTTAATTATTTTATTTATGAGTAAAACCAGTCCCACTAGGATCAATCTTCTCAACCAAAAAAAGGACTTAAAAACAGCCCAAAAGGGTTATAAATTACTCAAAGATAAAAGAGATGGTTTGATGAAAAAATTTATGGAAGTGATTAAACAAACCAAAAATCAGCGTCGGATAGTTGAAAAAGAACTCTCTTTTGTCTTCCATAATTATCTACAAGCTTCTTCTATTTTGGATCATCGTTTCATAGTAACCGCCTTGGCCGGTACCGGAGCCAAAATTAAATTAAAAGCCGATTACCATAATTTAATGTCCGTCCCTATTCCGGAGATAAACTCTTCTTTGGAAGGTAATCCTTTAAATTACAGTTATCTGGAAACTAACGGAGATTTAGACACAGCAATCAATCGTTTAGCCGAAATCTTACCCTCTTTAATGAAACTAGCCGAGATGGAAACCACTATTGAAAATTTGAGTTTGGAGATAGAAAAAACCAGACGTCGCACCAGTGCCTTAGAACACAAAATGATACCGACATTAGAAAAAAATATTCGTTTTATCAGTGATCGTCTAGAAGAACAAGGTCGAGAAACCATTGTCAGAACCATGAGAATTAAAGCCATGGTTACCGCTAATGAATAATTTTAAATATGACTTTACTTAAAAATATAACCGAAGCCGAGAACCAAGCCCAAATCAAGTTGGACAAAGCCAAAACAGAAGGCGAAGCAATAATTACTGCAGCTAATAAATCAAAACAAAATATTTTAAATCAAGCTGAAACTGAAGCTCAAACCGAAGCTAAAAAAATAAAAGAACAAGCCAAAAACAAAGCCTTGGAAACCACTAAAGAAATAACTAATAAAAATAACCAAGCTTTAGAAAAATTGCAAACTTTGGTGACTAAAAATAAACCGGTTGTTTTAGATAAAATATTAAAACAGATTACCGAATTTTAATTTATTAATATGGCTATTATTCCAATGCAAAAAGTAAGATTATTGGTTCACAAACAAACTGAACCTGAAATTTTAGCTTATTTGCAACACAAACAAATAATGGAAATCTCTGCTAAAACGGAAACGGTGAATCAAGTTTGGATTTATAAAAATAAAGAAACTTTTACCAATGAAGCTTTAGCGGCTGATTTGGATTTCGTGGTTAATTTTCTGGAAGACTATAATCCCAAATCCAATATTAAAAAAGCCCTGGAAGGTAAAACGGTAATAGTTAAAGAAGAGTTGATTATCGATACAGTCAATAATTTCAATCCCCAACAAGTGATAACTAAAGCCATAGAATTAGAAAAAAAACTAAACAAAGCCGAACAAGAATTATCAGATAATAAAAATACTCTTCATTTATTATTCAATTGGATTGCTTGGCCTTATCCTTTAGATTGGCCTTTAGAAACCACTCACACCGCCACTTTATTATTATCCGGTTCCACCGTTAATTTAAAAGATTTCTCCCAAAAACTAACAGAACTAAAAACCCCTCAACCGGAAGTGGAAAATATAAGCGAAACTGCTTTGGCGGTTACTGTTTGGCGATCAGAATTAAAAAGCGTTACCGAAATGGCTAGTCGTCACGATCTAACTCCCATCACTTTACCAACTGTTAAAACTACCGGGCAAACAATAACGGAAAAAATAACGGAAATGGAAACCGATCAAGAAAAACTTTATCAGGAAATAGCAAGCATAAAGAATCAATTGAGAGATTTAACTGAACAAAATCTGGATAAATTAAAAATATTAAGTGATTATTGGTATTGGGAAAAGAACAAACATGAAGTCAGTCAATCTCTACCGGGTACAAACAAAGTCTCAATCATTAACGGTTGGATACCCCAAGCGGAAATTGATAACTTACAAATGGAAGTTAAAAAAATAACTCCCTATGCCATTATAGAAAAAACAGAACCCCAACCGGAAGAAATACCCCCAACTAAGATTCATAATAATGCTTTAGTGGCTCCTTTTGAAACCGTTACCCGTTTATACGGCTTACCGGGAACTAAAAATATAGATCCGACTCTTTTCTTGTCCGGCTTCTTCTTTATATTTTTTGGTCTCTGTTTAACCGATGTCGGCTATGGTTTAATCTTACTGCTGTTAACCGGCCTGATTCTAACTTGTTATAAACTACCCAAAGACATCAAGCCAATGATTAATCTTATTTGGTTGGGTGGTTTATCTTCTGTAATTATTGGTTTGTTTTTTGGCGGTTATCTCGGCATAGATCCGCAATTTTTACCAGCTTGGGCCAGAGCTTTACAAAAATTTGACCCCATTGGTGAACCAATGACGGTATTTTTCTTATCTTTAATGATGGGAGTATTGCAAATAATTTTTGGCCTAATCTTGGATATTTACCGTCAAGCCAAACTGGGTTATTTAAAGGACGGTCTTTTAGATCAAATTCCTTGGTTATCTTTATTTACCGGTTTGGGGTTGTGGGCCGGCGGTCAATTTGGAAACTGGTCTTTAGCTGAAATTATAGCTCCATGGTGGATAATAATCTCGATTATTGCTTTGGTATTAACTCAAGGACGAAAAGAAGATAATCTGATAAAAAAACTATTTATGGGCGTACTTAGCCTTTATAATTCTGTCGGTTTTTTATCCGATGTTTTATCTTACTCTCGCCTCTTGGCTTTGGGTTTGGCTACCAGCGCTATGGCTTTTTCGGTTAACATGATTGCTTTAATGGTTAAAGATATGATTCCGATTGTCGGCTGGATTTTAATGATAGCTATTTTAATAGTTGGTCATTTATTTAATCTTACGGTCAATTTACTGGGAGCTTTTGTTCATTCCGCTCGTTTGCAATTCGTTGAATTTTTTGGTAAATTCATAACCGATACTGGACGCAATTTTGAAGCTTTTGGCCGTCAAGAAAGACATGTTACTTTTGATTAAAATTAAAAGAATTAATAAATTAATAAAATATAAATATGGAATTATTACTTGCCCCTATATTGGTTTTCACCGGTGCCGCTATCGCTTCAACTTTATCATTTATTGGATCAGCCTTGGGAATGAATTATGCCGGCCAAGCCGCTTCCGGAGCTACTTCGGAAAAACCGGAATTGTTTGGGAAAATGCTCTTAATGCAAGCCTTGCCCGGTTCTCAGGGTATTTACGGATTAGTGGGTGCTTTCTTAATTTTAAGCTTTGCCGGTTTCTTGGGTGGCGACGCTTCCTCTTTAACCGTCACTGAAGGTGCTCTATATGCCATTGTTGGCTTGCCTATCGGTTTTTCCGGTCTGCTCTCAGGTATGCTTCAAGGTCGAGTAGCAGCTACCGGTGTTTTAATGATTGCCAAAGACGATGCTTTAGTCTCCCGAGCTATTATCTACTCAGCTATGGTGGAAACTTGGGCTATCTTCGGTTTATTGATCGGTTTCATCCTCTTAACTTCCATCTAAACTTAAAATAATATGCCCGACTCCGATTTAATTAAAAAAATATTAACTGATGCTGAAAGTGAAGCTCAAGCTACACTCAGTCAAGCTCAAGCCGAGGCGGATAAAATAACCACCGAAGCCAAAAAAGAAGCAGATAAAAAGAAAAAAGAAATCTTGAAAAAGGCCGAGATAGAAGCTGAAAAGACAACTTCTCAACTCATAGCCGTAGCCAGGCAAAAAGCCAAATTAGAGACAGAAACAGCTAAAGACTCTTATATTCAAAATATTAAAAAAGAAGCTGAAGAAATTATAATTACTTGGTCAACTGATAAATACACTGCTTGGCTGGAAACTGAACTTAAAAAAATAAAAATTGAAGCAGAAAATGATATAGTTTGTAAAACCACCCCAAAGAGAATAACCGAAACCGAACAAGCCTTAAAAAATATCGGTTTAACTATTCCGGTTAAAGCCGATAAAAATATTTCCGCCGGAGTTGTATTAGAATCACCAAAATCAGTCTACGACTTATCTTTAATAAAAACAATCACAGAAGTTTTAACTGAAAATAAAGCAGACCTAGCTTCTGTTTTATTTAACGATTCTCGCTAACATTATGAATCATCAGTATTTATACTCAGCCTCTTTAATTAAAACTTTAGAAAAAGATTTATTGTCAGCTGAACAATTAAACAGGTTATTGGCTTCAGAAACCGGTCAAGATATTAAAAATGCCTTAACAGACACTTTTATCGGTCACGGTTTAGCCGAAAACGAGGAACAAACTTTAACTTTGGCTCAAGTTAACGAACTTTTAGAAAAAGCGATTCTGGAAGCCAAGAATATATTAACAAACAGTGCTCCGGAACCGGAAATACTCGGTTTAATCTGGTTAAAATATGATTTGCATAATATCAGAGCTTTTTTAACCAGTCGCGGTTTAAATTTATCTGATGAAAATACCAATAAACGCTGGATTTCTCCCTTGGGTCAATATCATCCTCCACTGTTATTAGAGGCTTGTGAAAATGCAAGTTTAAAATGGATAAGGCCCGAATGGGAAATTATTGACGACTTAATTAAAAGACCAGATCAACTCAATTACCAAATTGACGCCAATATAGATTTGGCCTATCTCTTATCCGTTGATAAAATAGCCCAAATAGCCTCACCTTTTATTAAAGAATATACATCCACCATTATAGATTTTCATAATATTATCAATTATTTGCGCCATAATACTGACCAATCAATATCTCCTCCTCTGGCTCCCAGTGGCTCTGTTTCACCCGAACAATTACAGCAATTAACCAAAGAGGAGGCCTTAAAATTATTTTATCGCTTTGGCGGAGAATCTACTTGGAAAGAAGCCGTGGAAGAATATTTAGAAACCGAACAATTTACCGCTTTAACTAAAAATATAGACAATTATTTGATTGATTGGTTGATTGAAAACTCTAGGAAAAATGTTTTTTCCGTTGCTACTCTCTTGTCTTATTTTAATAATAAGAAAAATGATGCTCGAATAATCAGATCGGTTGTCTCCGGATTATTGGCTGGCTTAGATCCACAATTAATTAAAAATAATTTGAGAAAAATCAGACATGCCTAAAACAAACGATAAAAAATTATTAATTATCGGTTCAGAAGAATTAATAACCATATTTCAAGCCATTGGAGCAGAGATCTATAACTGCCAAAAACCGGAAGAAGCTTTTACAAAAATACTGGATTTAAAAAATGATTCCCATTCCGACTATGGCGTTATTTTGATTTCCAACGCCTTAACCGGCCAATGGCCGGATACTTATTTTGATCAATTAACCGGTACCGGCTTACCAGCGGTTATTTCTATACCAGATTTAACAGGAAAATCAGATCTGGATAAACTCCGTCGTTTAACTGAGAGAGCTATCGGTTCAGATATTTCCGATACTCAATAAAACTAAACATCTATATTAGCCAATTTAGCATGAGTTTGAATAAATAAACGCCTGGGTTCTACTAAGTTACCCATTAAAATATCAAAGGTTTCATCAGCCTTTACTGCATCATCTATGGTTACTTGTTTAAGCACTCTTTGTTCCGGATCCATAGTGGTTTCCCACAACTCTTCCGGATTCATCTCTCCCAAACCTTTATATCTTTGCAAATCGATTTTAGTTCCGGTTTTCTTTTTCTCTGTCTCTTCTATCTCTTCCGTCTCTTCTTGATCATCATCTTCAGTTTCAATTTTTGCAATTTCCGCTCTCATCCCTCCCAACTTTTTAACCAAATCATTTTTCTCTTTTTCGGTAAAAACATAATGAATTTCTTTACCTTTTTTGACTTTATACAAAGGCGGTTGAGCTATATATAAATAACCACCTTCTATCACCGGTCTAAAATGACGATAAAAAAGAGTCATTAACAAAGTCCGAATATGAGCTCCGTCCACATCGGCATCAGTAGCGATTATAATTTTATGATAACGCAATTTATCCAAATCAAAAGTATCCCCAATGGCAGTCCCCAGAGCAATAATTAATGACTTTACCTCTTTAGAGGCCAACACCTTATCTATCCGTGCTTTTTCTACATTTAAAATTTTACCCCTTAAAGGCAAGATAGCCTGAGTTCGTCGATCTCGACCCTGTTTACTGGAACCACCGGCTGAGTCCCCCTCTACTATAAATAACTCCGATTCAGATGCATCTTTAGTTTGACAATCTGCCAATTTACCGGGCAATGTCAATCCATCCAAAGCCCCTTTTCTCAAAACCGAATCCTTGGCCGCCTTAGCCGCTTTTCTGGCTTTTAAAGCCAGAAATACCTTAGCGATTATGGCTTTGGCATCATCCGGATGTTCTTCTAAAAATAAAGACAAAGCCTCTCCAAAAACATTTTCTACTGCACTCCTGGCTTCCATTGTCCCTAATTTAGCTTTGGTTTGACCTTCAAACTGAGGATCTTGCAACTTAACCGATACTACAGATACTAAACCCTCCCTAACATCATCTCCGGTAAAATTACCATCACTCTCTTTTAATAAATTATTTTTTCGAGCATAGTCATTAAGAGATCGAGTTAAAGCCGTTCTGAAACCCGTCAAATGAGTTCCCCCTTCCGGTGTTAAAGTATTATTGGTGAAACTAACTTCTCGGCTATCTATATCGTCTATATATTGAAAAGCCACTTCTACCTCCACTTGATTGTGACTTTTTTCCACATAAAAAATATTTTTATGAATCGGTTTTTCTTTTTTATTATAAAACTTAACCAAAGACAATAAACCACCTTCAAAATAAAAAGAGCGAGTGGGAACTTCCAAACCCAAATCAGATACAAAGAAAACCTCCTCGGCTTTTACCGGTTCAATCGCTTGGCGGGCATCTATTATTCTTATACGCAAACCTTTAACCAAATAAGCCTGACTGCGCATATGATAGACTACCCTCTCCCAATCATACTTAGTTTCCGAAAAAACAATTTCATCCGGTTTAAAAGTAATTATGGTTCCTTGTAAATCAGATTTACCAACTTTTTTAATCGGATTATCAGGCACTCCACATTTATAAGTTTGTACATAACATCCTCCATCTCGATGAATTTCCGCTCGCAACCAAGAAGACAAAGCATTAACCACCGAAGCTCCCACTCCATGCAATCCTCCGGAGATTTTATAACTATCGCCTGAAAACTTTCCTCCGGCATGTAAAACTGTCATTACCGTTTCCAAGGTAGACTTTTTTGTTTTAGGATGAGGTTCCACCGGGATACCGGTACCATTATCTACAATTCTAACCGCTCCTTCGGGTAATAAAGTGATCTCCACTTCATCCGCATAACCATTCATAGCCTCATCGCGCGAGTTATCAAAAATCTCCACCAAAAGATGGTGCAAACCGTCAGGTCCGGTAGAACCGATATACATTCCCGGTCTTTTTCTAACCGGTTCCAAACCCTCTAAAACCTGAATTTGTTCGGCTCCATATTTTCTGGTTTGATTCTTGTTTTTGTTATTTTTAGCCGGCATATAAATTGACAGACAAAACCAAATTGGTAAATCTTTACCTTTTAAATAAGCTAAAATTCAATCAATCTAATTTATTTTTTAACTTAAACTCACCCTTTTATTATACACCAATATCGACAATAAACCAAGCTTTTCTATTACAAAATACGGCTTAACCATAACCTGTTTTTACCTAATTTCCAAACCTTGCTCTTTTAATTTATTTTCAATTCCAGACATGATTTTATTAACTTCCGAATCGGTTAAAGTTTTATCTGCAGATTGAAAAACCAACCGGTAAGCCAAGGACACTTTTCCTTCTTTTTCATAACGATCAAATAAACTAGGACCAAAAACCAGCCAAGAACCGGCTAAATTTTTAACAATATTTTCTACTTCAGCCTCCGATTCACCGGCTGTTAACCATAAAGATATATCTCTAATTATAACCGGATAAACCGAAAGCGGTTTGTATTTTACCTCTTCCTTGATTAAACCAGCTTCTTTTAAAGATTGGTGGTCATCAATAACCGCTTTCGGTAAGCACCCTTCCCAAATTGTTATTTTATCCTCGGTTTTGGTTTTTTGCCATTCTATTTCTTCTGTTCCCCAAATATTTTTAAGATTGGCTACTGCCTCAGTTAAAACAACATCTGCCTCTTTATGCCATCTAGATTTTCTATGCCCCAAACCAATAGCCAATCTAACTTCTTCTTTATCCGGAGCCAAAAAAACCGTTCCAATCTCAAAAACCATTACCGGATCTGTATCAAAAACCAGATAATTTAAATTTCGTTTAATTAATGTTGTTAAATTATCAGCCAAATTAGTCCGTAAAAAAGATTTAGTTTTATCTGCCGGATTGGCCACCTTAACTTTCCCCTGATCGGTAAAACTACGACTATAAATTTCATTCCAACCGGCTAAAGCCAATTGACGCCTAACCGCTTGAATAGACACCCATAAAGGATCATCCCTTCTTTTATTTTCAAATGTTGTCGGTAAAACTTTCTCTAGTTTATCATAACCATGCAATCGACCGACCTCTTCCACTAAATCCACCGGCTCTTTAATATCTCTACGCCACCAAGGGACGGTAATTTCCATATCGGGACTAACGACAAAACCTAAATGATTTAAATACCTCTTAACGGTATTTTCATCCAACCGCAAGCCCAATTTTTGACCCAGATAGCCTACATCCACTTTAAACTTAATCTCTTCTTCCTCTTGTGGATAATAATCAAAAATCGAACCGACTTTTCGAGCTCCGGTTAAGGCCACTAAACCGGTAATAAAATAATTAAGAGCTTCTGCCGTCAAAACTGGAGACGGATTATTCTCAAAACGTTTAATCGAGTCTGTTCTCAAACTCAATCGAGTGGCCGTTTTCCTAACCCGTACCGGTTGAAAATTAGCCGATTCCAAAATCAAATTAACCGTTTCTTCGCTGACTCCGGCTCTTATTCCTCCTTTAATTCCGGCTAAGGCCAGAGGGCCAATTTCATCAGCTATAACCAAATCTTGATTAGATAAAATATAATTTTTATTATCCAAAGAAGTAAATTCTTCTCCTTCACCGGCTAAACGAACCTCTATTTTACCTTTAACTTTGTCTGCATCAAAAGCATGTAATGGTTGACCGGTATCCAACATTATAAAATTAGACAAATCTACCACATTATTAATCACTCCCGCTTCTAAATTTTTTAAACCGGTTGCCAACCAGGTCGGAGAAGGGTTTATCTTAATTCCTTCCACTTTAACCGCCATATAACGGCGACAATCTTTATCTATATTACCGACAACCACCGATGAATCATCTCCGGCTAAAGCTAAATAATTTCTAGTTGGAAAATCTATTTCTAAAATGGCCGCCAATTCCCGAGCCAACCCTTCATGACTCAAACAATCTCCGGCTCGGTTGGGCAAAATATCTATTTCTAAAATATGATCATCTCCTAAATCTATAATAGCTTCCACTTCAAAAGCTTTATCGTTGATACTTTTAATCAACTTGGTAACCGGAGGTAATTGACCGGACAATCTTTGATTTAACCAATTATAAGAATAAAGCATAAATTAAAACTGATTAATAAAACGCAAATCACCATTATAAAGCTCTCGGATATCATTGATGCCGTATTTTAACATAGCCACTCGATCCACCCCTAAACCAAAAGCCAGCCCCTGCCACTTATCCGAATCTATACCACCGGAGCGCAAAACAAACGGATGCACCAAACCGGCTCCTAAAATCTCTATCCAGCCGGTTTTTTTACACAAACCGCAACCTTTACCTTTACAAATAAAGCAACTAACATCTACCTCCAAACCGGGTTCCACAAAAGCAAAATAACTCGGTCGCAATCTAATATCAGTATCCGGACCAAATAGTTTATGACTAAATTCCATTAAAACTCCTTTTAATTGAGCTAAAGAAACTTCTTTATCTATCAATAAACCTTCAACTTGATAAAATTGAGCCTCATGAGTAGCATCGGTACTTTCATTTCTATAAACTCGTCCCGGAGCCATCACTTTCAACGGCGGTTTATTCTTCTCCATATATCTGACTTGAACCGCACTGGTATGAGTTCGCAACAGAAGTCCCAAGGAAACCGGATCCAGCCAAAAAGTATCTTGCATATCCCGAGAAGGATGATCAGCTGGAGTATTTAAAGCATCAAAATTATAAAACTCTTTCTCTATTTCCGGCCCTTGAGCCACCACAAACCCCATTTCGGCTAAAATGTCTACCACATCGGTTACTACCTGAGTTAAAGGATGTAAACTGCCTCGATCTTGTTTTATCACAACAGACATTTTGCTATATTTTAAAAGTTATTATCAGATTTTCATTCTAGCAAAAAAACACAGAAAAATAAACATTATTTTCAGATTTAAAACTTTTTGATTCTAATCACCATCTATATGAGTATTATAAAAAATATCCACATATTCTTTATAAATATAGGAACGATTATATTTTTTTCTTGCATCACGTAAATACAAAATACCAATATCCACAAAACGGTCAATAAGTTTCTGTGCTCCGTTAACACTAAATCCCGTCCAATTTCGTATTGTATTAACATCTATAATTGGTAATGAAAAAAGACGTGGCAATACTTGGATTGAACTTTTTGAAGCACGTTTATCCATATTTTGTATTTTCAAAATATCTTTTTCACGAAGTTTTGTGATTTTGTGAACTGTTTCAATCGCCTCTTCTGCAGTTTCTGTAATACCTGAGAGAAAAAATTGAACCCAAGCTTCAATATCACCGTCATGATATCCATTAAGACGATCATAATAAACTTTTTGATGCTTCTTTAAAAATGACGATAAAAACAAAACCGGCTTTTCTAATAAACCGGATTCTCGAAAATAAAGAGTAGTCAACATTCGTCCCGTTCTTCCGTTTCCATCCCTAAAAGGATGAATCGTTTCAAATTGTGCATGTAAAATAGCCGCTTTTGTCAGAGGCAATAAAGAGTCATCTTGATGAACGAATTTTTCCCAATCACTAACTACTCGAGGCAATTCATGGGTTGGAGGAGGCACAAATTTTGCATCTTGTGGACGAGTACCGTTAATCCAATTCTGATCATGACGAAATTCTCCCAGACGAGCATTATGCGTCACCCATGTTCTTTCCATTAATTCACGATGTATTAATTTAATTAAACGTGTACTGATTGGAATCTTTTCCAAAGCCTTAATTCCATTATTTAAGGCTTTAATATAATGTATGATATCATCAACATCTTCCGGTAAATTTGCATCAATGTTCGCTTCCGCTTCCAAAGCGTCAATCATAGTTGCTCCCGTACCTTCAATTTGACTGGAAGAAGCGGCATCTTTAAGAATATACATAAAAATAAAAAAATCCACATCAGGTAATAGTTGAGTTATTCCATCTAATTTACTGACAAAATGTTGAGCTTTTGAATCTTGTTTGATAAGTTCAGGAGAAAAATTAAAACCACCTTTTGGTGGAAAAGGTGTTGGTATAAAGGCTTTATATACCCCCCATTGTCCATCTTTTTGTTGTATAAAATTTCCTAATTTCATAGCAATAAAAATTAGTTAATATTATAATATATCAATATGCACTATCTTAACAATTAGTTATATTTAATGCAAGCAATTATCACTAATTACCTTTCCAAATTCTAATTAATGTCCCACAATCTTCGTGAGCCGGAGAGAGGACTCGGTGTCAGCTCACCTGGCTATAATTCTTCGCTTTGCTTGAATTCTAGCCGGTGGCTCCTACCCGGGCTCGCGGTCTCGCTCAGCTCGACAACGCTCCGCCTTTCTCGTCCTCACGGATGAGTATAAATACTCATCCTTCTCCGGTCTCACTCACGATGTTCGTGAGCCGGAGAGAGGACTCGGTGTCAGCTCACCTGGCTATAATTCTTCGCTTTGCTTGAATTCTAGCCGGTGGCTCCTACCCGGGCTCGCGGTCTCGCTCAGCTCGACAACGCTCCGCCTTTCTCGTCCTCACGGATGAGTATAAATACTCATCCTTCTCCGATCTCACTCACGATGTTCGTGAGCCGGAGAGAGGACTCGAACCCCCAACCTACCGCTTACAAAGCGGTTGCTCTACCAATTGAGCTACTCCGGCTTATTTTCCAAATGCTTGTCTTTGGCTTTTCTTAAAGATTTAAACATTTTAGATTCTAATCTGACTGTTAAAACTCTAATTATTCGCACCAAACCCCATATAATAGATAACAGCTTCAGACTGAACTCTCTATAACCATCACGCACCCAAGAAAAAATTTCAAACGCTACTTTATCTCCCCAAGGTGAAATAATATCCAAAACCCCGGATTCTTTTTTTATTTTACTTGAATCTAAAACCAATTGCCAATGGCGATAAATTAACCAATTTAATAAAGTTAAATAAATTAATCCCCCGATTATAAAAAAAGACCAAGTCATAATAATTACTCCTTAAGCTCCCACTTCCAAACGAGAAATTTTAACAACATTTACTCTTTCTCCAAATTTTTGAGTGGCTTCTTTAATCACATCAGCTATTGTCTGTTCCGGATTTTTAATATACGGCTCAGCTAGAAGACTATCAATATCCTCAGAACCGGTAGCAGTCAAATGCATAGCCAAATCATTAGCCACTTCTATAAATTCAGGATTTTTAGCTACAAAATCCGTCTCACAAGCCAATTCCACCAAAGATCCGATTAAAAGATTGTTATGAACATAAGAACCCATTACCCCCGAACCCAATTCTCTGTCAGCTTTCTTATTGGCAATTTCGGCTCCTCTGGCTTTTAATGACTCTAAGGCTTTATCCATATCTCCGGCAGCTTCCTCCAAGGCTTGCTTGCATTGAGCAATAGAGATACCGGTTCTGTTTCTAAGTTCTTTTATTTGTTCAGTCGAAGACATAATAAATTAAATTTAATTTAATAAAATAATAAAAACAATTTAAAATATTTTAAACTTTTTCCACTCCAATTTTTTCGTTTATTTTCTCTTCCTCTCCTTTGGCTTCCTCTACGGCTTGTTGATTAGCTTTGGTTTGACCGGCAACATAAGCAGCTGTTAAACGATTAACAAAAAATTCAATACTGGTCTTAGCGGAGTCATTGGCGATTATCGGATATTCTATGCCAGCAACATCACAATCTACTCCTGATAAAGAAACAACCGGAACTTTGGTTATCTTAGCTTCCTTGATAGCCGTTTCTTCAAATTTGGAATCTATCACCAACATAGCTCCCGGTAATTTTTTCATTTCCACTATGCCATCAAAATATCTTTCTAAATCTTTTTTCTCTTTGGCAATCATTTGCCTTTCTTTCTTTTTGTATTTATTTATTTCTCCGGATGCCTCTTGATCTCTAATTTCCGTTAAACGCTTAATTCTCTTTCTAATTTCTTCAAAATTAGTGAAAGTACCCCCCATCCAACGCTCAGCCACATAAGGCATTTCTAAAGCGGCAGCTACTTTTTTGATTATAAAACGAGCCTCCGGTTTATTGCCAACTAACAATAATTTCTTACCTGATTGACCCAATTCTCGTAAAAATTCCTCAGCCATTGTTAAGTCTTTAAGAGTTTTCTCCAAATTTATAATGGCATTATCATTTCGATAACTAAAAATAGATTTTTCCGTCGATGGGTGTCGACGACTTCTTTTGTAACCAAAATGAGCTCCGGCTTGAAACATTTCTTTAATCAAAGGGCTGGAAATCCCCTCTAAATCAAAGTTTTCTTCTTCCATTGAAGGCATTTTAGTTTTATTTATGGTATCAGTCATACGGCAGGCAGTTTAACAAAAAATAGTAAAAATAGCAACCTAAAGAGATTATTATTCGGTTAAACCTACTTGTAAATCTTCTATAATTTGCCCTATATCCCCTAACATAATTTTTTCATAATTATGCCAGCTTTTACCAAGGCGATGATCGGTTACCCTATCCTGTAAAACATTATAGGTTCTGATTTTTTCCGATCGATCAGCAGTACCTATTTGCTCTCGTCTCTTTTCCGATTCCTCCGCTTGCCGACCTTTTTCTTCTTTGGCAGCCAATTTATTATATAAAATACTTAAAGCTTTTTCTTTATTTTTAAGTTGAGATCTTTCGTTAGTACAACGAACACTTTCACCAGTCGGTTTGTGAATAACTCTGACAGCCGTTTCCACTTTATTGACATTTTGACCACCCTTACCTCCCGATCGAGAAGTTTCAAATTCCAAATCCGCCGGATTAATTTCAAATTTAACCTTTTTATCCATAGGCATTACCGCCACTGAAGCGGTAGAGGTATGAACTCGTCCTTGTTTTTCGGTAGCCGGTACTCTTTGAATCCGATGAACTCCGGTCTCGTAAGCCAGCTGATCATAAACCCCGACTCCGGCCAAAGAAAAAACCACTTCTTTATAACCACCCAAATCACTATAAGATTCATCTATAATCGATACCTGCCAACCCATACTTTCAGCATATTTTTGATACATCTCGGCTAAATTTGTAGCAAATAAAGCTGCTTCTTCGCCGCCGGCTCCGGCTCTAATCTCCATTACTAATTCCTTAACTATCTGATTATTTTTTGAAATAGAATCATTTTTAGCAATATTTAGAATTTGTTCGCCGGTGGCTTTAAGAGCCTGATATAAATATTGAGATTCTTGCTCTGCCAGAGATGCCATTTCCGGATCCTCTTGTTTCATTTTTTCCATATCAGTAATCTCCGCTTGTAATCTTTTATATTCTTCAGCTAAATAAGCGGTTCGAGGATCAGTTAAAAAACCCTCCAACTCTTCGACGGAAATTAAGTTTTCTGCTGCCGTATTATCTGTAGACATAAATAAAAATAACCAAAAACTCTTAAATGGAAAAATCCTTTAATAAGTTAAACTATTTCGGTTTTGTCTGTAGAATCGGCAATATTTACTTTTGAATCTTCAGTTTGAGAGTTTTCTTTTTTATTATCTGTTTTCTTGGTTTTAGTGGCAGGTTTTTGACGCAACTGACTGGCTGCTTGCTGTCTGGCTTTAAATTTTTCCACTCGACCGGCCGTGTCCATTACTTTTTCTTTACCGGTAAAGAAAGGGTGGCAATCACTACAAACCTCTACATTTATTTCTTTTAATATAGAACCAACAGTAAAAGCACTACCACAGGCACAGGTAACTTTTGTTTCTTTATTAAATTCCGGATGAGTATCTTTTTTCATAACACTCCCGACTATACCAAAAATTTAATTACCTTGCAAGACATCTATTTGTCTTTGAATATTGGCAGCTATTTGCATAACCGAATCCCCATAAAAAGCATTATGAGGTTGATTCCAGCCACCGCCGGCATAATACCTTAAAGCGGCTCTTCTTTCATCAGAATAGCTTCTGGTACCGGCTCCCAAATCTCTTAACAACAAACCGGAGGCAGTAAAAGCATCTACCGGATTCCAAGGATCCGGTGGCTGATTACCGGTAACGGCGCTAATTCTGGCTTGATAAGGTTTCCAAGTAGAAGGAATAAACTGTGATGGTCCCATAGCTCCACCATAACCAACAGATAAAGGACAAGAAACTCTGGTGTTTAAAGGATCCCGACCTAACCCCCGAAGTAAAGTTTGCAAAATAGGTAAATCTCGAGTGGGGTGAATACCATTGGCAAAAAGCTTTCCGGTATTAATTCCTTTGGTTTGACCACTATTTAAATCCGAAATAACACAAGAACCAACATGCTGACCTAAATTGGATTCTTGAGTAATAATAGCCAATAGAAAAGCCGGTCTAATTCCGGTATTCTTTTCAACTTCTCGAGCCAAATCATAAGCCTCACCAAAAGAAATACCCTCAACATCCCGCAGGCGGAAAAGCTCATTTCTTATACGATTTCTTTCCGCCTCTCTTTCAGTCAATACCTGCTTATAAGCATTCTCTTCCGACTTAGATAAAGATAATAAGTATTGTTTTTCTTGTTCGGCTTGGCGGATTTTGGCTGTCTCCTCTTCTATTACTTTTTTAGCATCCAATTCAGCTGCTCGTCTTTTCTCCAAATTTACCTTCTCGGTGGAAGCTCGTTGTTGAGTATTTCTAATAGAGTCTAAAGATTTATGAATAGCGGTTTGGAGTGAATGAATAGAATTTAAATCTACAAACAACTCAGATAAACTACTGCTGTTTAAAACTATTTCCGTTAAGGTTAAATCATCCATATCTCGCATTTGCTTAACCATATAAGTTAAAGCTTCCTTATCTCTGATTATTTTACTATCTAAATCACTAATTAAATCTTCTCGCTCACTAATATCCCCTCCTAAACGCTTAATTTCCAACTCTTTAGCTTGTATATTCAAACGAGCCTGATTAATCTGATAAGTCAAAATATCTATATCTCTGGAAATGGAAGCGCTCTCTTGTTGTTTATTTTTCAATAAGGCTCGATTAGCTGCTATTTCTTTTTCCACCTTAGCCAAATCAGCCTGTAACTCTTTCTCTCTGGCCTCTGTATTCACTTGAGCTATTACTTGATTAACCCCTAAAAAAACCATTGAAAAGAAAATAACCGAAATTACTAAAAATCGATATTTTAAGATATTATTTAAAATTGACTTCATGCCATTAATTCTAACCGAAGGACAAAAACTTAACAATAGGTCTTTTTAAAAAACTCTATTATCATTCAATTAAAAATTAAAAACGGCTTTTAACCGTTTTCTTTTGATTAATATATTTCTTAGATTAATTTGTTTCTTCTTTTGTCTCTGTCTTATCTTCTTCCTCCTCATCCTTACCCTTCTTCTCAACTTCTACATTCTCAAGATCCGGCTGAGCCTCATCTTCTTCAGTTACTTCTTCCCCAGCTTGCCCGGCTAAAATTATAGTTTCTTCAACCGGAATAATAGCTTCTACTCCAGAAGGTAGTTTAAGATCAGCCACGGTTATAGGATCATTAACTTTATCTAAAACAGAAATATCCACTTCAATCTCATGCGGTAAATCTTTAGGAAAAGCCTTGACCGGCAATTCATGAATAACCTTAACCAAAGTTGCTCCTTGTTCTTTAACCGCCGGAGATTCTCCAACAAAAACCAAGGGTACATCTACTTCCACCATCTTACCTTTTTCCACTTTATAAAAATCTACATGAATCGGCTCATCAGTCACCGGATTATAATCAACTTGATAAATTAAAACTTCGTAATCCTTATTATCCAATTTTAAATTTATAACTGTAGATTCTCCCGCTTGACGAAAAACTTTTTTAAATTCCGGCGCCTCCAATTGACAATACTCAGCCACTTGCCCTTGACCATACAAAACAGCCGGCAAATAACCATTAGCTCTTAATTGTTTAACTTTTTTACCAAAATCTTTTCTGGCTTGTGTTTGCAACTTCAACATAGTTAACTAGGATATAACAAAAAAGACAAAAAAGCAAGTATTTTAACCCTTAACCCAGATTAGAAAATAACTTCAACCTGTTTTTAACCACTTCTTTAACGGCTTCCCGAGCCGGTTTTAAAAGCCTGTAAGGAGCTACTTCAGTCGGATTTTCAGTCAAAGATTGCTCCAAACCTTCCCGATAAGCTACCCTTAATTCAGTGCTAATATGAACCATACCGATACCGGCTATTATAGCCGCTTTAAAATCTTCATCACTAATACCCGAACCTCCATGCAAAACCAAAGGTACTCCGGCAATTTCCCTAATATTTTTTATTCGCTGGATATTAAGTCGCGGATTACCGGATTTAATCATACCATGAATATTACCCACAGCCGGCGCTAAGCAATCCACTCCGGTCTCCTCTACAAATTTTTTAGCTTCATCCGGATCAGTCATCATCACCTCATCCACTATGGCTCCGGTCGGAACCTCATCCATTACTTTGGAAGATTTACCAATATAACCCATCTCCGCCTCTACAATAATTTCCGGATTAATAGCTTTAACAGCTTCAGTTGCCTCTTTAGTCATTTCAATATTTTCAACCAAACTTTCTCCGGCAGCATCAAAAATAACAGCATCAAAACCGGCTTGAGCCGCCGCTACCACTTTAGCCACCGAATATGTATGATCAGCATTTAAAAAAACCGGATAATCAAACTCTGATCTTAAACTTTTAACAATGGCTGCTATTTGTTTAACCCCCATAAATTCTCTTTCTCCTTCGGATACCCCAATTACTACCGGTAACTCTAATTCTTGAGCTGCTTCAAACACCGCCCAGACTCCTTCCAAATTGGAAACATTAAAATGACCCAAAGCTTGTTTGTTTTTTTCAGCCTGTTCTAAAGCTTGTTTTAAACTTAAATCCATGCTTTTAATTATAACATATTATCTTTTATGATATAATAAAAGATATCTAGTAATTTAATTCTTTTATTTTATGTCTGAAAATAATTTAGATTTTTTAGCCATCGGCGATGTGGTAGATGATGCTTTTATCGGTCTAAAAGATGCTAAAATCAATTGCGATATGCAACGTGGTCAAGAATATTTATGTGTTCGCTTTGGAGATAAAATACCATATGAATCCGTCACTGTTGTTCAAGGGGTCGGTAATAGTCCCAACGCTTCGGTTAGTGCCGCTCGTTTAGGTTTAAATTCCGGTTTGTTATCTTATGTCGGAAAAGATAAAGAAGGTCAAGAAATAATAGAAACTCTTAAAAAACAAGGAGTTAATACCGATATGATTTTTGCGCAAGAAGGTAAAAAATCCAATTATCATTATGTTCTCCGATATGAAGAAGAAAGGACTATTCTGGTTAAACACGAATATTATGATTATGATTTACCGAATATTGGGCAACCAAAATGGATTTATTTAAGTTCTTTGGCTGAAAACTCTCTCCCTTTCCAACATCAAATAGCCTCTTATGTTAAAACTAATCCGGAAATTAAAATGGCTTTTCAACCGGGCACCTTTCAAATAAAACAAGGAGTGGAAGAATTAAAAGATATTTACGAAGCCTCAGAACTGTTTTTCTGTAATACTGAAGAAGCTCGTCGGGTAACCGGTTTAAAAGAAGCGGAGATTAAAGATCTTTTAAAAGCGGTAAATGATCTCGGGCCGAACATTGTCGTTATCACTGATGGCCCTAAAGGAGCTTATGCTTATGATGGTCAAGAAACTTGGTATATACCAATGTATCCGGATCCCAAACCACCGGTAGATCGTACCGGAGCCGGAGATTCTTTCTCCTCTACCTTTACCGCTGCTTTAGCCGCCGGCAATGATATCCCTACAGCTATCTCTTGGGGACCTATAAACTCCATGAGTGTGGTTCAATACATTGGCGCCCAAGAGGGTCTCTTGAGTAAAGAAGAAATTCTAAAATTCTTAGAAGAAGCTCCGGCGAATTATAAGCCGGAAAAAATAATCTAGATTAATTTTTTTTACGAGTTATTACTTTCTGAACCGCTTTAATTATAGCCGGCTTGGTTAAACCGTAATATTCCAATAATTCTTTAGGAGAACCGGATTGACCAAACTTATCAGTTACTGCCACTTGTTCTATCGGTACCGGCTTTTCTTTAGCTAAAACCATAGCTACCGCTTCACCTAAACCACCAATTGCTTGATGTTCTTCTGCTGCTACTACCGCTCCGGCTCTTTGAGCCCATTCGATTATTGTTTTATTATCTAAAGGCTTAATAGTGTGACTGTTAATCACTGCTACCTCCAAACCGGTTTTAGCTAACTCCATCGCCGCTAATAAAGATTCATAAACCATTTGACCACAAGCTATAATTAAGACATCCGGTTTTTCCGGAGCAATTAAAACATTGGCTCGACCAATAATAAAAGGAGATTCAACTGTAGTAATTATTGGACTTTTATCTCGAGCCAATCGCAAGTAAGTTGGCTGATTGGTTTTGGCTATAATTTGAGTGGCCTTTTCAGCTTCCAAAGAATCACAAGGAACTATAACCCTCATTCGGGGTAAAACCCTCATCAAAGCTATATCTTCCAAAACCTGATGACTACCTCCATCATAACCAACAGAAACACCACCATGACTGCCAATTATTTTTACATTAACATTATTATAACAAACCGTAGTTCTAATTTGCTCCCAATTACGACCGGGACTAAAAACAGCATAAGAAGTAACAAAAGGAATTTTGCCAAAGGCCGCCAAACCACTGGCAACTGTTACTAAATTCTGCTCGGCTACTCCTACTTGGAAAAATCTCTCCGGAAATTCCCCGGCAAAAGCTTCGGTTCTGGTAGATTCGGTTAAATCACCACAAACGGCTACTACTTGCTTGTCAGCCCGACCAGCCATCACCAAACCCCGTCCATAACCGTTACGAATTGGCTCTTGATCTACAGATAATTCCATCCATTTAGAATTTAATTTTTGTTTTGATTCTGTTTCCATTTTTATTTAATTTAAAAACTAATCTCTTTCACTTTCCAACCTATTCCCAAAAGTTCGCAACTCTCTTAAAGCCATCTGTCCTTCTTCATGATTTGGTGGTTTACCATGCCATTCAAATTTTCTTTCAAATTCCTCGACTCCTTTCCCGGGAACAGTGTGGGCAATAATAACCGTTGGCCGGTTAAAGACCGCTTTAGCTCGACCAAAAGCGTCATTTAAAACTTCAAAATTATGACCATCCGCTTCTATAACATGCCAATTAAAAGAACGCCATTTATCAACTAAAGGCTCAAGAGGCATAATCTCTTCAGTAAAACCGTCTATTTGAATATTATTACGATCAACCACCGCTATTAAATTATGTAAACCTTCTTTACCGGCCAACATTATGCCTTCCCAACTATTACCGGCATTTAACTCTCCATCAGACATCAAACAATAAAAAAACTTACCGGAAGACAACCCATTATCTAATCTATCGGCCAAAGCCATGCCTATAGCTTGAGATAAACCCGAGCCCAGAGGACCGGAACTGGTTTCCAAACCCGGTAAATACTCACGATAGGGATGACCCTGCAAACGAGAGCCGAATTGCCTTAGAGTTTTTAATTCACTAATCGGAAAATAACCGGCACAAGCCATGGTAGCATATAGAACCGGACAAATATGTCCATTGGATAAAATTAGTCTATCCCGATCCGGCCACTCCGGCTCCTCCGGTCGATGACGCAAAATATGAAAATAGAGTAAAGTAAAAATATCCGCCATTCCCAAAGAACCGGCCGTATGACCGGAGCCGGCAGTCATTAACATTTCAATAACCAAACTCCGAATAGTATTAGCTTGAATGGTTAAACTTTTTATTTTATCATCATTCATAATTTATAGAGATTGAAATTGTTGTAGAGTGTGAAGAGGATCTTCAGTTTGCCAAATAGCCGAACCGACAGCCAATTGAGAAGCTCCGGCAGCCAAAACCAAACCGGCAGTTTCTTGATTTATTCCCCCATCTATCTGAATTATAGCATCGGGACATTCCTGTCGCAAAAACTTTATTCGCTCTAAAACTTTTTGATTAAATTTATGCCCTTGGTAACCAATCTTATCTATGGCCATTAATTGCACCAATCCTAATTCTTTAATTAATGGCAATAATTCTTCCAAATCCGTTTGCATTTCAACCGAAACTCCGGCCTCTACGACAGTGGTTTCTTTAATCGCTCTCAAAGTCTCCATTGGTTGGCCTTTGGCCTCAATTTGAATCCAAATTCTATCAACCACCTCGATCCAATCTTCAATTATTTCTTCAGGATTATCTACCATAAAATGAGCTTCTAATTTTATTTGACCAGTAATCGTTTTTAAATCCATCGCTGTTTGCCAAGTGCTCGGCGGAACAAATTTGCCATCCATAATATCCAATTGCGCCCATAAAACATGACCTTCCAATAAGTCTATTTTTTCTTTAACTTCTTTAAAATTTTGACCAATAATGGCCGGGATGATATTATTCATAAATTAAAATTCCAACTCCTCTTGAGGATTATCTATTTTAACTATTCGTCGAATATGTCTATCTTCTCCGGAAAAATCCGTATTCAACCATAAATCCACGGCTTCAATTATCTCTTCAGTAGCCAAAAATCTGGAACCCAAAGCTAAAACATTGGCATTGTTATGAGTTCGAGCTAAAGTTAATATTTCTTTACTGCCACCATAATAAACCGCCGCCCGCACCCCTTGATAACGATTAGCTACCATCGCTTCCCCTTGACCGGAACCACCTAATAAAATTACCCTGGCTTGACCAGGTTCCTCTCCAGTCAACCTTAAAACAGCCATATGCATAAAATCCGGATAATCATCTGCCGGTTCCAATGAAAAAGCTCCTTCATCGGATACTTTATAGCCCATTTGTTTCAAATGTCTTTTTAATATTTCTTTATGCTCAAAACCGGCATGATCAGCCGCTAAAAATATTTTCATAAATATTAATTATAAAATTAGGCTCTTCCGGCCGTAATAATATGCTCGACCAAAGCTCCGGTATAACCGGCTTCATTGTCATACCAAGATAAAATTTTAACCAAATCACCATCAACCACCCTGGTCATTTGTAAATCAACTATAGCCGCTTCATTTCGACCAATAATATCCGAAGACACTAAAGATTCATCCGTTACCGCCAACACTTTTTTCCATCTTTCTGTTTGAGATGCTTCGATTAAAATATTATTAACCTCTTCCGTAGTTGTCTCCCGTGTAGTCACCATAGTTAAATCGGCAATTGAACCAACTAAAACCGGCACCCGTAAAGCGATACCATCAAATTTATTTTCCAAATCTGTTAAAACCTCCGTTACTGCCTTGGCCGCTCCGGTACTACTGGGAACAATATTGGCCGCTCCGGCTCTACCCCGACGCCAATCTTTTTTATCCGGACCATCAACAATTCCCTGACTGACGGTATAACCATGAACAGTATTAAGCATAGCTTTTTTAATTCCAATACTTTCTTTTAAAATTTGGACTACCGGACTAACTGCATTAGTGGTACAAGAAGCATTGGAAGATATTTGGCAAGTAGCCAAATCATGATTATTTACTCCCATTAAAACCGTAGCGGTTTCCACTCCGGGCACCGGTTCTCCTTTAGCTGGAGCGGTAATCACCACTCGTCTGGCTCCGGCCGTTAAATGATCTTTGGCTTTTTTATACTCAGTAAAAAAACCGGTGGCTTCAACCACTATATCCACCTCTAAATCTCCCCACGGCAATTGACCCGGTTCCGGCTCAGAATAAAAAGGAATAACTTGATCATCAATAATAAATTTTTCATCTTTAACTTCAATCTTAAAATCTGCCAAACCGTAAGCGGAATCATAACGCAAAAGATAAGCCAAATTTTCTATATCTATCAAATCATTAAAAGCCACCAATTCAATTTCTTGAGGACGTTTTATAGCCTGGCGGACAAAAGCTCGTCCAATTCGTCCCAAACCGTTAACTGCTACTTTTATTTTTTTCATAGATTTTCAAATGTAAGTTAATAATAACTCCATTATAACAATTCATTAACTGACAGCCAAACTTTAAAATCTATTTTATTTCTTTTCTGATTATTTCAGCCAAAATTTTAGGATTAGCCGCTCCGCCGGAAGCTTTCATACCTTGGCCTACCAAAAATTGTAAAACTTTTTCATTACCGGCTTTAAAATCCGAAACCACTTCCGGATTATCGATAATTACTTTTTTAACAATAATCACCAATTCTTCTTCACCGCTTTGTTGAAATAAATTCTTTTCAGTAGCTACCGCTTTTGGAGATCCACCGTAGGACATAATAACAGCTAAAACCTCCTTGGCTCCGCGCGAAGACAACTCACCGGATATAACCAAAGATAACAATTCAACTAAAGCCTCGGTTTCCGGCAATTTAGCTTCTTTAATCGTCTTTAAAATACCCACAACATCACTGGTGATATAATTGGCTATCAATTGAGCCTGGTTACTGTCACCTAAACCAACTAAAGTTGTTTCAAATAAATCAGCCAAATTCTTAGAGGAAATTAAAATTTCAATATCTGATTCTTTTATATCAAACTCCGCCTGAAACCGTTGTCGTTTCTGAGCCGGACTCTCTGGAATTGTCTTTTCTAAGTCCACTAATCCTGATCTACCTTTTAATTTAATTCGCGGTAAATCCGGATCAGGAAAATAACGATAATCATGAGACATTTCTTTTTTTCTTTGAGAAAAAGTTACTCCCTTATTTTCATCCCAACCTCTAGTCTCTTGTTCTATTTGCCCTCCTGCCTCCAAAACGCTTATTTGACGATCATATTCATAAGCAATAGCCTTTTCTACCGCTTTAAAAGAATTTAAATTTTTAACTTCCACTTTCGTTCCCAATTTATCAGTCTGACTAACAGAGACATTGGCCTCCACTCGCATCTGTCCCAATTCCATATTGGCATCGGAAATATTTAAATACTCCGGCCCTAAAACCAAACGCAATTCCCGAGCAAAAAAACCGGCTTGTTCAGCGGTTTCTATTACCGGCTCGGTTACCAATTCCAATAAAGGCAAACCCCCACGATTAAAATCCACCAAACTGATATTTTTCTTAGGGTGATGTTGATTCCGAGCTGTATCTTCTTCCAAATGAGCTCGAGTAACAGCCACTCCGGCTAATTCTCCACCGGCCACCAACGGTTCATCATACTGACTTATTTGATAGCCTTTGGGAATATCCGGATAAAAATAATTTTTTCGATCAAACTTTACCCAATCAGCCAAACGACCATTTAAAACCAAACCTAAACGCAAAATTGAAATTACCGCTTGAATGTTAGGAGTTGGTAAGGTTCCCGGGTGACCTAAACAAATAGGACAAATATTGGTATTAGGAGCAGCCGAGGTGTCATTTCGACAAGCACAAAACATTTTAGTCTTAGTATTAAGCTCAACATGAACCTCCAATCCGACTGTTAATTTATATGACATCCTATTCAATATAACGGATTTCCGGTTCCAGTTCAAGACCAAAACGCTTTTTTACTCTTTGCCTTAACTCCTTATCTAAAGCCTTAACATCGGCAAAAGTACCTTGTCCTTTATTTATAATCAAATTACCGTGGTAATCAGCTACTTTAACTCCGCCAACGGTTAAACCTTTAGCTCCCACTTCTTCCAATACCCAACCGGCCGGTAATTTACCAACAATTATTTTATCTGCCGGTAACTGGAATTCTTTTGGTAAATCGGCTACCGGCCAATTTTTATAAAAACTACCCGGACACAATAAACCGGGAGGATATTTGGCTTCCCTTTTAACTATAATCTCTCGACTAATTTCTTGTAATTTATTTTTATCAACCGGAGTTAATTGAAATTCCGCCGCCAAAACCACTCCTTGATTTTTTTTAAACAAACTATGACGATAAGAAAAATTACACTCCTTTTTCTCCAATCTTAATAATTGATAACCATCAAAAAAGGTCACTGCTGTTAAATGATCACTAATAGATTGACCATAGGCTCCGGCATTACCAACCACTGCTCCACCAACCGAGCCCGGAATACCGGATAAAGTCTCCAACCCCCCCAAACCAACCTCAAGTGATTCAGCCACCAAATCTTTTAAACTTACTCCGGCTGAACAAAAAATCCGATTACCATCCACTTCTATACCCTCAATTGATTGCCAATGAATAAATAAATAAGGCAAAAGCTTGTCTGCCAAAACCAAATTACTTCCGCCGGCAATTATTTTATAAGGAATATCTTCCTCAGTTACTACTTTTAATATTTTAACCACCTGATTAAAACTAGAAACCGCCAAATAACCGGCCGCTTGGGCTTGAGACCCTATTTTAAAAGTAGTTAAATCACTAAGAGGGTAATCTAATTTTACCAAATATCCACTTGAAATTAATTTTTTTAATTTAACTTCTAACATCCTCTTAATATGAACTAAATTTAAACAAAAACCAACCCCATTCTTTCAAATGGGGTTGGTTTAACAAACCGAATTATCAATTGTTTATTCAGCTGACAAAACTCGGAAGAAATATTGAGTTTCCGCAGATAAGTCAGTTAAAGTTACAGAATGATCGGTTACTTTGTCATCATCTCTAGTGGTAGAAAACTGATAACCATAATCTGGAGCAGACTGATCGGAAATATCCGATTGAGATTCGGTATCGTAAATTACTCTACTGGTAGCCGGTTGATTAGTAGTCCAAGTAATAGTAGCACTGTTATGAGTCAAATCACTGACTTGAATATCAGAAATAACTAACTCATCGGAACCACTTTCCTCTACAATGTCTATAGTAATCTCGCTCATTCCTTCACCATCATCAATATCTACTACTTGCAAAGAAATATTCTTTTGTCCAACAGAATCGAAAGATCTGGAAAAAGACTGAGTGGCTACTTGTTCTTCACCATTTAAATCCCAACCCCAAGCATAAGTAGAACTATCTCCCCCGGTAGCTGATCCGGAAAACTCGATAGATTGACCAACTTCAAACTCAGCTCCATCAACTGGAGATTCAATATCAACAGTAATAGCAGACTGAGCGTAAACCACTCCGGCTATTGTTACTATAGCCAAAGCCGGCACATATTTTAAAACAGATAATTTAAACATAATAATTAATTTAGTAATAATCTAATAATTTCTAATTTATCCTTATTTTTAGCCTTTTTATCTAAAAATGGATAATTTAATAACCCTCTATTCTTTAATCATTACTACCACACAATAAAACTTATTGCAAGAGTAATGATCTAAAATTTTATTAACGATTTATAGCCACAGTTTGACGATAAACTACCGTTTCTCCCGTATTATCGATTACTCGTATAATAAAATCCACTTGCTGACCGGCACTATCATAAAATAACCAGTCTTCAACCGTAAAACCGGAACCGGGCAAATCATGATGAGTCGTTCGTCCACCAAAAGGAGTTAAAATAGTAATGGCATAAGGACCCTGGCCACCGGCTACTGCTATATTTAAAACAGCTCTCTCACCGACATTAAACACATTTTGATTTATACCAACTTCCAATTCCAAATCCTCTCCACCATTCACAGAAGCTTGAGGGCAAAAACCATCTTCTGACACATTCTCACTATCACAAACCTCTCCCTCTCCTACATAAGTATACCCTCCAACATTATGGAATTGAATTACACGCAATAACTCAGATAATTCAATTTTCCAATTTTGAGGCTCATAATCCGAATCATGCGGATTACAATCTAAAGCATCAGAATAATCCACATCGGACTCATTGGGGGCATAGCCATCCACAGTCGAGGAATCACAATGATAACCTCCGGCATTAAAGTAATCCTCCACTCGTTCATATTCTTCCTGACTAATCACACCATCTTGATTTGTATCAGCAGAATGATAAACATCTTCTTCTCCCAAAGCGATGGAGGTAAAACCTAATCCCACCAAAACAAAAGCTAAAATTACCAAAACCTTAGCTCCAAATTCCATTTTCATAATTAATGATTTCATATAATAATATTTATTAATAAATTTTTAATCGACTCTTGAAATAACTATTTTAACCTTATTTTTAAACCTAAATTTAAAATAATTTCTATAATTAATCTTCTGCATCTCTACCATACTTTTTAAAAAAACACAAGAGCAAAGAAAAGCCCGGACAATCACCTAAGTGACTGGCCGGGCCGTAAAAACAAAGATCAAATCAAGAGGAAATCAAGAGCTGGGGTGGATAATCACGGGGACCTCCACCAACTCCCGATTCCCTTCCGCGTCCGTAACGCGAATACGGAAATTCTCCTCCTGGCCGTCTGTGTCATAAAACAGCCAGTCGGAAAACTCCACCGTCCCACCTTGGGAGGTAACGATCTGCCGACTCCCAAAGGGAGACAAACAGACCACCTCATAAGGCGGGACTCCACCAAGGATCTCGACTGAGATCCTCGCAGTTTCCCCTTGACTGAATTCTTCAGCCGAGGAAGAAACCACTAGATTCAACGGTTCGGGTTCAGGTTCAGGTTCCGGTTCGGGTTCCGGTTCGGGTTCCGGTTCAGGTTCCGGTTCCGGTTCCGGTTCGGGTTCCGGTTCGGGTTCCGGTTCCGGTTCGGGTTCCGGTTCCGGAGCAACAACTATCTGCCTCTCGGCATCTAGTTGTGTTTCCCTCTCGTCCTCAATCCGCAAGTGAACCGGGACGGACTGGCCATCGGTGTCAAAAGGAATCCGGCGCTTCAATTCCAAACGCCAAACATCCTTATCCAGCTCCACCTTCTCCACCACCGACGGTCCTTGGAGGTGAGTCCAAGACCAATCGGGAGCGGGAAAAAGATCGAACCGATCCACTTCCCCCTCGGGATATTGCACCCGCAGGTTTTTAACTCCAACTCCTCCACGAAAGATGATGTTCGTTCGGACATCATCCCCCACCTCAAGCGTTCCCGGGGACACTTGATACCGAGTCAGAGACAAGGGCCGGGAGACCCTAACCCTCTTGGCCTCCTGGATCTGTTGCCCGTCACCTCCGGAGAGATGAAAAGAAACATACTCCGGTAAGCCGTGAGTATGCCAATCCACGGGAACAACGCTGAGATCAAATTGGCGGTTTGGCCTGGAGAATCCAAGCTGTCCCCCGTCCGGCGTGTAAAACCAGATTTGAAATTGAGGGTTGGAACCCCAGACAGAAACTTTCACCACCATCTCCTCTCCCATCAACATTTCCGTCTCTTCCAATTCCCACCTGACCTCTAAAGGATCAGGCTGTGGTTCCGGTTCGGGTTCCGGTTCCGGTTCCGGTTCGGCGGAACAAGTCCCCAAGGGACGAGGATCGCCCCTTAAAACAAATTCGGCCGATCGACCGATTGAACCTCCGCTCGGTTGAGCCGAAATCCGATAGTTTACCTCATTCGCATCCTGAATGCGAAAGAGGGCGAAGGGCGCCAATCCCGGATTTTCCGCCGGGAGGGCAAACGAAGGCAACCCGATCTCTGCCGCCAACTGGCCAAGAGCCACCGCCGCCAACAATATCACCGCCACCCCGGCCGAGTAGTCGGGTCGCAACTCTGAAGTTGCAACCTCCTCCACCGGATACCAAAAGGGGTACCCCGGGTTCCAACGGTAGTAACTACCGTCGATAACCCAGTACGATACTGACCCCTTCTCATCCGTCACCGGATAGGCCACCGTCTCTTCAGAATTGTAGACCACTTGAGCTACACTTCGAAAGTCGCCATCCACCTCCCGTTCCAGACGGAAAGTGGCATCAAGAGCCGTCGTCGGCTCCACCACCTCCGCCCCAAAGAAAGTGCGAGAACAGGAGTCGGTGAAGGAGTAACCCTCCACCACGGTCTCCGGCTCCGGCTGCTGACAACCAAACACCATCACCATCATCGCCACCAACAACATCACCATCTGCTGCTTCTTCATGTCTTCCTCCTTCCCCTTCTGTGAGGGGAGTTTAGCTTTTCGCCCCGAACTCAACCTAGAATCCAGAACGATTATTTACAAAGACCAATCTTGGCTTTGAAACCAAGCCGATTAAATCAAAAATTCAATCGGTCTGGCTTCAAACAACCAGCTTATTTCGCTTTTTTATTTTTAACTTTATTCTCAATTCCTTCAACATTTTCTTCTGTTGTTGCTTCAGTTTCTTTTTGTTCATCTGTCCACACTGCAAAAGGAGTGGCTGTGGTTTCTTCCTTTGCCGGTTCTATTTCATCTGTCTCAGTAGTTGCTTGCCATTCTTCGTTACCAACATCTGTGGCTAATTCTTCCTCTTCATTTTTATCCATCACTAATCCTTGAGCTAAGTTATCAGATAAATGAGTATAACGCTCATTTAGTTTTTTATAATCCTGTCCAGCTCTATATAAACGATATAGTAATCCTAAAATAATTAATAATAACAATAAGACTAACCACCAGCACAACCAACAGAAATCTCTAAAGAAATCCAAAACTCCCAAAGCAGCCAATTGTAAGAAGCCATCATCTTCAACTCCCATAGTTGGTGTTTCATCTGCTTCTCCGTCTTCATCAATCGGCAATAAATCTTCCGGTGCCTCCGGTAATTCAAAGTCTGTCAAATCCAGACCGGCATCTACAGCCGCCGGTACAAAGACAGTCGGTGGATAAAAATTAGTCAAATCTAAAGTAATCGGATCGGTAATACCGCAATAAATATAGTTAATTTTCAAAGTAGTAGTAATAAAGACAAAACCGGTCGGCTCGGTAATACCCCAAGGATCAAGTACATCACTGGCATATCTTAATTGGAAATTTCTAACCGCCATATAAGTAGTCAAATCATAAACTCCGGACAATGGAACATTATATCCTTCAAATACTCGCAAAAAGGTTTGAAGTTTCAAAACCTCTACTGGATTATTATCCGCCCCATAACGAATGAATTCCAATAAATAAGGTCCACAAGATTGAGGCACTTCCGGTTCCGGATCCGGATCAGGTTCTTCCGGTGTTAAGATACGACCGCCACCACCACCGCCACCGCTGGGTGGAGAAGATTTTTTAACTGTTTTAAACGATTGTTCAGCAGAAACCACTTCCTCCGGTGATGGTTGTGGAGAATCTGTTG
>JBMCHT010000002.1:0-168214 GCA_048617235.1 Patescibacteria group bacterium
CTTTTTTTACCTCTTCTACTGCTTGTTTCCAACTGTGGTAGAGAGGGGTTATTTCTGAGCAGATTGTTTTTTTGTCTGTAGGCATAGAGAGGATTAAATATTAACACCGTAAATTGTAACATCAGGGTTCCTCTGCCGGTATTCTCGGAGTTTTTCTTGCCATTCTTCGGAGGTGGTGTTTTCGGGGAGGGTAACCCTGTCAAGAGAAAGTGTTTGTAAACCATCCGGGAAGATGATGTTTGATGGGAGGGTGGCTCCGTTAAGCCAAAGAGTTTGCAAACCATCCGGGAAGGTGATGTTTGGTGAGAGGGTGGCTCCGTTAAGACGAAGAACTTGTAAACCATCCGGGAAGGAAATATTTGGTGGGATCTTAGCTCTTTCAAGAGAAAGACTTTGTAAACCATCCGGGAAGGTGATGTTTGATGGGAGTTTAGCTTCATCAAGATAAAGTCCCTGTAAACTATCCGAGAAGGAAATATTTAGTGGGAGTTCAACTCCCTTAAGATAAAGCCATTGCAAACCATCCGGGAAGGTGATGTTTTTAGGGAGGGTGGCTTTGTTAAGAGAAAGCCATTGTAAACCATCCGGGAAGGTGATGTCTGCCGGGGGGGTGACTCTGTCAAGAGAAAGTGTTTGTAAACCATCCGGAAAAGGTGGATTATCTTTATGGCTTAAGTCTTTGTCGTTTAAGTTAAGATAAGTAACTCTGCCATTTTCTTCTTCCCAGTTATTTATCCCCACATCTTGATAATATTCCAGAATGAGAGCGTCTTTTAAGATGATGGTTTTATCTTCATATTGAGTGTTTTCTTCTTTTTTCTTGAAATAAGCTTCTTTGGCTGTTTGAGCTTTTATTAGAGCTTGTTTAAGGTTTTCTTTGAGAGTTTGGAGGTTGTCCTCTGCTCCGGCATTCTGGAAGGAGTCTTTGGCTTTTTTTACCTCTTCTACTGCTTGTTTCCAACTGTGGTAGAGAGGGGTTATTTCGGAGCAGATTGTTTTTTGGGTGGTAGGCATGGTCTTTATTATCTTAACAAAAAATTATGAATATGAATATTGATAATTTTTTATTTGAAAAATTTGAAAATAAAATAATCTTTGAGATTATAATTTTTGAGTTTCATTTTCTAAATAATCCTACAATACTATAAATAAAACACAAATAAAAACGGCCGGAGCTTTTGCAAACTCCGACCGCTGTAACGACAAAAAAATTAACCCAGCCCGGCAGGATGGATTGATAAGTGGAGGTGCTCCACCTCTTCGACGTACTCGGAGGAGATGGTAACCACCAACTTCTCCGAGCCGCCGGGGATGAATATCCGGATGAGGGATCCACCCAGATATTCCACCGCCACCGGCACCACCTCCATTGGCCCCCAGTCCTGATGGGCCCAGACTTCCACCTGCCCGGGAAATTCCGGCAGGTGAAGGTAAGTAGCCTCCCCCGGCCGGCGCCGGAGAGTAAAGGATCGAGCCGGGATCCAGTCTCCAGCCTCGGTCTCCTCCCAGTTGCTCAACTCGAGCACCCGGAAGGAAACCGACTGCCGATTAACTAAGTCAATCGGCAAGACATCGCCGGCCAGGCGAACGCTGACCGGATTACCCTCCCCCGTCGTCGGGAGCGAGACTGGATCCAACTCCCCGGTGGCCACCATCTGGCCATCACCGGTTAAGATTCGCCAATAGGACTGACGAACCATAGGATCTGGCCAGAAAGTGAATCCTTCGGTTTCGGGGTCATAAACAGCCCGAATCCGACCGTCCACCTCCAACACCAGACCGGCAGGATCAACATTCTCCTCCGGCTGATACGGTAGGAACCGCTCTTCAGCCGTCGGATTAAGGGTAATCCCGATGGGATCACCGGGATCCAAAGTGGCCACCCGAGTGTGTCCGTAAAGAACACTCCTGCCGGACGAGTCTCGGCCGACCAAATTTATCCTATAACCCTCAACTGGCCCGTCCGCGTTCTCAGGCAACCCCGGCAGGGGGTTGTCAGGGTCATCAAAGATGATCTCCCCGGCAACCTCGAACCGGGTCACCCAGAACTCCGGGGTCATCCGAAATGATCCACGAACCATCCCGGATTGCCGAGAAAAAGAAAAGTGACCACGGAAGTGGTCTACCCGATGACGCAAATAAATCTGCGCCAATTCCGTACCTAAGGTTTCCGACTCGGAAACCTCAGGAACCTCTTCCACCCCGGCCACCGCCGCCGAAGCGACGACCACAACGATCAAAAACGAAAAAATGAAACCCATCACTCTTCCTCCACCCGGTGGAACCGGGTCATGTTGAATCCGGCCACCACCTCACCAGAGATGGCGACAACTTCTGCCTGAGCCGGCCTCGGTTTAACCGACTCCGACTCTTCCTTTTCTTCGATTGTCTGAACCACCGGTCCCTCAGGCTGGTTCTCGATCGCCTCCGGCATCTCCGGCCTTGACCAGAGAAACCAGACTGTGGCCATCATTAAGATGACCACAAGCCCCGTCAGGGGCCACAAATTCTTCATTTCCTTCCTCCTTCTTTTTTTGTCAAAAAAAAATAAAACAGAGGACAACCCCCTGCTCTCCATCGGGAATAATAGCATATTATACCCTAGTTTGTCAACCCCCGTATCTACCCAAAAAACCCGTCGTAAACTCTTTATAATTGTTGTCTATAATAGCTTGGCGGAGGTTATCTACTAATTGATTAATAAAAAACAAATTATGAACAGAAGCCAGAACCGGCCCTAGCATCTCCCCGGCTCTAAACAAATGAGCCAAATAAGCCCGAGTAAAGTTTTGACAAGTATAGCAATCGCAATCGGCTTCCAAGGGTTGAAAATCTTTTTTATACTTACTGTTTAAAATATTAATCCTCCCCTCTTTAGTATCTAAAGTACCGTTTCTGGCCATGCGAGTCGGGGCTACACAATCAAAAGTATCGGCTCCATTGGATACTCCCAAAATTAAATCCTCCGGCCGACCAATTCCCAATAAATGTCGTGATTTATCCGGTGGTAAAATAGAATTAACCCAAGTTAAAGCCGTATCCAAATCTTCTTTAACAAAAGAACCGCCAATCCCAAAACCGGCAAAATCCATTCCGGCTATTATTCTAGCCGATTCTTGCCGTAAATCCTGAAATCGTCCCCCTTGAACAATCCCGAATAAACCTTGTTTTTTATTTTGACCGGAGGCCTGGTGAGCCCGAAGAGATCTCTCAGCCCAAGTGTGAGTTCTGTCCATGGCCTTTTTTTGGTAATCATAATCGGCAGTAGGAGTGGTACATTCATCAAAAGCAAATATAATATCCGCCCCCAGATTATGTTGAATAGCCATGGAAATCTCCGGAGTTAATCTATGCTCCCGCCCGTCAATATGGGATTTAAAAGTTACTCCTTCATCATCAATTTGAGCCGGTTTAGAAACCACTGTCAGTTTTTCTTCTGTAATATTTTGACTACTGGCAAATTTAGATATTCCTCCTTGACCATAAGCCGCTCCTAAAGAAAAGACCTGGAAACCACCGGAGTCTGTCATTATCGGTCCTGACCAATTCATAAATTGGTGTAAACCACCGGCTGTAGCCACTACTTCATCCCCCGGTTGCAATAATAAATGATAAGTATTAGCCAAGACTACTTGAGCTCCCAGAGTTTTGACTTGATCCGGTGACAGAGCTTTAACCGTGGCCTTAGTACCCACTGTCACAAAAGCCGGGGTTTTTATTGGTCCGTGAGGAGTGTTAATTACTCCGGCTCGACCCAAGCCATTATCTAATTCGGCTTCAATTTTAAAATTAATCGGTTTAGTATCCATTTTTTAAATTAAGAAACAGAAACATCCTAACATATATCAGGATAATCACATCTTTAAAAAAGACTTTTAATACACCGGATTACAAGCCTCACAAATACCAAATTCTTCCAATTTATCCAAATAAGCAATCACTGTTCTAACATATTCAGCATGACTCCAAACCAAAGGTCTGGCTGAAAAAGGTTGGCCGGTTTGCGGATGAAATTGTTCGGCTAATAAACCATCCGGTTGTGATCTGGTTACCGCCCAAGCTAATAATTTTTTAACTTCATCCAAATCGGATTCTTTTTTAGCTCTATCCACTAAATATTGAGCCTGCCACATAGTGGTTATTAACCAAGGATTGGTTGGTGAATGGTCACTGTCTCGGTAATAAGCGTCATTTTCATAACGAGATAAACCACCAATATCGGCAGACAATTTTTCCACCATATAATCCATTTCCTTTTTAAGCTCCGGATCATCCGCTGCCAATAAACCAAATTGATGTAAACCGTGAACTGCCGACATATCCGCCACCCAATTGGGTTCCAATTTTCCTTCTTTATTATAAAGCAGGGCTTGAGCATAATGACCGGTTTCCGGATGACGCAAATGTTCCATTAAACCTTTTTTAACCGCTTCCGCTGTTTGGCGGTAACGATTGGCACTTTTTACTTTACCTAAAATTTCGGCAAAACCGGTAGCAGCCATTAAAGCACCATAAACAGCACAAACAGTATAAGTATGAACTCCCCAACGTTCTTCCCATAAATCATAGCTGGGATGTGGCAGACCGGTTTCCCAATCTCTGTAAGTTACCATGAAATCCGCGGCTGATTTTATTAAGGAATTATAAATTGTTTCTATAAATTCCAAATCTTTAGCTATACCATAATGTTGCCAGAGGGCGAAAATAACCGAAGCGGTGGAATCTTCTTGAATCGGTAATTGTTGTCGACCGTCCGGAGCCACCCATGGATGCCAAGAACTACCAACAGAACCATCCGGAGAATATTTATGCAAAAAATAACCATCCTTATCTATCACCTCAGAAGCAAACAAAAAGAATTTGCGAACCACTCCCCAATCACCCACTCGATCTAAAGCTAAAGCGGCATAAGCCGAATCTCTGGGCCAGACATAAGCATAAGTATCTTTTCCATGTTGTAACATCCCGGAATCTCCGGAGGCAATTATACCTCCACCCAAATCCACGTGAGACCGGATAACAAACAAAGAACGATTAAATAAATCTACTGTCTCTTGAGATAAACCATAAAAATTAAAATTCTGACGATTAACCCAAGCATGCCAATAATCTTGACCGGTTCTGATTAAATAACCGGGGCCTTTGCTTTTAACATAAGCATTCAATTCGATAACTTCTTCAATACTATGGCCAACGGCCAACCAATAATATAAAAATTTATTTTCCCCGGCTTGAAAACTGTCGTGTAAACCAATAACTGAATCTGCTTGACCATGTTCTATCGGATTACCGGAAAGACGACCGTCTTGGGCATCTATATGGGTTCCTTCTTTACCTTCGGCTCCAAAAACTCCGGTACTGAATTCTTCAAACCCTCGACCTTCCAATTCGGCATTAACCAAAAAAGCTCGGCGATTACGGTAATGAATAATTGACTGGCATCGAGGATCATAATAGGCAGTATGGGCTACATGAGATTGATGTGGTTCAAATTGTTGACCGAAGAAAATCTTAATATCTCGAGCTGGTCCTTTATTAGAAACAACTATTTGCCGAAAGAAAATATTTTTTTCATTGTAAACCGAATCGGTTATTTTTAATTCTAAACCTAAATTAGAATTAATAGCTGTTATTTTACCGGCAAAAACATCGGGATCCATTTTAATATCCAATTGCCAAGAATCGTCATTTAACCAAGACATCCGCCCATCAACCCAAACTCCCAACTGATGTTTATAATGGCCCCCTATCTGATTCTCTAAACCAACATAAGGATAATACAAATCTCGAAGTTGGCCATAACGATCCAAGTTAACCAAGATGTGACCATTCCCCAAGGTGACAGATTTAGACATATAAGTTTAAAAAATTATTTTCTATTTGCTAGTCTTAATTGTAAATCATTTAGAGCATTAATAAAAGACATAAAGGCATCATAAGGAGAAGCATAAGGATTAAAGTAGGCATGAACATCTCCGTCTTGCCACCATTTAGTGCACATATAATAAAAATGATCAGAAGTTTGCAATCGGCGCCAGTCTTCTATTAAATCTGGTCGTTGAGATTTTATAATAACAGACCCTAGGCCATACAATCGGCTAATGGCCTCCAGTTGCATTTCATTTTCCAACCAAGCCGATAAATCTCTTTCGGTATCCGCCCAAGAAACATAATCGGGGCAGTCTATCTCTCCCACCGCCGGTAAAGTTTTAACCGCCATAGAAGGAGTTACTATTTCCAAATTTTCAATTTGACTCAGGGCTTGAGGTAAATTACGAATAAAATCAAAAATACCGGTATCCGCCCACTGATGTTCGCCAAAAGTCTCATAATCCATAAACAAATTAATAATTTCTCCTCCGGCGGCAAAAGTTTGCCCCACCCATGAAGCAAATTTTTCCGCCGTTAACGGCCTCTCCGGCCAATGAGGATCTGAAAAACGAAAAGCGATATCATCGGATAATTTATAATTTTTAAGCAAGAGTTTAATTTTATTTTGCCCTGTCGGATAATAAAGATGATTGGGACTGCGCCAACCTAATAATTTATCCGCACCTTCGGCTAAAACTCCTCGGTAACCGGCCTCAGCCGCCCATTGAGCCAGCTCATTATGATAGATCAATTCAGTATTGCGTAAAATTTTCGGTTTTTGATCAAATAATTCTTCTATTAAATTCGCTTGTTTATTAACTTGTCGGGTAAATTCGTCTTTATCATACAAAAAAGATAAGGAATGGTAATAAGTCTCGGCTAAAAATTCCACTTGCCCGGTTTCAGCTAAAAGTCTAAAAAGATGCAAAGTTTCCGGACTAAAGTCTCTCATTTGCTCTAAAGTAATACCGGAGATAGAAAAACTTATCCGCCAATCGGGATTGTTTTTTAATATTTCCAACCACAATCGCCCCATTGGTAAATAACATTTGGAGGCTACTTTAGTCATTAAGCGTTCATTATTAAGATTGGTATCGGTTTTATCGTTAAAATATTTCAAACCGGTTCCCACATCAAAAATCCGCATCGGTCGAATCCGATAAGGCTGATGAACTTGAAAATAAAAACAAAGTTTGGCCATAATTTTAAATTGACCCTAATAAAGATTTATAAACATTCAAATAACCGGCTACTGATCTATCCCAAGTCCATTCCCCAGCTTCTGACCCCCCTAATCTTTTTAGAGTTTGAGCCATAGCCGGCTCATCGGTTAAAGTTATTATTTTAGCTGTCAAGTCATCCACATCCCAAAAATCCACTTTCAAAGCATGATTCAAAATCTCAGCTACTCCCGATTGACGCGAAACCAAAACCGGAGTACCGCAGGCCAAAGCCTCTAGAGGTGTTAAACCAAAAGGCTCGGACACACTGGGTAAAACATATAAATCGGCTGAAGCATAAAGACTGTCTAAATCTTGACCTCGAGCAAAACCGGCAAATATTATTTTATCACTCAAACCCCATTCGGCCACTTGAGTTATTAATTTTCTTTCCATATCTCCGGAACCGGCAATAATAAATCTTAAATGAGGTCGCCAACTTAAAGCCAGCCGAGCCGCCGCTAAAAAATAATCCGGTCCTTTTTGAATAGTTAGCCGACCGGCAAATAAAACAATCGGGAATCCGGCCGCCGACCAAGAAGCTATTTTTTTCTTAATTTTGGGTCGATAAGCACTACCATTATGTACCACTTCAATCTTATTCGGATTAACTTTGTAATTTTCCATCAAGGTTTGTTTAGTTCTTTGACTAATAGCCACCACCTTGTCCGCTTTGGTTAAACCTTCTTGTTCTATTTCCAAAACAGCCGGATGACCTCCTTGACCGCCAGTTCTATCATATTCGGTGGCATGCACTTGATAAACAAAAGGTTGGCCGGAAATAGCGGCCGCTCTAATTCCTGCCGGTACAGATAACCAATCGTGACCATGAATTACATTAAACCGACCGGAAGAAGCCACTTTATCTATCCCGGCTCCATAACGATAAACTTCTTCTATTAAATCCGAACCATAAACCAGCTTAATATTCTCACCACCAACATAACCCAAACCAGAAGGATGAGAATAAGCCGTTAAAGGTGAATTAATTTTTAAAATTTTTATTTGAGCCATTAAATCTTCATTGGCAAAATCCAAAGCAACCGGCATTGTTTGATAATCCATTTTTTTAGGTAAAACAAAAACGGTCGGAACTTGTCGACGAGCCAAGGCTTCTAATATACCCTGACAAGCTGTTCCCAAACCGCCACTATTATGGGGAGGAAACTCCCAACCGAACATTAAAATTTTCGGCTCCATTAACCCATATTATAAACTGTTTAAAATAAAAAACCAGATTAAATTGTGGTTTTTATCGCCTTTGGTTATAATTAAATAAATTAATGAAAGATAAATACCAAAAAACCACATATTTAAGAAATCTTATTTTTGGTGGTGAAGACAGCTTGGCTTCAGTTGTTGGATTAGCTGCCGGTGGTACGGCCGCCGGTTTGGATACTTCTGTTATTTTTCTATCCGGTTTTATTTTAATTATGGTAGAAGCCGTGGCTATGTCTGCCGGTAGTTTAATTTCAGAAAACTCTACGATTGAGTACAATACCGGAGAAATTACCAGTTTAAAACAAGCCACCGGTGGTAGTTTGGCTATGTTTGCCTCTTATATAATTTTCGGTTTTATTCCTTTGTTGCCGTTTGTATTTATCAGTCAAACTCAAAATGCTTTAATTTTATCCACTATTTTAGCTTTGACTACTTTGGGTTTAATGGGTTTTTTAGCCGGAACAATTTCCGGAATCAGCCGACGACGTAAAGCTTTTCAATTTATAATTATTGGTGGTCTAGCAATTGGCCTCGGCTATATTATCGGTTATTTTGGAGATTATTTAATCAATGCTTTTATAAACTAAACAATATCTTCAGTTTCTGTTTTTTTAATTATTTCTTGTAGATATTCGGTTACTTCTTCTATTACTTTCGACAAAGAAGTAAAAGTAGTATCAATAATAACATCAAAATTTTTATCGGCAGAAAAATCACTCAATTGATAATAATTTTTATATCTTTCAGCAATAGCCGCTTCTCGGCTAACAGTTTGTTTTTTAGCTTCTTCTATGGATAAATTATCTCTACCGGCTATTCGTTTAATTCGCTCATCAAATTGACAAGCCAATTTAATTTTGACTGAATCCGGGATAAAATACCAAGCCAAGCGACTCTCAAAAACAAAATTATCATGAGTTCGCCCATATTCAGATACCATTCTGTCTAATTCCAAATCAAAAATATTTTCTTTTTTAGCTTTATCTTCAAAATCATTCAAACTCAAACCTAGTTCAGTTGCTTTGGCTCGGAACATATCCCCTGAAGATTTAAAAGCATAATTCAAATTATCAGCCACTGCTCGTCCAACTGATGAGGTTCCCACTCCGGCTAAACCAAAAATAGTTATTTTCATAAAATAATATTATTTCAAAATATCTAAACCTGTAAATGAGGTCGACTCCTTAGAAAAGACCTTAAGCTTATCATAGCTATTATCCAACTCAAAAAAACGGCCATACCGTAAATAGTCATAAGTGAACCATAAGTATATAAATCTACAGATAATATTTCCAATATCAACATAAACAACCAAGAAACTATAAAAATCACCTGCCCGGTATATAAACCAATACTTTTTTTTCTAAAAATTGGTTGATCCGGTAAATACAAATCCAAATTGTTTTTTAATAAAGGTAAATGTTTTAGTTGAAAAAACAAACCATTAATCAAAATAATAACAATAATGGTAATCACCGCCAAAAAATTATCAGACTCCACATAATATTGCCAATAAGTCCCGGTTAGCAAAGAAGAGCCCAGCACAACCAACAATAAAGCCAACCAGATAATATAACTACCCAATTTAATAAAACGCAATTCCGATCGAGTGATTATTTTATCACTAATAGAAGTTAAAAACATAACACCGGTTAAAACAGTCGCTCCTAATCCTAAGCTCAAACCTAACATATATAACAAATTAAAAAATACTGACCAATGAATAAAATCCAACCCTGTTTCCATAAACATGATAAATGATTAAATTAACTATTAATTATTACCCGATTTTTCTTCCTTGTAACCACTCTTGTAAACTTTTAGCAAACTCAGGATCAACCTTAGCTTTATCTTTAATTTCCTGCCAACCCCGAGCACACTCGATACAAAGACCGGAATCACAGCAAATCTGGCATTGGTCTTGTTCTACTAACTTAAATTCTTTCTTTTCCATAATGTTTTATTTATTATTTTTAATTAAAGAATTAAATCTAATTTAATTATAACAAAGACTTTCTTAAATAAAAACTATTGATTTTTTCCACTTGTCTTTGTTAAAATGCAATTATGAATCCAGAAAAATTTACAGAGAAATCTTTATTATCTTTACAAGATGCTGTTAATTTAGCTAGTCAAAAAAAACAAGCCACAGTTGAAGATTGGCATTTATTAGAAGCCCTATTGCAGCAGGAAGAAACCTTGATTAAACCATTGTTAATTCAAAATCAAATAAATTTACCCGAACTAATTGAAGAAATAGATAAAAAAATAAATAATTTACCAACTCTGAATCAACAAGCCCAACCTCAATTATCACCAATTTTAGCTAAAATAATTAATCAAGCCGAAACTCTAACCAAAAGCTGGCAAGATGATTATATTAGTTCCGAACATTTATTATTGGCTTTCTTAGAAACAGACAGTCCAGCAGGTTATTTACTTAAAGATAAAGGTCTTCAAGTAGAAATTATTAATAACCAAATTAAAAAACTCAGAGGTAATATGAAAGTAGAAGATAAAAATCCGGAAACAAAATATAATGTTCTGGAAAAATATGGTCAAGATTTTACCAAAATGGCCGAAGCCGGACAATTGGATCCAGTTATCGGTCGAGATAATGAAATTCGTCGAGTAATGCAAGTTTTGTCACGACGAACTAAAAATAATCCGGTTTTAATTGGTGAGGCCGGAGTCGGCAAAACCACCATTGTTGAAGGCTTGGCTCAAAGAATAATTACCGGTGATATACCGGAGCAATTAAAAAATAAAAAATTAATCGGTTTAGAAATCGGCAGTCTCTTGGCTGGAGCTAAATACCGAGGTGAATTTGAAGAAAGATTAAAAGCGGTTTTAACCGAGGTGGAAAAATCTGCCGGACAAATTATTATGTTTGTAGATGAATTACACACCATCGTCGGAGCCGGAAAAGCCGAAGGGGCTATGGATGCCGGTAATATGATGAAACCTCTCTTGGCTCGTGGTAAACTACGAATGATTGGAGCCACCACTTTAAAAGAATACCGAGAAAACATAGAAAAAGACCCGGCTTTGGAAAGAAGATTCCAACCGGTATTTGTCGCTGAACCCGGAGTTGACGATACCATAGCCATTTTAAGAGGTTTAAAAGAAAAATATGAACTTCACCATGGAGTCAGGATCACTGATCAAGCTTTAGTTACAGCTGCTTCTTTATCTGATCGCTATATAGCCGATCGTTTTCTACCGGATAAAGCGGTAGATTTGATGGATGAAGCCACCGCTGCCGTTAAAATGGCTATAGATAGTTTACCGGCGGAATTAGACAATCTACGCCGTCAAGAAACTCAATTGGAAATAGAAAAACAAGCTTTAAAAAAAGAAAAAGACGAAGCCAGTAAAAAGCGCTTAAAAGAAATAGAAAAAAAACTGGCTAATCTGAAAGAAAAAATCAAAAATCAAGAAGCTACTTGGCGTCATGAAAAAGATCTGATTGCTCAAAATCGCCAGCTATCGGAAAAGTTGGAAAACTTAAAAATTAAACAAGAGCAAGCTGAAAGAAACGGAGATTATGATCAAGCGGCTAAAATTCGCTATGATGAATTACCGGCTACAGAAAAAGAAATTAAAACTGTTCAAAAGAAATTGGATCAAATACCGGCAAGTGACAGAATTTTAAGAGAAGAAGTTACGGATGAAGATATTGCCACAGTTATCGCTCGATGGACCGGAATTCCGGCTAATCGCTTATTAGAAACCGAAGCGGAAAAATTATCTAAAATGGAAGAAGAGTTGAGCCAGAGAGTTATAGGTCAAATAGAGGCCATTTCCGGAGTCTCCAGAGCTGTACGCAGAGCCCGAGCCGGTCTTAAAGCTTACAATAAACCAATTGGTTCATTCCTATTTTTAGGCCCAACCGGGGTTGGTAAAACAGAACTAGCCAAAGCTTTAGCTGAATATTTATTTAATGATGAACATTCAATGATCAGAATTGATATGAGTGAATATATGGAAAGTCATGCTGTTTCTCGCTTAATCGGTTCTCCTCCGGGTTATATCGGTTATGAAGAAGGTGGCCAATTAACTGAAGCGGTTCGGCGTCGACCTTACTCGGTTATTTTATTGGATGAAGTTGAAAAAGCCCACCCGGATGTTTTCAATCTTTTATTACAAGTTTTAGACGATGGTCGTTTAACCGACAGCCAAGGGCGATCGGTTAATTTTGCCAACACTATAGTGATTATGACTTCTAATTTAGCTAGCGACAAAATAGCTGACTGGCCGGATAAAGATACTGCCGGTTTAAAAACAACGGTTATGACCGAAGTCCGAACTCATTTCCGGCCGGAATTTTTAAATCGTTTGGATGATATTATTATTTTTACCAAACTCAATGATGAAGAATTAGATAAAATTATAGATTTACAATTAGCCGAAGCAGCCACCATGGTAGCCGATCAAGGAATTAAAGTAGAATTTAATAAATCTGTTAAAGAGCTAGTAAAACGCCACGGCTACGATCCGGCTTTCGGAGCTCGCCCTTTAAAGAGAGCTGTTCAAACTTTGATTTTAGACGAGTTATCAAATGCCATTATCAATCAAGAAATCAAAAACGGCTCTCAAGTAACCATAACCGCTGATAAAGATAAAGTTAAATTGATTAAAAAATAAGCTTTATTGTAAATAAACAGATTCAGCTATCGCCTCCATTTCATCTGAAACCAGATGGTCAAACGTAGAAGTTGAAGGTACTTTTATCAACAGTAAATTTGGATTTTGCTTAACCTCTGGTAGATCAAAATAATAAATTGGACCATAGAAAAAATCTACTGTTTGATGATCGTCTAGATTATATCCTAAATAAACCCGTTGTCCGTTACTTTTATGATCAGTAATAAAAGCTTCTTCTTTATCTATCCAACAATGAGTTATATTAGAATTTATTCTCCGGCAAATATCCAACAATAAATCCTCCACCGATTGACCCTCCTCTAAAAATTTAACTTCAACCTCAATAAGATCTTTTTCATTTAAAAATAAAGTTAAACCCTTATCAGTATGAAATTCCGGATCCCAACCAGCTTTATAAGACAAACTAAAATTATAAATATCATTTTTATAAATTTCCCGCTGATTTCTATTTACCGATGGTAAAAAATAGGCCACCACCAACAAAGCTATCAGCAATAAAACAAAAACTAATATTTTAAAATCTATCCTCATTATCATTTATTTTATTAGATTTATTATTATCTTTAGTAGAAAAACGATTAAAAGACAATAAACGCCAAAAGACCGCCAAGGCCAAAACTCCGGCAATAATATTGAAAGCAGAAACCTCCATTTCTTCTATTAAATAAGCTTCCAACGCCAAAGCTAAGGTACCTAAAAGATAAACACCGACAAAAACCGGGCTAATAGATTTTTCCGGCTCTTTCCAAACCACCACCAACTGATAAATCCAAGCTAGAATTATTAAAGTTAATCCTAAAATAGTCATAAGTTTTAAATTTATTTAATAAACATGTTTTATTATATACCAAAACAAAATTCAAAGCCAAATATTTAAAGGCCGGAAAAACCATTTTTTTTATTTATAATTATATCATTCAAATACTGAAAATAATCCGGAAAATATTCACCGATAACCGATAAATCAAAAACAGGTAAAATAGCCGAGGCTGATTCTCGAGTTAATAAAAATTGAAATGAATAATATAATAATTCCTCCGGAGTAATTTGACCCTGTTGACTAAGTTTTTGGTAATCAGTCTCAGTTAAACTAACTTCGTGTTGACTAACTTCCTCGCTCTCGGTTAATTCCACTTTATAAACATAACCATTAGTAACCGGAGTAATTTTTTTAATTTCCAAATTCATAGGTAATTAATTAAAAGTTCTTTTTTGAAAACAATCAATAAAATCTTTTCCTTGATCTTGGCTGAAACGAATCATATCTGCTTGTACCTTTATGATAATATCATCATCTCGATAAAAATCATCTTCAGCGCTTTTAATTAAAACTGTTTCTAAACCGGAAGAAGTTAAAAGAACGATTTTTGATTGATTTATTTTTTCCAACAATAACTCTTCATCGGAACCACAATCATAAACAATTACTTGATTGGTAAAAAATTTTTGTCGTATATCTTTTACTCCAAAAATAACGGCATAAACAATAATTCCAATAGCAAAAAAAACGGAAATTAATAAGACTATTTTTAAAACCAAAAAACAGGAGCGACAGCCTTTTGATTCTTTCCCATTATTAAGACTATCTGCCATAATTATTTTTTAAAAAAGCTATCAATCACTTTTTTCAATCGTCGGCTAAGACCCCCTTGCTCTAAATTAGATAAAGATAGATGACCTCCTTTGGACCAAATAACCATTTTGGCTTTTATAGCTTCAGTTAATTTTTCAGCCGGTTTAATGGATACCACCTGATCATCTTTAGTGTGAATAATCATTATCTTCTCTCCCGGCAAATTTAAGGCAGTAGCCGGATTAAAAAAACGACCTGATCGAATCTTAGACCAGCCGCCGGGAGTAAAACGATAAGCCGCCCCAAAACCTTGTTTAATAAAATCCATTAATTTTAAAACCGGCTCAGCTTTACTTTCCACACGCCAATCTACTACCGGAGTTAAAGCTACCACTTTTTTAACATATTTATTTGAAGCAGCCAGCAAAGCTGCCGCTCCTCCAAAACTGGATCCAATAATATAAACTTCCGGATTGTCTATTTTATATTTCTCTCCCGACCAAGAATTTTTAAAACCTTTTTTCAAACTATCAATCACATCTATTAAATCTTGACTTGGTTCTGTTTTAAACATTTTTCCCTCGGACTCCCAACTCCCCCGATAACGAGGCAAAAAAACCCAATAACCCTTTTTAGACCAATGTTCTAATAAATTACGGCGGCGGCCGGGATAACTGGGCATACCACCGGCAAAAATTACAACCTTATTAGAAGTTTTCTGTTTAATTGGTGGCAAAAATTCAGCTACAATATCTTTTTTGAATCTGGTTCGTAAAATCATTTTATGTTTTCAATCACATAATTTATTACTTCTTTAACATCCATTAATTTATTTTCCGATTCAGTTCTTTTTTTAAATTCCACTTTATTCTCCGCCAAAGTCTTAGCACTAACAACCACTCTAAAAGGAATTCCTAAAAGATCGGCATCGCTTAATTTATCTCCGGCTCCGGCTTCTTGCCTGTCATCATAAATTACTTCCAAACCGGCTTTGGTTATTTCCATATAAACTTCTTCGGCAAATTCTTTAACCGGGGCTTGATCTAAATTAAGTCCGACTAAATAAACCTGGAATGGTGCTACCGATACCGGCCAAACCAAACCTTGATCATCACTTAAAACTTCAGCCAAAGTACCCAATAAACGCCCCAAACCAATACCATAACTACCCATAATCGGCGGTTTACTTTGTCCGGCTTCATCGGTTAATAATAACCCCATAGCTTCAGCATATTTAGTACCCAGAGGAAAAATATTACCCACCTCAACCGCTTTTTCTTTTACCAAATCCGCCTTTTGTAAACCATATTGTTTTAAAGTGTCTTCATTATAAACCTCTTCATTAACAGCCAATTTTTTATTTTTATCTATATAAATAATATCCTCTCCGGCCGAAGAGATTGTTTGAAATTCATCAGTAAAACCGGAAGTAAAAGAACCGCCGGCGGCCACTGTTCTATAAGTGATATCCCTTATACCCACTTTTTGATAAATTCTATTATAAGCCTCGGCACATTTTTCATAAAACTCTTTAAAATCGTCTTCTGTTTTATTAAAAGAATAAAGATCTTTCATTAAAAACTCTCTAGTTCTCATAATACCACTTTTGGCTCTCAATTCATTCCTGAATTTATTTTGAAATTGATATACATAAACCGGTAAATCTTTATATGAAAACAGCTGGTGAGTTAAAAGATTAGTTATTGGCTCTTCATGAGTATTGGCTATTCCCAAAGTCTGACCATTAGCCAATTTAGTTTTAAACCAGATATCTAACACCTCATCATCCCACCGACCGGATTTTTCCCACAAAGAAGCATCCTGGAGTGTGGTCATCATTAATTCCTGACCTCCAATAGTATTCATTTCTTGTCTGATAATATTTTCAATTTTCTTTAACACTCGTAAACCAAGAGGTAAATAAGCGTAAACTCCGGCCATTTCTTTATGAATAAAACCGGCTCTGATTAACAATTTGGCGTTCCGAGCCGTTTCGTTGGCCGGATCTTCTGTTCGAGTTTTGGCTAAGAAGAAAGATCTTTTCATAAAATAATATTTAATTTGCTTATCATTATCTTAATATAAATTAAAGTTTAATTCAAATTAAATTGACAATTATTTCACAATCCAGCTAAACTATTTAAAGTTAACCGGTCTTCAAAAAAGGAGAAAACAATGAAAGTCATCAACCGCTACCAAACAGCCTTGGCTTATTTCCATCAATTGGAAGTATTAAAAGCCAAAACCCGCCAACCACTACCTGATAGAGAAGAGCTGTATCCGGAATTAAAAACCACTCGACCCAAACACGATTCGAATCGAGTGGAACCGGTCGATTCCACCGGGGTTGGCTATCATTTAGACATCACCGTCTAGCCCGTTTTCGTTTTCCAACGGAAACGGGTTCTATTTTTCCAATCTTTGATACATTCTTTTTTTATATTCAACAAAACCCAATTTCTGCCAAACAGTAATTGCCGCTTGATTATTACTTAAAACATTTAATTCTACTATTTCTATATTTTGTTTTTTTAACCAAATTAAAGCTTGGTTTATCGCTTTCTTCATTAAACCCTGATTTTGATGTTCCGGTTTTAAAATAGCTCCGGAAACCACTCCAATTTGAGTTGGTTTTATATTGGCTGATCCTTTATCTATTTTAACCAAAACATAACCAATCACTGAATTTTTATAAACAATTACCTGCCAATAAAAATCCGGATTATTTATATTTTTTATAAAGTTTTCTTTAAAACCGACCTGTAATTCCTGCCCCGAACAACAACGCGGTTCCAACTGATGATGAAAATCCGCTAAATCACTATTTAATTCAACCAGAGTCGATAAATCTTCTTTATCGGCTCGACGAATTATATAATCAGTTTTCACTTTATATTATTTTTTACGCTTTAACCAAAAACGATAACTTTTAATTAAACCACAAGCGACCAATATTATCGGTAACAATACCGCCAAAATATAAATTATCCATTGAACCGCCAAAAGCAAAATTAAAGGTGTGGTAATTAATATATTAATTCCGATACTTACCGTTTTTGTAACAAAATTTTGTAATTGAGCTCTAAATTCTAATCCAATATCTTCAGGCCATAATTCAGCCGGTAATTTTTGTTCCCACCTTAAACTGATTTTAGCTTCATCGCCTCGTCTTCTGGTTTCTTTAACGTGACTACTAAATTGTTTTTCTCGACTTTTTAATTTAAGTTCTTTTTCGGTAATACTCATCAACAAATCCACTCGCTCTTGAGCTAAAGGCATTTGTTGAGTTTCTTCTTTAACTTCTCCATAAGCCGCTAAAGTCTCCTTGATTATTTCTAATTCATTAACTTGATAATCCAACTTGATAACAAAATCGGAGATACTGTAATTTTTAATTTCAAAATTATCTTGTAATGCTTCAAATAAAGTCTGGAAATTATCTATTGGAACATAAATTTCTTGATTCAAAATTATATTACGTTTAGATTCAGTTCGTCGTCCACTATAAATATAAGCATCAAAGTCTGTTAATAATTCCTGCAGTTTCTCCTCATCTTCATCCAAATCTTCTGATCGCAAATCCATTCGGCTTTCAGTTATCCGAATATCATTATCTCCTGACGGAACAGAAGAATCTCGGTCCATTTCCGGAGACATATAATCTTCCGTTTGAGCCATAGACAAAGAAGAATCATCATTATAACCAACAAGTTTACTTCTTAAAGAACCAGATAAAGAACCACTAACTATTACCCACAAAATTAAACCAACAATTATTACAACCACTAAACTAGTAACACCTAAAATGGCAGAAATTAATTTGTGTTGTTTAAACCATGATCCCAAAGCAGACCAATTAAATATTGGAGAATTTATTTTAGACATAAAAATTATAAGTTAAACAAAGAAATAATATTTTAATTATAATACTTTTTTGAAAAACTACCAATCTTTAATTATTAATCTTGGGCATTTACCATTTAATCATTATGTGTTAGAAATTACCAACAGAAAGGTTACCTGAACAATATCCGAACCAAGGAGTTTGTATTGTGAAATATCTAGCTGTCTATGAAGCAGCCGACCGTGTAGCTATGCTATCTGGGCATATTGCGATCCTAAAGGCGGTAGAAGACTTTGCTTTGGAGACAAACAACCCCGTACCCAAAGCTTTGAGTCAAAAATTAGATCAGGCTCGAGATCATTTGATCTACCGTTTCCGGCAATATAGTCAATTAGCGGAAACGATCCCCCCTGAAGATCGATCCATGATCGAGGCGGAAATTTGGCAAACTGTTGCCAAAAATCAATCTGTCCACTGTCTGGATCCCTATACTGGAGCTCTTTTATTGTCTTACTTCCAAAAGCAGTAAAAGCAGTAAAAACATTCAGACCCTGAAGCCTTAACCGGTTTCAGGGTCTATTTTCTATTATTGGGTGTCCATAAATTTTTCCACCAATCTGAAGGATTAGTATTATAAATAGCCTGACCTAAATCCTTCCCGGCTTTAGTTTTTAATCTTTTAAGTTGAGCATTGCTTTTTTCTTTTCCCTTGCCGGCATAAAGCCAAATAGTGGCCTCTTTATTGCCAATCCAATCATATTCTTTCAATAAGAGGATTTGATCCAACAAATCCGCATCTTTGGCTAAAATAGCTTCTTGACTTTCTCTGTCTTCATATTCATCTACAAACTCCTTTAATTCTTTATAAGGAAGATTCTCGGTTTGCTCTTTACTTATCTCATCTTCATAAACTGTGACATATTTTTTATGTACCCAATTATGATCATTACTTCGAGCCTCCGGGACATCATGCAACAAACTCATCATAACTGTTTTATAAGGATCAGCTCCGGTCTTTTTAGCCAAAAACCAACTGATAATTGCCACTCGATAAGAATGAGAGGAAATACTGTCAGACATATCATCAGTTAATAAAACCTGACGATGGGCTCTCATTATTTTTCTCATAGTCCCGATTTCATACAAAAAATCCGCTATTTGTTTTTGGTCTTTTTCTTTTTTGGTCATATTAAAATATAATAAACAATTTTATTCATACCGCAAAGCTTCTATTGGGCTCTTCTCCGCGGCTTGCCAGGCCGGATAAATACCAAAAATCAAACCAATTAAAGCCGACACTCCCACCCCCAATAAAGCGGCTGGAATTGGAAAAGCAAATGCCCAATCAGGAGATACGGTATAAGTCAAAACCACAGAAATTCCCCAAGCAACCACTCCGCCTAAAATTACTCCTACTAAACCACCTAAACTGGTTAAAATAATCGCTTCCAATAAAAATTGCTTTAATATATCTTCCCTGGTAGCCCCCAGGGCTTTTCTTAAGCCGATTTCTTTAGTTCTTTCAGTAACCGAAACCAACATTATATTCATAATTCCAATTCCACCAACCACCAAAGAAATACCAACCACCGCCACTAAAAAAGCGGTTAAGATTGAAGTGATAGCAGTAATTTGATCCAATAAACCTTGTTGGGTTTGAATATAAAAATCATTATCTTCTCCATAATTTATATTATGAGCTTCTCTTAAAGTAGCCGTAGCATCAAAAACCATTTTATCTACATTATCAACATCATCAGCCACCATCACAATTCGATCATAAAAATCCGCCCCGGATAAATAACTCTGGGCAGTAGTATAAGGAATTAAAACCAAATCATCAAGATTAAAAAAAGATACCTGGCCTCGAGAAGGAAAAATGCCAATCACTCTGAATCGTTGATCATTAATTCTAATAAATTCTCCCAAAGCTTCTTGATTGTTAAATAATTCATCTTTAACTTTAGAACCAATCAAAGCTACCCTAGATCTGGCATTAACCTCTTCCTCTTCAAAAATAATCCCTTCAGCCGGATAAATATTGAAAGTATCAATAAAAAAATCTGACTCTCCGCCTATAATAACCGGTCTATAATTATTATTAAGATAAGTGGTCTGACCGGATAATAAAATCATCGGGGTTATTTTTATCAAATTAGGAACATTGGACGGTCTTTTTAAAGCCTCTAAGCTATCTTCGGTTAAAGATTTAGTTAATAAAGTCTGAGCCAAATCTTGAAAGTCTTCTCCGGTACCCGGTAAAACTACCGCGGTTTCTGCCCCCATAGCACTAACCTCACCGACAATTAATTCTTCCGCCCCCTTTCCTAGAGCCATTACTATAATAATAGCAGCTACTCCAATAACTATTCCCAAAATAGTCAAAACTGATCTAGATTTATGATTTTTTAAACCATTCAAAGCAGTAATGATTGTGTGTTTTAAGTCCATGATTATTTAAGAAAAATTTGGCCGTTTTTTATTTTCTTTTTCTTCTCAACTAACTGATCACTCTCAATTTTACCATCTTGGAGCGTAATAATTCTGTCGGCATATTGAGAAGTCTCCGCCTCATGAGTGATTAGAATAATAGTATGGCCCAAATTCTCATGTAAATTTTGAAGAGTTTCAATAACCACCTGTCCTGATTTAGAATCTAAATTACCGGTTGGTTCATCGGCAAAAATAACCTTAGGGTTATTAATTAAAGCTCGGGCGATAGCTGTTCTTTGTTTTTCTCCTCCAGATAATTTATAAGTTTCATAATCTATTCGATGACTCAAACCGACTAAATCAACCACTTCCTCTACTTTTTGCTCCCAATTTTTAGCTGATCGCTTAGAATACATTAGAGGTAGAGTTACATTTTCTCTCACAGTTTGTCGTGGCAAAAGATTAAAAGCTTGAAAAACAAAACCTACCTCTTCATTCCGTAGTCGAGCCAATTCCTCATCATTTAATTTATCGTAATTTTGATTATTAAATTTATAAACCCCACTGGTCGGTTCTAATAAAAAACCCATAATATGCAAAAGAGTGGATTTACCGGAACCGGAAGCCCCGATAATTGATACAAATTCCCCTTTTTCTATAGCAAAACTAATATCATACAGAACATGAGTATCAACTCCACCATAAAAAATCTTATTTAAATTTTTAATTTCAAATAAGGACATAGGCTGTCTGTTTAATTACCTCTAAAAGTTAAAACTCGGTCACCGGCAACCAAACCTTCTACAACCTCCACCCAGCCGTCATAACCGCGTAAACCGGTCTTAACTTCCTTTTCTACCCAATCATTATCTTCCCACACTCTGACCATAGTCCGACCGTTACTTCGATCCAGTGCTCGAGATGGTACTGCCAAAACAGACTCTCGTCGAGCTGTTTCTATATCAATATCCGCAGTTAAACCGGCCAATAATTTAGCAGGTGCTTGTTTTAAAAGTAATTTAGTTTTAAATTGAACCACCCCACTTTGTCTTTCAGCCTGAATTGCTACAAAAGTAACTTCAGCCTCAAATTCCTGCCCTCGAAAAGCATCAAAAGATACTTTGGCTTTATCGCCCACCTCTACTTCGGCAATATCCACTTCCGGAATATAAACCACTAATTCAAATTCTTTTTCTGTAATAATTCTAAACAACACTTCCCCGGCTGTTGCTATTTCACCAACTTCTTTATTGACAGCAATAACTTGACCGGCCAAAGGGGCAGTTATTACGGTTTTAGTTATATCTAAATCTAGAGCTTCAACCGCTACTTGAGCTTGCTTAACCGCCGCTTCTTGAATCGCAATTTGTTCAGCTCGAGCCGGGGATATAGATCTCTCATAGGAAGCTTCTACTTGCCCGAGAGTCGCTTTAGCTTTAGCTAAATCCTGCTCGGCTCGTTCTATGGCAATATCCTTACTTTCTAAAGCCGACTGGTAAGCATTCAATTTGGTAGCATAATATTGAGATCGGTGATTAGGAACAAAAATAGTCCACTCTAAAGAACTACCGGTGGCAAAATCATCCGGAAACTGAATATATAAACCTCGATTGCCTAAAGGTTTCGGTTCAGCAGTGGAAACTCCGGTTATCCCTTTTTCCAAACCCTCATAACGAGCTGAATAGCCTGATGATTGCCCTGAAGGATATAAACTAATAACATATTGCCCTGTTTCTGTGTGATTATAAGTTCCGGAAACGGTAGGCGGAGTATAAGAAAAATAACTATCCTCTTGACCACCGTCGGTTAAATAAGCTTGAATATCGGTGGACAACAAATCTCGCCTGGCATTATTAACGGCTAAATTTTGTTCTTGTTTTATTAAATCTAAATTCTCTTCCGCTTCAGACACCGTTAATTGAGCCGAGGTTAATTCCGCCTCTGAGACTGAGCGCAAAACTTCATCCGCTCCGGCTAATAATTCTGTTAATTTAGCCTGTTCCGCTTCTAATTTAGCTAGAGCTTGCCTTTTTTGTGATTGCAAAGAAGAATTATTTAATAAAGCTAAAATATCTCCTCTTTTAACCTCCATCCCTTCTTTGGCTAATAAATCAATAATTTTTTCAGACACCTGAGTAGCTACCAAGACTTCTTCTACCGGTTTTACCTCACCGCTTTCACTGACTATTTGGACAATTGTTTTCGGTTCTACTTCTATAAATTCAATTTTATCATCTCCATTACCGCTTAATAATTTCCAAACCACAAAAACAACCACCAAACCAACCCCTAACCAATAATATTTATTTCCAAGTAATTTTTTTAATTTAAACATTAATTTATCTTACTATAATAATTTCCAAATAAAAACTTATTTAATTTTAACAACCATATTCGGCAACTCATCAGTGGCTACTATTTTAAAATTAATTCTACCTACCACTTGTCCTCTAACTGTCTCCACATCTACCCGGAACCGTCCCGGAAACAGTCGTTGGCTAAAAGAATAACCACGATAACCGCCGTCTCGACCACCAACCATTGGAAATTGAACTCGACTAATTGTCTGCCAACCGGATTTAGGATCTTTATATTGCCAGCGATGGATTATATCTGTTTCCAATTCAGTGGGAGCAAAAACCGAAGCAAAAACATATACGGTAGAATTCTCTTTCGTTAAATGCACTTGCTGACCGGGTAACCACCGCTCCCACCAAGATTGCTTCTCAGCTACCACTTCATAATCACCGGTAGACAACCTGGAGACTTCATGATAAACCCCGGCCTCTCGCATAGATAAAGGAATCGGTGGAATAAAATTAAAAAAATACAAACCATTCATTACGGTAAATATTATTAATACCGCCAAAGCCATTCTGGTACGTTTAGCTTTTAAAACCGGTACCAATAAATTAAGAATAAAAAAATAAATCACAAAAATACCCAAACTAATCAAACCGGCCATTAAAAACCACAAAGCTCCCATTTGTTTGGTCCAAAAAGGTAAAATTAAAACCAAATAAGAAAAAATAATAAAATAATAAACACTCAATCTAATAATGGTTCTTAAATAATATTTTTTTAAAATATCATTACTAATCATTAAAAAGATTATCAATAAGATAAAAGGCCAACTGGCTGAAAAAGCACCACTAAACCAATAAAAAATAAAAAAACCACTCAAGAGAGCACCAAAAGTATATTGAATCAATAAAGGAGAAAATAATCGCCCGTATTCCAACATACGCCCCCATCTACCTGCTAAACTTAGAGTGCCTTTATCATAAAAATGAACCCAAATTATAACCAAACCGGAAACTACTAAATGAGTGAAAAGTATCTTAAAAGATAAATCCAAATTTATATTTCGAAACATTATAAAGTCAGTAATTATTCCAAAAAGCAAAGCCCCGGGAATTAAATACCTTTCATAACTATGATACCAAGATTTAACTTTTTTTAGATTCCAAGAATAAAAAAACTTTTTAAAATTTATCATAAAAAATTGAAAAGATTACAATCGCTCAAAAACCATAAAATAATCTTCACTCCCTAAAAGTAACGATTCATTAGAGATTTCCAAAATATTTTCCACTTGAGATAAAGCGAAAATAAAATCCTCCTCTTGAGAATCAGGACAATACATTTTGGTTTGACCAATATCAAATAAAGATAAAGAATTATTTTCCACCAAATAAGAACCGAAACCGGAATTACAATCAGTGGTAAAATTAAAATCCCCACCTTGATTAAAAGTTAAAATAAACTGATCCGCTTCCACCGGAGAAATAATACCGTCAATGGTTTCCATTTTTAACCAACGCCAACTACCTAACAACATACTTATTCCATCCTCTATTTCAGGCTCATCCTCTCCCGGTCCACCGTGTATAAATTGAGCCGGTTCTCCATTGATTAAAATATTTACTTCTTTTACTTGAGAATTTTTTTTAACTGCTTGTTCTAAAACAGCTTCCACTCGTGGTGGTTCACAAGTTCCTACCGAAATATAATCTCCATTTAAATAAATTTCTGCCTTCTCTCCTTTTATTTCCAATCGTTCAAAAGACAAAGGTTTATAATCTTCCCCCCTGTCACCTAAATGATAAGCCAAAGGATTATGGTAATCGGTTCCGGCCACCAATTCTTCTCCGGTAAATAAATAATTTAAAGCCACCTTCGCCCCTCTTTCCCCTTTAATCGCTTTTTGAGACATAAAAACCAAAACATCATCACAACCGATTAGCATTTCCGCTGTTTCTGTATTTGTCTCAGCTTGATCCAATTTAATAACCGGCACATAAACCGATTGTTTGTTATCAATATAAAAAACTCCAAAAATCAACAACAAAATAGCCCCGGCCATTAATAAGGTTTTTAATAATTTTTGATGCATACTTTAGTTACTAAGTTTAAACTGTGTGTAAATAATGTCAATCTAAACAGGTAAGCCCCCGTTGTTCAAACAACAGGGGCTTTTTGTCAGTGAAACGGATAGGGTCTAAAAGCCATCTTCTGACCACAATCCGGACAAAGAGGGCCTATCTCCAGTTCGTCATACCAAATCGGTTCAGATCCGGACTGACAATCAGGATTGACACAAACCCACCGCCCTCTACTTTCTATAGACATATAATCACCTCCTTTCTTTTTTTTAGAAAAACACACTTATCAACATATTACAAGTCTGGTCAAAAGTATTTTTTTATTGCAAGATGAAAACCTATGGCAAAAGATAAAAAAGGCGAAATATTTATTTACGGTAAACATGTTTTAACCGAAGCTTTGTTAAATTACCCGGAAGCTATTTCTCAAGTTTTTTTAGATCATCAAAACCGTGGTGGAGACTTGGAGAAAGAAATTAAAAAAACCGGTTTAAAAATTTTTGATTTCAGCCCTAAACATAAAACCATCAAAGAACAAGAAAGTCATCAAGGGGTAATAGCTAAACTTAATATTGAAAAAATTACTAAAACCTATGATGAATTTATTCCTAATTTAAAAATATCCAATAAAACCGGCTTGGTTTTACTTGATGAAATTCAAGATCCTCATAATGTAGGTGCTATTATCCGTTCAGCTGTCGCTTTTGGAATAAGTGGAATTTTAATACCTCAACACAGACAAGCTCCTTTGACCGGAACCATAGTCAAAGTCTCTTCCGGAATGGCTTTTCGTTTACCTTTAGTTAAAATCGGGAATATCAATCAAACTATCCGCGATCTTCAAGATCGTGGATTCTGGGCTTATGCTTTAACCGGCGGAGGAAATACCTCTTTACCAAAAACCGTTTTTGACCGACCGTCAGTTTTTATTTTTGGTAACGAAGCTATTGGCATTAGAGCCAAAACCGAAGAAACGACAGATTTTAAACTAAGCATTCCCATGACTCAAAATTGTGAATCTTTAAATGTTTCCAATGCCGCCGCTGTTACCTTATACGCTTGGAATCAACAAATCAAAAATCAAAAAAATTAATTTTTAAGTTTATCAGCGTATTGACCTATAATTGGTAGAGGTTTTTCTTTTTTATTAATAGCATTGGCAATACCAATTACCATTAAAACCAAACCCAAAATAAAACCAAAAAAAGAAATAATCCAACCTAAAATCGGAATAATACCAATAGCCATCATCACAACCCAGAAAATAATCAAAACTATTCCTTGCTTAATATGGTATTGAACAAAGGGTCTGTTATTGGCCACAAATAAAGGCACAACAATTAAAATCCCCAAATAAGCTAAAAGAGCCATAACCTTATCATCAGATACCGCTTCACTTGTAACAGCGGATTCTTCAGCTGAAATTTCTTCTTCAGCCACGGCCTCTTCCGATGTATTTTCGGATTCTTTGGCTGTTTTTTCCTTTTTATTTTCTTCAGACATAATAAATATAAAATATTAAATTTATAATAACCTATTATAACATTTTAAAAATTAATTAAAATATCAAGCTTTTATTATTCAGAAAAAATATCAACAGCTCTTTCCCGATAACGACAATAATCACAATCCGGATCAGCCGGCGGTATTTCTTTTTTTTCTAAAACTTCTTTTATATTTTTTAAAGTCGGTTCTATCCAAGTATCACTACCGGTATAAGGAATCAAGGTAATATCAAATTCCAACTTAGCATCAAATTTTTCATTATTTAAAATACCGTTACAGTAAACAAAATAACCGGTATCCGAAACCTTTAGATTATTTTGTCGCAGTAACCATTGATAAACTTCCATTTGTCTTTTATATCCATCTTGCCAAGCCTTATCTAATTCAACAATCCTTTCGCTTTTGGCTGTAGCTTTATAATCTACCACCAAATATTCGCCTTTGGAATTTATCCATAAATCATCTATAGCTCCAGTGACTAAAAAACCGGTAGTTGGATGTTGAAATTGAACTCCTTGAAAGTTTTCTCGCCAAATATCCAACAATTCGTGATCAACCGGTCGGGCATCCACCTGATAACGCTCTATTAATTCATGAGTTTGTCCGTGAACTCGCAATAGATCAAATTCTTTTTTCAATAATAAATCCACCGCACTGTTTAAAGCAAATGGATAACCCGGCGGTCGCTTTAATCCCAGTTTATTATCTAAATAAAAACAACGCGGACATTCCAAAAATAAATCTATCTTGGATCGACTTAATTTCCAATTTTTACCCCCATAATTATAATTATCTCCTCGTTTGGGATTATAATAATCAGACATATATATACATCTTACCGTTATTTTATAAATAAGCAAAAAACGAAGACCCCGACAACCAAGTTGTCGAGGCCCCACTCTTTCAAACATTGTTATCACTCCTCCGCCATTCGCCGGGCAAACCCTTCAGCTCCACCGTGACTAATGTAATAGCTCACTGCTTCACTATCAGTGGGTTTATGACCCAAAAATTGACCGGCAAACCAACGGTTTTCAGGACTCAAAGCTTCCTGAATTTGAGCCAGATTCCTCTGCTTCAACGCTTCTTTACTTAAAAACATAATGCCTCCTTATCGGTTAAATACCAACCTATGTTTATTATAAAAAGTTAAAGATTATCTTCAATTATCTAAAGTGGATAAGTGATAATAAGCTTCTTTAGTATAAACATTTTTAGGATCCCAAAATATCCAAGAGTTCAAACCGGCATCGGTAACCGCTTTTATTTGCGCTTCTATCTTCGTTCTATCATAGGTAGCTCCGATATTAAAATCCTGCAACCATGGTCTAATTTTTTCCGCCGGCTGATTTATAGCCTCCAACCTAGACAAACCATCAGTTAAAGATCTTAAAACTATTTCATAAGGATAATGAGCCGGAGCGGTATAACCAAAACTACCGGAAGCATAATGAGATGGATAAATCATTGGACTAATATAATCAACATAAGGAACAATATCTTCCAAATGCTGACCAATCCCCACTCCATCAATTGATGACATAGCCAAACCGAACAAATCTACCGATAAAGGAATACCGGATTCCTGTCTTAATTCTTGATCCAAATAAATAACAAAATCTTTAATGCTTTCTGTTTTAGTTTTTATAAAATCACCACTCTCCAACTCAGCCATCGTTCCATCTGACGGAAATCTAATATAATCTATATTTATTTCATCAAAACCTTGAGCATAAGCATCTCTGGCAATCTTTACTAAATATTCCCAAACTTCTTCTTTGTCCGATCTAACCCAAGCCAAACCCTTACGATCAACCCATAAATTACCGGTCTTGGTATTTTTAAAAGCCAAAGCCGGTTTTTTATTAGCTAAAAAGGGATCTTGAAAAGCTGATAAACGGCCGATTACATAAATTCCTTTATCATTAAATCTTTTAATTAACTCCGGTAATTTCCTAATACGATTAGTGCCGGAACCAAAATCTTTTAATTTCAAATCCAAAGGCTGATAAGAAAGCAAGCCATCTTCGGCTTTTATATCTATCACCACCGCATTTAAAGGAGAATTTTCAACAAAATTTATTAAATTATTAACTAGAGTTGGAGTGCCGGCCACCCAACTGGTAATATAAATACCTCGGACCACCTCCGGTGGTGGTAAATTTACTATTTCTATTTCCGGCTCGCCTGATTCCTGCGGTTGAACTTGATTTGCTCCCACAATTACCGCCGGCTGCTTAACCCAATCAGCATCCAATTTTGAATTAAACAAATCTCCCTTATTTTCCAAAACTAAAAAACCCCCAATTCCTCCCAAACCAAATAATAATAAAACTAACCATTTCATTATCGTTTATAATAACACAAAAATAATAATCAAATTAATTTTTAAAGTATTCTTCCACTTGACGCAAAACCGCCTTAGAACCTTCAAAAGATAAAACTGACAAAGCGTGCTGAAAATCCAACCAGCACCAATCAACTATTTCTATTTGAAACTCTTCCGGTGTAGCAGTAATTGCCGAATCATCTATATAACCAATAAAATAGACAACGGTTTTTTTATAAATCTGATCATTTCTTTCAACCTGATAACTCTCTTTAAAATTCTTATCTTGGATTATATTTACCTCAGTCAACCCGGTTTCTTCCTTTAATTCTCTACAAGCGGCATCGACTTCGCTTTCCCCTTCTTCTAGATGGCCCTTAGGAAAACCCCAATGACCTGCTTGATGATGAACCAACAAAAATTGCCGTTTTCCATCTTGATTCACATAAATCGGAATTATACCCACCGCTTTTTCTTCCAAAATTAAATTTAGTTCATCATTAGACATTATTTTTTAAATTTTACCTCGTAATAAACCGGCTTCTACCAACCGTTTAACACCCAAAACAAAAGCCGCCTCCCGGTAGGAAATACCGAATTCAATTTTACTTTTTTCAACTTCAATATAAGCCATTTTCATCATTGCTTCTAATTTATTTTTTACTTCTTCGGCCGACCAATAATCACCGGTTTTATTTTGAATCCATTCAAAATAACTGACAGCTACTCCGCCGGCATTAACTAAAATATCCGGCAAAACATCTACTGCCTTTTTATTTAAAATATCACCAGCTTCCGGAGTTAGTGGCCCATTGGCTAATTCTAAAATAATTCTAGCTTTTATATCTATAGCATTAGCTTTCGTTATCTGGCCACCCAAAGCGGCCGGAATTAAAATATCCGCATCTTGATTCAACAAAGCCTCAGTTGTCTCCAAAAACTCCCAAGATTCACCCATCTTTTGATTATAAATATCTTTAAAAGACAAACCGGCTCGTTTAGCTTGTTTTAATTTATAAGGATCCAAACCGGTGGCTGACCACAAACCACCACTGGAATCAGACAAAGCGGTAATTATATAACCGCGGTCAAATAACAAACAAGCAACATTGGCTCCGGCATTACCAAAACCGGAAATAGATACTCTTAATTCCGCCGGATTTAATTTTTTATTTTGAACATACTCTTCCAAAACCATAATTCCCCCGGCAGCCGTTGCTTGATCTCGTCCTAAACTGCCCCCCAAAGCAATAGGTTTACCGGTAACTACCCCGGGCTCACTTCGCCCCCTAATAATTTCAAATTCATCTAAAATAATCGCCATAATTTCCGAGTTGGTATAAACATCCGGGGCCGGAATATCTTTATCCACACCTATATCTTCAGCTAAAGCCCGAACCATAGCTCTGGTTACTTCAATTAAATCTTCCGCTGAACAATCTTTAGGATTAATTAAAACTCCGCCTTTGGCACCACCAAAAGGAATATTAATAACAGCTGTTTTTAAGGTCATAGCCGCCGCCAAAGTTTTAACTTCCGCTTCATCCGCTTCCGGATGAAACCTAATCCCTCCTTTATAAGGCCCTCGCCAGTTGGAATATTGAACTCGATAAACCTCAAACTCTTTACCAAGAGCCTGGATCTTTTTATTTATAATCCTATCCGGGGTTTTTAATTTTTGAACCACTAAAGGAGATAAATTTAAAAAAGAAGAAGCTTTATCTACTTTTTGACAAAAAGAATCAAACGGATTAATTGAAGACATATTTTTATTATAATAAATTAACTTTATCAGCTTAGCAAATTAAAATAACCGAGGCTAATTTTTATCCAGTAAAGAATATCCACCGGCAGTAATTGCTTGTAATATTTTTTCAATATCTTTATCCAAACTCATACTGTCTAAAATTATCAAAACCACCTCTCTTTCTTGATTATCTATTTCCAATCTAAAAATCATAACAGCCGCTTCATAACCATTTTTAGTTTCCGTACGCAAACCACCAACAAATCTGGAATCAGCCGACCAAGAATTAATATTTTTCAAATCTTTCCATTGAGGCCGTGAGTAAATCGGATTAAGATCAGCCAAAGTTTCCATCGAAGACACCGACCAAATCAGTTGACGGTTATTTTGAATATAATAAGCCAAACTAAAAAGATCTCGGGCACTGGCTTTATTTTTATCTAATTGAGTAAAAGGATAAAAACGACTGGTTTTCATTCCCAAAGAAGCCGCTTTCCGATTCAAACGATCAATAAACAATTCTTCTCCTCGCCTCCAAGCCAAAGCTTGAGCCGCCTCAATTTCAGTCTCCATCAATAATGGAAAAATAAGATCATAAACACTAACTCGATCTCCGGAAGTTAAACGTTTAGTTTCTATTGAATCTAAAGCCTCAGCTGAGACAATAAAATCTGTACTAATATTAAAATACTCCCAAGCAACCGCTGCCGCCAATAAATAAGGCAATTCAAAAACCGGATAAATTTTATCACTGTTTTTTTCAAAAAAAACAAATTTGTTAGCCAAATCCACCACTAAAAAACTCTTGGCCGATAAACGAGGAGTTAAAATATACTCTTGGGTAGTTTCGGTATCACTTTGCCGATGAATTAAAACCGGCATTCCTTTATCCACCAACTGATACAACTCTTCGGCATCAGCAGTAGTCAAACGAATACAACCTCCGGAATAACTTGAGGACACCGGTTGACCCCCGGGTAAATAAGGCCAACCATGAATAAAAAAGTTACCGTGAAAATGTATACTCCAAGGCATATAAACTCGAGTGATAGAAGAAAAATGATTAGATATTTTAGCTTCCACTCGATACAATCCGGCCGGAGTCTCCCATAAAGATCCCGGTCGTCCTTGAGCTAAAACCTCAAATTCTTTAAGCTGTTTGCCATTATCATAAAAAAACAGTTGATTGGTACTTAAATTAACTTCAATAAAAGAAGTTTTTTCAGTTATTAATTGATTCCTGATAGTTGTAAAAAAGTCATGATCATAAAAATATAAAGGGTGATCATAATCTAGAATATGATCGGCTCGATCATTATCTGTTAAATAAATATTAATTTTATCCGGTTCCAACGAGAATATAAAATAAAAAATCGCCATCCCAAAAACCACTCCGATTAATAACCAAACTAAATATTTAATTAAGATTTTTATTGTCATTTAAATGACTTTTATTTTTCTTCTAACAATTGATTTAATTTTTTCTGATCAAAACCAATAACCACTTTTTCTCCTTTTATTATTACCGGTACCCCCAATTGACCGGTTTTTTCTTTAATTTCATTAACCGCTTCTTTATTTTCAGTAACATCCACCTCTTCATATTCCACACCTTTGTTATCTAAAAAGTTTTTAACCATGGGACAAAAAACACAAGTAGGACTGGTATATAAAATTATTTTTTCCATATTTTTAAAACATTAAATAATAATAAGCTAAATAAAATAAGATTATGGCTCCAATAAAAGTTATCCAAGTTATTAACCGAGAGCCGGCAAACCAAATCTTTTTAGTTAAAACCGCTCCGGTAAAAATAATCAACTCTATCAACATATAAAAGAAAAGATAAATTAAAATATAAAAAATATAAGCTATTAACGACACCTCTTGTTCCACCAAAATCCCGGTAAAAGCAATCGGCACTCCAATTGAACAAGGTAATTCCACCACGGTAACCACAAAAGCAAAGAAAACAACACTACCGGCTAAAACCAAAATACCTCGACCGGATTCAAAAGAATTCTTTAATTTAAGAGTGGCTTTTTTAATCAAAGAATTATCCGAGGCCTGACAAGTGGGACCATATCTGAAAAAACGCCAAAATTCTTTCAAGAAGTATAAACCACCACCCAAAGCGGCCAAGCCCACTATTATCCTCAATATCTCCAAATGACCCAACAATAATTCAAATAATTTACCCCAAGCAAAAACTAATAAGCCATAAACCAAGACCGTAGTAAAAATAAAAAGACCACCAAAAAAGAAGATTTTCTTTTTAGAATCAAAAATAACCACTATCGATAAAATTAAAACCAAAGCTCCTATAGAACAGACATTAAAACCATCAATCGAACCCAGAATAAAAGATAAAATGGGTAAAGACCAGCCTGCTAAATTAATTTCTTTATTAATAAAAGGAATAGTAATAATTAAATCCGAATCTGTCTCTACTGCTTGACCTTCTAAGGCTTGTATTATTTTTTCTTCTTCTTGAGGACCAAACTCTAAAAACTGAAAAAAATTATCTCCAATAAAAACAGTTGGGGCCATTAAACGAAAGTCTTCTATCTGATATTCTTCCACCTTTTGATATAACCTTTCGGTATCACTAATCGGATAAATTACCAAATTAACTTGAGGATAATCTTCAGTTATAGTCTCTTGGATAAAATCTTTAGTTGCCTGACAAGTGGGACAAAGCCGATCATCAAAAAAATAGATAGTGCTTTCCGCTTTGGTATCGATTGTTTCAGTAGTATCTGCTAAAACCAAAACAGCCGGCCAAACCAGGATTAAAACAGTTAAAGAAAAAAGTATTTGTAGACTTAATTTTTTCATAGCAAACTACAATTGACAACCAACAACTTCAGCTAAAACCTCCGGCGAAGCCCAGCCTTCAAAAATCTCGCCGTTAATCTGAACTGCCGGTACATAATCAACTAACATTTCTTGATTACATCTTTCCGGCTCATCCCTACATTCAACATAAATCGGTTTCATATTTTCATAACCGCCATATTCTTCAACCAAACGAGCACAAGCCGGACAAGTCCGACTGCCATAAATAACTACTCCGGCCTCAGCCAAACATTCAGCTAAATTCAATTTTGAATTAACAATTTCATTATTTTCATTATTATCTTCTGAATTATTCTGGGGATCATCTTCTACAATTTCAGAATTATTATTTTCCGAATCAATTTCAATTAAATTATCTACCGATTGCCCCGTCCACCAATAACCGGCACCGGCACTTAAAACAGCTAATATAATAACCAATAATGATAGTTTAGACATAAAAATACAAAATTACCTTTCTACTATAGCACTATAAAAACTTATTTCAAATTTTAATTATCTTACTTCCAAAAAAACCCGATTTCCCTGATCAATTATATCGGCTTTAATTTGAGGAAAAGCTTTACCGGTTTGAATATCTTCACACAATTTAGCTATCAAACTATCAAAAGGATAAGCATTGGCATCATAAACTAAATCCCCAACCGGCAATTTAGTTAACATCTCCGGCATTTCTTCAATAATATAAGTACCGAATCTTCTTTTATCTTCAACCGTAAAAGTTCTTTCTTCTTTAGATACAAAATCTTCTACTATATTTAAAATCACTTCTTGAAACTCCTGATCATTCCCATAAAGATTATATAAATAATCCATCTTGGCTAAATAATCTTCATTAATAAAATCTGCCCAGGTAGCCAAATAAATCTTTTTAGCCACCTCTGGCTCTATTTTTTCACTCAAAATCTGTTTTACATCTTCCATCATTTTCTTCCCCATTTTCTTGGCTTTCTTTTCAGCTTTAACTATAGAAACCCCATCCCTAACTTCTATATTAATAGCATGAATCAAATCGGCTACATAAACCACCACAAAATCTTTAGTATTATCCAACGACCACAAAGTTAAATCAAAAATATTTTCAGGAGTAAACCATTTATTACCTAAACTAATACCTATGGCTATGTTATATTCTTTTTGTTTTAAAGCTTTAGAGGTTCCTCCTCTAATCTGATGTAATGTCATAACTTGTATTCTAATACGGACAGCTTTTATTGTGAAGCCTTAATAATTTTAATAGCCCTGCCTTCAATCAAAGCCTCGGCTATTTTTTTATAAGCCAAAGACAAAATCCTTTGAAAAGTACTTTGAGAAGTATTCATTTTTAAAGCTGCTTCTTCTTGGCTTAGATTTTTAATATTTTTTAACCGAAGAGCTTCCGCTTCTTCAATACTTAATTCTACCACTTGCAACTGACGCAAGGGTATACCTTGGGGTTTGAAATAAACTACCTGAGGATTAAATTTAACTCTGCGATAAAGTCTGGGCCTGGGCATAAAATTATTTTTAAAACTAATAATTAAAACCCTCCCGGCTTTCTAGTAAAAACCGGGAGAATTTTACCACTTCTAGCTTTCCTGTTCCAAAGTCTTAATTTCTTCTCTAACAGCCATCAATTCATTTTCCAACATCTTTTCTTCCTCTTTTAAAGAATTAATTTCATTTTTTGGAGAAAAGAAGCGGCGACCGAAACCACGGCCCCGGCCGGCCCCACAAAAACCAAAACCACGTCCGGTTCTCGGGCCTTGGCCCACAGGGCCGGTACCATCAAAATAAGGCATGATAATTTAAAATTATAAATATTATTAAATCGACCTTTATTTTGAGTATATACCCATAACTATTATTTGTCAAGAAAATACTTTTAACTTCCAAAAGTCATAAAATTAGTGCTTTCATATCTCTTAACCCCCCAATAAAACAATTTGATTCCTAAAATAAACCACAAAAAAGATAAAACTAAAACTAAGGAAAAAACAGACAAAGAAATATTTTTAACAATTTCAACCGGCAAAGTTCCTATAAGTAAAGAAGGAATTAAAAAAGTAAATATAAATCTAGTTAAACCTTGAAAAGCTCCTCCATGAAATAAAGTCGGGGTCATAAAAAGTTCAAATAAACTACCGGTAATAGCATTAGCATCAGTAAATAGAAAACTAGCTGAATAAATAGTTATAGTTGCAGATAAAAAAACCAAAGCAGAAATAAAAATCAATAAAATTATTAAAAATATTTGCACTAAATTAGCTTGAATAAAAACCATATAAATAATTAAACAACTCATACCAAAAACCATATCTCCTACCGCTGAAGCATTAAAAAAAGAAGTAGCTATTCTAATTATTAAATTTTTAGGAGACAACATAAAACGATCAAAACCACCATTGGCTACATAATCCGCTATTTTTCTCAAACCAGCTCCAACAGAAAAAACCAATCCGTAAGAAAAAGCTCCGAAACCTAAAAGCCCAACTATATCCATAGCTTCCCAACCATTAATAATTCCTACAGATTTAACAAAAAAAACCCAAAGAATAATAAAAGCAATATTATTAATTGACATTCCGATAATATTCACCAAAAAACTGGTGCGCAGTTCAGCACTACCTTTTATATTTTTTTTAATAGCCCTAAAAGCAAAACGCAATTCTTGTAACATAAAATTATATTATCCACCATTAACGGATACTTTTTCTTTAGCTTTAATAAAAACCAAAAAAGTTATTAAGGCTAAAATAATAATCCAAAATAATTGTAAACCAACTTTAAACAACCATCCAGTTGACCAATCTTCATAAACCGTATGAGTAATAAATTGCGTCGCTCCAAAAGGGCTATAAACCGCCACTTTGTACATAAAATCAGGGAATAAACCAATCGGCAAATATGAACCACCTAAAATCATAACAAACTTATCCACTATCCAATGAACTGGATTAACATCTTCAATCCAAAATGCCAATAAACCAACTAAACTATACAAAAAAAGAGATAAAACCGTTCCTAATACTACTACAGTTAAAAAAGAAGGTATAAATGAACCAATAAAAACGGTTTCCGGTAGACCAACAATTAAAGCTAAAAGAGTTGTTCCTATTATAGAAATAAAAATTAAAGAATATAAACCAAGACCCACTTGCCAACACATTCTGTAGTATAAATACGAAACCGGTTTACTAAATAAAACTTCCACATTTCCGGATTGGACATCTTGCATTATTAAACGAGCGATATCCCTTAAACGAAATACCGAAAAAGTAAAATAAAAAAACATACTCCAGGCCACCACTTCAAAAGTGGTATTATTAATAACACCATCATTCATTTGATAAACATACCAATACAAAACAAGTAAAACTCCACAACGAGCCATTATACTGGCTGTATCCATCACTAATCTACCGGGATAAAAAATTCGATCCCTAATAAGAGTAATTAATATTTTACTACCTAGTCGAATTGCTTTCATAAATATTTCTAATAACTGTTTCCAAATCGGTATCATAAATATCTATATCATCCACCCTAAATAAATCTAACAATTGGCGCAAAGCGGTTTGAACTCCTATTTTATTAATATCAACTACTACTGTAATTTTGTTTTTATTTTTTAAAGCATAATGTATTCCAAGCGGTAAATCGGGAAATTGATCAAAACTTATTTCCGGAGTAATATCTATATTTTTTTCTAAAACAAAAGTTCGAGCTAATTCTTTAGTGGGTAGATCTTTAATAATAGAACCGTAATTAATGACAATTGTACGATCACATAAAAATTCTATATCACCTACATCATGAGAAGTTAAAAAAATACTGGTTCCTTCTTCTTTATTAATCTTTAAAAGTAAATCTCTTAAGGATTTTTTAGCTACCACATCTAAACCAATAGTTGGTTCATCTAAAAATATAATTTTCGGTTTATGTATTAAAGAAGTCGCCACTTCGGCTCTCATTCTTTGGCCTAAAGATAATTTTCGTACCGGTTGATCAATAAATTTTTTTAAATCAAAAAGATCAACCAAATCATCTATTCTGTTTTTAATCTGCCTATCACTTAAATCATACATTACTCCAAAAAACTCCAAAGAATCTGTTAAGGGTAAGTTGGGTAATAATTGAGATCTTTGACCAAAAACAGTTCCTATTTTATAAGCTAATTCTTTACGATTCTTAGAAGGATCTAACCCTAAAACATTAATTTTACCGGTTGTAGGAAAAAGAATTCCGGTTAACATTTTTATAGTAGTAGATTTCCCGGCTCCATTGGGTCCAATAAAAGCAACCCTTTCTCCACTCTTAACTCTGAAAGAGATATCATTAACTGCTTGAATTTCTCTTTTTTCCGGAAAAAAGAGATTTTTTACCCAACCTGAAGAATCTCTTTTTACCGGAAATAAAAATTTTTTAGAAAGATTAGATATTATAATAGAATCAGTTTCCATAAAAGTATTTTAATCTTAACAGAAAAAACATCTTTTTGTATAGAATTTCATTTTAGAAAATAAAACACTCAATATTCATCTAAGAAATAATTTCTATTTGACAAAGATTATATGTCAAAGTATAATAAAAATCGGTGTTTGAACATTGTCATAAAGGTAGCCCAAAAAGCTACCAACAACGAGAGGAGAGAGAAATGGAGATAACAGCAGTAGTAGTATCAACAAAAGGGCAAAATACTGCCCTGGTCAAGAAGTACGGAACAGAGGTGATGACGGTGGTAGCGGAACTCGAAGGGTTTGAGGACATCAAGGCTATGCCCTCTCGGGTTCTGGCCTTGAGAGACCGATTCGGTCTCTCCCCGACTCAAATCCACGAACTCTATCTCCTGCGGGAGGGGTTTGTGGTGACCAGCCGCAAGTCAACCACCTTTCAGGGGATAACTCTGACCGGCCTGGCTCTACTGGAGAGTGAGATCCTGGAATTCCAGGAGATGTCTCAAGAAGAAAAGGAGGAGGTGGTTCGGGAAATCCTGAGCCAAGCTCCGCCTCGAGGCTTCACTTGGCTGTGTCGTCGGGTGGTGGCTCGCCACCAGGCGACCAACGCCCTCTATCTGGATGAGATTCTGCATCCGGAGGACTGGGTCAGGAAGGGCCAAGATGAATACTAACCCCCTCAAAGTCCTGGGTCTAGATCCAGGACTAATTCGAAGTCTTCGAGGGGAGGATTTGATTGCAGTGGCTCGATCCCAATATCGGGTTCTGCAAAAAATTCACCACCCGGACCGCGGTGGCTCAGCTAAAGTTTCAGCGAAACTAAACTGGGCCATGGAGGAGCTGGAAGACCCCAAGCGGGCCGCCAGCTGGCGGAAAAAACTTCTGAACTCCTCCAAGAAAAATAAACTCCTGGAAGAGTTAGAAGCTCTCCGTCAAGAGCAGGAACAGTGGTTGCAAAACCATTATCTGCCTCAACTGAAGGCTCTGTGTCTGAATTCTCAGCAAGTCTTCATAGACATCTTGGGAATTCGTTCGGAGCCTTTATGGATCCGCCGGTACAAACCCGGACCAACCCTGGTTTGGGCCAGGATGCCGGCCAAAACCAAAAAAGAGAAGGCGGACAGAGAGAGAGTCCGCCAAGTTGACCCGGTTCGGAATCTGGTTCGCCTCTTCGTAGAGACGGATCAGTTGCAAACTGAAGACTATAAGGGAGTCCGGAGCGAAACGAAGCGGTTACCGCTCGGGGTAATCACTTCTGAGGCAGTCCAGCGTCAAACTGGGTTCAGGTTAAACACCGTTCCCAGGATGATGCTGGAGATCTTGGAAAACCACCAGGACCCCAATCAGTTTCGACTTCCGGGGGAAAAGGTGTCGGATGCAGAGTTCTTAGGTGGAATTCCGTCTGAGGTCTTTATCCCAGCCCTACCCCTTGTCCAACCAATCCGCAATAAAGGTTTTCTGATATCCGCCGAGGTCTCAGAAAACCAACTCCGCTTCCATCTTGAAGGCGACATCGTGGCGCCGAAGATGGTGGCTGATCTCTTCAATCGTTACAACAGCGGCACCTGACGGGTGCCGCTTTTTTATTTTCTATCCCGAAAAAAAGTATGGAGAGAATCAAAATCATCATGAAGACGGTCGGCTTTTTCTCCAACAAAATCTATCACTTTTTCAATTATTTCCAATAAATCATCCAAATATTCCCGACTATAAATTTCTTTAAATTCAAAAATATACAATTTATCTTTAACAAACTCCAAACCAAAAACCGGACTTTGATAATTTAAATAATGTAAAAAATCTAAAGTGAAAATCTGCAAAGCTTCTGTTTGATAACCCCTGGTCACATACAAACGAAAATCTTTTAAACTATGAGAAGGTTTAATTTCCACATCACTTTTATATCTGAAAATATTTTCAGAAAACCTAATTGCCGGTCTAACAAATAAAATGTGTGGAAAAGAAGTTTTAGTAAACAAAATCTCGGCCATGGTTATTCTTTTAATTGTTCTTTGTTTATCTCCGGTAAAATAAAAATGTTCAAAAATATTAACCTTAAATCCTCTATAGTAAAACTCAATGACATCTTTTTTATTTAAACCATTATTAGCAGATAAGCTCAAAAATCTGGCTCGAGGAGTTTTCTTAAAAATTTTTTCAAAAAATTGAAAATTATGGCTATCGGCAAAATCTTTCATCCTGGCTCTAATTTGTGGATCAATATAATCCTTTTCCTTTCCCCAAAAAAGCTCATAAAACACAGGCAGAAAAGCTAAAGAAAAAATTAAAAAGAAAGAATTTAAAGGCCACTGCTTCCAAAAAATTAAAAAAAATCCAATTGCAAACAATGAATAAATTATATATATAATCCCGAATCCTATTTTTAAAAAAATAATCATTTCTTTAATTTAAATATAACAAACTCTGGTATTTTATTTAATCTGTAATAAGTTTGAGATTTAATTGTCTTGAGTTTTTCCAACGGCCGCGGTTCAATCATTTTTTCTATTAAAAAACCCGCTTCAGTCGCAGCTTCAGCAATATCTCCCAAAGGCATAGACCATATATTTACCGTATTTTCTCCCATGCTATCTATAATTTTCTTCTTGGCTAAATAATCTCCCGTAACCTCCACTTTGCCGGTAGCTTTTTCTTTTACAACTTCTAATTTTTTAATAAAATATTCTTTATCATCTTTTTGAGCCATGGCCAAACGCACGGGATGTCCGCAAGAAAATAAAAAAGAAGACCCCGGTTTTAATAGACGATAAACTTCCTTAAAGACCTTATTCCAATCTTCTAAGTAATGAATTGCCAAACTGGAATATATAAAATCGAAACTGGAATCAGGGAAATTTATCTTTTCCATATTCATAACAAAAAATTCACATTCAGAATATGATTTTTTAGCAATATTAATCAGCTCTTCACTTAAATCAATACCTACAGATTTATTAGCTCCTTGTTTTTTAAGATAAAAACTATCCTCTCCACTACCACAACCAAGACTTAAAACTTTTTTATTTTCAAGCTCCGGCAATAAAGCATACATAGCCGGCTTTTCGTAATAAGCATGATAAATAGAATCTTCAGAATTTCGAACATGAGACGCATACTCCTTTGCTTTGTCTTTATAATATTGAATGGTTTTATCGTCTGTAGACATATAACAATTTTTAATCATTTATTCACCCATAATCTCCGATTCAATTCTATGGGCATCTTCAATTATTCGTTTTATCATATCTTCTACTAAATCAGGATTAAGGGTTAATTTTTCTGCTAATTGACGACGATCTTTAATTACCTCTTTTTCTCTTTCAGGTTGGTACCTAGCCACATTATTTTTCTTTTTATATTCGGCCACCATAGGAATAAGAGCCATCCGACGAGCTAAAACTTCAATTAATTCCGTATCTAAAAGATCTAGCTGTTTTCTTAAATCATTAATATCTTCATTATTAAATTGTGATATTTGATTCATATAAAAATTTAACTTTAATTATTAAACCTGACCCAAAACTCTTTTTATATAACAATATTTATCTATTTCCGCCAAAGCGGATTGTATATTTTTAGATTTTAAATTACCCTCTAATTCCAAGAAAAAATAATAATCACAATCTTCTAAATCTGAAGACTTGGAATGTAATTTAGTCAAATTAATAGATCTGGTAGCAAAAGAATTCAAAATATCATTTAAAATACCCGGCCTATTATGTACAAGCAAAATAAGAGCGGTTTTGGCAGTTTTAAAAGATTTTAATAATTCAAGATTGTCGGCTTTGGTAATAATATAGAACTCGGTTGAATTATTTTTTTTATCCTCAATATTTTTAACTAAAATATTTAATTTATATTTTCGAGCTGCCTCCAAACTACCTATAAAAGCTGTTTCTTTATCTTTGGTTTCTAAAATAGCCTTAGCCGAACTGGCTACCGGTTCCAAGATAACATCCGGTAAATTAATTCTAAGCCATTCTTTAGCTTGAGCTAAAGGTTGAGGATGGGATTTAATAACTTTTATGGCAGATAAATCTTTAGCTCGACTAAATAAGTGTAAATGTATAGGCATACGGTAAGAACCGGCTACTACTAATGGAAATTTAGTGAAACAATCCAAAGACTCTTGGACAATACCTTGAGTACTGTTTTCTATAGGAACAACTGCGGTTCCTAGATCACTGTTTAAAGTATATTCAAAAACTTCACGAATGGTGGTACAAAATTCAATATTATTATCACGATCAAATATATTTTTAGCCGCCAGATGAGAAAAGGTTCCTTCCGGCCCTAAAACAAAAATTGATTGTTTTTTTAAATCTTGGTTTTTATACTTTTTAGCTTGAGAAACAACGAAAGATTGACGATCAGCAATATTAAAGATTTCCATCGAAGCTGTTTGAGCCAGAGGTATAAAAGATTCCAAAGCTTTAGCCGATTGTTCATAAATTTTTATATAAGATTTTAAATTCTTTTCTTTGATAGTAGAACTTAATTTTTTATATTCTTTATCTAAATCATTTAAAGTTTTTCTAAAAGCGGGATTTTGAATCGCAATCTCGGCATAAAGATTGGCTTTACCCCCAAGCACCCGAGCACTTAAAATACTTTGCAACCTAAACACCGGAGAAGAATATAAATTAAGTTGCTGAGTATTATGTTTACTTAAAACTACTCCAAATAAAATATTAATAAAATGAGTCAAAGCTTGAACAATAGCCATATTTTTATCATGTTCAGAAGCTGGTGATTCAATTAGACGAGCTCCTCTTTTTTTAAATAAATCTTTCAAAAAAAGTACCCAGTGATTATCTCGACCCGGACAAAAAACAATTGACTGATTTTTCAATGAAGTAACTAAAGGACCAAACATTGGATGAATACCAACAACTCCGCAACCAGATTTAGTTTTCATCATTTCTTTTAAGGGAAATTCTTTAATCGAGGTAAAATCACATAAAAGCGCCTCCGGTCTGACTTGCTCTCTTATTTTTTTAATAACCGAAGCCGTAACTGAAATAGGCACAGAGACTATAACAATATCTGCTTTTTTAACTTCAATTAAAGTTTCTTTTTCATCAGCTCGACCCAAAGCTTTAACCGTCAAACCTTCTTTTTTAAAAAAATTTACAAACCAAGAACCAAATTTACCATTACCACCTAAAATAACAATATAAGGATTATTCTTATCTTTTAAATTTTTGTTAACCATTTTTTATATTTTTTGTCTTGACCTCTAACCACTAAATCATATTTTTCTTTAATTTGTTCGGAAACTGTAAATTGTTTAAAAATATGCTTATCAATTGATTTAATCATTGTTACCTCGGCGGCGGTACCGGTAAAAAAAGCTTCATCAAAATTTTTCAAATCTGAAGGAGTAATACTTTTTTCTATTACTTTATATCCCATTTCTTTTACTAAAATCATAACAGTATCACGAGTCAAACCCGGTAAAATAGAACCGCTCTTAGGGGTAATAATATTATTATTTTTAACAAAAAAAATATTTTCCCCGGCTCCTTCCGCTACTTTTTTATTAACATCAAGCAACAAGGCTTCATCAAAACCGACCCGACGAGCCTGACTAGTAGCTAAAATAGAATTAACATAATGACCGGAAATTTTAGCTCGGACATCGGTAGAATCATGATGAATTCTTATAAAAGAAGAAATCTTTACTCGAACCTTATCATTTAAATATTTACCCCAAGGCCAAGCCGCTATTACCAAGTGAACATCAGCCCCTTGAGGATCAAGACCCATTTTATTGCCAAAATAAATCAACGGCCTAATATAACCCTCCTGAAAACGATTAACCCGGATTGTTTCTAAAACCGCTTCTTCCGTTTTTTTAATAGAAAAAGGCAGTTTCATTCCCATTACCTCAGCAGAATAAAATAATCGTTTAAGATGATCCCTTAGACGAAAGACGGCCGAACCGTTATCGGTTTTATAAAATCTAATACCTTCAAAAACAGCACTGCCATAATGTAAACTATGGGTTAAAAGAGGTATTTTAGCTTTTTGTTCATTAACAATTTTTCCATCGAGCCAATATTTCATATAAACCGAATATTACCAAAAAATAAGCTAAAAGTCACCTAAACCTTTCTTTTCTCATCAACAAACAAAGTATTAATTAATGAAACCAAGATTGAAAAAAACAAAGCAGACCAAAAACCGGCCACACTAAACTCAGGAACAATAGCAGCCGCCAGTAAAATCATTAAAGCATTTATAACCAAAGAAAACAGCCCTAAAGTAAAAATGTTAATTGGCAAGGTTAAAATAAATATTAAAGGCTTAATGGAGATATTTATAATCCCCAAAACTATAGCCGCCGCCACAGCTGCAATTATAGTTATTTCAACCCCCGGCAAGATATAAGCAGCCACTAAAATAGCCAAAAATGACAAAAATAAATGTTTTAAATTCATAATAGACTATTCAAATCTGACTTTAAATTTTAAACTATCTTCATATTCCGGTAAACCTGACGGATTAGCTTTATGAAAAATAATACTACCGACATTAGACCCTTCAGGTTTTTCAAACTCAACTAAACCGGAGAAAGGCACAAAATCTTCGGTCATCCAATTTTTTTCTGTTTGAATAAAAGTTTCAGCGATAGTTTTTTCATCTTGATCAATTAATGTAACCGAGGCCGAAGCCTCAAACAACCAAGTACCACGAATTTCTCCTTCTAACTCTAAAGGGCTTTTAATAGTTTGATTGGGTTTAGGATTTGTTACTTTAATATTGTCATTTTCAGTCATAGTTTCAGAATTCAAAAAAGCAAAAGATTGAGCTACAGCAACTCCCTCGGTCCATTTATTAGAATCAACTTCTCCTTCCCAAATAACTTGATCACCTCGAGCTAAAGGATCACATTCAGTTTGTGATATTATTTTATCATTACGTAAACAGTGAGTTTTAAGATTTTGAATCTCCAATCGAATCCAAACAAAACCGGAACTATTCCAATCATCAGGTTGATTTAAGGGTTTCAAATAAGCTGCAAAAGGTATACCATCTTCTAAAACATAAACTTTAGAATCAGAGGAGAGTTCATAAGGAAAATCTAAACCACTTTCGGCAATACTAATTGCCGAAGCAAAAATTCCTTCGGTTGGAATACCTCTTGGATACACAGAGACATGAGTTTTGTTGTTATGATGATCAAATGGCAAAACTTGACTATAATTATTGTTTTTACTTGGATAAAAATTAAACATAGGTACTATATTATTATTATCTGTTGCTATAAATTTTTCCCAAGTATTTGGATACTTAATGGTAAAATTAAAGTTTGACGACTGATATTTCTCATCCAACTTAATATTTTGACTATCTTCACTTCTTTGATTTAAATCAGTCTCCTCTAAATTTTGAAACAAATAAAAACCAGTAAGAATTAAAACCATTAAAATTATAATTGTAAAGATTCCCTTCATTTCTTAATTATAACTCAAATAACTTTATCACCAAAATATTATTAATTATAATACTTAAAAAGCAAGATTATTTAGAATTCAACTTTAAAATTATATTTAGTGTTAATGAAATAATTAGTTAAAAAAATCGGAAAACTAATCATAATCCTCGCTACTATGTAATGAATTTTAATAATATCAACAAATAAATACATACCACTGGTTACGGTTATTAAACCTAAAATTGTCATAGTAATAAAAATCAAATATCCGGTTTTAATTTCTCTTTTGGTTTCGGGATAAACAAACCTTCTAAGCAAAAAATAATTAACAGAAATAACTATGATAAAAGTTAGAATTGAAGCAACTAAATAATAAACTGAGAAAATATCAACAAGTAAAAACAAAAGCCCTAATTCAAGCAATAAGCTTAAAAATCCCACGATTGCATATTTGGAAAATTTTAATATTTTTAATTTCACTTAAAATATAAAAATATTATTTATCTAAAATCTTTTTAGCCTCACCGATAGGCTCCGTTTTATTTAGACTTTCTATTTTTTCAGTAATCATTTCGAGTAAAACTTTCGGGTTTTGTTTAGTGTAATTTCCATAAAATCTAGCTGAAATAATTTTTTTAAGATTTTCATTCCAATCTTTTTCTATTAAGTAATTCATTTCTTTGGGATAAAATAAATAAATTTGATCTAAAGAGACCTTTTTTGAATAAGCTAATACCTTCTCAGCCAATTCAATTGAAAATTTTTTTTCATATTCATTTTTTTTAGATTCTAAAACAGAACCGTAAGTTGTATCCTCTCCACCACCTTTTTTGAAAAGACCTTCTTTATCAGAATATTCAGGTTCCTCTATTTTAATCTCCTCTATTTTTTCAATCTCTCCATCCCTGGCTTTGAAAAACAAGCCATGATGGTGACCCATAACAACCAAAAGAGTTTCTTTATTTTTAAATTGAACTAATTTTTGTGGTATTTTCATAAAAAATTTGAGTAAATTAAAAAAATTAATAATCTACTTTGTCTGTATTTTAACAAAAATAAGACATGATGTTAAATTAAAATACAGTAAAAAATCCTTCTCAACTTAAAGCAAAAAGTTGTAATATTATTTATAATAATCAATCAAAGCCGTCACGCCAGCTAAGTTTTCATCCCACTCAATAGATTGATGGGTTTTTAATTCTACAGTAATAGCCGGAATACCGATGGTGGCCAACCAACCTTCAGCATCACCGGTAATTTTATAATGATCAAAAGATTCTATGGCTCGGTAACCGGAAGCCTTGGCATACAAATCCATTAACATTCGACTGCCCGCACTAATCCCCTCCTGACAATATCCGGGGTAAACGGCATTAGACTGACTATGCCAAAAAACCACCGCTTCCGGTTGATGTTCTAAAACAATATTTTTTATAGCTTCAGCTTCCGGTTCTGAAAACGGTGCCGTCCCGGCGCTAACCGGCTGATTACGCCAAGTACTTTCCGACTGCCACTTGCAATCAAAATTTCTATTTAAATCTACATCATTGGCATTAAACCGACCAAAAGGTGGTTCTAGTCCGTCCGGAACATCACTGGCCAAAAAACGCCCTTCTTTACCTGTTACTTTAAAAACACCATCAGGATTAGCTGAAGGAATTATAGTAATAGTTAAACTAGCCGGCACAAATTCCGGATTGGCTTCCAAATAATCCATTAATTTATAAGCTAACAAAACCGTATTCCATTCATAACCACCATGAATTCCTCCCACAAATATTATTTCTTTATCACCTTGACCATAAGTATAAGATTCTATTGATCGCCCTAAAACCGAGTGTCCAATAATCTTTTTAGTCTTAAAAGGAGCTTTAGTTTCCGGGGTTTCTGTTTCTGTTTTTTCAATTGGAACTTCTTTTGTTTGATTAATGTACACCAAAACACCTCCAATCAATAAGATTGAAAAAATAATAATTCCAACTAGCCAACTTCTCATTATTAGTTTAATTCAGAGTAATATTCCAACATAGCCTCAATTCCTCTTTTGTTTTGTTGCCATTCAACATCACTATGAGTTTGCAACAAAACACTGATTGCCGGAATACCAATCTTAGCCATCCAATTAAGAGGATCACCGGTAATTTTATAATAATCAAAACTTTCAAAAGCTTCATAACCTGAAGCTTCGGCATATAAATCAGTTAAAGCCATGGTAGCCGTAGAAACATTATCACTACAACTTGAAGCAAAAACACCGCCACCGGCTGAATACCAAGCCACAACCGCTTTTGGTTCATAATTTCTTACATAATCTCGTAAAGCCTTAGCTTCCGGTTCTGAAAAAACAGCCGTACCGGCATCTACCGTTCGACTCTGCCAAGTACTTTCGGTTTGCCAATTACAATCAAAATTACGACCTAAATCCACTCCGTTGGCATTAAAACGACCGGGTATGGTTTGAGCTGAATCTGTCGGTATATCTTTAGAACTAAAACGACCGGCAGTACCCGCCACCTTATGCAGACCGTCCGGATTAAGAACCGGGATCACTGATACTTCCACTTTCTCCGGTAAATTGTTTTCAAGATAATCCATTAATTCAAAAGCCACCAAACTGGAATTCCAAGAATATCCACCATGAATTCCGCCAATAAACAAAAGTTTGGTATCGCTGTTACCATAAATATAAGCGGTAATATCTCGCCCCTCAACCGATTGACCAATCACCTTCTCTCTTTTAGTTTTAACTTCCGGCTCCGGCTCATCCTCCTCATCAAGATCGGTATCTTGATCAAGAGTTATATCAGAAGTTATTGACTCTTCATCATTTAAATCACCTGGCTTTGATGTATTATTAATAAACCACCAACCACCAACAAAAATTAATAAAATTAAAATAACTATGAGAATGTATATATTTTTTTTCATAGCCTAATTATAACATAAAACCTATTTATTTTATAACCACATATTATTCTACTTTTAAAAGCCTAAAAATAAGACTTTTTACCGTAAACTTTTACGGCGATCATTATCAGTTAAATATTTTTTACGCAATCTAACAGATTGGGGACAAACTTCTAAATATTCATCCGCTTGCATAATCTCCAACCCAATTTCAATAGATAATATTTTAGGCGGAATTAAATTAATAGTATCATCATTACCGGCGGCTCGCATATTAGTTAATTGTTTACCTTTAGTCGGATTAACAATCATTTCTTCTCCTTTGGCGGTATTACCAATAACCATTCCTTCATAAACATCCACTCCGGCTGAAATATATAACTCACCTCGATCTTGCAAACCAAACAAAGCAAAACCCAAAGCTTTACCGGTAGCCATTGAAGTCATGGAACCGGTGGCTCGTTTTTTAATTTCGCCCACATAAGGTTTAAAACCCAAACTATGAGCCGCTAAAATTCCTTCTCCTTTGGTATCCACCACAAATTGATTCCGGTAACCCAAAAGTCCTCGAGTAGGGCCGACAAACATTAAACGAGCTTGGTTTTCAAGTAATGTCATATTTTGCATCACAAAACCCCGACCGGATAACCTCTCTATCACCACTCCTTGAAATTCAACCGGAATATCAACAATTAATTCTTCAAAGGGTTCAACTTTAACTCCATTTTCTTCTTTAATAACCACCTGTGGTTGCGAGACAGATAATTCATAACCTTCTCGTCGCATATTCTCTAATAAAATAGCCAAATGCATTTCACCTCGTCCTCGAACAATAAAGGTATCTCCGCTTGAAAAATCCACCTGTAAACCAACATTAACTTCCAATTCTTTTTTTAATCGATCACCAATCTGTCGCGAAGTAACATACTTGCCTTCTCGGCCGGCAAAAGGCGAACTGTTAACTAAAAAATTAACCTCCACTGTTGGCTCATCTACTTTAATTGCCTCCAGAGGTTCTATATTATTAGTATCAGAAACAGTTTCTCCAATATTAATATCTTCTAAACCGGCAATTAAAACAATATCACCGGCTGCGGCTGTTTCTGCTTCCACTTCATTAACCCCTTTATAACTACTAAGCTTAACTACTTTTTTGGAAACTATAGTGCCATCTTTTTTATAAATAAAAACCGGCTGTTGTTTGACAATTTTCCCACTATAAATTCTAGCCACCGCCAACCGACCCAAAAAATTACTATATGATAAATTAAAAACCTGAGCCCGAAGCGGATCTCCTTCTTTTAAACCCTCGGCCGGGGATACCTTTTCTAAGATAATATCCAAAACTATGGAAAAATCAGACCAATCATCAGCCAACTCTCGCTTAGCTAAACCGTCTCGTCCAATAGCATAAACCACCGGGAAATTAGATTGTGAATCTGAAGCCCCTAATTCCAAAAAAAGCTCTAAAACTTGTTCTTCACATCGATCCGGATCAGCCGCCGGCTTATCCACTTTATTTATAATAACAATAGGCTTAAGACCCAACTCTAAAGACTTTTTTAAAACAAATCTAGTCTGAGGCATCGGTCCTTCTTGAGCATCAACTAAAAGCAAAACCGCATCAATTGAACGTAAAACTCGCTCTACTTCTGAACCAAAATCGGCATGCCCCGGAGTGTCTACAATATTAATTTTAGTGCCTTTATATTCAATCGAGGTATTTTTAGCATAAATGGTAATTCCTCGTTCTTGTTCCAAAGCATTACTGTCCATTGAAACTTCCGCCTCACCGGTACCGGTCAATTTCATTAAACCATCAGTTAAAGTGGTTTTACCATGATCAACATGGGCAATAATGGCAATATTTCTAATTTCTTGATTCATAAATTTTTTGAAAAATAAAACCCGCCTCTATTAGACTAGCGGAATATTTATATTTACAGTCACTGAGTCTTTATTTTTCTATTATGTATTTAATTGTGTGTGTTGTCAAATAAATTATCTTAGTCTTCCCTATTGGCTGACTCCAAATATTCGGCCAATAAGCCTAACATAAGATTTTTTGTATCTTTATGAGAATTATAGACAATTTGTTTATCTACTAACTCTTCCCTAAATTGAGTAATAAAATTCATATCCAAAGCCTGCCAAGAAGGCATTTTTAAAATAGTCTTTTTTAAATCTTCGGTTATAGACATTATTGCGGGAATATTTTCACTTTCACCCAAATCTTTTATTAAACTATAACCACCTTTCATAGTTCTGGGAGCAAAATGAGTTGGCACAAATACTTTATATTTTAAATAGCCTAACAAATATCCTTTTTCAAAATCTCCAAAGGCAAAAGTAGGATCATGACTAGCTCCTTCAAAATGATTTACAAATCTCTCTTCTTCGAGTGGGGCTCTATCCCGTCTTGAAATGGCTCGAGCATACCATTTGTAAATATCATTAAAGGAAACAGCGTGTTTTTCATATAAATCAACGGTTGCAATAAGACCAAAAGGAATTTTTTCCATTTCATCTCCTTCAGATTCTGCTTGCTCAAATTCTAAATCTTTTAGTTCATCTTGAAGACGTTTGTCTGAATCACGCTTTGATGTCCAAAAATTTTCAAAACCCATACAAATAAAAATTAAAAGAATTTACCCATAACACCATTTAAAATTACTTTACCTTTGGCCCAAATACCAACCTTTTCTTCTTCACCTTCTGCCTCTTCTATTATCTTATTAATTCTATCCAAAATATCATAAACTTCATACACACCATTTTCTTTCATCCATCTTTTAACTTGTTTACTTTTAACATGTTTTTTTAAGGTTTCGTAGGAGCCGCGAAATAAATCCGGCACAGTTTCTAACCAATTGGGCACATTTTCCACATAATATTCCGCTGCCACATATCCTTCAACATGTAATACTTCATCGTAAATAGATAAAACATCCATCCTTAATACGGTCGACAACTCACTGGGATTGCCTGAAAAAGAGAAAATCATCATGTCTAAAGTTTCTATAATATCCCTTATAAGTTTTTTAATTTCTGAAACAAAGTCATTATTAATTTCATCACAGACTTTGATAAACAATTTAAAAGATTCTAAACAACAAACCATCTTATCTATACTAAGTCTAATTTGCTTATGTAATAAATTACTATTATCCGCTTCTTTAATAATTTTAAGAATCCCCTTAAAAATATCAACACTTTTACTATATGAAGAAACTAATTCTTCTTTAGTTAAATTATCAGTCTCAAATTTTACTTGTATATCATCTAATAATTGCTCAAATTCTGAATTCAGATTTTCAGCTTTAGAAGTAATAGCTTGGGCTTCTTTTTTATAACTATCTAAAACTTGTTTAATTTCATCCAAAGATGAATCAAGTCCCTCTATTTTTTCTGCAACATAATTATTTCTTGATCGTTCATCTCTGGCTACTTGTTCCAACATTGGTTCTAATTCGGTACCCTTCACTACTTGCCGAGCAACATATTCTCCCAATCTACCCAAAAATTCTTCCAAATCTGAATTCTCAACCATCAAATATATATCTTCTCGAACTAATTGAAAACGAATCCAGTGAGCAACTTCTTCACCATAAGTATTAATATCATCAAAATGTTTTAGATTTATACAAATAACATTAGATTCCGGATCATAACTGGAAGTCCCTTGGGGATCTTCATCAGATATTAAAGTTGGCCACTCTAGTTCATTTGGTGGCACACCTAATTTTTCTAACATCAAATTAGCTAAACAAAATACATCCTTTTTAATTCGTTCAATCTCCTCCGGGGAAACTTCTATATCTGCCTTAGATTTTTCAGAGGCTTCCTCTGAGCCTTCTGGGTTTGAGCTTTTATTTTCTAATTTAAACATAAAATTTTTTAAAATAATATTAAAGTGACATTATAACACATCCCAAATCTAAAGAATATGTTACATTTTTAAAATAAATCCCACATAACACTCAATTAATCAACTTTTAAATTTTATGAAATAATACCAATCACTCATCTCTCTACCCCATTTTTTCTTTAATTAAACCAAAATTGTTATATTTATGATCCGCTCCGGGAATTTCCAATGTTTTTATATTTTCTTTTTTTTGAATTATTTTTGAATTTACTAATTCTTTATACGAAGTGACGGGGTCATTTGTTTTTTGAATAATTAAAGTCGGCACAGAATAATCTTCTAACCAATAATCAAGAGGGAAATTATTTTCCCTAACCCAATTCAAAGGAAAACCCAAAAAAACACATTTTTCCGGCTTTAACTTTCCTTCTATTATAGCTTTAACAGTTAATATACTCCCGGCAGATTTAGCTAAAACAAAAAAAGGAGGCTCCGGTATATTTTCAATTAATTTCTCAATTTCTTTATCTAAATTTATAAACTCTTCCCCGGATTTCCAATGATCATAACTTTGTTTATATATATAATTAAAATCCGAAATAAAACTTTTAGAAACCAAAGTTGCCCATTCTTTATTGTTTAAACTATTACCGGGTAAAATAACTAAATTCATATAAAATTAAGAAACGATTATTTTTTAATTCGGAACATTCTTTATTTTAAAAACTCAACTAGATTAAATGTGATACATTAAATACCAAACCAAAAGCGCCAATGACCCCCACCAGCCGGCAAAGGAGATCACAAAACTGACACTAATCGCCACCTGTAAACGCTTCGGCAACAGCTCTCGCTCCCGACCCTCACTCTCTTGTTTCAAAAGATAGGGACTGACATAAAAAGATAAAAACAAACCGTTGATAACCAAAGCCACAGCGATAATCGCCTGAGTTATCGGTATCCAAGTAAACGGATTATTTAAATAAAAGAAAACACCCCCAACAACCGCCAAAGTTATACCGATCCAAATCAAAGGTTTGGTTACTTTATGTGTCCGAATAGTAGCCTCGGTCCAGTACGAAGACCGCCGCCCGAGAAAACCATGCAAATCAATAACGGTTACCGCTCCCAAACCGATCACAAACCCGACTAAAAACATAAATAAAGCAATTGAAGTTAACATAATATCAGTTTATCAGAAATATTTTAAATTCAACATACTAAAATTATCACATCAAACTAAACTATTTACTACCTATCACTAGAATACTTTTTTATTAATTGATCATAATAATCTCCCGATCTAGATTCTAACATCTTCAATCTTTCTTCTTTTTCTTGATCAGAAATATTATATCGATCAAAAAAATCATTCTGATTTCCTTGAAGCCCTAATCTAAGTTCTCTTAAAGGTAAACAAACACTCCATAACGCTTGATTAAATCCAAAAGCTCCTGATGTATTTTCAGTCATAAAACTTTTAGATACTAAAATTAATCCATTATCTATTAAATATAGCTTAGGTTTGTCATCTTTATGGGTTTTACCATAAATTAAGTTCTGGTAATTTGTCACCTCCGGGAATAAACCCTCTCCCTGTTTTTTTCTTCTTATTTCTTGATCTGCGCTTAAACCAAGTGATAATACTTCATCTGAATTAAGGGTTTCTTCCCACATTTTAAAAGAATTAAACATTATATCATCTAACTGTCGTAACATATCAAATATACGCTGGCATTTATCTAAGCCTCTATATTCTAATCCACCCTCCAAATCATTATATTTAAAAGCTTCAACTAAGGATGCTCTTAAGCTATGCATACTGCTATGAATATTAGCATTACTGTTTTGTCTAATTCCCGCCACAGTCATCTCTTCTTTTATTAACTCATCTATATTCAAACCTACAACCCGATCTTGAACAAGATATAACTGCGGTTCAGCTGAAGTTTCACTTTGTCCGATTACAAAACGACTATTGGGCACCGCTTCTCCTAAATATTGTTTTAACAATTTATATCCTTTCAAATAACGCTCTTTAATATAGTCTATCAGGGGCAAATCTTTTACTTCTTCATCTAGCTTAGAATTAGGCTCTTTTTTGAGAGTTTTAATTACAAATCTATCATCATCCTTAAATCGAGATACATCAAATTCAAAACTATCGGTTTCTTTCATTTCCATTTCACCTCTAAAAGGTGTTAGATCTTCCGGTTTTTTATTCATATTTTTATTTTACACCAACATCCAAATTTAAAGAAACAACCTAAGAAAATATCTCTTCAATCTTCTCTATTGTTTACTTTAATTGAGATAAAAATAGCTACATCATAAATATATCACAAATATCCTGTATTCTTTTTTTGTTTTCCCTTTCTTTGTTGCCCTTATAATACACTTCAATAAACACAACCTCTACCGTATCTCCATCATAAAAATAAATAAGCCTAAGTTCGGATCCTCTCAGAGTCCGACACATCATTCTCATTTTCAAAATATACTTATTATCTTTTTCCCGTAATATATTCCAATGTTTACTCCCATCCCCGGTCGGTTCTACTTGAATTGCCTTTTTAGCCACCTCGAAATCTTCTTGAAGTGTTTTGTATTTCTTCAACAACCTCTTAAAATCTTTCTGAAACTTATCACCTTCCACAATCTTCATACAGCTTTATTCTAAAGTTTACTGTAATCACGCACCGAAAATTCATTCGGTCGATAAAAAGCAAGTTCATAATCTATATTTTCACCATATTCAGTCGCCTTCCAAGGCATATCACGATGAGTCATTTCCGATAGCTGTGTTGCGGTTCGATCTGAATACCTATCAAGTACATCATTAATCATCTCAAGTTCCTCACCTGATAATTCAGCAAAATTTGCCTCAGACCGAGGAAGAAACTTTTTTTGCTCTCGAGTAAAAAATTTGGACTTAACTTCTACAACATCACCAGATGCCCTCATCTCATCAACCACCTTTTTAAACTGACGCGGAGTCGGACCGTGGTCATTTTTAATATAAGTGAGACCCATTAACTGCTTCTCATACTTTTCGTAATAATCAAAATCAATGAAGTACAGGAGTTTATACAACACCGTCATACCTACATTCGGTTTAGCTCCAACTTTCTCCAATACATACAGTAAAACTTGTTTGAACTTCTTAACATTTTCCTGTGGAATACTGACACGCATATCACTCTGCTTCTTCTTATCAAGTTCAAAAGATCTAGCTATTTTATCAAACCTTTCCTTTTCCTTGGTAGTAAGTTTCCGTTCGCCTTTTTCAACCTTTATCAAGGTAGGGCGAGAAATTCCTAATACACCAGCAAGCTCTACTTGAGAAAGACCAAGCTTTTTACGCTTTTTTTGTATTTGTGTAGTCATACTTACAATATACACCCATATGTTATATTTTACAAATAAATATGTTAATATTTACATCTTCTTTATCACTCCTTTTTTACCCCAATTCACTTAAACAACCGCTCTTACAACTACCGCCCTTTCTCCATTTGATATCAAATACTTCACCAATAGTTTGTTTCTTTATATTTTTATCTTACACCAACATCCAGGTTTAAAAAATAACCTAAGAAAACATCTCTTCAATCTTCTCTATTGTTTGCTCTAATTGATTATCAAAAAGTAAGTAATGTTTTAATTCGGAAACAGGCACCCACTTGTAAGTTCGCACTTCACCGTCTTTTTGATAGATTTCATGATCGGAACCAACAAAACGAAAACCAAAAAAATATCTCTCTGAACCTTCATATGCTACTCCATCACACTCCATTGTTATGGCTTTAAATTTAAATAGTACCGGTACCTGACTTCTGCCCACCAACTCAAGAGAGTCCTCTTTTAGACCAAGTTCTTCGTCCAACTCTCGGTAAATCGCCCTCTCTAATTCTTCTCCGGGTTCAACTCCACCTCCGGGAACTGCAAAATATTTAAGGTTAAAAGACTCTAAATTAACCAAAAGAAACTCTTGATTATCATTCATTACCAGACCGGAAACTCCTTTTCGATACATATTAATACTCAAAAAAATTATCTCCCCTCATTTTCTTCAGGTTCTTCCTTTCTTATCTTTAAAACATCTTTTTTCTCAATAAAATCTTCAGCCGTAATTCTTTCAATAGATCATTTAAATAATAGTTTTCTGATGGGTGAAGTGTAACACCTGTCGAAATGCAACCAAACTCAGATCTCTGAGTGAAAGAAAGAAAAGAAGGTGATGTTATATCCAATTTTGGGTGGACTTTTTGTTTTATTAGATTTTTCCTTACCGATTACCAGGGACATCTGCTGGAGCGCCTCGCTCTTCAGCCGGTATACCGTCTCCGTCGTCGTCAACATCTCGAGCATCGATAGAATTTTCTGGAACGGAACGCTCTGATGATGATACCTCCTCGGATACTGGAGGTTGTGTTTGAGTTGACTGTCCAGCTTCCGTAGGAGCACCTCGCTCCATTAATTTCGGAGTACTCTTATCCATCGCTTTGTCAATACTTGCTTTTGCTTCTTCAGGTACTCGTTCCCGAACTTCAGAAAGAATCTCAAGATGGCGAGCAGTTGCTCGTTCTACCAATTCTTCAACTGTGGTTTCTCCAGACTGAAGACCTTCAGCAAGATCTGCAATTTCATTGCCAAATTCAGCGTACTGTTCAAACTCAGCAAGTATATCTTCCGTCTCTTCTTTATCTTCTCCACCATCACGATTAGCCTCTGCTTCAGCGGCACGAAGACGCCCTTCCGCCGCTCGATCAAAAATTTCCACTGCTCGTTCCGGGTCACGCTGTGCAATGCCACGCAATGCTTCGAGTTGACCAGTCATAGAACTTTCTTTTGCCGCTTCAATGGATGCTCTTGCTTCTTCCGGAACACGGTCGAGAACCTCATCGAGTACGCTGAGATGTTTAGTGGTGGAATCGGTCACGCGCGCGAGTAAATCAATGTCTGGCATTGAATCACCTTCACTATTTACAACACGCTCTGCGCGTTCCTTTGCTTTGGCCACTTGTTCTTCATAACGATCCACAGCTACTTGTGCACGTTCATCACCATCTTCTGCAAGCATTTTTGCTTCCGCTAAACGTTCTTCAGCAAGAGTTAGATACCGTTCAACTTTCGCTGAGTTTCCAAAAGTAAAGAAAGTACCAATTCCCTCAAAAAAACGTTCAGCAAAATAAAACGGGCTAGCCGGTGTACTACCGGCTTCGGACAATGTATCTTCCTGAGCTAGAGCCGGTGTGACTAATAGCATTAGCACAAGCACAGGAATAAATAATATATTTTTCATAATAATAAATAGTTAATTTTGTAATGTATAAAATTTAGTAATTGACTATATATAGTATATCATTAACACTCATTAGATACAATTTCTTGCCTTAAAGTATTCTGTAACATTTGGTTAGTATCTACCATTTAATATCCTAGCTTGGTCTTGAAACTTTGCGAAGCAGATTGGTGCTGAAAAACAAAAAGTTAAGTTTGGAATAAAAATATTCAATTAGTCCTTAAAAACATTTAACAGATTAGGAAACTCAGTATATCCAGCTAATTCATTTAGGTGGCCTCCCCTTTTTATTAACCTAACTTTAACTCCTAGTTTTTCTGCAAGGTCTTCTGCTTCTTTAACCGGCACATATGGATCATTATCACCATGGAAAATAGCTATTTTTTGTGAATTGATTATTATACGCCCCCAGTCAAAATCTTTATTGTAAAAACTATTGTTGATCTTATCAAAATCTTCGTTGTCCAAATCATGCAGGAATCCAGATACAAAAACGGAAGTTTTTATCGGGTCACTTATATGTTCGAGAATAGAAAGTAGAAATACTGCACCGATACTATGACCAATTAGAACTGATTCACTACCTAGCTTATTTAAATATGGAGTAACAACCTTCAACCAACTCTCTAAATTTTGATCTTGTGGTGTTGGAAATGCGGGGGTAATCACTTCATAGTCGAGTCCCTCTAGCTCATTTTTTACCCAAGGAATCCAATTCTCATATGGATTCCCATATGCACCATGAATAATTAAAGCAGTTTTCATAAATGATTCTTGAGCCAATTATCGACTGCCACTTTGATCGCCTCTAGATCTTCTTTACTTCGATATGTATGAGGTGCTCCTTCAATTAACTCAAAATCTTTACAACCTTCTGGTATAGCGTCAAAAAGTTGCTTTATATGATCAGGAGGACAAGATTGATCCTTAGAACCAACAATAAGCAAGGTTGGCATAGTTATCTTGTCTGCATTTGAGAGAAGGTTGTGATTGAGTCGTTCTGCCATAGATTCCCAAGTCATTCGCTTCACTACACCTAGACGAGAACTACTGGTCGTTTCTTTTATACCCTCTTGTTTCCACTGTTCAAGGGCACCTGGTTCAAAACGCTCATGTGCCTCAAAACTTAATTCTCCTGATACTACAGGAGCCACTGGCACAAGTAAGTCAACTTCGTCAGAATACTTCTCGGCATAACGAGCGACAGCGTAACCTCCCATTGAATGACCTGTTATAGCTAGGGGTTTTTGAAACCACCCTTGTTTTTGAACCCACTTTACAACATCTTCTAAATCCTCATAATGAAGACCTAGAGTAGAATCTATAAACTCGCCATCACTTTCGTTAAAAGAATTAGTTGTATCAAAGTTAAATACAATAAAACCGTTCTCGAGGAATACATCTTTCATTACCTGAATATGGTCTTGTTCTTTAAAACCACTGTACCCATGCTGAACAATGCAAATACCTTTAATTTCTTCAATCGGTTTTTCCAGAACCCCGACTATTTTTTGATTCTTTCTGTTTTGTAGAATTATTTTTTCCATATTAATCAACTGTATACTCCCAACCCGGCTGCCAAGACTTAGTCTTTCGCCAATCATTAGCAAATGCCTCCTCCCAAGTCATTCCTTTAAGCAAAACATCAAGAGCAAGCTGGGGAGCTTTGTGAGCAACAATGGCTATATGTTTTCCATCGTAATCTCTCTTGAGATCTTCAAGAAATGAGGAAATACGCTTTTTTACGTCCTCGTAGCTTTCGCCATTTGGCATCGGTGTGTTTATAGCTTGCTCTTGAAGTGGCTCAACCTCTTCTGACGGTTTGCCATTGTAATCACCGTAGTTACACTCTCGCAAGCGTTCATCCTCAATAATCGGATACACATCCCCGAAAACAAGATCAGCTGTATTTTTTGCTCGCTTTAAATCTGAGCAAAAAACTGTAACAAAATTCTTATCTTTGGTTTGTTCCTTAAGATTTTTTGCCTGTTGTATTCCAAGATCCGAAAGTTCTACATCAGACCAACCGGAAGAAATATGATTTTCATTATCCACGGTCGTACCGTGCACAAAATATGTAATTGTTATAGACATCCCCCCATTTAACCACAAAAATTGATTAGACTCTAGGGTTTGTACAATTAACTTTATAAAATGGACGAAGTTTAACTAAACATATTACTGATTCTAACTCACTTTTTCTTCGGCCGGTCTAATCATACTAAAATAATTGAATATGCATTAATACCAGAGCTGTCTCATCACCTTTTTTAAGGGCTTCAATTTTAAAATTTGGCTGTTTTTCCATCTTCTCGGACATTTTTTATACTAAACAATAAACTAAATTTAAATAACCTTTATCCCAATTGCGTAAATACCATACTTTGGAATTCGGTCTTTGTAATTGGAAATATTGTTATGACTTTCAACACCCTCTTCAATATTTCCACCACTGGATAAAACATTCTTTACCCCCTCAGCCTCAAGCATTGATCTGACATCAACATATTTATTAACAAACAAAACTTCGCAAACCATGGTTTCTTGAGAAGTGTTATTGGTAAATGTAATAGTATCTCCGGTTTTCATTTCATCATACCGATTATCTGCTTCATTTTTGGGTGTCCGACCTTCAACTTTTTTGGTTCCAGCTTTAATTGCTTGAAATGGCTTATTATTTAGTTTTAAGTTGTAATTCATTGTTTTATTTTATTATTTTACATTCTGACAATCTATTTAAAACAAAAATATTTTAAATCTAAATTCAGATTACGGCTCCAGTCTCTTCACTCCACGATAAATAAACATAGCATCACGAACATTATCTATTCCCAATAATTTCATAATCATTCTATTGGGACCTATACCCAAACCTCCGTGAGGCGGACAACCATACTTGAAAAAATTAAGATAGAATTGCAAAGATTCAATATTCATTCCTTTTTCTTTCGCTTGTTTAATAAGAACATTATAACGATGTTCACGCTGAGCACCTGTAGTTATTTCAAGACCATTCCAGAGTAAATCGAAACTTTTAGTTAAAGTGGGGTTTTCTTCATCACGCATATGATAAAACGGTCGAACATCAACCGGATATTCAGTAATAAAAACAAATTCATGATTAAATTCTTTTTTTATATATTCCCCGATCTTCCTCTCTTCCTCCGGAGATAAATCACCTTCTTTTTCTCCCAAAATCCCCATTTCCGAAAGAATTTTCTTCGCCTCTTTCATAGATAATTTAGGAAACGGAATTTGGGGTACAACCACCTCTCTATCAAAAACACTTTTTATCTCCTCTCCAAATGAAGTTTTTACTTTTTCAAGTACAAACTGAAGTGCCTTTTCCTCTTCCGCCATTACATCTTTATGGGATTCTATATAGGATATCTCCGCATCATAACCTGTAAATTCTGTGGCATGTCTTGAAGTAAATGAAGGTTCAGCCCGAAATACCGGCCCCACTTCAAAAACTCTCTCAAATCCCGCCGCCATGGCCATTTGTTTATAAAATTGGGGCGACTGAGCCAAATATGCCCGACGATCAAAATATTTCACTGCAAACACTTCCGCTCCGGATTCACTGGGGGCGGAAATAATTTTAGGTGAATGAATTTCAATGTAATTATTATTTATCCAATATTCTCTCAAAGCCGCCTCTACTTCTGTCCATACTTTGAAAATTAATAACCGTTGCGGATTACGAAGATCAAGCCAACGCCAATCAAGACGAGTTGCTTGAGCGGTTTCTCCTTGTTGCCCCTTAACAATAACAGGAATCGGTAATTCCGGATCAGCCAATGATAAAACCTTAATCTTTTCCACTTCAATCTCAAATCCCCCTAGCGCTTGTTCTTCTTCTTTAGCAATTCCAATTACTTCAATTACAGATTCATGAGTAAGTGTTTTAGCAATTTTCAAGGCCTCGATCTGATGTTTGGTAACCACTATCTGAACCACTCCGGTAATATCTCGAATATGGAAAAATTTAATATTCCCCTGATCTCGAATAGTTTGAACAAAACCGGCTATTTTTATTTGTTTACCTATATGTTCTTTAATTGTATTTATATGAAATCTTGACATATTTTTAAAAAAAATCACCCTTACAAAATCATCAAAAATTGATGAGCTTGTAAGGGCGATCAGATCGCGGTGCCACCTTACTTTATTTGATATTTACCAAACCTTATCGTCGCCTTTCTACGACTTTGAAGCAATAACGGGCTTATCCCGGAGGGTTCTACTTTCCTGTTTGATTACAAGATTTCTTCCCTCGGCTCAGCTGGGTTAACAGCGTCACTGCCTGTATTCTTTAAAATAGCAAATATAATAATATCTTGCAATAGATACACAGCCTTTAATAATCTAAAACTACAACTTTAGCTTATACACAGCCTCCGTCTTTCTCGTCCCCGGCGGAACAAAGAACATCTAAATCTCCAATGCTCCGCATCGGAGCTTAAGTTTTTTGTGCTGGCTGTTACAGTACCGTACCAAGAATTGTGAGGTACCATAAGGGCCTTTGAGGTGATTTGAGTATAGCAGAATTAGGGGTCTCGGTCGGGTTTATAAATGATACAAATGGGACACCACGGTAAAATTAGACCTCCATTTACAGTATTGACAGTGTTTACACTTCTTTCAGGACGTAACTACCAAGTAGTTCATGATCTTGTATCCTTTCAAGTGTTCTGTGGGTTCAAAGAATTTGTACCAAGGTTCTGAGTGATACCAATCTTTACCGTCCTTAGTCTCTTTCACCATATGAGATTCAGTCAATTTCTTCGGAGGTAGTGTATCTTTATTATCTTTAATCAAGAAAAGGTGCGTATGAGGTTTTCCAGACTCGTCTGGAACGATACGAGCTTTGAGATATCCCTGCTTGAGAAATTTATTTAGTGCTTGTCTCTTGATATTAAAACGTCTTTCCAGATCGTATTTTGAGTACCAGCTATTCTCATTCTTGGCACATGAGCCAGGAATTATCTTTTTATCAATTGCTTTCTGGCAAGTGGTACACTTGATACCCCATTTGTCATACCAGTTACCGCCTGCAGAAGTGCCATTCCTACAAATAGCACAAGTGTAACCAACGCCATCGAGCGCAAACCCTTTAAGGTTTTCTTCTAGCTTTTTCTTTCTTCTACAATCTTCTTTCCAAGAGTTAAAAGCAAGCTCTGCTAGCCCGGCCAAACGATATGCAGCCTCCGAAGCTTCCTCCCAAGTAAACTCTCTTCCGTGCTCTTTCTCTAAGAGATCCTTCATTTCTCGAATATGTTTCTTTGAAAGTTGCATTGAATGTATTAATTATCTACCAGATTGAAGCTCCTCGTTTTCACGCCTATGATCTTCAATTTGTCTCTCCACGCCCTCAGCACATCGATTAAATAGATTTCTCAACTGCCCAGGACTTGATTGATCACGTAAAGAAATGAAAGCATCTCGAATACCGACAAGAGCAGGTGGATCTTCACCTACTGTTGAAGACCACCCGCCTCTTGGATACAGTTTGGATAGAAACACCTCCTCAACCATTGAGTAATGTCCTGCTTCGGATGCCTGAACAGCACATTGCGAATGAATTTCAATTGAAGATGGTCCCAAAGGAAGAAACCTCAATGCCCGTAGTGCCTTAGCATATTGAGTTCCAACAAGTGAATCAGAAATATATTGCTCTAGTAGAGAAACGCCATTAGTTGTTTTACCAGCAAAAGAATCCACTAAATGACCAACGTCCATACCGAATATAGAATCTTCGTCCTCCTCATCCAGCAAACGATTAAATAGAATTTTAAAATCATCAAGTGAGTCTATGTATTCTGGCAATGTCTTAATTCCTTCAAACGGGATAGCATCATATGTATAATCTTTTAGCTCCTTTGCTCTTTCTATCCTGCGCACTAGCAAGTCGATGATTGAGGCCGAATCAGTACAGGCATACTTAAGCAGTTCATTCTCATTCCATGAAAGTTGTTTCACTTTAACCAGGATCTTTCTTAATCTGTTGGCAATAGCGACTGCTCTATCAGGAAATAGATTTTGCAGTCGTTCCCAAGAATGATGCAGGAGAAAAGATAAATTATCTATGACGCGGTCAGATATGTTGTCATCCTCAAGAAGTAATAAAATCACATCAGCAAAAAGATCTAAATCATCTCGTTCTTTAAATACCCAATGGAGATCAAAAGAAAGGCTAGTTTTTGCATCCGGGCTTCCTTCTTTAGCGACTGTTTCTAACAGAGTTCTTTGTTTATCTGCATCTAACTTATTACTTAGACGAATTACCCGTGATGTCTGTTGATATGACGCAGTTGCTACATTTGTTATAAGTTCATCGGCCAGAGCGTTGAGATGTTCACTATTAGTATCTGCCAGAATCTCATCTATATCACCCTTAAAGAATTCTGGGACTCGATCCCAAGCCTCACGTCTGAGAGAAAGAAACTTCTGTTGAGCAACAGAAACCCATTGTCGCAAAAACATCGCGGGTGGATAATGATGTTTTTCTTCTTCGGGCAGAATAGATTCTAACAAGGAAATGATTGAATCAGTATCCTCGTGTGAGTTATCAAGTGATGTAGCGAGTGAAATAAAATCTTCTCCACTTCTATCCCAGCGATTCGACATAACTGTATCCACAAACCATCTCCACCTCTCATCCTGCGGCGCTGTTGCTTCTAGGGAAGTGAAATCTTCAATGTAGTACTCGTGCGCCGCAATAGATCTGTAAGCAAGATAATCTGGAGTTCTGTTTATTAAATGTAGTAAATCTCTACTCGCCTCTGTTCCTTGTGTCATGCGTGCCCAACAAAGAATGAGTAGGTTCTCAATCTTGCTGAGTTCATGAATTGATAGATTGTCTTGTTCGTTTTCGAGAAGGTTCCTTATAACCTCTTTTGCCTGCCTCCTTTCTTCTGGAAAATTATTAGCAAGTGGTACAGCAGAAGCATCAATCTGTCCACGGTGAGTAGAACCTATTGATTCAATAACAGGTATTGCTAAACAAATCCGGCCAGAAACAATAAGTTCTTTCAACGCCTCCATAGCGGCACTTCTCATTTCTTGAACCTCATTAATGTTACGTAGTGCCCGTTCCCCAAAAGTCATTTTGTTGCCGTACGAGTATCCTGTTTTGTGGGAAGCTCTTAAAACTTCCGAGAGACCATCCGAAATAAGTTTAAGCTCAACTGAATCAGCAGATGCAATCCTATTTCTTAACAGTTGAATACGGGAAGTGATCTTTCTTGGCCCAGAAATTAGTGGGGACATGTAATCTTGCATTAACTCAAGCGACTTATAGTTATCGTACATACCCACCTTTACTGATACGCTTATACGCAGAATTGCGCTAAAGAGAGACCCTTCTTCATTTTCAAAAGAAATTAGACTCTTTAGAAGTGGTCCGAATGAGTCTGTAGACAAATCAAGTTCTTCTCTCTCAACGCGAGAGAGAACTGAAAAGAGAAAATCAAAACAAGTATTTGCGGCAAAGTGAGAGACTCTCGACAACCAATCAATTCGGTTTTTAATTTCCTGTATCGAAAGTCTGTCAATTTCAGTAATCCATTGTGTAACAATTGCGTTCATTGCGCCTACAACTTGGGTAGCATCGTTGTCACGATAAGCACTTCCTAGATTCCCGAAAATACGCTCGGGATTGATATTTGTCCACTCTGTAATTAGACTAGTCACTTGATCTTGAGTGAAGTTGGTCATCCGAAAGGATAGGAAAATGTCACCTATAATATCTGCGTTAAAACGGATTGTTCTACCAACTTGTTTTAACACACCTGCTCGTATAAGCCGCTTCAAGGAGTCTTCAACTACAGCAACTGAAGAGTTTGTTCTGCTGGCTAATTCCTCAAGAATCCGCGCATCCTGCTCGTTAAAACCCGAAATCATAGCCAACTGAGTCAAAAGATTTTCAATATCAAGATTGACCCCTCTCATTACTGAACGAGTATCGGACAGCACATCCTGAGTTATTCGTTCTCTAAAAGCTTGTATGTTTTCAATGGGTTCGTTTTTGAGTTTTTTACCCATTAACACAATGAGGTAAGGATTGGGGTATTCTCCCAAAATTACCTCTTCTGCATCAATTGTCTCCAATCCAGATACTCTGTGTAAGAGAGTGCTTAATTCATCCGCTGTCCAAGAAGTAATCTCTATCTTTTCTCCCGCCGATCTCAATCTTTGTCGTGTAATTGTCTCTTCAACAAAACTCAACCCGGCCGATCTGAAAGCAAAAATGATTTTTACGTTATTTCTGCTTCTATCCCTATTCAAAAACTTTAGAAAAGGTAGGAGCTCTTCCTCATTTTTATCAGCAGCATCATCTAAGATAATTAGATATTTTCCTCCTCTACCAATTGCTGACAATAAATCCTCTCGCAATGGACTTCCAGGTTTTACGATGAGTATTCTTTGATCTTCCTTAAACCTAAACGACGCTTCTCTTAGTAGGTGAGACTTTCCATGACCAGCGGGACCGTATATTAAAAGAAAATCTTTATCATCTGAATCTAAAAAACTTTCGATATCAGAAAGATATCCATTGAATCTATCAATTATGGTTACTGACAAATTAGTTAATTCAGGTTCTGATTCTTTAAAGTATTGTTCTGGTGTGGCAAAAGAAGGATGATGTTTGAAAATGTAGTTAAAAAATTTACCTGTGACCCATCCAGGAAAATACGACAACAGGTTAGATACTAGGAAGAAAAGAATTTTTGCTAGCAAGGCTTCCATGGCATCTAGAGTGTTAGTTTCTTACCATCTACCTTCCAACCATTTGGACCATCTTGCACCACGATACCGCCATCAAAATTCTTTTTGCCTTTTAACCAATCCTTTAGAGCTTGTTTCTTATACTGCATGTCATTACTTTCTGCAGTAAAGCCAGCTTTAGTATCGAGAATCCAAATCTTATTTTTTGTCTTTACAATCCAGTCAGGATAAAAGAGTCGCTCACGATTTTCTGTCTCGTGATAATACGGAATGGAGAAGTATTCACTTCCAGAGTCACCGTTTTTGTACCACCACTCGACCTTGCTTGATGATTCAAGATACTTAATAAACTCTTTTTCATTTTGGACAGGTTCTTTCTGAATATAGAAAGGTTGCATTGCAGACTTTTTGACTTTCATTTCTTCATAGAGATCGGTGAAAAATAGGTATTCTCTCGGTATTTCAAGTACTTCGGTTCGACGTGTTCGTTTAGCTTTCTCTTTGACTTCCTTTTCACGAATCGGGCGATACTTTTCTAGTGTCTCACCAAGAATAGGTCGTAGTACACTATCTGGGCGGAGTAGATCATTTACAATAACTTTGTAATAATCTTCACGAGCGAGATCAAGAAGGTTAGAAAAATATACGTTCAGTGCGGTTTTCAACTTTCCCCATGAACGTTCTGGTGCAAATTTCTTATTCTCATCTTCTTGCTTGGAAATGATATTGAAACAGAGAAGATTATAGAGACGCTCCAGATCATTACGTGATATTTCATTTGAAAGCTCTGCTGTACTTTCTCTTAGCTCCTCAACGAAGTTGTCGTAGTTTTCTATCTCAGCATCAACAATAAGACTACTTTCTACTTTCACATCAGTGACATCGAGACTTTGTTCTTTAAATTTCTTTTTTATCTGAGCTTTCGTGTCTCCATCTTTAATGCCAAGTTCTTTGTTAGCAACTTGCCTGAACGTCTTCTGGAATGAATCACCCAGGTCATTGTAGTCAGCACGACTCATGAAAACAGACTCAAGCTCTATCGGCTTAATGTCTTTCTTGCGTCGACTGATTTGTGTGGCAGGACGATTTTCTCCTTTCTGCTTATCGTACTCAGCAAGGATCTGATTCCGTTCGTAGTTTGTATATAAGTATCCAATGTTAAGCTCGGGCATTGGATAATGAATGGCTTCTGGCATACGAAGAATTCTACCGACAGTTTGAATATGAAAGACTGGGCTTTTAATTTCTCGATACATCACCAAAATAGCTGCACGAGGACAATCCCATCCAGTCGCGGCTGCCTGTTTGAAAACTAAAAAGTTTATCTCTGAATCACTTTTTTCAATTTCGTCTAAATTCTCTTTGTCGTTTGAAAGCCAAACAGCAACATTATGATCTTCTTCTCCTTTATCTTTAAGGAAATCTAAAACAACATCCTTCTTTGATTTATCTAAGGTTTCCTTACGAGCCTTGTCATCATTAGGGAGCTGAACAAGTACCAGAGGATTAATATCAACACCAAGTTTTTTATAACTCTTCTTAAGCTCTAAACGCTTTGAGTATGCAAGATCAAGCAAAAGAAGATCTTGATCAATCTCTTTCTTGGCTTCTTTCTCAATATCCTCCTTAGTCTGAGTTATAACTTTTTCCTTAATTAGACCTTCCTCTATAACCGCATCACGTTCCACCTCCACAAAACCAACCTTTTTGTTCTTCACATCAGAATATGATGGTTCTTTCTTTGGAGTGGCTGTAATTTTAAGGATGATACGAGGATCAATCAGGTTAATAAGCTCTTGAGCCAGATCGGTACTTGCATCACGATGAGCTTCGTCAATAATCAAAACGATTTCCCGACCATCTGCTTGCGATTTCTGAATAAAAGAGTCAAAAGTAATATCGTTCTCGTTTTCTTTACGTAACTTGCGACCATCTTTTGTTGAAGTTTTAATTTTTTGCCAATTAATAAAGAAAACGCTGTTCTTTTCTAGTTTTGCGTTTCGAGTAAGGTCATTTAAATCAAGTAGTTCGATTTCTCCGGCTCCGCCATAATATTTAAAAAGTTTTTTCTTGCTCTGCTCGTATGATTCTTCGTTGAAAGTGAACCACACAAATGCCTTATCAGCATTAAATTGTGGATCGCCTGTTAAGTCACGCAAAAACTGAGCGGTCATTACTGTCTTTCCTGAACCAGTTGGTGATTTAAAAATAAGCTCGAGCCTACGATTTCCAGTACCCCAAAGTTCGAGAAAACTTTTTCGTAGTTCAGCTATCGCTTTTTCTTGAAAGGTTTTAAGTGTAAACATAATTATTTCTTGTTAATTTCCTTGTATACTTCAAGGATCGGTTCTGGAATATCTTCAACTCGAATATTCTTATATTCAGAAAACTCGTTTTTATACTCATTCTTGCCCCAACTAAAGATATATAGAGCTGCACTGTCAGATTTGCTGATTTTACCAACAAGCTCGTCAAGCTTTTCTTTATCTTCTTTAAAGTAAATAGCGGTAGTTCTACCTTTCTTGTCGATAAATATCTGCCACCAGTCATTTTTTTCTCTCTCTGTGAGTGTGTCCTCTCGCAATGCAATCATACGACCTGCCTGATAGGTAAGTTCGATTTTCTTGTGGTCCGAAACATTGTGTACTGACTCAACATCTACAAACTCTGTCTTGTAATATCGAAGGTTTGATGGGATGCCTTCTGTATTACCATATCCCTCAATTACATTCTTTATGCGTGGATATGTAATTTCTCGAGCAATACCGCCTTCATTATTTGTACACAAAATAAATTTGTGGTTCTGATTATATTTTTGATTGATTAAAGCAACAGCATGTCCTGTGGTTTCTGAGCCAGCAAAAAAATCCAACACTGTAGCGTTTTCTTTATCATAAATCACCGTTTCTAAACATTTAGCTGTTGCAAAAAGTGACTTTGGATAAGGAAACTCTGATCCTACAATATTTTTAACCAGCATTGTTCCATACTTACCTGCATCTAATTCACCTCCAGTCCAAACTGTTTTATATCTAGCCGAAACAGCAGTAACATACAGCTGGTAATCTCCTTTTCTTTCCTTAACTTCTATTCTCTTTACATGGTTTTCTATAGAATCTATACCAAAGTGCCATCTTCTCTCATCTCCCTTATCATCTATTGGCCACACTTCGATCTCTCCATTATCTAAACTTTTACTTCTTTGAGATGGATGAAAATTTACATCTGGAACCTGACCTATACGAACAACTTTTCCATCTTTAACATAAATAGGAAAGAACATTGTTGGTCGATCAGTTCTATATGAGGCACGTCCAGCACGCCTTAGATTTCTTGTATCAATTTTATCCTCAGGATTTTTGCCGATAACAGATTTACCCTTTGGAATCACAAAATGAGCATATTCATGTGATTCTGAAAAATTTCTACTTGGTAAACCTTTAGGGTTATGCTCAATTACAATAGTAATTATTTCATGTGTTGGGAATAATTCAGCAAGAAGTATTAGCAGTGTGCCGTTTTCATATTTATCAATTGTGGCAATTAATACACCATCATCTTTTAGAAGATTTTTGGCAATCCTAAGACGATTATTCATCATGGATATCCATTTGCTGTGGCGGAATGAGTCATTCTCATCCACGTAGTCATTATTGTATTTCCAATCCTTAGCACCTGTATTGTAAGGTGGGTCTATATAGATTAAATCTATACTCTTACGATGAGTATAATTTAAAACAGTAAGTGCGTGATAATTATCACCCTCGATAAGCAAGTTTGTAGGTTTTTCTAGACTCTTTTCTACAATCTTTTTTTCATCCTCACTAAAAATTGGAATCTTTGTTTTACATTGTTCAACAACATCTTCTGGTTTATCTTCCCAAACCAAACCGTAAGATTTTCGAGACTCAAGTTTCTTGATCTCCTCAAGCAATTCCTCCTTATTCATTTTTGAGTAATCTTTTGATATGTTATTTTAACATTAAATCACATTTAGACTTATTTTTCCATCTTAAATTTATCTCTCCAACCCTAACATTTATTGAGAAATATAAGTAATAAGTTACCAACTCTATCCTCTCCGGACGCTCTAGACTCCCCCAACCTATTCTGTCATTCCTTAGAGATATGGAAGAAATAGAGATCAAATATGTCCTCTGTGCTCGAAAGAGCTCAGAAAGTGATGAAAAACAAGCTCTCTCAATAGAGGCGCAAGTTAAAGAAATGATCCAGATGGCTGAAAGAGAGGATTTGGAGATAGTAGAGATACGTCGAGAATCTCATTCAGCTAAAGACTCAGGTAAAAGACCAATATTTAATGAACTTCTGAAAGATATTAGAGATGACAGATTCAATGGAATAATTGTTTGGCATCCAGATAGATTAAGTAGAAATGCTGGAGATCTTGGTAGTTTAGTAGATTTAATGGATCAGAAGAAACTAGTGGAGATAAAAACTTATGGGCAGAAATTTACCAATACTCCTAGTGAAAAGTTTCTCCTCATGATTTTATGTAGCCAAGCAAAACTGGAAAATGACAATAAAAGCGTCAACGTTAAGAGAGGCTTAAGAATGAGATGTGAGATGGGCTTGTGGCCAGCGCCGACCCCCACAGGATATTTAAATGAAAAGAGGATAGATAGAAAAGGTTATGTCTATATTGATAAAGAAAGAGGTCCGGTAATAAAAAAGATGTTTGAGAAAGTTGCTTATGAAAAATGGTCAGGTAGGAAGGTATATCATTGGCTTAAGTTTGATTTGAATTTCAAAAGTTCAACCAGTGGTAAAAACTTAACTTTAAGTAATATATACAGATTACTACAAACCCCTTTCTACTATAGTCGGTTTGAATACCCCGCTGGTAGTGGTAATTGGTACCAAGGAAGACATGAACCATTAATAACTGAGGAATTGTACCAAAAAGCTCAAGAACACCTTAAAAGAGATAGAATTACCCGAGGAGAATCTAAAGAATTTGCTTTCACTAGATTAATACACTGTGGGTTATGCAAATCCGGAGTCTGTGCTGAAGAGAAGTTCAAAAAATTGAAATCCGGAAAAACCTTAAGGTATGTCTACTATGGGTGTAATAGATCAAAAGACAGATTCTGTAAATGTGGCTACATTCGAGAAGAAAACCTAATCAAAGACTTATGGATCAAATAGATGAACTAGATGTTAATGATGTGGCTGTACAGAAGAAGTTCCAAGCTGAATATACTAGAGCCAGTAGATTTCAAAAGAAGTTTTTAGGAAAAGAAAACAGTAAAGTGAAAGTGGATAATTTAGATATTAAAAGTTATATAAAACATGTGTTGATCGAAGGAACCGTTGAAGAAAAAAGAGAACTATTGGGAGAGATACAAAATAAATTAATTTTAAAAGAAAGAAAAATTATTTTGGAAAACATAAGTAACGACAGCGGCAATTAAAATAATTAATACACCTATAAAAATTTTACCGAAAGGTTTTTCATGCCACTCTTTAGATATGTTTAAAGTTTTTTTAAGAGACGTTTTTTTAAAATTATCTCCAACACCAAAATGAATTTGTGAATTATTAATAACAGGATCTTGGTCTTTTTCATTTACAATAGCACTATTTTCAATATCATAATTATTATTGGAAACAATAGAAACATTTTTACCTCTAATTAGTAATCTCATATCCTCACAAAATAAGACATCATTCATCGAATTAACAGCCTTTATCCATTCATTTTTATCACCTTTATATATTTTTATATCCACAAGCCTCAGAACAACCTTATTTAAGTCATAATCTGAAAGCTCTTTCAAAACACCCAGAACCCAATTCTTTCTTGTAGAACCATCATGTTTTACATTTATCCCAATCTCTTGAAAAAATTTAGTTAAATAAAAAGAAGATCTATAGATTGGAAATTTTTCTGCGTTATCTCCACATATAAAATCTGCAATATTTTCCAAAGTCACATCATCAATATCACTTAATACGACATCGCTTTTAATAACAGAAAAATAATTATTTAACTTTTCTTTTATAAAATTAAAATCTTTTATAATTTTTACCTCTTCTTCTTGTTTATGAGAAGTTATATTTTCAATAAGATCAACAAAATCCTGGATTTTATAAACTATATTTTTAATACTTTCTAAATTTAAATTATTTAGATCAAGACCCTCAAAAGATTCAAGTGCAACATTTAATTTAAATTGCCATTCTCCATTATCACCCACATCAACAGTATCAGATAAATTTTGAAGATTCCTTTGCATATCTTCTATTGTGGATATACAAAGTTCGTTTAAAAATATATTTTTAAATACTATGTCATTATTCATAATAATTAGGCATCTCGGTCTTGCGCGATACCTCTACTTGCTCGTGCTGCCCGGCAGGGACTCGAACCCCGATTTCTTGGACCAAAACCAAGCGTCCTGCCATTAGACGACCGGGCAATATAACTTAAACTATACTATACCACAAACGGGTTCGAGTCAGGGACTCGGTCACAACTCTCGCTTCGCTCGGTCGCGACCCCGCCTCACAGTTGTTGTGTCGCTTCGCTCCTTACAACATGTTCCGGCTCTGACTCTGGCACGGAAGCCAAGCAGTTGGCTTCCTACTCCGTTTCACTACGTGCCCGGGTCAGCCCCTCTTCTTGGACCAAAACCAAGCGTCCTGCCATTAGACGACCGGGCAATCTTTCCTATTCTGCCTCAAACCGCTTCATTTTACAAGTTTTCCAAACTTAATTCTTCAAATTCATCATCAAAGTAATAAAGAAAAGGACCTCGAAATTCCTGTAATAAACCTTGGGAATTATAAGGGGAAATAAAGCCAAAACCGTCTTGGTAATCAGACCATTTTAAAAGTAGAATATCTTCTAAATCTGAAGGTTTAATATTATCCCGATCCAAATCGGTTACAATGTTGGTGGCTATCGGTAATACCGCTTCAGCTTCGGCTTGAGGTAAATATGTTCTAACAGTTTCATCGGCTAAATCTTCCAAAGAGACAAAATCCGAATACTGATAAGCCAATAGATAATTATCTTGTAATAATTTTTCCTTCATCTTCGAAGAGACTTCTCTGGCTAAAGCCGGACGACTGGACAAAATAACATCCACGGCACCGGTTTTTAGTAATTGAAATGAATCCATTGAAGAGGCAGTCCTCACTTCTTCTAATCCATACTGAGATACTAATTGTCCACCGTATTTATCTATATTGGGGCAAAAAGCCAAAGACGGCTTGGAAGCTGTCAATACAGCTGCCGGAGAATATTTGGTTAAATTATTAAAATTAACAACCAAAAGTAAAACAATAATCAAAAGTATTCCGCCACTTAGCCATAAAATTTTATTTTTTAACATAATTATTACTTATTGTCTTGTTCGGCTATTTCCAAAACAACCAATTCCAAAGGTAAACCGGGATCAAATAACCAAGCCTGGTTATCCCAAGCTCGAACTAACATTTTTAAGATAGCCGGTAAATATTTTTGACGGGGGTTATTAGCCAAGTTTTTGACCGTCTCCGGCGAAAACCAACGATCATCCGGAATAGTATTTTTAGTTAAAGAATAAAGGGTGGCTTGTCTTATTAACTGAGTTAATAATTTGGTTAAAAGCCGAATATCTACTTGAGATTGTCTGGCTTGGTTAATTAAATCTATAGCTGTGGAAGAATCGTTATCCAATAAAGCTTGAGCCAATTTATTTAAAAGTTCAATCCCCGGAGCTCCGGTTAACTCTTGAATCTCAGCCAGGGTTATTTTTTTATCCGCCGCTACTTGTTGCAATAAACCCAGAGCATCCCGAAAAGAGCCATTAGCCAACTCAGCGATTAAATCATCAGCTCCGGTGGGTAATTTTAATTTCTCGGCTTTGGCTGTTTGGCTGATAACCGTTTTTAATTCCAAAGCAGTTGGCTGGCGAAAGATGTGGGTTTCACAACGGGATTTAACCGTCTCCGGCATCTTTTCGGCTTCAGTGGTAGCTAAAATAAAAATAACATGAGATGGCGGTTCTTCCAGAGTCTTCAAAAGTGCATTAAAAGCAGACTTAGACAACATATGAGCTTCATCTATAATATAAACCTTATAAGAGGAAGCAAAGGGTAAACTATAAATATCTTCTTGAAGGGCTCGGATATCGTCAACACCGGTATTGGAGGCGGCGTCTATTTCAATTATGTCTTTATCGGCTACTTGTAAGGTTTTGGCTAAAATTCTGGCAATACTGGTTTTACCGGTACCCCGAGAGCCAATAAATAAATAAGCTTGTCGTGGAGTGCCGGCGGTTACCGCTTGTTTTAAAACCGAAACAATATGGGTTTGCCCCACTACTTGATCAAAAGTTTGCGGTCTATATTTTCGGTACCAAGCTAAATATTCAGTCATAGGCAGATTATAACAAATTATTCTTTATAAATCTTTTTAATAAATCTATGGCTGCTGTGGCCTCAGTCGTTTCCATTAAAAGATTTCTTAATTCCACCGCTTTGGTAAAATCCGTCACATAAGCCTTAAAATGTTTTTTCATTACGGCATAATTTTTTTGATGACCTTGAAATTGTTGCTGATTAAATTCGCTTTGACCATAATAACGATCAAATAATTCCAAATGTTCAATCAAGATGGATAATCTGGTTTTTAAATCCGGATCCGGGCCAGTAAACAACCAAGGGCGACCATAAATTCCTCGGCCAATCATAATTCCATCTAAACCATAGGTTTGAGCTTTTGTTTTGGCCTCTGCCGGAGTTTTAACATCTCCGTTACCTAAAAGAAGAATATCGGTACCGGAAAAAATATCTGCCAAAATTTGGGCTTCTTCCCACCGAGCCGGCACTTTGGACATTTCTTTTCTGGTCCGCAAATGAAAAGTAACTGCCGCCGGACAAGCAGCTATTAAGGCCTCCGGCCAGGCCGGCAATTCTAATTGATTGTAGCCCAAACGAGTTTTAACCGATATTGGAATACTATAACCGGCTTCAAGCACTCCTTCTTTAGCGGCTATAATTATTTCTTGAGCCAAAGTTGGATTTTTAATTAAAGCAGAACCGGCTTTTTGTTTTTCTACGGTTTTATCCGGACATCCCATATTAATATCTATCCCGGCCAAACCCCAACCGGCCACCAAAGAAGCAGCTTGTTTCATTTTAGTCGGATTACTGCTAAATAATTGAGCCACTATCGGTTGTTCAATTTTCGTATAAAATAATTCTCTTTTTAATTTAGCTTGAGCCTCCGGATGAACCAAACCGTCAGCGGAAACAAATTCCGTAAAAAAAACGTCCGGCCCGGCCGGTTTGGAATATTTGGCAATTAATTGGCGAAAGACAGCATCCGTGACATCGGCCATGGGCGCCAAAGCAATTATCGGTCGCGGTAAATTTATCCAAAAATTAGCTTGATTCGACATACAATCTCATTCACTAATTAGCCAAAACTCTGCGCGTTCTTTCACCTACAACCCCGGTACCTTGAGTTAAGCCAAAAGGCTCTAAAACAAAACTGCGATGTCTTTCTTGAAAAGCAATCACTGCCGCCTGAGTACAAGGACCAAAATTACCATTAACCGGACACTCGGCCAAACTCCGACCAGCCGGCGGATAAAAACCCCTAATTTGCAATCTCCTTTGCAATAAATAAACCGCTTGATCATCTCTTAAACCATATTTAAGATCCCGGCCGATGGAATAATCTGCCAAAGCAGTGGGAGATAAGGCCAGTGATTTAACCGGATCTTCTCCGGCTAAAGAAGCCTTGGTGGATAAATAGGTATACCAAGCCATTTCTCGACCGGCTAATTCTCGAACCTCCGGTTTTCTAAAAACAGATTCGTAAATATAACCATATTCCAGTAAAACCGAAGGAATATTAATAGAACCAATAGCTCCGGTGGCAATTAAATCGTCCGACTCTATAATTCCTCGTTTTTCACCCGGAGCAATACTAACCATTAAAAATTGTTGCAAACCGGCAAAAAGAGATTTAGCCAATTGGCGGCTAATTTTATGATGGTGGTAATCGGCTGCCGGAATAAAAATAGAGAAACCCCGAAAAGTGCCCGGTATCCTTAAATTATTTCTGGCCTGATCATTAATATGAATGTGTAAAACTAAATCAAAATTTTTTTCCATCGCCCAGTAATTGGTGGCATATAATCGATAAGCAATCTCTGAAGTTTTACTATTGCTCCCTAAAGGTTCAAAGCTAATCTTGCCCCGATTAAATAAACTTTGAGTTAATATATGCCCCTTTTGTCTAAAAGACATTACATCCTCTCGTTTATTTTTTAAAAAATATTCAAAATCTTCTTGGTATTCACCAGTAGTTAAATCTCTGATAATTTCTACTTCAAAATTTTCATCTTGATTAAAAAAATCAAATAAAGGTTCGGCGATAGCCAAAACCGCATCAGCTTCTTTTAAATCACCAAAAACGGCTCCGCTGTATTGGTTATCGTGACCGGGGACTAATAAAACTTTTACCTTTTGCTCCGGATCAGCATAAACATCAGTAATATCCGACCACACCACCGCCGGCGCCCAAGCCGAGCTCAAAAGATTCCACCACTTTTGACCCAAAGGGTGGAATAAGATAATCAATCCAAAAATGATGGCTAAAATTAAAATCAATAAAGGCCAATTAAAGTATTTTTTAAGCATTAGCAGTTAGTATAACAGAAATTAATCAGTCGCCAAATCCAAAAACGGTGGCTGATAATCTTTGGTTTGAGTAGATAAATGTCCGGTGATACCCTTAATCGTTTTAGTAGCCGAATCCAAAACTACCTTTAAAACCAAACCTTCCATGGTTTCAGCTGAAAAATATTGATCAAAGATAAAATTACCCAAACTGTAAATAATAAAACCATCCTGATACCATTCCGCTTCTTGAATTACATGAGGATGGTGACCAATAACCAAGTCGGCTCCGGCTTCAATCGCTTCCCGAGATAAAGCTCGTTGTCGCCAAGTGGATCTTTCTTGATACTCCTGACCAAAATGGAAAGATACGATTAAAATATCCGTCTCCGTCGCTCCGTTTTTTATTATATTATTTCTATCCGGATGATTAGCCCACAACATACCGGCTTCAGTCTCAGTCGGTTGCAACCACCAAGGACCGATATCCGTAAAAGCCAAAAAACCAATCTTGACCCCTTCAATTTCTAAAATTTTAACTGCTTGAACATCTTCACTTCTACCACCACCAACAGCTAAAATATTTAAAGCTTCTAAGCGATCTAGAGTATCTTCAAAAGCCTCTCGACCCCAATCTCCCATATGGTTATTAGCCACCGACAAGACATTAAAACCCACTCGAGCTAAAGCTTCAAGAGCCACCGGCTCCATTCGAAAAGAATAAAGATTACCCAAATTTTGACCTTGATCGGAAACCGGTCCTTCCAAATTACCAAAAACAATATCGGCTGAATTTAAATAACTCAAATTTTGTAAAAAAAGATCATAATCTCCATCATAATTATTCATAACCGATTGTCGCACCCCTCGATCTAACATAACATCTCCAACAAAATACATTATTATCTCTTGTCCCGACGGTTCATCAATTGTCAATTTATCTTTTAGTAAATGCCAATTACCAACTGTTGCTTGGCTAAAATCTGTTTTTAAAAAAGATTGAGTATTATACCAATAAACTCCTCCAATTACTCCCGCTAACAATAATATTAAAACACTAACTGATAACCACTTGGGTAGAAAAAAATTCATATTTTATTCTTGATCCAAAAATTTATAAAATACTCGATTACCAAAACGAAAATCCAAATACTCCAGGCCACCGGCTTCCTTTAAACCGGTCTGGAATTCCGGCACTTGCATCACCGTTTTAATATCGGCGGCTAAATTAGTTAAAGAACGATCAATATTTAAATATAATTTCCATTCCGACCAATTAACTGTTTGTTGGGGTGCTAATATGAAAGCAAAATCTTTTTCGGATAAATATTCCGCTCCCAGAAGCCAAAAATCTCCCAAACCAGCCTCGGTTAAAACAACCGGTAATTTCTGAGCCATAATTTGCAAATCGGCAAAAACAGCCGGTTCCGGTTCAGTCCCCGATCCGGCTAAAAAATGAAATACTACTCCCGAAGAATAAATCGGGGCTGATTTTAAATTGTAACCACTTTTATTTATAAAATAACAGTTTTGTCTGTTTTCCCAATTACCGGCACATTTGACCATTGTTGGGTTATCTTCTTTTACTTCTATTACCAACTCTCGCCGCCAAGGTCTTACACCAATTTTAATATCATTTAAATTGAAATATTTATTTGATAATTCTTTTTTTAATTCTCGTTTTGGTGGCCACCACCAGATATTGTTAGGCCATTTAGTTATTGACCGTTCACCTTCTAAAACCGTTTGAATTAAATCCGCCATGACCGGCAAAGAACTCTGCCGATTACCACTGATGGCTACCATTTTAATTTCAGATAACCGGTGATTGGCAAATTGATGAAGTAAAAAAACAAAACCGCCACCAAAAAGCAAAAGAATCAAAAAAAATATTAATAATTTCTTTTTGTTAAATAATCGTCTTAAACCGGAAGAAAAAAACAAACGGCGACGGCGCATAACATCTTTGAATTAATTAATAAGGGTTTTCCCTATATAAGGCCTTAAAACTTCAGGTACTGTTATTTGACCGGATTCATCTTGATTGTTCTCCAAAATAGCAGCCAATAACCGAGGAGTAGCTGCCATGGTACCATTTAAAGAGTGAGCCAGATGAAGTTGACCTTTTTCATCACGGTATTTAATATTCAATCGTCTGGTTTGCCAATCATGGAAATAAGAAATGGAATGAGTCTCTCGGTATTTACTCTCAGACGGCATCCAAGCTTCGATATCATATTTCTTGACCTGCCCCAAACCCAAATCTCCGGCGCAATTAACCACCACTCGATAAGGTAATTGCAAAGCTTGCATTAATTTTTCAGCTCTGGCCAACAAAGCTTCATGTTCGGCTACCGAAGCTTCATGGCTGGCCGGACATAAAATCACTTGTTCCACTTTATAAAACTCATGAACGCGAATAAGACCTTTGGTGTCTTTACCGTAACTACCGGCCTCCCGACGAAAACAAGGCGACCAAGCTCCCACCCTTAAAGGCAATTGATCTTTAGTTAAAACTTCATCCATGTGACCGGCCATAACCGCCACTTCCGAAGTGCCGGCCAAAAAATCTCCGTCCTGAGTTTGATACAAATCTTCTTCCCCTTGAGGTAAATAACCGGTGCCAAAAAAACCCGGTCGCCTAACTAAAGATGGAGCTAACATTAATTGGAAATTATCTTGACGCAACATATCCAAAGCATATTGCCAAAGAGCCATAGATAAAGATAAGCCATCGTTTTTCAAAAAATAACCTCGAAAACCATGAACTTTAACTCCTCGCTCAAAATCTGCTAAATTCAATTTTTCCATTAATTCTTTATGATCTGCCGGCTTAAAAGACATATCCGGTTTTTGGCCCCAAGTTTTAATCTCTAAATTATCCTCATCACTATCTCCATCGGGTACCGCCACATCTATTAGGTTAGGCACTTCCAACATCATTTTTTGCCATTTAGTGGTAATGGTTTTTAGCTCTTCTTCTTTTTCTTTCAATTCAGCTTTTAATGTTTTCATCTCTCGAATAATGTCCTCTCTGGTTTCAGCCGAAGCGGTGGCCATATTTTTAGTAGCTTCATTTTGTTGGGCTCGCAAAGATTCCACTTCAGCCAAAACCGCCAATCTTTTATCATCTAAAGAAATTAGAGTTTCTACCGTAATCGGTGCTTTTTTGCGTTCAATAGCTTTGGCAATAATATCGGCATTATCCCGTATAAATTTTATATCCAGCATGCTTATTTAATTTTTAATTATTACTAAAATCCTTTATGATATTAATAATAGCAAAAATAAGATATTTACCCAAACAATAAACTTAAGCTCTTTTATTTTATGTCCACCGTTTTAACCCCCAGTCGTTTATGGCTATCAAAAAACTGGCCGGAGCAATTACAAGAAATGTCTGATCCGCCGACCCAATTACATTTAGTCGGTTCTCAACCACCGACAGATTTGGTTTATTTAACAGTTATTGGCAGTCGTCGTCCCAGTTCTTACGGTTTGGACATCTGCCAGCATTTAATTTCCGGTTTGGCCGGCTATCCTATTGGCATAGTCTCCGGACTGGCTTTAGGAATTGATGCCGCCGCTCATCGAGCGGCTTTAGTGTCTGGTCTTTATACGATAGCTTTTCCCGGTTCCGGTTTGGCTAAAAATAAAATAGCTCCCCGAACCAATTATAATCTGGCTGAAAATATTGTTAAAAAAGGTGGTAGTTTAATATCCGAATGGCCGGATCAAACTCCGGCCGGTCGTCATACTTTTCCGGCTCGTAATCGCCTAATGGCCGGTTTGGCTCAAGCGATTTTGGTAATAGAAGCCGGTGACAGATCCGGCACCCTAATAACGGTTCGTTTGGCTTTGGATTATAACCGAGATATTTTGGCTGTTCCCGGCAGTTTATATAATCCTTATTCTGTCGGTACTAATCGTTTAATTAAAGAAGGAGCCGGGGTGATAACCGCCCCGACAGATATCTTGGAACATTTCAACTTCCAAACCCCGTCAACTTTAAACGAAAAACCCGAGCCCTCAACTGAAAATCAAAGACAATTATGGCAATTATTAAAAACCGAAAATATTAATTCCAAAACCGCTCTAGCCGAATATTTAAAATGGCCTCCAGCTAAAATAATTGCCACCTTAACCGCTTTGGAATTGGAAGATTTTATCAAATGTGCCGGTGATCATATTTCTTTTTTGAAATAATTTCTTGCACAGTTTAAATTTTTATAGTACTACTTAAAAACATGAAATTAGTTATTGTAGAATCTCCGGCCAAAGCCAAAACCATTAATCGGTATTTGGGTTCGGATTATAAAGTGACCGCCAGCGTCGGTCATGTTCGAGACTTACCCAAATCCAATAAAAACGCCATAGACATCGCCGGCGGCTTTATTCCACATTACGAATTGTCTACCGGTAAAGATAAAGTGGTTAAAGATTTGGTTCAACAATCAAAAAAAGCCGAGACTATTATTTTAGCCACTGACCCCGATCGTGAAGGCGAAGCCATTGCTTGGCACTTGGCGGAAATTATTAAAGACAAAAATAAAAAAACTCCACCCATTCAACGAGTGGCTTTTAACGAGATAACCGAGACAGCAGTTCAAGCCGCCATTGAAAACCCCCGAGCTATAGATCTAGATTTAAAAGAAGCTCAAGAAGCCCGACGAGTACTGGATAGATTGTTTGGTTATGATCTATCCGGTTTAATCTGGAAAAAATTACGCTATGGTTTATCCGCCGGTCGAGTCCAATCACCGGCTCTGCGTTTATTAGTAGAAAAGGAAAAAGAAATTCAAGCTTTTAAACCGGAGGCCTATTGGGTCTTGGAGGCCAAAATGGCCGACCCTCATAAAGAAATCATTACTTTCACAGCCGATCATCAACCCACCACCGCCACTGAGGCTGAGAAAATTGTTAAAAAAGGTCAAAAAGCCAAGTGGCAAATAACAGACATATCCCAAAGCCAAATGAGCCGAAATCCGAAAGCTCCTTTTACCACCAGTACTCTCCAACAAGTCGCCTCCAATCGTTTAGGTTTATCTCCCAGTCAAACTATGGGTTTGGCTCAAAAACTATATGAAGCCGGCCATATCACTTATATGAGAACCGACAGTCCTAATCTTTCTCATAAAGCTACTGTCGCTATAGAAAAAGCCGTCATTGCCAATTACGGTCAGGAAAATCTGGAAAAAAGAACCTTTAAAACCAAAAGTAAAAATGCTCAAGAAGCGCATGAAGCTATCAGGCCGACAAATATTTCTCAATCCACTGCCGGCACCTCTCCGATTATGAAAAAACTTTATGACTTAATTTACCGCCGCACCCTGGCCAGTCAAATGAAACCGGCTCAAATGCTTAAAACCAAAATTACCGCTGAAGCTGACAATAAAGAAGTTCCGCCTTTCTTTGCTCGAGGAGCAGTAATAGTAAATCGCGGTTGGTTATTGGCCGATCCGGCCTCAGCCGGAGATGACAACCCGTTACCAAACTTAAAAATAAAAGATAATCTTGATTTGAAAGAATTAGAAGCTATCGGTAAAGAAACTAAACCACCCAATCGTTACACTGAAGCCGGTTTGGTTAAAGAATTGGAAAAAAGAGGTATTGGTCGCCCCAGCACCTATGCTCCGATTATTAAAACCTTGCAAGATCGCGGTTACACCGAAAAAGAAGGCAAAACTCTCTTTCCTACCGATACCGGTATGGTAGTGAGTGATTTTTTAGTAGAACATTTTAATAAATATATCAGTGATGATTTCACCGCCAATTTAGAAAATCAGTTGGATGAGATCGCTAATGGCCAAAAAACCTACAAAGAAATCTTAACGGATTTTTACGAACCTTTTTCAAAAGAAGTAGACTCCAAAAAAAATCTACCTAAAATATCCGACTTAGGTCAAGCACCGACTGATCTCAAATGCCCGGAATGTGGCTCCTCCATGATAATCAAACTGGCTAAAACCGGTCGCTTCTTCAGTTGTAGTCGTTTCCCAGATTGTTTAGGAGCTTTAGATAAAGACGGTCAACCCCTACCGCCACCTAAAAAATTAGATCGCCAATGCCCGGAATGTAAAAAAGGGCAACTTATGGAAAAATCGGGCCGTTTCGGTCAATTTATCGCTTGCGATCGTTATCCTCAATGTCGTTATATAGAAGAAAGCCCGGAACAAGCTAATAAAAACAAAACCGGGGTTACTTGTCCTGTCTGTCACAAAGGAGAAATGACGGAAAAAAGAGGTCGTTTCGGAGTTTTTTATGGTTGTAGTAATTATCCGGACTGTAAACATATTATAAAAAGTAAACCTACCGGTAAAAAATGCCCGGACTGTGGCGCTTTAATGATGGAAGGTACCAAAACTATCCCGGAGCGATGTTCAAATAAAAATTGCCCCAACAACAGACCGGATAAAAAAACAAAATAAAAACTATTTGCTTTTTCCGCCATTTGGCTCTAAAGTAAAAAAATGATAAATGCTTTTATTAGAAAAACTCCTCCGGTAACAGACATTTTAAAAGAGGCCAACGACTTAAATTCTGAAGCCAAAACTCTAATAACCAAGGCTTATGATTATGCCGAAAAAGCTCACCGAAATCAGAAACGAATGTCCGGCGAACCCTATTTTAATCATGTAGTGGAAACAGCCAAAACTTTGGCCGAATTAAAAGCTGATGCCGATACCATTGCCGCCGGCCTTTTACATGATGTGGTGGAAGATACTCCGATTACTGAAGAAGAACTAAGTCAAGAATTTAATTCCACTATCTGTAAATTGGTCGCCGGAGTAACTAAATTGGGTACTTTAAAATATCAAGGCCAAAAACGCCATGTTGAAAGCTTGCGTAAGTTATTTATAGCCATGGCCTCGGATATTCGAGTGATAATGATTAAACTGGCCGACAGACTTCATAATGTTAAAACTTTGGAATATGTCAAACCGGAAAAAAGAAAAAGAATTGCTCTGGAAACCATAGAAATATATGCTCCTTTAGCTAATCGTTTAGGTATTGGCCGACTACGCGGACCATTGGAAGATTATAGTTTTCCTTTTGTTTACCCCGAAGAGTATAAGAAAGTAATGCGTTTGCGTAAAACCAAATCCAAAAATACACTCAAGCAATTAAAAAAAGTGGCTCGATCTATTCAGGAAAGCATAATTAAAGAAGGAATAACCGATTTTGATATTGATTACCGAGTTAAACATATTTACAGTCTATATAATAAATTAAAAAGAAAGAATATGGATATAGATCAAATATATGACCTAACCGCTCTTCGAATTATTCTACCCAATCAAACAGACTGTTATCGAGTTTTAGGTTTAATTCATTCTCTTTGGCGACCGGTACCCGGAAAATTAAAAGACTATATTTCCAATCCTAAACATAACAATTACCGCTCTATTCATACCACCGTTTTTACCGGTGACGGCAACATCTCTGAAATTCAAATCCGAGATCGACAAATGCACACTGAAGCCGAATATGGAGTGGCTTCTCATTTATTTTATGATGAGACCGGTAAACCCAAAACCGGTGGCCAAGCACCAACCGGTAAATTGAGTTGGATAACTGAATTAGCCAAATGGCAAGAAGTCGCTTCCGAATCCGAAGAATTTATTAATACTTTGAAATCGGACTTTTTTCAAAATAGAATTTTTACTTTTACTCCCCGTGGCGAAGTAATAGAATTGCCAACCGATGCTATCGCTTTGGATTTTGCTTATGCCATCCATTCAGATGTTGGTCATCAAGCAGTGGGAGCTACTATTAACGGTAAATATAGTTCCCTGACCACCGTTTTACAAAATAACGATATTATTCAAATAGAAACCAAAAAAGATACCCACCCTACCAGAAAATGGCTGGAACAAGTAAAAACCTCTACCGCCAGACGACATATCAAACAATATTTAACTAAAACCGATCCGGAATTTCAGACTACAAACTAAACCGACTAATAGCATAAAGATCATCATCAGTTTGAGCCGGTGGCTCAAATAATTCTTTTGGTAATTGACTGGTAAATAATTCTCCGGGCAAAATTGTTACTTTTTTTTCTTCCATTTGCTCCCCTTTGGCTTTTATTTTACCGGCCGCCATCAAAGTTAAAATTTTTTCCAAATCCTCTTCAGAAAAGAAATCAATTGTTACTTTTCCTCCGGCCTCTTTCTTCTCCACTCGAACTCGGGTGCCAAATTTATCAGATAATTTTTCTTCCATTTCCAAAATTTCCGGTGGAATCATAATTTCTTTTTTTCTAACTCTTTCAGTGGCTATCCGCTTGGAAATATTTTCCGCTTCTCGAACAGTCATTTTTTTTATCATTATCTCCTTAAATAAAGTCATTTGTTCTTCCGGTCTTTCACTTAACATTAATATTGGTCGCCCATGACCTTCAGTTATTTTACCGGTCATTATGGCATCCAATATCTCCTGGGGTAAAACCAGTAGACGAATAGTATTGGAAACATATTCTCGACTACGACCAACCTTTTTGGCTATTTCTCCATGCTTTAAATTAAATTCTTTCGCCAACTGCTGAAAAGCTTTAGCTCTATCTATGGGATTTAAATCTTCTCTTTGAAGGTTTTCAATAATAGCCATCTCCAACTTCATCTTATCCGTTTGTTCTCCGGTTCTAATAATAGCCGGCACATGAGATAAACCGGCTATTCTAGAAGCCCGCCATCTCCTTTCTCCGGCTATTATTTCATATTCTACCATTAAGCCATCATCTCTTTCTATTTCTTGACGAGTAACTACCAAAGGTTGCAATACTCCATACTGTCTAATAGAATCTGCTAAACTATTTAAAGCTTCTTGGTTGAATTCTTTTCTAGGTTGGAAAGGATTTGGTTTTATTTTCTCCACCTCTATCCAAAAAACCGAATTATTATAAGCAGGATCATTCATAATATTTATTATTATGAATCTATTTTAACATATTTTAATTAAGAACAAAAAACAATCGGCTAAAAACCAAATTTTGGTTCGCGTAATTTTTAATATTAATTTCTTTTAGATTTAAATTGTGCCGGAGGAGGGACTTGAACCCTCACCTCTTGCGAGACACGATTTTGAGTCGTGCGCGTCTACCAATTCCGCCACTCCGGCTATAAAAACTTATAATTAAGTATTTTTCAGTATAGAATCTTTAATAGTAAAAGTAAATAGTTTAAAATTGGTACCTATCCCTTGACAACAAGTAGTGTATTTTGGTAGTATGTATGTATAACAAGTTAATTATACCACTATGAAATACACTATTAAAGATTTTAGAAAAGAGTTTCCCAATGATGATGTTTGTTTGGACTACATCTTAAATAAGAAATATCCTGACTTAAAGGGCTATTACCGAGTAAAGGAGCGTAAATGTTATGCTAACTCTAAAGGTGGGCAAATTCACCCTGTTAAAGGCACTATTTTTGAGAAGTCTAGCACCCCTCTAACACTATGGTTTTACGCTATTTTCCTATTCTCTGTCTCTAAAAACGGAGTATCAGCTAAAGAGTTAGAGCGACAATTAGGTGTAACTTATAAATGTGCTTGGCGTATGGCTCACCAGATTAGAAAGCTAATGGATCAAGACGGTGATTTACTTATTGGTACAGTAGAAGTAGATGAGACTTATTTTGGTAAAAAAGGAAACCACGAGCAAAAGTTTAAAAACAAAACCGCTTTAATGGGTATGGTAGAGCGACAAGGTAAAGTTAGGGCTAATACTATTACCGCTCGTGAAGCTCATATCATCCTAAACCAGATTAAAGAAAATATCGGTCTAAACGCCAATATTATGTCTGATGAGTTTTCAATTTATAAAAAGCTAAGTAAGTTAGGATATTCAAGTCAAAGAGTAAAACACGGAAAGAAAACCTATGTCCGAGGGAATGTTCACACCAATACTATTGAGGGCTTTTGGGGACAGTTAAAGCGAGGAATACGAGGGACTTATACTTTCGTATCAGCTACTCATTTACAGGCTTATGTGGACGGGTTTGCTTTTCGGTATAATTATCGTCACGCTCCTGTTTTTGCGGAGTTGATTTCTCGTGTTTAATTGCTTTGTCTAAAAGTTTTTTAAACTTTGATTTTTGGTTGTTAGACTTATTATTCATTATATTTTTTCTAAGCCATCCTGAGAATAGGATTCTATATTACCATCAACATCACGAACGATTACAGCTATAGACTTAAAATCTTCACCGACATATTGTGTTTCTCCTATATCCTCAACTATTTTTATCTCTGTTCTACTAATAAGAGAAAAAAGTAGTTTTTTCAAAAGCCCTCTTTTAGGACGTACTATTTCTCCTTTTTTAAATTTTTTTTCCATAATATTTAAATATAAACTAATTACTTATTTTCAATTGCTCCAGTTATTAGACCCGCAATTACAGAAATTATAATTACAAAAACCCAACTAAAGGTTACGGCATCAATTACAAAAGTAATTGCCCATAAAATAAGAGCAATTAAGGGTATCCAAAATATAAGAGAAAATAAAGCGGATATAAACATAATTATATATTTATTTTCTACTATTCCTCCAGCCAATAGTATAGAAAATTAGTAAAAACGGAAAAAATAACACAGCAAGAATGGACAGTAAAGCTAAGCCCGATGATTCTTGTTCAAGTGCCATAAAAAACGGAATTGTAGATACCAAGGTAGCCAAAACACCAAATACCCATAAAACTATAAGTTGTCCTTTTGAAATTTTATACATTATTTAAATCTTAACACTTTTATTAACCAATTTCTATTCCTACTACTTTTAGTAAAAATAACCAAATAGCACCACTAGTTAATACTGCAGTAATTATTGTAACGACCATATGGGTAAGTGAGGGAAAAACACCTGCTATATACTTCCACCAAAAGTATACAGGACTTAAGATTTCCTCACCTTTGTCGTAAGATACTTGTATTTTTCTTTGACTAGTATTTATATGATCTATATTTGATTCACAAAAATCTTCATTTTTATCAGCTAAAATAAAGTTATCTTCTATGCAAGACTGAAGTACTCTTTTATAATCAGTTATAAAATCAATATCATCTTGATTTCTTTTATATCTTTGAAGTAAATAATTTAATAACTCATTTTCAAATATGTAATGATCCCCTTCATTTATCATTATATAAACTTCTTTAAAAGTAGAATTACTGCTTTGTCTCATATGTTCGCTACTATTTTTCATTGACTCCTTAGAGACGCAATCTAAATCTTTTACAAGTTTTCTTTGTTTAAATAAGTTGGCCATTCTCTTTATCCTACCAAATATCCCCTTACTTGTCGAGAGGGTATAAGTACCTTAAAATTGGTCTCTTTTTTCCTCACCAACATTTTTTACAAAATTTTCATTATACCAAGATAAAACATCATCTGAAGCTTGATTTAAAAAAGACCTAACTTCAGTTTGAACTGAAACATCAATTAAATTTTTATGAGAAAACAAATCTTGTGGTTTTTTTTCAAGACCTAAAACCTTACGAATTCGACTATTATAAATATCCGGATCGCCTCCTAATCCATAAAAAATGTTTCCCCCAAAAACATTCTCTAATAATTTATCATCTGAAGAGGTAATTAAACTAACAGCAACAATATCAAAAGAAATGCCTAAGGACTGCAAAGCTTGAGTTAAAGGCAATAAAGAACTACCCGTAGCTATTGTATCTGTAATTATTAATACCCGCCCATCATCACCTAAAACATAATCATCTTTTTTCTGCCTTAAAAAATCTTCAATTTCAATTTTCTTTATTTCTCCCCTTCTTTGTTTTTTAATATTTGTTATACCTAAACCATCAGGCATTATTAAACCTCCTGAACCAGCTATAAAATGAGTTACCGGATCTTGATAACCTTGACGATTATAAATATCTTTTATAATTCGACGCAAAAACATAGTTGGCAACCTACCGGAGATATCATCTCCTATCAACATTTTATATTGTCCTTTTTCTAGCCGTTCTCTAAATTTAGGCTTCTGTAGAATATTTTTAAAAGAGATGACCATTTCTTTGGCCACGCATTTCAAGGTTTCTTTTTTATTAGCAGATAAAGGTTTATTATCTAAATAAGAAAATTCTTTCATATATGGTTAATAATTTTATAATCTTATTTACTCTTTGTAAACCTTAAGTTAAAATTAAAAAATGAAAGAAGAGATAAACAACAAAAAACCAATCTTGGTTATAGTCGGATCCACATCTACCGGTAAAAGCCAATTGGCAGTAGATTTGGCTTTAAAATTAAATGGGGAAGTAATTTCCGCCGATTCTCGACAAGTTTATAAAGGATTAGATTTAGGAACCGGCAAGATTACTCCAACCGAACAACAAGGCATACCCCATCATTTGTTGAATGTAGTCAAACCGGCAGAAACTTTCAGTGCTCACCACTTTCGTCAATTAGCCGAAATAATACTTATGGATATCTGGCACAGAGAACGCCAACCTTTGGTAGCCGGAGGCACCGGTTGGTACATTAAGAATTTAATAGATAGACCGAATCTACCAACCGTCCCCCCTAATCCTCAACTAAGATCCGAATTGGAACTTTTATCTACCATTGATCTTTATTCCAAATTGGTCAGTTTAGATAAAACCAGAGCCGATAATATAGATAAAAATAACAAACCTCGTTTAATCAGGGCTATAGAAATAGCTATGGCTTTAGGCCAATCTCCTACTCTCAAAGATTTATCAGGGGCACCTTATCCGGCTATTTATCTGGGCTTGGATTTACCTGATAAAATTCTAAAAGAAAAAATTAACAAACGCCTAGCAGACCGCTTAGACGCCGGCTTAATTGAAGAAGTACGCTCCTTAAAAAAACAAGGCTTACCGGAGAAAAGACTTTATGATTTAGGTTTGGAATATCGTTATATTAACTGGCATTTAACCGGCGAAATGGATTTATTAAATATGATTAAAAAACTCCAAATGGCTATTTGGCACTATGCCAAAAGACAAAGAACTTGGTTCAAAAAACAACCAAATATTCACTGGTTAGATTCCAATAAAGATTACACGGAACAAAGTTTGGAAATTATTGAAAATTAATTATCAATCTCTTTTATTTGTTTTTTTATTTCCTCCACCTTCTCATCATCTATTTTTTCTAGTTTCTCTTTAATTAATTTTTCTGCCACTTCTTGTTGTTGAACTGCCAACTTTTCCCAATCTTTTTCTTGTTCTGCCTCAAATTCATCAAAATCTTTCATCATATCATTTAACATCATCCTTTCATTTTCTAAAGACGAAATAATTTGATCTATCGCCACCTCAGACATTTCTTCTAGTTTTTCCAAAATTAAATTTTTAATGTCGTCTTTAATAGGAGAAAAAGCTAACAATTCACCTAAATAAATTGCCTTGGATTTTGTTAATGCCATAATGTTTTATTTTTAATTACTTATTTTGACCACCAAGAATTTACACCGGAATCTCGACCGGTTATCTTTGCTGTAACCGAAGCCAAGGAATCTCCAATTCCACCGGCCACATATCTTTTATACCACTGTGGATCCAAATTTTTTCTAATTAGAGAATTGAATTTTAATAAACTAATATCCATCTTGGTTGCTCGCATAACTCTCAAATAGATTTTTATATCCTGTCTCAATTGATCTAATTTACCTTCCGCTAAAATATTTTCTCCTTGATAATTCTTAGCCGACAAATCTTTATATTCACGAGTTAATCTTGCTTTTAATTTACCAATCACGGCTTCAGTTATTTGATCTTCTATTTCACTATTTTGCTTTTCTCTCTCTTTAAATATTTCGGTTTTAATATTTTCTTTAAAAGAATCAATTTCTTCCTCGGTTAAATCGTCCGGGGTTTTTTCTCTTTCTACACCCTTATCTTCATCATAAATTTTTTCTTTTTCTTCTTCGGGTTTTTCTTCAGAAAATAATTCTTTAATCATTTCATTTAGCTTGGCATCTACTTCATCGTCTGTTATTTCCCTTTGCTCATCTATAAATAAACTAACTCTTTCTTTTATTAATTTATCAGCTTCATTGGTTACTTGACGAAATCTTTCAGCTTGGCGAATATTTATTTTATTTAAAGAAAAATAACTTTTAATTTGATTAAAACGCCTTTTTAAAGCTTTAGGTTGCAAATTCTCCATTTTTTCTTTTGTCTTTTTAACTAAATCAGCAAAAACGGACTTTTCCATAACCTCATTATCTTCAGCCGATTCTGATGATTCTTTCTTATCTGCCATTTCTTCTTCTGTATCAGCTACTATTTCTTTTTCCGCCACAAATAATTCCCAAACCTTATTTCTAATACCATAGGTTCTGGTGATGGTGTTATTTTGAAAAAGTCCATCCCTTATTTTTTCAGCCGATCTTACATTCTCTATTAAAGTAATAAGATTTGTTGCTGAATAGACCCCTGTTGTTCCTTTAATTTTTCCTATTTCTCTTAAAACATCATATAATTCTTCAAAACTTTTAGTTTGGTTTATTTTTTCTGCATTCTCAACCTCAATTTGATTTTCTTTTTCTAAATCTTCGGTTGTTTTTGGTTCTGCCGGTTTAAACTCTTCTTCTTTAGATTTAAAATAGGAGATACCTTTTCCTTCTAAAAGATCTTTTTTTCTTTCCCACTCCCTGATTTCTTCTTCCAACCGAAGTACATTTTGTTCCTGAAGTGAAGAGCCGGTCTCCCCCATTAATTTATAAGGCGGATTATGTTTACCGGATTCCCAATCTTGTAATTCTTGCCTTAAATTATTTATTTTACCTTTTATTTCATCTAAAGATTCAGAAGGGAAATTCTCCGGTGCCATTTCTTTTATAACCTCGCCCGCTTTATTGGGATCATAACCATGATTTATTTCTTCTTGATCTTCATCTTCTTGATTATATAAAAAAGAATTTTCAGTATTAATTTTCATAAATATTAGTAATTATACTATATCACATAATAAAGAATCGAAACAGGCGGGTCCACGAGGATTCGAACCTCGATCGTCGGTTTTGGAGACCGAAATTCTAGCCATTGAACTATGGACCCAAAGACTTCTGTATTCTATCACGGTTAAAAAATAAAAAGCAAACCCGCCTTTGGTGAAGGCGGGTAGCTTAATAAAATAAGGATTAAACTTATCGATTTTCTCGAGGACGAGCTTCGTTGACTACCAAGGTTCTACCACCGAAATCTTTATCATTCCACATTTCGATAGCTTTGTTGGCTTCATCGGAATTTTCAAATTCCACAAAACCAAAACCTTTAGATCGTCCCGTTTCCCTATCCTTGATGATAATAGCAGAAGCTACAGTACCGGCTTTAGCAAAAGCCTCTTCTAATTCTCCTTCAGAAGTACTGTAAGGCAATCCGCCTACAAATAATTTAGTCATCAATAGATATTGTTTACTTTGTTAAAACACGTCAAGCGACCAGGTTTCCGGCCTTAGTCATCTGAAGCATCATAAACAAAAAAGAAAACGAGCTTTGGAAACTAAGCACAAAAACACTTTTAACGTGTCAATACTATAGCAGTAAATAAAAATAAAAGCAATGTTTATTTCTTCATCTCTTTATGAGGCTCAGACTGACGACACCATTTGCAGTATTTTTTCAATTCAATCTTTCTTTCCACTTTTTTGCGGTTTTTACGAGTCCAATAATTTATACGCTTACATTTCTGACAAGCTAGTTTTATTAGATGATCTTGCGACATAATATATTATAATTTAATCTTCAATAACCTTGTTACTATAACAGATTTTATAAAAAAAGCCAGGGCTTCTTTAAACCTATCTTCACCTCGTTTGGGTGGGCGAGAGAGGACTCGAACCTCCACGGATTACTCCACTAGTTCCTAAAACTAGCGCGTCTACCAATTCCGCCACTCGCCCATTTTTAGAATTTTATTCTAATACGATTTAAATAATAAAACAACAAAAAAATCTCACTAAACCTCAGCCAGCTATTTTGGGTAAGTAGCTCCGACCACCAAAGCACAATTATTCTTTTGTCTGACTGAGATAAAATAGGTGCGCCGGGCAGGATTTGAACCTGCGTAGCCCTAAGGGCGATGGATTTACAGTCCATTGCAATTGACCACTCTGCCACCGACGCTACGGCTGAATTGTGCCACAAAACAAAACTGATTGCAAAATTAAACAGCTGTTTTTTGAATCTCTCGACCGGCTTGTTTGGTTTTATAACTTTTTTTCAATTCTATTTTAGGCTGATTATCTTTAAGAGAAATCTTGACTATACCACCATTTTCCACTTGCCTGGCTATTATAAATTCTGCCACTTTGTTTAAAATTTTACTTTGCAATAATCTTTTTATCGGTCGCGCTCCGTATTCGGGATTATAACCGGCCTGAGCCAAATGCTCTGTTAATTCTTTGGTTACTTCCAATTTTATACCTTTAAGAGCCAATCGTTTTTTAATAATATCCATTTGTAGTTCCACAATTTCTGTAATAATAGATTGAGGTAAGGGTTTAAAGACAACTGTCTCATCCAAACGATTCAAAAACTCCGGTCGAAAATGGTTTTTGAGAGAATCATTTATTTTTTCTTTAGCCGTTTCAAAATCCGATTCATCCGTCTTTTCCGAAAAACCAACTTGTTTAAATTGTTTTAAATATTGGCTACCAATATTGGAGGTCATAATAATAATGGTATTTTTAAAATTAACCACTCGTCCTTTATTATCTGTTAGGCGACCATTATCTAAAACTTGAAGCAGAATATTAAAAACTTCCGGATGAGCTTTTTCTATTTCATCTAATAATAAAACTGAATATGGTCGGTGACGAATAGTTTCAGTTAACTTTCCACCTTCATCATAACCGACATAACCTGGAGCCGAGCCGATTAATTTGGAAATTGAATATTTTTCCATATATTCGGACATATCCAAACGAACCAAGGCTTTTTCATCATCAAATAAAAATTCAGCCAAAGTTCGAGCTAATTCAGTCTTACCAACCCCAGTCGGACCTAAAAAGATAAAAGAACCAATTGGCCGATCAGGATCAGCTACTCCGGCTCGAGATCGCCGAACAGCTTCGGTTACTTTTTGAATCGCTTCTTCTTGACCTCTAACCCTTTTACTCAAATGATCTTCCATTTGAGATAATTTTTCCGATTCGGATTTTAGCATCCGAGTAACCGGCACCCCTGTCCAGCGAGCTACCACTTTGGCTATCTCTTCTTCCCCTACTTCTTCTTTTAATATTTGTCTGGCACTCTGCAAGCGCTTTAATCTGGCTTCTTTATTTTTTAAATCTTTTTCAGCTTCCGGAATTAAACCATAACGAATTTCAGCCGCTCTGGTTAAATCCGAACGAACTTCCGCTTGACCGGCTTCTGCTCTCCAAGCTTCCGCTTTTTCTTTTATTTTTCTAATTTCTCCAATTAAAGATTTTTCATTTTGCCATTTCAATTCCAACTCTCTGGTTTTTTCATGTAAATTACCAATTTCTCTTTCCACTTCTTTTAATCTACTGCGATTACCGGCATTGCCTCTTTTGGCTTCTATTTCTTTCTTTAGAGCCGCTTTTTCTACCTCTAATTTCATTATCTCGCGACCGGAATTTTCTAATTCAACCGGCTTGTTTTCCAATTCCAATCTTAAAGCCGAAGAGGCTTCATCTACTAAATCTATAGCTTTATCCGGCAAAAATCTATCTGTAATATACCGACGAGACAAATCTACCGCCATGATTAAAGCATCATCGGTAATTTTTACCCCATGATGAAGCTCATACCTTTCTTTCAAACCTCGCAAAATAGCCAAAGTATCATCCGGAGAAGGTTCTTCCACAAAAATTGGCTGAAAACGACGAGTAAGGGCTTGGTCTTTTTCTATATGTTTTTGATATTCTTTCAAAGTGGTAGCACCAATCACACGCAATCCTCCTCGAGCCAAAGCCGGTTTTAACATATTAGAGGCATCAATAGCTCCTTCGGCTGAACCGGCTCCCACTACTGTATGCAACTCATCAATAAACATAATAATTCTACCCTCAGCTCTTTCTATTTCTTTTAAAATATTTTTTAACCTATCTTCAAATTCACCTCGATACTTAGTCCCGGCCAACAATAAACCCATATCTAAACAAACTATATCTTTATCTGCTAATGACTCCGGAGCATCACCTAAAACAATTCTATTAGCTAAACCTTCAGCAATAGCCGTTTTACCGGTACCGGCTTCACCAATTAAAATAGGATTATTTTTTGTGCGTCGAGCTAAAATTTCCATAATCCTTCTAATTTCCTTATCCCGACCAATTACCGGATCTAATTTATCTTGCCGAGCCAAGTCTGTCAGATTTTTAGTGTATCGTTCTATAGCTTTAAATTTTTTGGGCTGATCTTCCATCGAAACATCACCTGATCGTAATTCTTCCACTACCTGCCAAACCGCTTCTTTGGTTAAACGAAAACGATTCAAAACCTCACGAGCCGGACCGGGTATATCTAATAAAGCCAATAATAAATGTTCAGTAGAGATAAACTCATCATTTAAGTGATTAGCGGTTTTACCGGCGGAATCGAATACTCGAACCAATTCCGGTGTTATATATATCTGATAAGAAGGGGCCGACACTGTTCCGGTTTCTGTAGACTCCATGGTATCTAAAAGATAATCTGTCATCATAATAGAATCCACTTCCAGACGATCTATAATAGACACTACCGTACTTTCTTCAATCAAAAGTAAAGCCGCCAACAAATGTATGGGATTAACATGGTTTTGACCGCGTTCTATAGCCAGCTCATGAGCTTTACGAATAGCCTCTCTGGCTTTAGCGGTATAATTGTGAAAAGGGGGCATTGACATAATACTTTTATTATAAAACAAAAACCTAGTTAGAGTCAACTAAAGTAGTTAAGGCTTCTTGATTAATAGTTAATTGTTGACCCCAAATCAAACCCAAAATGTCACCTTGAATATTTACAATCGAGCCACCTATATTATTTTCAGTAGCGGCATTGGTTCTGAATCCGCCTCCGGCTGAAGCCGGACCGGAAGACATTAAAGCGGAAACAATACTGACTGATACTTGATGGCCACTACTGCCGGAACCGATACCAATTACCGTCTGACCAATAACCGGACTATCATCACTCCACTCCAAAGTAGGTATATCTTCCCACATACTAATTAATTCGTCATCAGATGAATCTAAAAATAAAACAACTATTCCGTTGTCTTTTTCTGTTTTTACAGGAAAGCGTTGACCGGTTTCCGTCACCGCTTCCAATTTAATTATTTCCTTTTCCAAATCAAAATGCTTACTCACTACCAAATTTTGATTATCAATCTTAACTTTAAAAGCAGTATTTGTCCAAATCTCTTTTATCTCTGTTTCTGTCTTATCTGTTTCTTCTTCCTCTTCATCAGGTTCTACTTCAATCTCAACTGTAGCCACTAAAGCCATGATTGATGGTGAAACTTTATTAATAGCTTTAACAATTAATTCTTCTTCAGTTACCACCATTGGTACTTCTTGAACAACTGTCGTTACTTCTGGCTCCTCAGGCACCACTTTTTCCACTGTCCTTTCTACCACTCGATTAACTGTTTGAGAAACTCCGGTTGGTGCCTGATCCATTAAAGATACGGTTACAATTCCGGTAGCGATTGAAGTAACAAAACTAATCAATAAGGTTAAAAGAATTATTTGGTTTTTGTTTAGCTCTTCCATAAGCTAATAATATGGTTATTTCGTATTGAATGCAAATTTTTAATTTAAATGAATTAAATATATTTCATTAACTTTTTCCCAGTTGACTATCGGCCAAAAAGCATCTATATAATCCGACCGCCGATTACGATATTTAAGATAATAGGCATGTTCCCAAACATCCAAATTAAAAAGCGGTTGCCGACCAACCGTTAAAGGGCAGAATTGATTGGCTCCGGTTTCTATCTGTAATTGCCCATCAACTTTTAAAGTAAGCCAAGCCCAGCCGGAACCAAACTGCCCCATAGCCGCTTGACTGAATTTATTTTTAAATTCTTCAAAAGAACCAAAAGTGGCCTCAATCGCCTGACCTATTTCCCCTGTCGGTTGCTTATTATCTTGACCGGCCGGAGCTAAAATCTGCCAAAAAAGACTGTGATTATAATGACCGCCCCCGTGATTACCAACAGCTGTTTTAATTGGTTCCGGCCAATCGGCTTTAATTAGTAAATCTTTTATAGACAATTGTGCCAATTCCGGATAATTTTCCAAAGCTTGGTTTAATTTATCTATATAACTTTGATGATGCTTACCATGATGTAGTCTCATAGTTTCTTCATCAAAATAGGGTTCTAAATCGGCATAGCCGTAATCTAATGAAGGTAAAGTGTGCATAAAAAATTTTTATTAATTTTATTAAAGAAATTATTATTTTAACATATAATTAAAACCAAGTTGAAGCTTTTCTGATCAGATCAACTTGATGTTTTATTTTCTCCGCTCCACAATCTATATCTTCCTTGGAAGTATCTTCACCTAAACTGATTCGAATAGCCGAACCGGCTCTTTCAGCTCCGGCCACCGCCGTTACAACATAAGAATCTTCTAAACGACCACCGCCGGCCAAACAAGCCGAACCGGCCGAAACCGCCAACCCTAAAGCATCCAAACCCACCACCAAATCTTCCGACTTAACTTCTTTGAAGGAAATGTTTAAATTATTAGGTAAACGATTTTTTAAATCGCTATTAAGATAACAATCAGAAATTTGAGTTTTTAATTTATGCCATAATTGATCACGAAGAGAAGATAAAAAAGTAGCACTTTCCACTCGCTTAGACCAAACCGCTTCCAAAGCCAAAGCCAAACCAAAAGCTCTAACCGGATCTTCCGTTCCGGCTCTTAAACCAAATTCTTGCTGACCACCACTTATAACAGATTTTAAAGGCAAACCCTCTTTGATTGTTAATAAACCAGTTCCATGAGGACCGTATATTTTTGAACCGTTTAAACTAACCATATCCACTCCCAATCTTTCGGGTCTAATATCTAAAAAACGAGCCCCCTGACAAGCATCAGTATGCAATACTGGATAATAACTACTCGGACGACGACTAGCCACAACCACCCGACTGATAGCTGCCATGTCTTGAATTGTTCCGATCTCATTATTAGCCAAAGCAATGGAAACCAAAGCAGTTTCTGTTTTAAGTTCTGTTTCTAATTGTTCAATTTTAATACGGCCGGATTTATCTACCGGTAAATAAACCACTTGCCAGCCTGCTTCAGCTAAACGAGAAATTGGTTCCAAAACAGACTTATGTTCTATTTCAGTAGTAATAATTTTACCTTTATCCTTTGGCCAAGCGGTTGCCATTCCTAAAACAGCCAAATTATTAGCCTCCGTCCCTCCGGAAGTAAAAATAATATCTTTATTTTTTACCTCTAATAAGCCGGCTATTTTGTTTCTGGCTTTCTCTAATAATTCTTTGGCTATACGTCCCTCTTGATGTAATGCTGAAGGATTAGCCCAAGCAGAAGAAGAATATTGGAGCATAATCTCCAATATTTCCGGCCGGCAAAAAGTGGCCGCTGCCGTATCCCAATAAATTCTTTTATTTTTATTTGTCATCTAAATAGTTTAACAGGGTAAAAAAGCTTTGCAAATATTGAATAAATTCGCTATGATAGAAAAACAACAATTGACAAAGACAATTCTTAATTGTTCATTTTTAAATTATGTCCAAAACTTCAGCTAAAAATAAAAACAATCTCCAACCCCGACCACCAATAGTAGTGGTAGCCGGGCATATTGATCATGGCAAGTCCACTTTATTGGATTATATTCGTCAAAGCAGTATAGTGGCTAAAGAAGCCGGAGGAATTACTCAACATTTGGGCGCTTATGAAGTAAAACATAAAACTCAAGAAGGAAAAGACAGAATGATTACTTTTTTAGATACCCCAGGGCACGAAGACTTTGGAACTATTAGAATTAGGGGAGCTAATCTTTCAGATATAGCCATTTTAATTATCTCGGCTGAAGAAGGAGTTAAGCCTCAAACCATAGAAACAATCAAGGTTTTAAAAGAAACCGAAACTCCTTTCTTGGTAGCTTTTAATAAAATAGACAGACCAACTGCCAATCCTGAAAAAATAAAACAAGAATTGGCCGAACAAGAGGTTTTAGTGGAAAGCTGGGGTGGCGATATACCCACAGTAGAAATTTCCGCCAAAACCGGTCAAGGAATAGATAATCTTTTAGAAGTATTATGCTTAATGGCAGACATGGCCGAGTTAACCACCAACCCCCTTGATGATCTCCAAGCTACAGTTATAGAAACCCATATGGATCCACAAACCGGACCAACAATAACAGCTATTATAACAGACGGGACTTTACAGCTGGGGCAATTTATCGGGGCTAATGGTCAAATCGCCAAGATTAAAAAAATAGAAAACGATAAACAAGAAAGTTTAACCAAAGCTGAAGCCAGTACTCCGGTTAAAATTTTCGGCTTTTCCTGTTTACCGATAGTTGGTTCAAATATTATAGCTCTAAAAGATAAAAAAACAGCCGGAAAATATGCCAAAGACTTTAAAACCGATGAAGATTCTACAACAAGCTGTATGGAAAAAACAGAAAAGAATCTAGACATCCCGATTATTATTAAAGCCGATACCGCCGGTTGTTTGGAAGCTATAATTGCTAAAATAAATAAAATCAATCAAGAAACAGACACTCAAGTTAAGCTAAAAATGGTTTGTTCCGCTTGTGGAAATATCACCGATAACGATATTAAACTACTTTTGGGTTCTAAAGATACCGGATTAGCTACCGGTTTTAATGTTAAAATAGAAAAATCAGCTCAAGATATAGCAGATAGATATAATATTAGATTGGCTACTTTTGATATTATCTACGAACTGACCGATTGGCTAAAAGAACAAATGAAAAATTTAGACGATACCGCCGGCCAAGAAAAAGTTATGGGTCAGGCTACCATTTTAAAATGTTTTAACTCTAAAGTCGGAAAACAAGTAGCCGGAGGACAAGTGACAGAAGGAATTATTAGCCGTCGCCTACCTTTAAAAATTAAAAGAGGTGAAGAAATAATCGGGGTTGGGAAAATTTCCAATTTGGAAATAAACAAAAGCTCAGCCGAAGAAGTATCCGATAAAGATCAATTTGGAATTCAAATAGATACCAAAACAGAGATTCAACCTCAAGATATTATTATATCTTTTAAACCACCGGTAACCGATGGTCAAAAATAATCTTCTGTGTAATAATAAAACGGTTTATGAATAATGATGCTTTTTCAAAAAGAAAAAAAAGACTGGAACATATTATTATTCATCGAACAGCTGAGTTCTTAAACAAAGAAGCCGGTCGTCGCAGTTTAATTACCGTAACCGCTTGTCATTTAAATGAAAATATAACTAAAGCAGTTATCTTCTTATCTGTTTACCCGGTTGAAGATTTGGGATCGGCTCTGGCTTTTGCCAGGCGTAAAGCCAGAGTTATAAACAATTATATCAAAGAAACCGGAAATTTAGACAGGGTGCCAAAATTAGAAATTTTACCGACCGAAGATTCTTTAACAAAATAAAAACCGGCACGGTGGTGAAGTGGTAACACAGCGGTCTGCAAAACCGCGATGCGCGGGTTCGATTCCCGCCCGTGCCTCCAAACACTTTCCGAATTTATTTTTTTTTGCTAAAGTATATATACCCTGCTCGGGTGGCGGAACTGGTATACGCGCACGACTTAAAATCGTGTGCCGCAAGGCGTGCGGGTTCGATTCCCGCCCCGAGCACAAAAAAATCGGCGCTTATTTAAGCGCCGAGGCAAACAGTCGGAAAACGAGGTAACCAAGCATCCCCGCCATCACGACCGTTATGAGTGATTCCAGCAACTCCGGTGCAAACCGGAGTAAGAACCAAAGAATTCCTAGTCCAACCAACCACGGAGTGGCCCATTGGATAAGAGTCCTCAGCCCCCGGCCAATTCCCGTCGCCACTTCCCGAATCAGGTCGGCTATCAAACCGACCCAAAACAAACAAAAACCTCTTAAGATATTCATAGCTTTCTCCTTTCCCTGCACTTTAAGTGCTTTGAATTCTTTTTACAGAAAAACATAGTTATATAAAATTGTCAAATAGTCTGGAATTGATCTTTCTTATCGGTTATAATTAACTAAAGGTCATTTATTTTATTAAATTTAAAATAATTATTTTATGCCGACACTTTTTGCTATTGTTTTTTATCTTTTATTAATAGACAGTTTAGGAGCGGTTTTAGTAGCTTGGTTTGGTTGGGGAGATAATTGGTATTATAAAAATCTACCTAGTTTTTCTCGCTTTTTTCCTTTATCCAAAGGTTGGGTTAGTTACTACTTAATCTGGTCCTTGTGGTTGGGAATTGTTTTGTGGTATTTTGAAGTCTTGCCGTGGCCGGGAATGTAATTTTAATTTAATAATAATTTTAAGCCCCGTTAGCTCAGTTGGTAGAGCAGTTGCCTCTTAAGCAAACGGTCGGGGGTTCAAATCCCTCACGGGGCACTTTTTTGTTTGACTTTTACCCAAAAAGTTGTATAATTATAAACAGAAACTGGTTGTCGAGCAATAACTGCTCGGCTTTGACAAAGGAGAAAAAAGATGTGGGAAATTTTTGTGGGAATAATCTTGGCTATCATTCTGACTTCCCCTTTGGAGGTCTGGATTCTGGCTTCTTTCAATCTGGGCTTTACTTTCATTCGTGAGGGTGAGGCTCGGGCTGTCTTAGTTGGTGACTCATTCCATCGAATCATCATGGCCTACACTGGCCGGGTGATCCTTGAAACCCCGGTCATGGTGGCTCATTACAAACAAGCCACCGGCCACCAGGAAGCGGATTTGTGGGATATCGTCGAGGCAACAGACGATTTCCCAGAACCGGCTAAAAGCCGACTGGAGAAATGGTTCGGAATCCGGTGGTACGGCCTGCCACCGTTCCGAAAGATTTTGTCCTACTCCTTCAAGTGGACCGCTCCGGTCCATAATGAGGGTGAATCCAAAATGCGACCGAGCACAGAAACCCTGTCGCATATCTTCGTCAAAGAGACGTTGTATGCCGACAAGGTTCGGCAGGCGGAGACTTCGGAGGCACTCCCAATGGATGTTGAGTACCGGGTTTTGCTTCGGGTCAAAAACCCTTACAAAGCCCTCTTCCAAGTCCATCGCTGGTTGGATGCCACCTTGGATGTGGTGGGATCAGCCATTAGGGAGTATATTAGTGGAAAAAAATATGAGGATCTCCTGGAGACCTCAGACAAAATTTTTTCAGAGGAAGTACTTAAAAATATCCCCGAAATCACCAACACCCGCTACGGGGTGGAGGTGCTGAATCTTCGTCTGACAGACATATCGCCGGCCTCAGCCCAAGCCGAAGAATACCGCTTGGCCTCGACCAAGAAATATGTCGAGGAGCGAGCCGGAGAGGCGGCAGAGGCTCGCGCTAAGGGTGAGTCCGAAGCCATCAAGTTGATGGGTGACGGTGAGGCCAAAGCCATCAAAGCTAAGGGCCAAGCTCAGGCTGAGGCCTGGCAGGCTCAAGTCAGCCAAGCCGGACCACCTTTGGCCGGTGCCCTCAACCAACTGGTTGAGGGAATCACCAAGGCAATAATCTCCGTCAGAAAGGGAGGAGAATAGTAATGACTACGCTATTTCTTGTCTTGGGGTGGACAGCCATACTGCTCACTCTGGTTGGGGTGATTGCCATCAAAAATCGCCCTTCCACCTCCTCCAACCAAACGGAGGAGGTAGCAACCGAAACAACGAACAGTGGTAACTGGCTCGGGAGAGTCTATCGCCACCCCGCAACTCCCTTCGTGGTAGCCGGGCTAGTCGGACTGGGGTTGTTTATCGGCTTCTGGCCCAGCGCCACTTGGCCGATAATCAAAACCGGTGCCTGGTGGCTAGCTTTGGCCACGGTTGGGTTTGTGGTCTTCGGCTATATCAACATCCCCACGGAAGCCGAGACCACCGCTTCTCGGAGGCGAGTGGCCGGGTGGTTCAGACGCTATGCAGTCTTAGCTGTTATCTTCGGCTTGTTATTCGGCTTGTGGTCCAACCACAGCCCGGTAACAGTTGAAGAGGCAGTGGAGGCTGTCGGCAACTGGTCACCGCCGACAATTTCTCTTTTTTCTTCCTCTCCTGAGAGAGGAAGAACAAGAGAAAACCGCCCCCCGGCACCTCCTCCACCACCACCGGAGCCATTCCGAGTTGATCGGATAACGGCTCCAACCGTCGGCTGGTCCGAGAAAATCGAGTTCAACACTCGACCTTGGACCAGGAGGTTCCAACTGAAGGCCGAGGTGGCGGCGAAAGATGTACCAGTCTTGATTAAAGCCGGCGGGCGACTGATCAAGACAACCCTTAACAAGCGATCGGAGCAAAAAGAAGATATTGGGAATGTTCCCCATCTTCAAATTCGCTCCGAGAGCGGCAGACCGTTAACGATATTGGTCAAACGATATCGTTAACATAACATTTTCTCCTTTTTAACCCAAAACCGCCACCTCCAGATTGGAGAGTGGCGGTTTTATTTTTTATTTTCTCAATTTAGGAACAACTAAATCCGAAAGTAGCACAAATAGACCACATAATTCCAAAAGCACTCAAAGCTATAAACAAACCAATCAAGCCGTAAATTATATGTTGAGAACCGGTTTGTCTTTTTTCAGCATTATCTGACCCCCAGATAAACAAAACCACTCCAAACACAAAATAAACCACTCCTACCGCTATCGCCAACATCATTAAGGGATTAATTATATTGGCAATTATGTTATCTATTATTTCCATTAATTAATCAGTTTTTGATTGAAATTAATTAACTAGCTAGTCTCTTCACCAAAAGAAGGAAGCTCATCTGGGACTCCGGTCTCACCCCCTAGAGTTTCACTTAAAATGCCAACCAAACCCCAAGCGGCCACCATTACAAACAATACTACAATACCCATTATAATTATATTGATACCCGTACTTCTTTTTTCCGGATCTCCGGCAGCAGTTAAATAAGTAATTAACCCCCACAAGAAGACCAAGAAACCAAGACCAATTAAAATTGGAACCAAACTATTGACCCAACCCAAGATAGCGCTGAACAAACTATCTACATCCGTTATATCACTACCGCCACCATCTTGAGCTAAAGCCACATTGCCTACCAATAAAGCAACTGAAAATAAAGCAACTTTTATTTTATTCTTCATATAATTTTTATTAATTATAAACTTATAATTTTATTAAAGGTTTTTAATAATTAAAACCTATTATTTGGTAATTATAACAATTACCAAATAATAAAACAATAATTAATCTTCATACTGTTAATAACTTACATAACCTCACCACCTGACTGGGGAATGGGAACATCGCCCCCACTTAAATTAAAAGTGGTTATTAAAACATTAACCAACCCCCAAACAGATAACATCACAAATAAACCAACCAAACCGTAGATTATCATCTGAGAGCCCTTAGACATTTCTTCAGCGTTGCCTCCGGCTTTAACATACTTGACTACTCCAAACATAAAAACCACTACTGCTATTGCTATAGCTAAAGAAACTAAAGGATTTAAAATATCCGGAATAATCACCCCTTCTATAAGTTCTTTTAACGACTGACCACCTCCACCTGCAGGATCCTGAGCTTTAGCCGAAGTAGCCAATACCCCAAACACCAAAACCACTGGGATTATTGCCATTAATCTAACCGTTATATTTCTTAAAACTATCATAAATATTGATGTTTACTTTTTAATCATTGTTGTGAACCACCGCTGACATCAGGGGGAGAAATAGCAGGGCTACCAAGATTAAAAGTGGTTTCTAAAACTTTCACAAATCCCCAAACAGATAACATTACAAACAAAACCACAATACCATAGACCATCAACCTGCCACCTTCGCTTACTTTTTCATCATTCCCGCCGGCGGAGACATATTTAACCAAACCCCACAAAAAGATCACGAACCCAACCGCTACCAAAAGAATTACTAAAGGATTTAAAATTCCATCAATTAAAGTATCCACTAAGTCGGAAAAGCCTGTACCACCACCGGTATCCCAATCAGTTGGATAAGCTCCACCCCCAGCTTCACCTTCACCTTCACCCTGAGCCAAAACTGAAACCGGATTCCAAATTAAAAAAGATAAAGAAACAATAAACAAAAATACCTTAGTCCAAGTTGGGGATTTTTTTATATTTTGCATATTCAAGATATTTATTATTAATATTTATTTCTTTAGTATAGAGTTTGTGTTCCCCCGGTTGAACGAGGAATATCAACTTCCTCTGGAGTGAATCCAAAAGTGGTTTCCAATATCTTCACAAATCCCCAAGCAGATACCATCACAAACAAAACCACAATCCCATAAACCATTAATTTCCCTCCCTCGGCCAGTTTTTCATCATTCCCGCCGGCGGAGACATATTTAAGCAAACCCCACAAAAAAACTACAAAAGCTAAAGCGACCAATAAAATAATTAAAGGATTTAAAACACGCTCAATTAAAAACAAAATAAGACCATAAATATCCATAAAAATATAATAATTAACTTAATAATGAATAATCATACCACTTTTTATAATGTATCAACAGTGGCTTGAATTAAATTAATAATAGCAAAAGCACCCAAAACCACCCCTGCTCCGGCTAAAGTCCAGATTATAGCGGTCTTGGCTTTGGTTATTTTTTCTTGATTACCTTGAGCCATTACTAACATCACTCCGGATATTATAATAAACAAAGCCACTACCGGAGCACCTAAGGTTACCACTCCTTCTAAAACCGCTTCTATTAATTCTACCAAACTCTCCGCAGTTAAAGGATTATTTATCCGGACACTACTGCCACCTTCCACCGCTCTCACTTTAAAAACAGGAATCAGGATTAATAATATTGATAAACAGTAACCTTTAAGTATATTTTTTATAGTTGTTTTCTTCATATAATTATTATATACCAAAAAAATAAATTAACCGAATATATCTAAAACAGAATTACCCTCTTCCACTAAAAGAGTAACTATAAATTTAACAATCAACCAAGCGGCTAAAGAAATAAACAAACCGGTCAAAGCGGTTTTAATTATATTCTTACCCTTATCAATATAAGCAGGATTGGCAGCATTAATAGCCCACATAATTCCACCTATAACTATAGCCAAAGTAGCTACCGGGATAGCAATATAAGTAGTTAAAAAAGAAACAATATTATCTGCTAAAGTAAATAAATCATTAAAAGTGCAATTTACCCCCTCACAAGGAATTAATTCTCCACTCTCTTGACCTTTGGTAACAGAAGGCCAAAAAAGAAGAAGTCCAACCGGAATAGTATAAAAAGATTCTTTAATTTTATTAAACATAATTTTAATCAAAAAGATTACTAATTTGACGCCTGGCTGTTTCCAAGGCTGCTTCCGCACTCTGACCTCCAGCTGCCACTGTTTCTATCATATTCTGGAAAACACCATTTGTGGTATGAGGATCGGGATCTAACCAAGTTCTGGCCAGTAAAGCCGACCGATAAAAAACAGACATAAAAGGATTAGAATGGCCTTGACCTAATCTGGATCGACCGGCACTCGGTAGTCCTATAGCTTCTTCCCATAAATTACTATAACGATCAGAGGCTAAAATACCAGCAGCCTTAAAAGCGGCTTGCGGATTAACCGAATTAAGATTAACCGCCACTGCATAAAAACGACCGGCAGTGGCCTTGATCGTAGCCGAACTGTTTTGAGGGAAAAAGTGTACATCCATATTTAAATTGGGATTACCACGACGCAGAGAATCCAATTCTGAAGCAAAACCAAAATAATTAGCTAAATTACCGGACAAAAACATCTGTTTATCGTTAGGTAAAGTCCTATTCCAAGAATATTCAAATCTGTTAGTGTTGGCAAAACGAGAATAAAACTCTAAAGCGGCTCGACCTCGACTATCGGCTTCTCTATTAGTTGACCCGGTAACCAATCTATCTCCCACTTGTAATAAAAGAGAAACTACTACATCTTTAGCGTTGGTAATATTACTATATTGCCCCATAGCCACAGCGCTTTGCTTTACCGTTAATCTATCCTCTATTATATTTAATCTTTTTAAAACAGACTCAGCTCCGGCCGGACCGTCTATCAATTCCACCCAAGTGGCCGGCGGACCGGCCACTCCCGACTGATTATATATATCTCGATTATAAAACATAACCAAAGGATCAACTAGTAAAGGTCGAGCTAGGGATCCTTCCTCGGTTAAAAAAATATCAAAACCATCTGCATAAGTGGTTCTAAAATCTCGTTCAGAAAAACTGGAATAAGGCAGAATCCAAAAAGTATCTCGGTACCGCCCCAACCAAGTGTCATTAATAATAATTAGATCCGGCCCTCGGCCTTGAATTCTCTCTCTGACATAATCTTGTTCTAACTTAGACCCGGTTTTACCAACATAATTAATTTTAACCAGATTATCATTTTGGCTATTAATTACGTGAATCAATTCGCTAACTTGAGAAGAAGGCCATGGTCCCCAAACAGTTACACTACCCATAAATTCTGTATCGGCACTTCTACCAATAGGAATCCAACCGGCGAAAACAGCCACTGCAAAAAGTAGAACACAAGCAAAAAAAACCAAAACTCCAATTTGAAAAGAATTATATTGATCTCCCATAACAATTATTCCGGCTTAGTGCCTAATAACCCATAATGATGAGCCCCGGCCATAAAATCTCGATCCAATTCAAACCCGGCTTCAGTCATAATCTCTTCAGCTTTTATTTTATTAACCACTTGTTGTGATACAGGACCTAGGCCACCAAAAGAATCTTGCCAATCTATTATTAAAATTTTACCGCCGGGTGCTAAAACTCGAAAAGCCTCTCTCATTAAAATATATTTAGATTCACTTTGAAATAAAACATTAGCCAAAACCACTGCCGTCACCGAAGCCTCAGCCAAACCGGAACCATTGGGTTTATCTAAATTTCCTCTAATTACCTCAATATTGGTTAAACCCGACTCCCTAGACTCAGCTTTTAATTTATCTAAAATATCTTTTTGAACATCTACGGCATAAACTCTACCCTCCGACCCAACAGCCTCAGCTAAAGCCAAAGAATAAGCCCCAACACCACAACCAAAATCCGCCACTTTTTGACCGGAGGTCAAATGTAATTCAGATACATTATTCTGGGGTTGAGCAAAATCCATTACTTTTATTATACCAAAGTAATAACTACAAGGGCAAACTTTAAAGAGGGATAAAAAATATTAGAGAAAAGTTACCGAAGCTAGCTGATCTTTGATTTTTAATTTCATTAAGCGCACTCCTTGAGTTTGTCGTCCTTGAACCGGAACTTGATCCAAGCCGACTCTTATTACTTGACCCAAACGAGAAATGGCGATTAACTCACTATAGTCTTCCGTTAAAGCTCTAACGGCGATTAAATGGCCGGTTTTATCGGTGGTTTTAAAAGTCTTAATTCCGCCTCCGCCACGTTTTTGTATTTTATATTCAACTACTTCGGTCATTTTACCATAACCGGATTGACTGACGGTTATAAAACGAACCGATTCATTTTTTTCCACTCGATCAGCTCCAACCACATAATCATCTTTACTTAATTTAATACCTCGAACACCGGCAGCCGTTCTACCCATTGATCGTAAATCGGATTCTTTAAACCTTATAGATTGACCGGCGATGGTGGCTAAAATAATAGAATCACCTTTTCCAACCAAACGAACCGATAATAATTCATCTTTATCTCCCAAATGAATGGCAATTAAACCACTACGACGAACATCTTTAAAATTATCCGCCTGAACCTTTTTAACCACTCCGAATTTGGTCACCATTACCAAAGCCAACTGATTCCATTTGGTATCTTTATCCAAACTTAAAACCGAAGTCACTTTTTCATCAGCCTCCAAAGCTAAATAATTAACTATCGACTTACCTCGAGTGGCTCTTTTGCATTCCGGTAAATCATACATTTTCATTTGATAAACCTTACCTTTATCGGTAAAGAATAATAAATCACTATGTGTATTGGCAGTTAAAAATATTCTAACAAAATCTTCTTCTTTAACATTAAGATCTATTACTCCGGTGCCTCCCCTTTTTTGTTGTCGAAATTCACTCGGATCAGTTCTTTTTATATAACCACCTTCTGTTAGAACCAAGACATTATCTTTTTCCGGAACCAAATCTTCGGGATTAATGGTTTTAACTCCACCGGGAATAACTTTGGTTCGGCGGTCATCACCATATTTATCTATCGCCTCTTGTAATTCATCTTTAATAATGGTGGTTATTTTTTGAGGACTGGCTAAAATAGCTTTTAATTCTTTAATTAATTGTTGTTTTTCTTTCAATTCTTCTTCTATTTTTTTTCTTTCCAAACCGGCCAATTTTTGTAATCTCATTTCCAAAATGGCAGTGGCTTGTAAATCGGATAACTTAAATTCTTGCTGTAATCGCTTATGTGCCTCAGCCGTATCTTTGGATTTTTTAATGGTTTTTATAATGGCATCTATATGATCTAAAGCTTTCTTTAAACCAAGTAAAATATGTTCCCGAGCTTCAGCTTTTTTTAAATCAAATCGTGTCCGATTAACCACCACTTCCCGACGATGTAGTAAAAATTCTTCCAAAATAACCTTTAGAGGCATTAATTTCGGCACTCCACCTGACAAAGCCAACATATTATAATGAAAAGTGGTTTCCAAATCCGTATGCTTATAGATGACATTGAGCATTTTTTGCGGTTGAGCTCCATTTTTTAAATCTATAACCACTCGAATATCTTTAGTTGATTCATCTCTAATATCTCTAATTCCGTCTATTTTTTTATTTCTAACCAAATCAGCCATTTTTATAATCATATCCGCCTTATTAACCTGATAAGGTATAGAGGAAATAATTATCTGATGTCCGCCGGTTTTGGTTTCTATTATCTCGGCCTCTCCCCGAACAGTCACTCCACCTCGACCGGTAGAATACGCGTGAACTAAATCTTTTTTATTAAACACCAAACCTCCGGTCGGAAAATCCGGACCGGTTATATATTTAGTTAAATCCTCAGCCGCTAAATCCGGATTATCTGCTAAAACTTTTAAAGCTTCAGCTACTTCTGTTAAATTATGAGGGGGGATTTTAGTAGCCATGCCAACCGCTATACCAAAAGTACCATTTAATAATAAATTGGGAATAGCTGCCGGTAAAACCGTCGGTTCTTTTAATTCTCCGGAATAATTATCTGCATATTCTACCGTTTCTTTTTCTATATCTTTTAACATTTCCGAAGCTAAGCGAGACATTTTAGCTTCAGTATAACGAAAAGCAGCCGCTGAATCTCCATCTATGGAACCAAAGTTACCTTGACCGGCAACCAAGGGATATCGAGCTGAAAAATCTTGTGCCATTTTTACCATAGCATCATAAACCGAGGAATCACCATGAGGATGGTATTTACCCAAAACATCACCAACCACTACTGCCGATTTTTTAAATTTAGACCCGCCATGCAAACCTAAACCGTGCATAGTATATAAAATTCGCCGATGTACCGGCTTTAAACCATCCCTTACATCAGGCAAAGCTCGAGAGACAATAACAGACATGGAGTAATCCAAGTAAGCATCTTGCATCTCCTTAACAATACCGGCCGGTATCACTTGCCAGCCAACCGGTTTTTCGGGAATATTTGATTTATTTTTATCCGATTTGTTATTTTTACCAGACATAATTATTTTATTTATTATCTATTTGACCCCATAAAATCTGCCAACCATTTTTAACCCTGTTTACAGTTTGAGAAACAATTCCGACAGAAGATTGATGTTCAGCCAAACGATCCTCGTCTGTATAAATCGAAATAAGCCAAGAGTTCGTCAACCAAATCACTATAATAATAAAAGTAAAAATAGTTGCCAAAAACAAAGATATAACCTGTCGGTTTTTTTTAGGCTGTAAACGCCAACTTTCTAAATGATTCCATAAAAACATATATTAAACAAGAAAAATTTTATAATTCTTCCTTTATTGAGCAGCTAATATTAACGGTTCAGCTGTTTTATTCTCTATATCTTTCCTCTTTAAAGATATCTTTTCCAACGGTTTTACTTTATCTCCCCCCAATTCCTTAGCCACTATTTCAAAAGAGTCTTTAGCCTTTTTCTCATCAACCGGAAAAACGGGGATTACCAATTTAGCCCCCAAGGAAGCCGCTAACTTGGCTGCCACTTGAGGTTGAACTGAACCCAAACCTCCAGCCGGAACAAATAAAATATCTATACTGCCCAAACCTTCCACCACCTCATCCGGTAAAGACTGTTCGGTTAATAAACCTAAATGAACAATATTCATCCCCTCCAATTCTACGGTATAAACCGTATTTATAATTCTATCCGGCCCAACTGTTTCAAAACCCTCTATAAATTCTCCTCCTATTTCATACTCTCCCGGCCCATCTATAATCATAGAACCATCAGTAGACGACCTCAATCCTTCGACTCCATTACAAGCCGGTACATTAGCAGACACCAAAGCAGTATCCGCTCCGAATCTGACCGGTTTTACTTGATTAAAATCTTTACTAATAGGATTAAAAGCAACCACTTTGTCTCCAAATTGAACCCGAAGACAACCGGCTCCGTAATAATTTATTATCATAATAAGTATATATTAACATATAAAAATTATTTTATCTAGATTGAAAAACTTGCCAAAATCTAATATTCATCTATACTAAAACCTGATTCCCTGCCTGGTATTATAGGCGGAATTTTTATTATAAGTCTCGGTCATGAACTCGAACCCCGACATATTTTTAAAACAATAAATCGGGATAATCGTAGCTCAACCGAGGTTCGCTTGAAAAAGCGAGCTAAATTACCAATTAAATAAATGATTACAGACACCTCTACACAAAAAGATTCAACCATTGTAGACTCTGAACCGGAATTAATGGACAAACTGGTTCGTCAATCACCCATTCCTAAAATAGACAGTGAAGAATTAATAGAAGGCCCGGTTTTAGCTAAAGATAAACAAGCTATATACATTGACTTATCCCCTTTCGGTACCGGTTTAATTTTCGGTCGAGAATATCTAAATGCCAGAGATATAATTAAAAAAGTAAAAGTTGGAGATATAGTTACAGCTAAAATAATAAAATGGGAAGGCGAAGATGGCTATATAGAATTGTCCTTGAAGGAAGCTAAACAAGCCTTGGTTTGGAATGAAGCTGAAAAGTCTACCAAAAATAAAGAAACTTTTGAACTAATGATCAAAGATGCCAACAAAGGAGGCTTATTAGTTAACTGGAAAGGTATGGATGGTTTTGTGCCGGCTTCTCAATTAAAACCTGAACATTATCCCCGAGTACCAGATGGTGATAAAGATGAAATTTTAGAAGAATTACAAAAATTGGTTGGTCATCGTTTACGCTTATCCATTATAGGAGCCAATCAAAAAGAAAACAAATTAATCTTTTCCGAAAAAACTCTCAATCAAGGAGCTAAAAAAGAAATTGTCGGTAAATATGAATTAGGGGACATTATTACCGGGAAAATTACCGGGGCTGTAGATTTTGGTATTTTTGTGGAAATTGAGGAAGGTTTGGAAGGATTAATCCATATATCCGAAATTAGTTGGAACTTAGTTGAAGATCCTAAAAAAATGTTTGAGGTTGGAAATGAAATTAAAGCCAAAATTATAGAAATCAAAGATGATAAAATATCTTTATCTATAAAAGCTCTAACTAACAACCCTTGGGAAGAAGCCAAGAAAAAATATAAAAAAGGCGACCGAGTTAGCGGAGTAGTTATTAAACACAATAAACACGGTGCTCTAATCAGTATAGAAGAAGGAGTGGCTGGTTTGGTTCATATCTCCGAATTTAAAGATGAAATGGATTTAAGACAAAAACTGGAATTAGGTAAAACTTATAATGACTTTGTTATAAATCTATTCGAACCCCAAGACCAAAAAATGACTTTAATCTATAATCCGGATAAAAAAATAGACGAAAACTCTTAACAATTACCGGTTATAATTTCTTTTAGTTTTGAATCCGCTTCCGACCAAATTCGTCCTGGTTCTTGTAATTCAACAGTCGCCGGTCTTAAAACATAATCAGACACGGATTGACCGGCAGGCGGACGCCCAACTCCCAAACGTAAACGAAAAAAAGAACTACTACCTAAATGTTTAAATATATTCGAAACTCCTTTATGACCACCGGCTCCTCGATCAAAACCACTTCGAACCATTCCCCAATCTAAATCCACATCATCATGAACCACTATTAGATTAGCCGGATTTAAGCCATACCGTTTTTTAAAATTAATTACCGCCTTCCCGGAGTTATTCATAAAAACCTCCGGTAATAAAATATAAATAGACTGACCCCACAATTCCCCTTGAGCCAACAAGCCTTCCAAACGATTATCTAAAGACAACTCCTGCCCTTGCCACTTATCCGATTTATTTAAATCTTCCAACCATAGCCGACCGGCATTATGTTTAGTCAAAGAATAACGCTTTCCGGGATTACCCAAACCAACCAACAACCAAAAAGAAGAGTCGTCTGTCTTTTTATTTTTAATAAAAGGCCACCACTTCATAATCTTATTATGCTATAATTTTTTTGAAAATGCACTTGCTTATTTTTTCTTGCATTTGTTTATAAGTTTATAATAAGATAAACTATCTTTTGTTTATATGAATCAAGAATTAAAACAATCGGTTTTTGAAATAGTTCGTTTTATTTTATTAACCCTGATCATTGTCATCCCCATTAGAGCTTATGTGGCTCAACCTTTTATTGTTAGCGGGGTTTCTATGATTCCCACATTTGATAATAATGAATATTTAATTATAGATGAACTGTCCTATCATTTTAGAGACCCTCAACGTGGCGAAGTAATAGTTTTTCGTTTTCCCAACGATCAAAATAAATTTTTTATAAAAAGAATAATAGGATTACCCAAAGAAACAATCAATATTCAAAACGGGAAAATATCTGTTACTTCTCCCTCGGGCGACACTTGGGAAATGAATGAACCTTACATCGAAGAAACAGAAATAAATAGTCAAAAACAATCTTTTACTTTATCAGAAGATGAATATTTAGTCTTAGGAGACAACCGTCAACATAGTTCAGATTCTCGAGTATGGGGTCCGGTTGTAAAAAATTTAATTGAAGGTCGAGCTCTTGTTAGATTATTCCCTTTAAGTCATATCAGTTGGCGACCGGGAGATTTCAGTCAACATTACCTTAATAATTAATCAAATCAATAATATGCCCAGTAAAAAAAATCGTTCTCAATTTGAATTAAAAACTCCTAAAGGTACCCGAGACTTAATTGGAGAAGAAGTTTTTCAACTTTCCGGATTTGCCGAAAAAGCCTCGGAGATTGCCCGTTATTACGGCTTCCAAGCAATTGAAACTCCGATGATAGAAAAAGAAGAATTATTTAATCGTGGCATTGGTACCGGTACCGATATTATAGATAAAGAAATTTATAATCTGAAAACCAAAGGAGGTGATCATTTAGCTCTCCGACCGGAAGGTACCGCTCCAATTATTAGAGCCTATTTTGAACATGGCCTCCAATCTAAACCACAACCGGTAATGTTTTATTATTTTGGGCCTTTCTTTCGCCACGATAAACCTCAAAAAGGTCGCTGGCGTCAATTTTGGCAATTTGGTTTGGAAATACTAGGATCCAAACACAGTATTTCCGATGCCACTATTATTAGACTTAATTATCTAATTCTAGAAACAATTGGTTTAAAAAATCCAGTTGTTAATATCAATAGTTTAGGAGATACTGAATGTCGTTTGGCTTTTCAAAAAGATCTAAATGCTTATTACCGCAAAAATGCCAAAAATATATGTGCCGACTGCCGTCAAAGATTAAAAACAAACCCTTTAAGAGTTTTAGATTGTAAAAGCGATAAATGCCAACCCATTAAAGCTGAAGCTCCGCAAATACTTAATTACCTCAATCCGGAAAGCAAAAAACACTTTCAAGAAGTTTTAGAATATTTAGATAAAATGAAAATAGATTATGAAATAGATCCTTTAATGGTTCGTGGTTTGGATTATTATAATCGAACAGTTTTTGAAATAAAATTACCAATAACCGATGAAGAAGGTAAGACCACAGATTTAGCCGTTAGTGCCGGTGGACGCTATGATAGTCTTAGTAAAATATTAGGAGAAAAAAAAGAATTACCGGCTGTTGGTTCTTCTATTGGAGTTGATAGATTATTAATGCTTGATGAAACCAATCACTTAAAACCCAAAGCGATTAAAAATCCTAAAATCTATTTTATACAATTGAGCCAAGAAGCTAAAATGAAAAGCTTTGAAATCATAGAGATTTTGAGAGCGGCTAAAATTCCCATTACCCACTCTATAGCCAAAAATTCATTATCTGCCCAATTGGGAATAGCCGAGAAATCCAAAGCTTCTTATGTTATTATCTTAGGTCAAAAAGAAGCCTTAGATAATACAGTTATTGTCCGCAATCTTAAAAATAGATCTCAGGATACCATAGCTATAGATAAATTATCTCAATACCTTAAAAAACTTAAGTAAGAAAAAGCTTGATTTTCTTAAGGAAAAATGGTAAATTCTCAAAGTATGGTAAAAAGTATAGAAGTAACAAAAAACTCAAACGAATCTAACGCTAATCTGCTACGGCGTTTTAGTCGTCGAGCCAGAAATTCCGGTTTATTACGCAAAGTCCGTTCTTTACGCTATTACCAAAGAAATCAATCAGAAGCTAAAAAGAAAGAAAGCGCCCTGAATCGTCTTCACAAATTAGAAGAGATAGAAAGAGATAAAAAACTAGGTAAAATAAAATAACAAACCGGCAATGTTAACTATCACCAATTGCACTCAAACCAAAACTCCGAAAAAGTTGCCGCTTACCAAAGCGGCTTCTTTAATTTTGGGAGAAAATTACGATTTAAGTTTAGTGATTGTCGGTTCAACCAAGATGAAAAGTTTAAATAAACAATATAGACAAAAAGAAACCGCCGCCAATATCTTAAGCTTTCCTTTATCTAAAACCGTCGGAGAAATTTTTATTAATAAAGATAAAATTAAATCGGAAAGTAAAAAATTTAAACTAACTCCTAATAAATATTTTATCTATTTATTTATCCACGGTTGCTTACATTTGAAAGGAATGACACATAGTAGTAAAATGGAGGAAAAGGAACAGACCATAATGTCTGTGCTTGGATTATTATAATGTCTTCCTACATTGCCACCGGTTTAGATATCGGCACCGCCTCCATCAGAGTGGCGGTGTGCGAAATCAAACCCAATCATAAACCAAAAGTTTTAGCTTTAGCCAGTCGCCCTTCGCGAGGTCTTCGTCGTGGTTATATCCTCCAATTTGATGAAGCAGTGGAATCTATCAAAGAAACCATTAAAGAAGCCGAGAGACAGTCCGGTTTAAAAATAAAAAAAGTATATGCCGGTATTGGTGGTATTAATTTGGAATCAAAAGCAGTGGATGGAAGTATAATTTTACCTCAAGCCGATCAAGAAATTAAAGAAGTAGATATCCGCAAAGCCATAGAAGCCAGCACTGCCAACCTGCCGGATGCTATTAACAAAACGGTTATTCACCACATCCCCATCGGTTTTAAAGTTGACAGCAAAAAAATTATGGGACGACCTGAAGGAATATATGGTAGCAAATTGGAAGCCAAAACCGTTTTAGTTTATTCTTCCAGTCATCATCTAAAAGATTTAATTACCGCCATAGAAACCGCCGGTTTACAAATAGAAGATATAATAGCTTCTCCTTTGGCCGCCGGTTATGCCGTTTTAAATAAAATTCAAAAAAATGCCGGTTGTGTTTTGGTTAATATTGGTTCGCAAACAACCTCAATAGTGGTTTTTGAGGAAGGAATCCCCGTTTCTCTTCAAGTATTTCCAATCGGATCAACTGACATTACCAATGATATTGCTCTCGGATTTAAGATTCCTTTAGAAGATGCTGAAAGAATAAAATTAGGGGAATCGGATTCAAATTCACCTAAAAAAAAGTTAGAGGAGATTATAGAAGCCCGTTTATCAGATATTTTTGAATTTATAGAAAATCATTTAAAAAAAATGGGGCGTAACGGTTTATTACCGGCCGGAGTCATAATGACCGGCGGCGGTTCCGGTATAGACAATATGGAAAAATTGGCTATGCAATATTTCGACCTGCCGGCACAAATCGCTCTACCCACCGTTTCCGCCAATTCTCGGAATCAAATAACGGATCCGGCTTGGTCGGTTGCTTATGGTTTATGTCTTTTCAGTCAAGAAGCCGACGGTGAAGAATCTATGGGAATTAAAATAGCCAAAAATACCGGCCTAAACATTGTTAAATGGTTAAAAGAATTAATGCCTTAAAATAACCATTTTTTAATACAGAATAATCAATTTCCACTCCCCTTTATTTTTTTCTCTTAATTTGCTAGAATTGAGAGCAATAATAATATTAACAGATTCCATTTTATGCCTAAAATACAACCGGAAGTAGAAGCCTTCGCCCGCATTAAAGTTATAGGAGTGGGTGGTTCAGGCACCAATGCAATTAACCATATGGTTAATTCCAAAGTTAAAGGAGTGGAGTTTATAACTCTCAATACCGATGCTCAACATTTACATAAATCAATTGCTCAAAAAAAAGTTCACATCGGTAAAAACTTAACCAGAGGCCTAGGTACCGGCATGGATCCGGAGGTCGGTCGCAAAGCGGCTGAAGAATCCCTGGAAGATATTCAAAATGTAATCAAAGGAGCAGATATGGTTTTCATTTCCGGCGGTATGGGTGGCGGTACCGGTACCGGAGCCGCTCCAGTAATTGCCAGAACCGCTAAAGAACAAGGAGCTCTAACTATTGGTGTAATTACCAGACCATTCTTTTTTGAAGGCCCCCGCCGTATGGCTTTGGCCGAACAGGGTATAGCCGAACTCCAAAAAGAAGTAGATGCTATCATAATCATCCCTAATGACAGACTATTTGGTATCATTTCTAAAGACACTACCGCCGATTCCGCTTTCGCTATGTGTGATGAAGTCCTTCGTCAGGCGGTTGAAGGCATTTCCAATATTATTACCATCCCAGGTATTATTAATGTAGACTTTGCAGACATCAGAGCCATTATGCAAAATGCCGGCTCAGCTTTGATGGGTATCGGTTCAGCCGCTGGAGAAAACAGGGCGGTAGAATCAGCTCAAATGGCTATTAACTCCCCACTATTGGATTTATCCGTTGAAGGAGCCAAAGGGGTTCTCTTCACTATTGCCGGTGGACCAGACTTAACCATGTTTGAAATTCAAGAAGCAGCTAAGGCTATAACCGAATCCATAGATAAAGACGCTAAGGTTATTTTCGGAGCAATCCATGACGATAAATTAAAGAAAAACGAAATTCAAATTACGGTTATTGCTTGTGGTTTTCCTGAAAATTCCACCAAAAACAATTCTTCAGTAAATGAAGTAACCGAAGATAAAAAAGAGACCACACAACCTCAACAAACTAATTTTGAAGACAATCAAGCAGCTATCAGAAAAGCCCTGGGGAAAAACAATGACAGATTTCCATCTTCAGCTAATGATCAAAAAACAAATAATCAAGCCGAAACTGACGATGATGACTGGTCATCTATTCCGGCTTTTCTGCGTCGAGGTAAAAAATAAAAATTTTTAAAAAATTTATTATGATTTATGATCTTGCCATTATTGGAGGTGGTCCGGCCGGAGTAGCTGCCGGGGTTTATGCTGCCAGAAAAAAATTAAACACTTTATTTATTACTAAAGATTTTGGGGGTCAATCAATAGTCTCTCCGGCTATTCATAATTGGATTGGAGAACCAACCATTGCTGGCTCTGAACTGGCTAAAAAATTGGAAAATCATTTAAGGCAATATGAAAATAATTCTTTAAAAATAATTACCGGAGAAACAGCAACTTCTGTCACCGGCCAAGCGGGTAATTTTAAAATTGAAACCGAACAAAAAACTTATCAAACTAAAACCGTACTAGTAACTACCGGCAGCAATCGTCGTCGCCTCCCAGCTACCGGAGCTGATCAATTTGAACATAAAGGTTTAACTTATTGTGCCTCCTGTGATGGCCCCATGTTTGCCGATCAAGATGTAGCGGTTATTGGCGGTGGCAATGCCGGCTTTGAAACCGCTACCCAATTACTGGCTTATTGTAAAAGTGTTACCTTAATACACCGAAGGTCAGAATTTAAAGCTGACGCTATTACTATCGAAAAAGTAAAAGCTAATCCTAAAATGACCATAATTACCGAGGCCGACATCCTCTCGGTGGAAGGCGATAATTTCGTTACCGGTTTAACTTATAAAGACAAAAAAACCGGCCAAGAAAAACAACTGGCAGTTACCGGTATTTTTGTAGAAATCGGCTTATTACCGAATACTGAAATGGTTGAAGATTTAATAGCCCTTAATCAAAATAAAGCTATAATCACCAATCCTAAAAATCAAAAAACTGAAACAGACGGTATTTGGGCCGCTGGTGATTGCACAGACGGTTTATATCAACAAAACAATATTGCCGCCGGTGATGCTATTAAGGCCTTGGAAGATATTTATACCTATATTAAAATTAATCTCTAGAAGATTCAGCGAGTATAGTTTAGTGGTAGAATGTAACCTTCCCAAGGTTGAGACGGGGGTTCGATTCCCCCTACTCGCACTTTAAATTTTATGTCTCAACAACTATTTTCAATCTTAAGAAAAACCATTGGGATTATTCTTATTGTTCTTGGTATAATCGGCTCACTTATGCCGATCCCTCTTATCCCTTTCTTTTTATTGACAATTGCCGGTCTTGGACTAATTGGGATAAAACCGGAAACCATAGATAGAATAAAACAAAAGTTTTTAAATAAAAAATAAAAAATTATTGCGAAAACATTTTTTTTCGGATATTCTTTGTTTACATGAAAAAAACATTAAAAAAAATATTACCAACCAAATTACTGATTGTCTACCATTATTTTTTAGCCAAGATTGCTACCATAATTTACGGCTTCCCGGCTAAAAAAATGATTATCATTGGAGTTACTGGTACCAAAGGTAAAACCTCCACTATTAATTTCATTCATGCTTGCCTACAAGCCGGAGGTTTAAAAACCGGCCTCATCAGCACCGCCAATATTCGTATCGGCCAAAAAGAACAATTAAATAAATTTCATATGACCATGCCCGGTCGGTTTACTATTCAAAAATTAATGAAACAAATGGTTGATCAAGATTGTCGTTATTGTTTAGTGGAAACTACTTCCGAGGGTTTAAAACAATATCGACATATTGGAGTTTATTATGATATCGCTGTTTTTACCAACCTAACTCCGGAACACCTCCCCTCTCATAACAATAGTTTTGAAAAATACCGCCAAGCCAAATTAAAGATGTTCAAAACTTTATCAACTCATAAAAAAATTATAAACAATCAGCCGGTAGAAAAAATAATCATTGCCAATTCCGATAGTGATCAAGTTAATCATTTTCTTAAACCGCAGGCCGACAAAAAAATAACTTTCGGTTTAAATAAACCAGCCGACTATACCGCTTTAAATATTCAAACAACTGAAACTGATATTAATTTTTCTGTTAAAAATTCACTCTTTTCTCTTAGTCTTCCCGGCAGATTTAATATCTACAATGCCCTTCCGGCTATAATAATCGGACACTTAGCCAATTTAAGTGATCAAACAATTAATCAAGGTTTGAAAAATTTAACCTTAATTCCCGGCCGTATGGAAATTATTAAACATAATCAAAATTTTAAAGTTTTTGTTGATTACGCTCATGAAAAAGAAAGTTTAACCGGTGTCTTAACTACCGCCGGTAACCTTAAAAAAGACAATGGTAAAATTATAGTTTTATTGGGAGCCGAAGGTGGTGGTCGAGATAAAGCCAAAAGACCGGCTATGGGTGAAGTAGCTGCTAAATTAGCTGATTATATTATAGTCAGCAATGTTGACCCTTATGATGATGATCCTCAGGTTATTTTAGAAGATATCGCCAAAGCAACCGAAAAATTTGGTAAAACCAGAAATCAAAATTTATTTGTCATAGAAGACAGACGACAAGGAATAAACAAAGCCTTAACTTTAGCTCAGGATGAAGATGTAGTAATAATCACCGGCAAAGGAGCCGAGCAATCAATGATTATTGGCTCCGAAACAATTCCTTGGGATGATCGAAAAGTGGTTAGAGAAGAGTTAGAGAAAATTGAAAAAAATAAATAATTAGATTTAAATATTAAATCTTTTTTTAAAATAACCGGGAGTATAAGAAGAATAATCAAAAACCTCATTGGATTCCTTATTTAATTTTTTAATATAATCAAAAAATTGTTGCTGATTAAATATATCTAATTCTAAATCCAAACAAACTTTTTCTATTTCTTTTAACACAGAAACGCTATTAAAAGAATTAGTCATTTTTTCTGCTTCATAATAATAACTGTGTCCAGGCACTTCAACTAAAGCAAACTCAATTTCTTTATACTTATAAATTTTACTTTTTCTAACACACAACATTCCTTTTATGTAACCCAATTCTGCAAACATTTGAACCAAAATATCAAATTCACCCATAGTAAAAACAGAAAGTTCTTTTCGGATATCAGATCCTCCCCAATTACCTAATTTAATTATTATTTCCGGTTTACCGTTAGTAACTCTTAATCTTATATCTTTATTTCTATTTTCAATTCCTCCAGTCAAAAAAGTAGAATAATCTATTAAAATTCTTTCTTTTTCCCCAGAAACCTCAGCTTGGTCTTTAAAAAAATTATTTAATTTTTCAAATTCAGTCTGAGAGAGAGGTCCTCGTAACTCAACTTCAATATTTTTATCCATAATAAAATTATAAAATCAATTTAAATATATAATTAAACAATCCGCCCACCATGATAACGACCATAATAAACTAATTTATTATTTAAATAAATATTTTCTTCACCAAAAAAACGATTAATTTCACCGCTAATTTTATTAAGATACAGACTATCCTTTAACATAAATTCTTTTGGCCCTCTAACCGGTAAAATATCTTCGCAATCTGCCATCAAAGCCGGGCGTAATATTTTATAAGCTTCTCGAGTAGATATTTGAGACTCAATTATATAACCACAATAATTCATCCCCCAAATTGGTTGATTATCTTTATAAACAATTTCTTCACCAATAAAATCTCTACTGCCAAAATAAGTATCATGGTAAATTAAACCATCTTGTTCATAATGGTAATCCTCTGAAGCCGGCCTTAAAGATTTTGCCTTGGGAGCCAATTGATTAGCATAAGTTGCCTTTTTGGCAATTCCAAGAAAAATCATCAATTCTTTATCTGAAATTAACATAATTTTATTTTATTATATGAACTGAAAAATCTACTTGGTAATCCGGAATACCGATTGAAATGCCATATTGCTTCGCTTGGTCGTACTGTTTTTTATCGGAACGATCCGTAATATGAAAGACCTTATTACGGTAAATAATAAAATGATCGGTATCTGTTTTATAATCTGCATACCAATCATGCTTATCATCCAAAGCCTGACTAAGTTTTTCAGCTATTATTGCACTTTTTTGAGCCGGAATTTCCACATCATGCAATGTCCATTGTTTAATCCATGGTGTTTTATGCTCTGCCGTAACCAGTTCAACTTTAGTAGAAATTATTTTTACCTCATCGAGAATAGACTTATCCATTAAGCTTTCTTCAATAATAACTCCTTTATAATCCATAATGTATTGGTGGGCGATACAGGACTCGAACCTGTGACCTCATCCACGTCAAGGATGCGCTCTAGCCAACTGAGCTAATCGCCCGGTAACTAAACGATACCAAAAATTTAAAAGACAATCAATTTCAAATTAATCACTTTTGTCTTATTTCTTTTTTAACCGAAACCGGCACTTTTTCTAAAGCATAAGCTAAAACTTGAGAATGCATTTTATCTTTATTTTTCAATATAAAATCCAAAGTTTTCTGGTAATCCCCAACTGTTGCTGCTTTTAGAAGCCAACCACAACCTTTACGAACCATTTCTGCTTGATCTTGCCATAATTGCCGAGAGATAACAAAAATAACCGGTAAGTCTTCTTTGTTAATCTTGTATCCCCCACTTCCTGATCTAATAAAAGCCACTGTTGCCCCTCGTCTAACCCATCTATTGCTTGATTGTGTCCATTTATTTTTCAATCCGGATTTTAAAATTGGATATTTATCTATCATTAAAGCTATCACATGAAGACAATAATCATCTATTTTACTCCAATTATCTAAATATTGATCCAACCATTTTTCAAAAATTAAAAAATCTCTTTGAGTATAAATATCTTTTCTAAAAACAAGCCAAGCGGTAGCTAATGTTGCTTCTTCATTTTTTCCACTTTGAAATAGTTTTTCCACCAAAATAAACAAATCTTTTTTGTTTAAATTATCAATCTCTTTTTTATATTGCCGAGACAATTTTCTTACTATCGGTGTCCGGACACCATAACAAACAACCGATTCTTTATAAGATCTAGCAACTCCAGCTTTATACTCCTTATCTATATTTTGTCTTAAATCTCGCCGAATATTCTTTAATATCTGAACCGGCATATATTAAAAATTATTCTGTATCCTCCAATTCTTGCGGAGATTGATATCTATCTCCTTTATCTATAGTAATAACAACAGTGGTACCATCCGGCCTCTCTCCTTCAAAAGTAACCGAGTCCCCGGTAACAGTATCCGGAGTACCTCTTTTAAACCTAAAACCCATTTTGGCCATCAAATCCATAATCTCCGGCAATTTATCTGCATTAAATTCAGCTAAAAAAGATTGGGGTAATTCTCTTTCTTCTTTTTTGAATTCTTCGGACATAATTTTATTATTTAATTATTAATATCTAAAATTGTAACAAATACCATTTTTTTTACAATTCTAATCCGCTATAACAATTTTAATGGTTTTAGTCCGACTATCTATAGATTTTAAGATAGATAAACCACTTTGATCTAACAAAGGTTGGAGACCTTTATTCTTATTGTAATCCAAAAAACCCCGAAAATGCTCCCGACCGGCTAAAAATTCGGCCGATCTGTTTCTTAAACCATAAAGACTAAAAGGTTGAGGTATGGAATAATCCGCCAGAATAACTTTTTTAGCTAAACGCTTGGCTTCTGTTAAAACCGGCACTCTCAAAACAGGTGGCATTTCGTGAATTACCATGGAAATAATGGCATAATCAAAATATTTATCTGTAAATTGCGGTAACTTAGTGGCATCAGTATGGATAAAATCAACATTAGTAATTTCTTTTTCTTTTTGTCGTTTTTGAGCCAGGGTAATCATTTTTTCAGATAACTCCACTCCGGTTACTTGAGAACATTTAAAAGCTAAAGCTAAAACTAAAGCTCCGGTACCACAGCCAATATCCAAGACTTTGGTATTATCTTCTATTTGCTCAATAATTATTTCTCTAATCTCTGAAAAAGCCGGATCAATAAGCATTTCATAAAGCCAACCATCATAATAATGTCTTTTATTTTTCATATTTTATTCCACTCTCTAAATGCCAACCTCCGTCGGGACATTTATCTAAAAATTTTATTTTCACTTCAAAGGGGTTTAAATCTGAATCAGTGGCATGGCCAATAGCTATTTCAGTATCAATTCGATGTAAACCACACTGACAATGTTCTATAGAATAATTTAACTTTTTATTTATTTTTACATGTTCTCCGCCACAATGATGAACTTTATGTTCACCTGATGCTTCATGATGAATATGATGAAAAAGGGATAAAATCTCGTTATTTTCCATAATTTATTTTTTATAAATAATAATTTTTTAGGGCGGAAGAGGAGGGATTCGAACCCTCGGCCCGGTTTAACCCGGACGCCCGATTTCGAATCGGGTGCCTTCGACCTCTCAGCCACTCTTCCTTTGGTTAGATAAACTCAGCCTTAATCCTAGCAATTTTTTGCCTTTTTGACAAAAATCTGTTATATTGTCGCGGTAGATGTAGGCCCTATCGTCTAGCGGCTAGGACGCCACCCTTTCACGGTGGAAACCGGGGTTCAATTCCCCGTAGGGTCACCAATTAGAGCGTAGTTCGAACGCTCGAGAAGGATTAGAGTTTTTAATAACTTCAGGGTTATGTATAATTTTAGTAAATGTGATTAATACTATGATTAAACAGTTCAACAACAATGAATCATTTAAAGAAAAGTCACCTGAAGATCATGGTGGTGATATAGAAAGTATAAACAGTATTGAAAAAACATCAGGGGGTACAGAGATCCTTCCTCCGCTATCCAATAAATATCAAGATAAGTTGAGAAAAATCTTGGAACAGATACCTAAAGAAGAAAAAGACAATGAATTTATTTATCACGGTACTATTATTGGTACCGAAGAAATATGTTACTTGAAGGAAGTTTTGGAGAAATACTCAGATGTTATAGACAGACCTGAAGCAAACAAAGAAGAAATCTATCAAAATTTTGACGAAAAGGAATATCATCGAGTATCATCAGTTAGACGCTGGAAACATTTGAGAGATATTCTTTCTAGGGGTGACTACCCAGGAGATAATACACCGGACAATGGTTTTATAAGTGATAACATAGAACCTTATTTCAGTAATGAGTATTTTGACGCCTTGTTCGATTTGATTAATCAAAGACCAGACGGGGTTTTTGCTGTACCCACAGGCGCTATTCAAGCAGAAATCATATTAAAAGGGATGATAACTGGTCTAAAATTTGAACTAGAGAAGCAGGGTTGGGACGGGATTAAAGTGCCTTATTTTACTGCCCCTCACTCGACCCTCCTTACTCGACATGAAAGTCCTCGGACTACATACGATGAGCTAGTCACTGCAACTGAGCCTACAATCATTAATATTTTTAATAAAAGAGAAGATCCAAATATAGTGACAATTTCTGTTTTTGACGAATGTAGAAATACCGGAGGAAGTCAAAAGAGGGTCGAGGAACTAATAAGGAAGACGTATTCGGAATTGCAGAACAAAGGTCAAATTCCTCAACCTTGTGAATTGCAAATAAATTCTGTTCATGCTGTATACCCCGGCTTGTCCGAAGCATATAGATTTCTCAAAAAAGATGAGAGATCTCTTGATCGAAGACGAGTTAGTATAAAAGATGGATCAGTTGAATTTCGACGAGAGCGTTTAGCTATTGAATTAACAAAAATATTCGGCTTCTTTACGGGTCGACTATACGGAAACATAGTTGCAAATCTAGAAGATGAAAACATAAAAAATAATGTCGGAGGCTACAAGTATAAATACAGATTAGGTTCTAAATATTATCATGCAATTAAAAAAGGTTTGAAGAAGAAGTCCTGAATTATATAATCGTTAAAATTATCTACTATTTTTAGGTAAGAAGAAAAATCTATCACTTTCGTCACATTTTAGCGCTCGAGAAGGGTCAAAACGCAAAAATAAAAAATTATTAAAATAAGCTTTGGGAAACAATAAATCCTTAGACTTCATTACCAAAATAAAAAACATTCAATCTTTAAAGTTCGCTGAGGGAAGAACTATAAATATTGTATAAAATATGAAAATTAAAATAAAAACAGCTACCCCGAAAGATGCTTTAGATATAATAAGGGTTTTACATAAAACTTGGCTTAATACTTATCCTAATGAAAAATTGAAAATAACCAAAGAGGTTATTAATGAAACTTACAAAAATTCTTATAAAGTGGAAAATATAAAAAAATTTCAAGAAAAAATAAGAAACATTCCTGATAATCAAAAAAGATTGGTTGTTCAATCTGACAATAAAATAATTGGCATTGCTACTGGCATTATTTAAAATGATTTCAATGAACTTACAACAATTTATGTTTTGCCTCAATTTCAAAATAACGGCATAGGTAAAAAATTATATAATGAAATATCAAAATTTTTTAATCCATCCCAAAAAACTATAGTTAAAGTTGCCACATATAACAAAAAAGCGATTGAATTTTATAAAAAATTAGGTTTTATTGATACTGGAAAAAGATTTACAAATGATAAGATTATAACTAAAAAAGGGGTAAATATTCCAAAAATGGAGATGGTTCTAGAAAAGTAATTTTAATTTTTTAAAATATATTACATTTAACTCATTTTATATAAAAAACTTTTTAGTATTAAATAAAATATCATAAAATTATCAAATGAAATTAGTTTTTACTTATCTTAAAAATCTTAATATAGATTATACTCTTTACGAACACCCGGCGGTTTTTACCGTAGCCGAAGCTGAACAACATCGGCCGAATATTGTTTTTGGGGAAAATAAAAACTTATTTTTAAGAAATAAAAAAGGTAATAAAAATTATTTAATCACCATCAAAGCCAATAAAAGATTAGATTTAAAAAATCTAACTAAAATTTTAAATGAAGACAGATTGAGCTTTGCTACAGAAAACAGATTACAAGAATATTTAAATTTAAGTCCGGGTTCAGTCTCCCCTTTTGGTTTAATCAATGATAAACAATCTCTGGTTGAATATATTTTGGATGAAGATCTATTACAATATTCTAAATTAGGCTTTCATCCCAATATCAATACTCAGACTGTAATTTTAAACACCATGGATTTTAAAAAATTTTTAGAGTCCTTAAATAACAAAATATCTTTTCTGAAATTATAAAAATCACCCCCGGCTCAAGGGCCGGGGGTTGCAATTAGAAACGACGGGAAGCCAGTTTCCTGGCTTCTTTTTTACCGCCCAAGCAGTGGGGCGTAAAACACCCGCAACTTGGACAGTAACTGCGGCCATTAGTTAGCCGCCCATTGTGATGAGTTGTCCGGCAAACCGAACAAGTCACCCGATCCTCCCGCTTTGATTTTTTAGACATAATGTCCTCCTTAGCTCCACTCCCATAGCGAAGCTCTATTTAGAAAATAACAATAATAAGAGATCAGGTCAAATAATTTTCAATTAAATTAAAAAGATAACAGTAACCACAAAAGTTAAATAAACCAAAAGTAAAAACCAACTTTCTTTTTTATCTATTTTTTTACCGGTCCAAGTAAATACCAAAAAAGACAAGATAGCTAAAATTAAAAAGAAACGGCTAATTACAAAAAATTCAAATAATTCTCCGTCTATTGGCTGGATGAAAGTCACTGTCCCCAAAACCAAAGAAGAGGGAATAATAACCGAACCCATTAAATTACCCAATATTAAATTAGTATGACCATAACAAGCCGAACGGACGGCAAAATAAAGCTGAGGCATAGCACTACCTAAACCAACCACCAACAAACCAATTAAAACTACCGGCAAACCTAAAGCCGTAGCCATAAAAAAAGCCGAAGAGACTATCCCTTGAGCGGCCAGTAATAACAATAAAGCACCGACAACAATTAGAAAAATATTATAAGAAAGAAATTTATCAGCTCGCTTATTTATATTATCTTTTTCATAAACTTGGGTAAATCTTTCTTTTTTTGAAAAAAGCCAACCAAGATAAATTACAAATAAACCTATTAAAATTAAACCATCACCTTGAGATAAAACTCCATCAGCTATTAAAATTAAAGGCAAAACAGCAGCTGCCACTGTAAAAACCAAAGTAGTTTGGATTAAAGATCCACCTGAGACAATTTCTTTTTTAGGAGCAAAATAAACAGCCAAGCCTACAGCTAAAGTTAAAGCCACTAAATTATTACCCATAACATCACCAAAAGATAATTCCGGTATCCCTCTTAAAGCTGAAGATAGACCAATAAAAAAATTAGGCAAAGAAGCGGCTGTCGCCATAATAAAAAAAGCCACCACAAACTCAGTTAAACCCAGATAACGAGATAATTTAACCAAACCGGAGATAATAAATTCACCGGCTGTATAAAGCAAACCACAGGAAATTAAAAACAACAAAAGATTTAGTATCCAATCCATAGGGAAAATTCTAACATATTAACCAAATTAATTCTTACAATTTTTTGACTAAATTAAAAATTAATGTTTAAATAACAAATAGAAAGGAGATCTTTTATGGAAATACTGTTAATGGTGGCCATAATTTGGCTATCACAGAAACTTGAGCTTCCTGAAGCTCAAATGGTTAGGGTCAGTTGGTATGGACCCGGCCTTCACGGTCAAACCATGGCCAATGGGGAACGATTCAACAGAAACGATCCCCAAACGGTTGCCCATCGCAACCTCCCGTTTAACACTCCGGTCTTGTTTTTTTGTCCGGAAAAGCAAACCGGGGTTGTCGGTTTTGTTCGCGATCGCGGACCCTTTATTCCCGGTCGTGAATTTGACCTCTCCGAAGCCGGGGCTGAGATACTCGGCTTCAAAAATCAGGGATTGGCTACTATCCAAGCTCTAGTTCTGTCTCCGCCCGGTTAAACCCCGGGCGGTTTTTTATAGCCAAACACCCGGATTTTGTTTTATAATGAAGTTAATATGGAAAATATTGAGAATAACAAACAAGGTAGTCAAACTCCGGACATTAATAAACAGCCAGCCAACCTTAATAAAAACAAAACAACAAAGATTAACCCTGTCTATCGTTCAAATGCTCAATCGGCTCCGGGTTATATTAGTGCCCCTACTAAAAACATGCCTACTCAAGATAATCAAAAAAAGACATTAAACAATAATCCTAAAGACCCAAGCAAACAAAAGCAGAAGAAAAAGAAAGAAAAAAAGATAAAAACCAAAACCACCAGCAATATGATGTTTATGTTAATGTTTGGCTTCGCTGTAATGATAGAATTAATTCAATTTATTTTAGGTTTAAGTTTCTTTTTATCTATTTTTAACTATCTATTCATTACTCCCTTTGCTTATGTTGTTTTCACTTTATGGTATATGCTTTTGGGAGTTAATCCTTTTACCCGCCGCCGCTTGAAAAATGCCGGGGTTGGTATATTATTAAATTTCATTTCTTTGGGTATGTTACCGGGTTGGGTTTTTACTGTTGTGAGGAATCAATACGGTCGAAAAGGAAAAAATTAATAAATATAAATTTAAAATGAAATGATTGTTCTAGGTATAGAAACCAGCTGTGATGAAACTTCTATTAGTTTGGTTAAAAATAACGGTAACTATTCTCAACCGCTTTTTGAGATCTTAAATCTAGAAACCTCATCTCAAATCGACACCCATAAACCTTTTGGTGGAGTGGTTCCTAATTTAGCTCGACGAGAACATAGTCGTAATTTAATACCTTTATTAAATAAACTATGTCAGAATCCGGAAATAAAATGGCAAGCATTGGAAAATTTAGATTTAGAAAATATTTTACTTGAATTTTTACCCAAAGAACCGGAATTGGCTGAGAATTTAAAAGAATACATAAAAAATAAACCTCAAAAACCAATCAATATAGACTATCTGGCCGTTACCGCCGGCCCCGGTTTAGAACCGGCTTTATGGACAGGAATTAATTTGGCTCGGGCTTTATCTTTTATTTGGCAAATACCTTTGATTCCGGTTAATCATTTAGCCGGTCATATTATTTCACCTTTACTAAAAACCAAAGTTGAAAACATTAATTGGCCGATCTTGGCTTTAGTAGCCTCCGGCGGTCATACTGATTTAATTTTGGTTAAAAACAACTGGCTTTGCCAAACTCTAGGGAGTACCCGGGATGATGCCGTTGGCGAAGCTTTTGATAAAACCGCCAGATTATTGGACTTACCTTATCCCGGTGGTCCAGAGCTTTCCAAATTAGCCGCTCAAGGTAGAAAACTAAAAGATAATTTACCTCAAATTGACTTACCGCGTCCAATGTTAAAATCCGGAGATTTGGATTTCTCTTTTTCCGGTTTAAAAACAGCCGTTATGTATATTCTCCGAGACAATCAACCTCTAAATCAAAAATTTAAAATGTCTTTAGCTTGTGAATTTGAAGAAGCTGCCATAGGGGTTTTAATAGAAAAAATAAAACAAGCGATTGAAGTTTATGAAATAAAAACCGTTATCATAGGGGGTGGGGTCACCGCCAATGTTTATTTAAGAGATCAATTAAAATTAAATTTAGAACAATTAGACAATAATATTAATTTATTATTACCTGAAAAAGATTTAGCCACCGATAATGCCGCCATGATAGCCGCCACTGGTAGTCTTTTAAGTGAAAAAATCACAGCTATTATAGCTCCCGAAATTATTGCTCGCGGTCGCTGGCCTTTGGGAGAAAATCCTAAAAAACCTTTTTAAATTGGTCTTTTATGTTATTATATCCGGTATGGATACTTTACCGGAAAAATTAACCAAACCTTACAACCCTCAAGCGACCGAAGGCCGTATTTACAAAAAATGGGAAGAATCCGGTTATTTTAATCCGGATAATTTACCGGGTGACAGAACAGAAGCTTATTCCATGGTTTTACCACCGCCAAATGTAACCGGAGTTTTACATTTAGGTCATGCTTATGAAAACTCTCTCCAAGATATATTTATTAGATACCAAAGGATGTGTGGAAAAAAAACCCTCTGGTTGCCGGGAACAGATTCAGCTGCCATTTCTACTCAAGCCCGAGTAGAGAAAAATATCAAAAAAGAAGAAGGTTTAACTCGCCACGATCTGGGGCGAACAGAGTTGGTTAAACGAGTTTCTACTTTTGCTAAAAACAGCGAAAACTCCATTTTAAATCAAGTCCGACAAATGGGATCCTCTTTGGATTGGAGCCGTTATGCCTATACTTTGGATAAAAAAAGATATCGAGCTGTTTTAACCGCTTTTCAACGAATGTATAAAGCCGGTTTAATTTATCGTAGTAACCGTATAGTCAATTGGGATCCTAAAGGTCAGACCACCATCTCTGATGATGAAATTATTCACCAAGAAAGAGAAGCTAAATTTTATACTTTTAAATACGCTAAAGATTTTCCTATAACTATTGCTACTACCAGACCGGAAACCAAAGTAGGCGATACGGCAGTAGCTGTTCATCCTGATGACAAACGCTACCAACAATATATTGGTAAAGAATTCGAATTAATTTTTTGTGATGTACCTTTAAAAATAAAAATTATAGCGGACAAAGCAGTGGATCCGGAATGGGGCACCGGAGCTATCGGTATTACCCCGGCACACAGTTTAATTGATTGGGAAATAGCTGATCGTCACAATTTACCTCGACCAACAGTTATTAATGAATATGCTAAAATGACAGTTGCCGGCAGGCTCCACGGTTTAAAAACCAATCAAGCACGAACGGAAGTGGTTACTTGGTTAAAAGAGAATAATTTATTAGAAAAAGAAGAAAATATAATTCAAAATATTTCTTTATCTGAAAGAACAGAAGCTATTATAGAACCTTTACCCAAACTTCAATGGTGGGTAGCGGTTAATAAAGAATTTACAATTCCCTACTCAGAAATTCCGGGAATTGAAAGCGGTAGCCAAACCACCCTCAAAGAAATAATGAAAAAAAGTGTAGCCAATAGAGCTATTTCTATGCCTCAAAACCGTTTTCAAAAAATATATTTTCACTGGATAGACAATCTAAAAGATTGGTGTATTTCTCGTCAAATCTGGTTTGGCCATCGAATTCCGGTTTGGTATAAAAACGATCAAATTTATTGCGGTCTAGAAGCCCCTCAAGAAGACGGCTGGCAACAAGAAGAAGATGTTTTAGACACTTGGTTTTCTTCGGCTTTATGGACTTTTTCCACTTTGGGATGGCCGGAAGAAACTGAAGATTTAAAGACTTATCACCCTACGGCTTTAATCTCTCCGGCTTATGAAATTTTACCTTTATGGATTTCTAGGATGATTTTAATGAGTGGCTTTCATTTAGGTCAAGTTCCTTTTAAAAAAATATTAATTCATGGTCTAATAAAAGATAAACAAGGGAGAAAATTCAGTAAATCTTTAGGTAATGGAGTTGATCCTTTGGAAATGATAGAAAAATACGGAGCCGATGCCTTACGAGTCGGTTTAATCAGCGGAACAACTATTGGTGGAGATAATAAATTTGATGAAAATAAAATTAAAGGCTATAAACATTTTGCCAATAAAATATGGAATATTAGTCGTTTTGTTTTATCTCATATTAACAAACCGGAAGATTTAACAAATTTGAATGATAATGATAATAGATTGCTGATTGAAAACGAAAAATTAATTCAAGCAGTAACTTCAGAAATGGATAACGATTTCCAGCATTTGGCATTTGAAAAATTATATCAATACATTTGGCATCGCTTAGCTGATGAAATTTTAGAGGAAAGTAAAGAGATTTTTAAAAACAATAAAACAGAAGAGGTTAACAGTAGACAAAATCTATTATTAAAAATACTAAAAAATTCAATTATTATCTTGCATCCTTTTATGCCTTTTGTGACAGAAGAATTGTGGTCTATCTTACCTAAAAATAAAGTCGACCAAGAGTTATTAATAATTCAACCATGGCCTTCTTCCAACTAGAATCCATATCTACCGGCGATTGGATTTTTATAATTACAAGCGGTATTTTACCGGCTTTAATTTGGTTAACTTTTTGGCTAAATGAAGACAATAAGAAACCCGAACCGGCCGGTATGATTTTATGGGTCTTTTTAACCGGAGCCTTAATGATATTTCCGGCAGCTTGGATATCTTCTTTAATTACAGATTGTTGTCTTAATGATCCGCTCTGGTTAAAATCAGCTTTTATTCTACCATCAAATTGGTATAGTCTATTTGTAATTACAGCACCCTTACTTTTAATCTGGTCAGCTATTGAAGAAATAGCTAAGTATTCAGCAGTTATTGTATCGGCTCGCTTTACTCCCTTTTATGATGAACCCGTAGATGCCATAATTTATTTAATTACTGCCGCTTTGGGTTTTGCTGCCGCTGAAAACATTTTTTACCTCATTCAACCTTTATCTTTAGGTGAAAATTATCTTCAATTACTAGTTATAGGTAATCTTCGTTTCCTCGGCTCCACCATTTTACACACCGCTTCTTCAGCTATTTTGGGTGGTTTCTTAGCTTTATCTTTTTATGCCGATAAAAGTAAAAAGATATTAGCCGGAATAACCGGTTTAACTCTGGCTATCGGATTGCATTGGGGTTTTAATTTCTTTATAATAGCTATAGGTGAAGAAAGTATAATTTCAGTTTTAATTTTCCTATGGTTGTTGATAGTGGGAATAATCTTTTTGTTTGAAAAAATAAAAAAAATAAATTTTAATACTTAAGTTAAAAAATAAAAATATGCCAAAAGACAAAAGATCATTTTTTGAAAAATTGACCGGCTCCATCTCAGTTGACCATGATCGCTCGGAGACCGAACCAACCCAGTCAGAAGAAATAAATAAATCAGATAATTTTGAAGACGATCCAGAAGAAGGAGGAGAATTGGCGGTGGATGTTTATCAAACAACTAACGATATTATTATTCAAACCATGATTGCCGGAGTCCGCCCCAGTGATGTAGATATTTCTATTGCCAGAGAAATGGTTACTATCCGAGGTCAAAGAGAGCGCACCAATACTTCTTCTTATGATGATTATTTTCACCAAGAATTATATTGGGGTAATTTTTCTCGCTCTATTGTTTTGCCGGCTGAAGTAGAAACAGAAGAAGCCGAAGCTAGTGAAAAACACGGCTTGCTGACCATAAAATTACCTAAAATAGATAAAAACAAAGTTCAACAATTAAAAATAAAAACCAACGATTAACCTCAAACCACTAATATGTGCTTGGGGGCGGGCTCGAACCGCCGACTTTTCGCTCTTCAGGCGAACGCTCTAGCCAACTGAGCTACCCAAGCTTGTTTTATTTATAGCATATTTTCAAATTTTAACAAAGCTGTTTCTATTGTCTTATACCATTAAAAACCTCTTCAAGCTCTCCCACAGCTGACCAGGCACCACTATAAATATCCATTAGCGGATTTATAACCGGTTGAAGAAAATAATATAAACCCAAAGCCGCCCCCACTACAATTATCCATTTAGTCACTGTAAATATAAAACCCCAACGAATGGAGCGACTCATAGATTTAAGCATTTTATTATTCTCTTCAGCCAAATGCAAACTCTTCTCTAACTTTTCTTTTTCATCTTCAGTCATAAAATAATTATAACAAAAAATAATCAAACAACAACTTAAAATGTCCTTCCGGTAGGAATCGAACCTACATTTAGCCCTTAGGAGAGGCTTGTTCTATCCATTGAACTACGGAAGGTTAATGCTTTAAGATTACCTCATAAATCCATAAAATAAAAGAGGGTTTTTACCCTCTTTTATTAAGATCCTAATAAACATTTAAGCTTCAGTAATCCCCAACATCTCAGCCAAACGGCTTTTATCAAAACCAATTATTACCTCTTCACCGATTACAATAACCGGTACTCCCATCTGATTGCTTTTTTCCACCATCTCCGCTCTTTTGGCCTCATCTGTCATTACATCATAATCTTCAAAAGGAATATCGTTTTCTCTGAAAAAATCCTTAGCCAGATTACAATACTGACAAGAGGGCGTACTATAAATAACTACTTTTTTATCCATATTTTATATAATAACTTATTTAATAATATTTATTAGTTTAACATATTAAGTAATCATTTTACAAAGATTATCCTTTAATTGTGTTTTATTCTGCTTTAGTAAACCACATTTTAAACACTGATGAATTATAATCGGCCGATCTTCTTTCCATAATAATTCTACAGGTTTCATCATCCCCAAACACTCCGCCTGTCTATCTCCGGGATTAATATCTACATGACGACTCCATAAACAAAAAGGACAGTGATTGGTATAACCATCACCTGAAACTTGAAAACCACAATGCAAACACACAAAATCTTCTTTTCTTTTTACAAACTTTCTATTAGTCATTTTAAAACTTAAACCAATTTACAATTAATTGCCACCAATTTTTCTCAACTTCTTGTTTATTTACAATTCTATTTTCTGATAAATTATTATATTCTCCCACTAAAGCAATCACCCCTTCCCCTTCTTTAACTACCGGTAACTGGCGTCTAATTTCAGCCTCTAAGCCGGAACCGGTCTCCAGCCTGGATACAATCAAAGCTAAATTATTTTTCATCTCTACTAAAGATTGAACCTCAGCTTCCATTTCTCGAGCCGCTTCATAAGATAGAGAACTTTTTTGATAAACTCCCCAAACTCCTTTAATTAAAAAAACGGTTAAAATTAATAAAATTAATAAAACCGGTTTAGAATAATACCAATTACGAAATTTTTTACGGCCTTGAAATCCTTTCATATTACTTATACAATACACTTATGTTAACCAAACGTAAACATCAAAAATGGTTAAGAATTGTAGCTATGGTGGTTGGTATATTGGTAATGATAGGCATGGTGGTTCTTTACTCTTTTCCGGTACTTTTTCGCTGAGTCATCATTTTCATAAAAACCGATGACGGTATATCTACCCGACCCACTTTTTGCATTTTCTTTTTGCCTTTCTTTTGTTTTTCCCGTAATTTCATTTTACGGGTAATGTCTCCGCCATAAAGATAACCGGTAACATCTTTTCGTAAAGCCGGTAAAGATCGAGCGGCTATTATGCGACCGCCTCCCTTTATTTGAATTTTAACCACAATCATTTGTCGAGGAATAAGTTCTTTTAAGCGATCAGCTATTTCTTGCGCCTCAGTCTCAACTCGTCGCTTAGATACCACAGTAGTTAAAGCGGGGATTGGCTCATCATTAACTAGTATTTCCAATTTTACAGCTTCAGACAATCTATAATTTTTCTCTAATTCATAAGTTAAACTGGCAAAGCCAGCCGTTTTACTCTTTAAATTATCAAAAAAACCTCTCATTAACTCTCGTAAAGGTATAATTATTTCCAATATATTTCTCTTTTCTCCAAAATTATCTACTTTTATTAATTCCGCTTCATAAGCATAAAAAATAGGTAAAACATCATCTACCATTTCCGGTGGTAAAATTATTTTAGCTCGAGCCATAGTTTCAAATATCTGATACCTCTTGGTATCTTCCGGCAATAAAAAAGCAGCATAAACAATCTCTGTTTCTTTAGTTTTATTATCTAAAACTTTAAAACTGGCCGACGGAGCAGTCGTTACCAAATCCAAATTAAATTCTCGACGCAAACGCTCAGTAATTATTTCCAAATGTAGCATCCCCAAAAAGCCACATAAAAAACCTCGACCCAGGGCTCCGGAAGTTTCTTCTTCAAAAGATAAAGAACTGTCAGATAAACGCAAGCGGCTTAAAGCTCTTTTTAATTCATCAAAATCATCTTGACTAGTAGGATAAATAGAAGCCCAAACCACCGGACTTGGCTCCTGAAAACCGGGCACTGGTTTTAATTTATCACTTTTAGTAGTAGCCACTGTTTCTCCCACTCGAGCAATACCCGGATCTTTTAAACCGGTTACTATATAACCTATTTGTCCGGAAATTAAAGAAGATTGAACTTTTTTAGTCGGCAAAAAAACTCCGACTTCTGAAGAAGAAAATTTAGATTGCCCAATTAACATTTTCAATTCCTGGCCGCTGGTTACTTCTCCGGACAAAACCCGAACATATAAAATAACCCCTCGATGATTAGAATACTCAAAATCAAAAACCAATCCACTAAATAAAGATGTCGACATCGGAGCTGGTGGTGGTATTTTTTCTATTATTTTTTCCAATAAAGCCTCCACTCCTTGACCGGTTTTACCGGAAACCGCTAAGACTTCTTCCGGATTACAACCAACCAAATCAGCTACATCCAACATTACCGTTTCCGGTTCAGCTTGAGGTAAATCTATTTTATTAATTACCGGAATAATTTTTTTATCCAAAGCTTGAGCCATTTCCAAAACAGACATAGTTTGAGCCTGTATTCCCTGAGAAGCATCAACTAATAAAATCACTCCTTCAACCGCCTTTAAAGCTCTAGAAACTTCGTAAGAAAAATCTATATGACCGGGCGTATCTATTAAATTAAGACAATAATCTTCTTGACCAATTTTATAATTCATTAAAACCGGTTGCATTTTTATAGTTATACCTCGTTCTCGCTCCAATTCCATTCCATCCAATAATTGCTCTTGCATTTTTCTAGATTCCACTGTTTTGGTAATTTCCAACATTCGATCAGCTAAAGTGGACTTGCCATGATCAATATGAGCAATGATTGAAAAATTACGAATGTTTTGTTGATTTAGCATAAATATAGAAATTCTAACTGTTAAGCTATCATAAAAGTCAAATGGCAAATAAGCAAGTCTTTACAACTCTTCCGGTTCTACTCCAGCCGAACGATAATGCCAAATTCGACGACTAATTGAAGTTGTAAATTCTTTCAATTCTCTACTATTTAAACCATATAAAGACAAAAATCCCAAGAATAAACCAACAATTCCGGACATCAATCCCTGTAAAAATATTCCCAAAAAAGTATTTAAATCAAAGAAAATTGCCCCCCATTCCAATACCAAATAAGCACTAAAACCTATAATAACAGAGGCGACTAAAGATTGAATAAAAGTTAAATAAAAAGATTTTTTGGCCACCGGAAAATCTCGAATAAATAAAAACCAAATAATTAAGAAATTCAAAATAAGGCCAATTGAATATGCCAAAGGTAAGACTAACATTTCCGAATTAGACAAATCAGAAACTTTTAAGAAAGACTCTAATAAAAAACCAAATTTAGGATAATTAAACCACAAAACTGGAACCAACAAAATAGTCAGACAACCGGAACCAACGGCGGCAATTAGAGGTTTGGTTGTATGACCGGAAGCATAATAACCGCGAACCAACAACATAATCAAACCATGAGCGGTTACCGACAAAGCCAGTAAGGCTAAAGTAGCCGCTGTCAAACGAGTATCAGACCAACTAAATTGACCGCTTCCTAAAACCGTTCGCACTATCTGAGCTCTTAAAACAATAAATAAAACCATAGCCGGCAAGGTCCAAAAAATTATATGACGACCGGCTACTTCTATTTGATAAGCGAAGTCAGAATGTTTACCCTTGGCTAAAAGTCTGGCCATGGTTGGAAAAGCAGCTACAGCATAACTAGAACCAACTATCATTAAAGGAATAGAATATAAATTATTGGACAAATTAAAAACAGATACCACTCCGGCTCCCATTAAAGAACCAAAGGCTAAAAGAGCCAGTAAAATCAATTGATGAATAGATAAAGTAACTGTTCGAGGCCAAGAAACAGCCATCATTTTAAAAACTCCCTTCCAGTCCACATTGAAAACAAATTTTGGCCGAAAGCCGGCTCGATAAACCACCGGATAATTTATCAAACAATGGCCAATTGCCCCCAAAACTACCCCCCAAGCCAAACCAGCCAAACCCCACCAAGGATAAAAAAAGACAATTCCAACAATTATACCCAAATTATAAATAATAGGAGCTAAAGCATAAGAAAAAAATCGACGTAAAGCTTGAGTAACACTGGATAACATATTAGATAAACCTAATAAAAAAGGAGACAAAAGCATTATTCTGGAAAGTTTAATTAATTCTAAACTGGCTTCTGTTTCCAACCCCGGAGCCACCCAGCTGCTTAACTGTGGCATTAAAATCCAAACCAAAACCGATACTCCCACCATAATCAAACTAAAAAAAGTTATAGTGGAATTAAGAAAATTATTAGCTTCTTCTTTTTTACCGGCTGTTAGAAAAGAAGTTAAAAACGGTAATAAAGCCGCTACCGATACCAACGATACCAAGGCCACAAAAATTAAATCAGGAATTCTAAAAGCTAAATAATAAATATCCAATTCTATACCGGCACCAAAAGTAGAAGCCAATAATCTATCTCGCCATAAACCCAAAAATTGAGAAGTGAAAGTAGCCACTCCCAACAAAGCCGCCGTTTGATGTAAACTAAAAAATTCTAAAGACAAAAACGAAAGAACGCGACGTACCATAAAGTTAATTCTCTAATTCTATTACTGATTCTTCTGTGTCTATTAAATTTTCATCATCTGTCGGCTCTAAATTATCTTCCAAATCAATCTCTGTTTCAGTTTTTAAACCATAAAGAATAGAACGCCCGGCTTCCAAGTTAGCTTTCATTTTTTCTACAACTTCCGCAACCGATGATTCAAGTTGAGAGTTAACAATTAAATTATCTAAAAACTTTTCAGCTTGAGTTATTTCTCCCAATTCCGCCATTGTTAAAGCCCCGTAATATAAAGCCAGACTATCTTGGCTATCTCTTTTTAGGATTTCCATAAAAACCTCGGCCGCTTCTTCAAATTTGTTTTCAGTATAATAAAAAGTACCCAATAAGCTAAGAACACTTTTAACATCAGTACTCATCCAATAGGTATTCAAAAACTTTAACAATCTATCTTCTGTCATCTTTTTCCGATCTTGGCTATAATCCGCCTTTGCCAAAAACAAAACTGCCGGCACGTAATTAGGTTTAATAATTAAAACTTCTTCCGCTAAACGGCGAGCTTTATCCTGATAGTCCATCAAGACATTTAATCTAATTAAATCCCCATAAACAGAAGGATTTTTAGGATTTAATTCCAAAGCCTTTCTATAAGCTCTTTGCGCCTCTTCATAAAAACCAACCCTTTCTTCCGGAGAAACCAAAGAAATAACAAATTCATTTAAGCGACCGGCTATTAACCAATTTAAATAATTAGTTGGAGATAATTCTTGAGCTCGTCTAATATTTTGATAAGCTTTAGTATATAACTCAGCAAACCGACTCTCCTCTTCCGGTCCTGTTTGCTCTATTTGATCAACAAATAATCTTAAATCAACTAAACCTAATTCCGCCCTGGAACGATAATAAAGATCATTATCATCTTCCAAAGTATTAGCTCTAATTAAATATTTTTCAGCTCCTGACCAATCACCTAGACGACTAGCCACAACTGCTTTGATAAAAGAATGGTGAGCCCACCAAGAAGTACCTAAACTATAAAAACAAGCCGAAATTATTATTAAACCAAAAAGAAAAACAAGAACTCCCTTAACTTTAAATTTATAATCCTTGACCGGCAACAAACCACCGGCAATTAGAGCCGCTATAGTCCCTCCTGCTACTGTAAAAAACATTAACAATCCTTGTCCCATGGCCGGATAAACCGCTATTAGACCAAGCATTGCAGTAGTTAAAATCAATAATAAATGAATTAACCAAATTTCCATTTTTTTATCTTGCTTTTTGAATAAAGTTTTCCAGAAATTAGTAAAAACCATATAAAACCAAAATAAAATAAATATCAACCAAGAAAACAAGCCCAAAATACCGGTAGCTAACAACCAATTAGTCAAAACCCCTCCACTGGTATTTATATTAAAATTCCAAAAAGAAGATAAAAGAAAACCATCAGCTTTATGTTTGTTCCAAAAATCAGTCAAATGATTAGGACCGACTCCCAAAAGAGGATGTTCCACTATAGACTGTTTAGTTAGTCTATAAGTAGCCGGCCAAGATAATTTGGTTTCTGAATAACTAAAACCAACCCTTTGATAAAAACTATCCAAACGGTCGCCAAAAAAACCGGAAGAAGTTAGAATAAACACAAACATAATCGCCAACAACAAAACAACTAAAGACTCATAACTAAAACCCAAACTGTTAGTATCATTTAATTGTTGAAACCACAAAATATCAGATAAAATAAATATTAAAGAAGCTAAGAATAAAACCAGCCAAGCTGGCCAATAATTAATTAAAACCAAAACCAAAAGCATTAATCCCAAAGATACTTGGAGACCTCGTTTAAACCAAACAATATTATCCGCCGGCAAAAATCGAAGTAGACCGACTGCCATAATAACCAACCCAGACAAAACCAAAGCAGTTTCGTGCCAACGACCGATTAAACTAACAGACCAATTAACCTCCAAACCCAAAAGCCAAATGCCAAAAACGGCCAAAGTATAAAAAGCCGCCACCCCTCCAACCATTACCGAAATTGACAACCAAATAAAAATTTTTTCCTTGGTGTTTAAAACCAAAAAGATCAAAAATCCTAATAAAGATAACAACAAAAGCCAAACAGCCCCGAATTCATCCAAACCATTACCCATCCAAGCTAATCTACTGTCAGTCGCCCAAAAAGCTGAAACAAAAGCACTTATAGCCGGTAAAAACCAAATCAAAATTAATCGCCAATCAGATAAAACTACTCTTTTTTCCAATAAACGAGCAATAATATAAAAGAAAAGAATCACTAAAACACCAAGAGCTACCATATACCTTTTACCGCTAGTGTTTAAAAACAAATTACTCGGCCATAACCATATCGGCCATAAGAACAAAACAGCCAAAAGAGTATAGTAAGCCAATTTATCCCAAAAAACAAAATAATTCTTACTTGTAATAACGGAACTGGTTTCTTCTTTTTTCATTTTAATATATTAACTATAAAATGGACTATTAATTTTATTTAAACTCCTCGGAGGCACCCGGCCGTAGATCTACAAATTGTTTACCGTCATCTCCTAGTACTTCTTCCAAATGTTTATAGAAAATTGATAAATATAATTCTTTAATCATACCGTCATGAACCGGGATTATCTTTTTAGCTCCGGATTGCAATCCGGCTGTTAAAACTTCTTTCATGCAAGCAAAAGGGCCGGTAATTGGCAAAGCTAAAATTTCAACCATTTCGGTCGGAAAAGAAAAAGAATCTCCCGGAAATAAAAATTTATCATCAATTAGAAAACCCGTATTCTCCACCATTCCCCTATCCTTATAAATCTCTGAATGAGATAAATTGAAAGCTTTAATAGAAACAAAACCGGACATAAACTCTTCTCCATCAGATACCACTTGGTGATCTATTTTATTCTCATCTAAAACCAAAGCCACCGCTTGATTGGTTATCACCCGAGCCTGTGGATTTATTTTTTTTAATTCCTGTAAAGATTCCAAATCAAAATGATCTTTATGTTCATGAGAAATTAAAATTGTATTTAAGCCGGTCAACTGATGATCAGCCACCGTAAAATAACCGGGATCAATTAAAATATCTTCCCCTTTAACTTTAACAAACAGACATGAATGACCTATTTTTTTAATCTCCATAAAATAATTATTGATTTAATCCTTAAAATTCATCCCTGATTATAACACTATTTCCTGTATCAAAAAAGAAATCCCGGCCGAGCAATAAAACTCAACCGGGATTAAAACTTACATCAGAATATCATCTTGGCAGAGAATTTGGCAATAATGATCTATATCGCTATTATCTACCATTTTCTGCCACCTTTCTCCATTAAAATGAATAACTTGAACAGGACACCACCAAAAAGATATAAATAATTGATCCATTTGAATTAAACCGAATTCAAATTTCCTTTTGGTTGCCTCTCTTATCATATACTGAGGTGCCACTAAATAAACAAAACCACTTCGGCTTCTTTCTGTCACCAAGCGACAGAAATCCTCCGCATCCCGAAAGCGCCCCGGCCTTTGGATAATATTTACCGGCCGACCCTGAGCCAATTCCAAAGCTATTTGTCTTCTTTGATTTAATTCATGACGGGAAAGCCAATGAACCGTTACCGGCTCCCCTCCAAAAACTCTCGATGACAAAAAAAATCTTTCTTTCATTTTTCTTCTCCTTGTTGTTGATTGAAAGAACAAACTAAAACTAATCTAATGGATTTTTCAAAAAAAGCAACCGCACAAAAAGAGGCGCCCAAAAAAATTGAGCGCCCCAACCAAACAATGACTGTTGCCCAAATTATAAAAAACTGGGCAATTGCCGGAGCAGAACTCGAGCCTGCTCCGGCGTGAGAAACACCTCCCGGATTCCTCCTCCGGGAGAATTGTCGTCGGCAATTCGGATCCAACAACCGGATCCATCTTCTACCACCGACGACAACTCTGGGCAACACCCACCATCTGAGCACAACTTAACTGTGCTTACAATCTCCTTCATTAAAATCACCTCCTTTCTTTACTTTTTGAGACCAAAACGGTTTTCAATTATACACAAAACTAAAACAAAATCAACTTTAACTTTTTGTTCTTTTTTCTCTAATAGAACACAAAATAGCCAACAATTCAAAAAGAAAAACAGCCACAAAACCTAAAGCCAACCAAGATAAAATAAATTGCCAGATAAAATCAAGATGGCGAAAAGGAATAAAAACTATCCTTAAATAACCAACAGCCACTACTGCCAACCATAAACTCAAACAATAACCACAATTTAAAACATAACCAACTGGCCCCAATCTCTCTTGCCACCACCTGAGCCAACGACCATTTTTTAACCAAAAAACATTAACGGTTACCGCCATAATGGCTACCACTGACGCTAAAACAAAAATATCTCTATCAAAAGAATAAAAAGTTAAATTTCCACGACTATAGCAATAAAAAGATAGTAACCAAATTAAACCTAAAAAAATATACCCGATTATATTTTTCATAAATTGAAAAGTTTTAAATCTCTTTAGGCCACCAAGGAATAAAAACATTGGTCTTTTTACTATATTCTTCAAAATCCGACTTATTTTTCATTTTAGCATTCAGTAAGGGAATACCGGAGACTTTGAGAATTAAAAAAATGATAGTAATAGGCCCCAATAAACCGACCCATCCATAACCGGAACCCAAAGCAATTATTCCCAAACCCCAAGCCAAATCGGCTACATCATTACGCTTAAACCAAACTGCCACCAAAAACCAACCGGACATATATAACCACAAACTCAAAACCAACAATAGAAAAACATTCATTTTAGTTAAAAAAAGAAAATAAAAAATAAGTAATAACAGAAACTATAGCCCCTAAAACCGCCCCCCAAATCAAATCCACCACTGTCACCAGTAAAGGCCAATCTTTAATAGTAGCCAAATTAGTTAGATCATAAGCGGCATAAGTTACCAAGCCGAAAATTGCCCCCAAGGCCAAAGCTTTTATCCAAGAGCCGGTTTCCACTGCCGGCCAAATAACAAACAAAACCAAACCGGCTACAAATAATAAATAAAAAATCATAGCCGCCGGCCAACTTACAGATTCTTTTAATAAAAAACCTATTTGTTTTTGATAAAAACCTCTGGCTACCAGACCCAGCCACAGTAAATCCAAAACAAAAAAGACCGGCACCGCTATTAAATACAATTTTAAAAAGATAGTGCTCATAGAATTATTGAATAAAACTTATTTCTATTTTATCTTTATTTTTAAATTTATTTAAAAAACTAATTATTTCAGCCACAATCTGATAAAAAGGATAATCTTTGGTTGAAGAAAATTCCGGAATTTTGGCTTCGGCTAACTTATCTAATGATTGACGATCGGATATAACCAAAAGACCGGCTTTTTTATTCTCTATTATGGACATTAAAATATCTTTTTCTTTTTTACTTATTTTTAATTGTTCTATAAAATTTCCATATAAATCCAAAACCATGTTTTCACGATTGGCTTCTTCTAAAACTTCAACTACTGAAGTTAAAGCTAGACCTTCTGTTATCATTTTTTGTAAATCTAAAGCTAATTTCTTTATTTTTTCTTCAACATCTTTAGATAATAAAATCTCTTCTTGATTCAAACCCAAAGATAACTCATAAGCCAATTTTAATTCTTGATAATTTATATCTTCATCTTCTATTTTATCTCTTAAAATCGCTATTTCTTTTTGTTTCCTAATTTCATTTTTATCCGGACGATTACCGGGTGCAAAAATATTATCCATATAAAAAATTAAATAATAAACTAATAATTTGCTTTAATTATACATCTAAAATTCGAATTATTCACTTATTTTATAATCCCCAACCTATTTTTTTAGAACTTGACAAATTTAAATATTTATATAGAATGGAAGTAGTTGATCTTGACACCGTTAGTGTGGTCGACCTACAGGGTCTCCCCCCCTCTCTCTCCCTCCCCATGACATCCATGGGTCGGCCACACTTTTTAAGCTCTCCCGCGGAAGGGAAACAGTAAGGGTTAAAAACCCTTCCTCCCAAAACCCACAACAGCCCTTGCTGTTTCCCTTTCCGTTAAAAGAGCCTTCCCCAGCCGATCCCCGCTTTTTTGGATGCCAGTTGCGTCCGAAAGCCAGCGTTGATCGGCTGTTTTTTTATTTTTTATCTAATTTTTGCCTGAAACCAAAAATATATAAAATCTCTAAAATAGCCAAAGTATTCAAAACCAACAAAGCTATAAACCACCACTTTTGATTCTCCCGAGCAGCATACCACAAAGCTACCCCTTTCCAAGGAATAGTCCACAAGGCAATTAATAATACAATCCACCAATTATTTAAGATAAATTCTTCCATAATATTTTTTAAAAAATCTTATAATTTATTCAATTGAAAAACATTAATTCCATCCTCGACTTCTTGTCCTATCACTTGAACTCGGGTTCCAATCTCTTCATCATTTAAAAAACAACTTATTTGGTAATCATTATTATCAAAACAAAGACTATCTTCAGAAAAATTAAGCTTAATTAACATACCCGGTTGCCCTTCAGTTTCATAACTTAAATACCACTCTCCGGGCAATAATCCAGGATTGTCAATAATTAAATTACCTATTTGGTCAAAATCGGTTTTTAATTCTTTTTCTTCTACTGTTTTCGAATTTAACCACCATAAACCAATTACCACTAAACAGGCTATAATCAATAAAAATAAAATATATCTTTTCATAAATAAATCTATTTAAGTAAATCCGCAACCAACCGACCAGCTTTAGTAAGTTCTTGACTGTTAATTCCTTCCGGTTTATCCGCTCGACTGTGATAAACCGGCATTAATTGATCTAAGTCTCCGGCTAAAATTTTAGTTTTGTTTTGCCATTTATTTAAATTTTTAAGCGGAAAACCCAAAGGTAAAATCTCCGGCTTGATAATAATTTCAGTTAAACTATGACCTAAAGAATCTAAAATTAATAAATGCTCAGCTTGTTCTAATAAATCTTTATGTCTGGCTTCAAATTGCCGGTAACCGGCTCCCCAATAAATCGGTTCTTCATAAGAAACTTCCTCATTACCGGAAAAAACAAACAAAACATTTTCCAAATCCACAATATTGTCTTTGATCAAAGTCAAAGCCAAAGCGGTTCCACTGGCATTATCTATAGCTCCGGTTTCTACTGAATCATGATGAGAAAAGATAATAGCTTGAGGGTTTTTAATATTACCGACTAAAATATTAGCACTGGTATGAGTATATCTAACCACTTCCAATTCTCCATAAATATTTTCAGCTTTAATTAAAATAGGCACATCCTCTCGATTAATCGCCCAAGCCGGAGCCAAATAATAATTAGCTTTGGAAATAACTGAACAAACCGGATTAAAATTAATATTAGTTGTATATAAAAAATCTTGAGAACTGGTTAAAGAACTAATCAAATGGTGGTTATCTGTCACTTGCCCGCCAACCAAACCACAAGCCAAAGTCGGTATTTCTTTATCATCAGCTGTTAAAAAACACTTCTTAATTTCCGGTAAATCAACCAAAAATTCTTCTGCCATAAAAGAAATATTATTATTATTTAATTCAGTCTCTATGTACCGCCTGGCTTCTGTCTCAGTCTTTCCTTGTCTTTCTCCTAAATCACACAAATCTGTTATTATTTTATTCAAATATTGTTCATCCATAGTCTTAATTATAACCCCGAAAAAAACCGCTTGCAATCATCAGAAAACAAGCGATTTGAAAATCAAAGGATGAAAATGAACCTAAATCTGAGCATACGGATGCTCAAACCAAGGCAACTGAGAGGCCAACTCTACCGAAGGGTAGTAAACATACTCAGGCCGCCACGGCAAAGGCACCACCAAAGGCGTAAATCCGAAAACCCGCTCCACCTCCCGAAAAGCCGGTTCGAACACCTGAGTAGTGAAGCCATTGAGTTTGTCTCCGGATTCCCCACCATGGAAATCCTCAAACAACACCCCGTGAGCCACCATCAGAGACAGATAATGAACATAATAGATTCGCGGCCGCTTACCCAACTTCACCGCCACCTCGGAAAAATCCCACACCGGAGCATTACCATAAACCGCCCGAAGCTGATTCAGATGAAACTCCTCTAGTGATTCTCCCAAATGACCATCACAGACAACTTGAGACAAAGGCCGACCATTATAGCGATCGGCGGAAACCAAGCACTTCTTCTCCAATTGAACACCTCCTTTCCGACCAATCCGGACGGCAAATTTCGGTCGAATAAGAGAGTTCTTGAAACTGGAATTGGTAGCCAACTTGTCTTCCCGATAACCCACCCAAACCGGCCGCAACCCTGCTACCGAGGCCAGTTTGGCAAAGACAGCATCCTCATACCGAAAGGTCGGTAAATGCCTGGCAATAATCGCATCGGCTTCTCCGAAAATATCCGGAAAAAAACCAATAGTTTCCAGCCACCACCCCTTAACCTTCTGCCTGATTGCCTCTCGGGCAAGCAGAATCTCACGAGCTCGCTTCAAATCCACATACATAATTTTCTCCTTTTCTTTTTCTGACAAAGACCAATCTTGAAACGAACCTTTCATTTCAAGCCGATACAGTCTATTTAAAAACTCCATTGGCTTAAAACGAAAAAACCCTTCCGATTAGGAAGGGTTGTTTTTTATCTAATTTTTAAATTATAACGACAACAAACCCTCCCGACTCTTTTTGATAATAAAGAGAATCATAAAGAAAGCCCAAAAAGCTTGTTTGTTATTTAATTCCATACTTTTATGCTAGCTGATTGAATTTGATTGTCAAGAATATATTTTCACTAATCTGTTGAAAAATATTTAAACTCTTTTTATTCTCTTGAACCATATTAGAACCTGTTTATTAACAAAAAATAATGTTTTTCTTACACTACTCCTGAACTCACTATTTAATTTTTAACAAACTTTCCCACTAGATAACCATTCAACAGAGAAAATAAAATCATCAAAATAATAGTAATCAATAAAAACGGTAAACCAAAGTAATATAAAATCATTGGAATTAAAGGAATTTTTATAGCTCTGTTATATAAAAATATTGCTATAAGATTATTTCTTAGACCATCTTCCTTTAATTCTCTCAATAATGGATACCACATATAAATTGGCCCGGAAGATACAATTCCTAAGATAACAGCAATAAATTGACCTAAAGCACCTATTTGCTTAGACATAATCTTCTTCATTTTTTTATTGTCCAACCAAAGATTAGCAAAAAAAGTAAAAACAAAAATTATTATCAGCACCGGTATAACTTCTATCATTATTTCTCTAGCTTTTAATAAGGCTTCAAAAAATAGATCTTTATTTAAAAATAAGGCAACAACATATATAAATAAAATAAATATCAAAAATATCCAACTTACACTAATTTTTTCTATAATTTTCTTTATCATAATAATTGCAAAATTAGAACAGTTATTATAGCAATGGCTATAGCCATAAAAAAACTAATTAAATTTCTAACTATAGCAAACTTTTTACCTAACAATGAAGCTTCCACTGGAAGTTGAATAATACCAACAGTCACCCAACTTATAATAAAAGCCACAACCGCTACCATACTTACACCTTGGTTCAATAGTTCAGAGCCAATAATATAACTATTAACAGGATTCCCAGCTAAAATACTACCAAAAAAAGAACCAATAAAAGAATCTACCAAAACATTATCAGTAAAAATTGCGTGCAAAAAAAACGGAGATATTACACTCATCAAAAAAGCTATTAGTAAAATAATACCTAATAAAAATGGAAAAAATTCTTTAAAGTTATTATATGTTTGTTTAAAAGCTAAATATATATTCATATATATAATATCTAAACTAATTGATTATTTATAAAGCTTTTCTGTTTATTAATTATTATTAATAAAAATCAAGAACATTTTAAATCTCCATCACTCTACATCGAAGCTTAAGTTGTTCTGGCTGCCCGGCAGGGACTCGAACCCCGATTACTTGAGCCAGAATCAAGCGTCCTACCATTAGACGACCGGGCAATAAAAGCCATCATACAATAAAAACCATTACTCTTCAATTTAGTTTATTTTTGGTTTTTAAAAGCCGCTTTAACAAAAGCCACAAATAAAGGATGAGGTTTTAGGGGAGAAGATTTAAATTCCGGATGAAATTGAGTAGCCATAAAGAAAGGATGAATAGTAGTCGGCAACTCCGCTATTTCCATTAAACGGTTATCCGGAGAAGTTCCGGAAAAAACCAAACCGGCTTCATCTAATCGTGCTATATATTCAGGATTAACTTCAAACCGATGACGATGGCGTTCGGAAATTTCGGTATTTTTATAAACCGAATAAGCTAAAGTTCTTTTTTTAACTCGAGCCGGATAAGATCCCAAACGCATAGTGCCACCTAATTTATCTTCATCTAGATTCTTTTTTTGCTCCGGCATTATATCTATAACCAAATCTTGACCATTAGGATCCATTTCTGCCGTTTGGGCTTTAATAAGTCCGGCTACATTTCTGGCATATTCCAAAACTGCCAATTGCATCCCATAACATAAACCCAGATAAGGTATTTTATTCTCTCTGGCATATTTAATAATATTCAATTTTCCTTCCACTCCTCTGGTTCCAAAACCACCCGGTACTAAAATACCATCATATTGTTTTAATTCTTTTAAAGGCGCTTTTTTAAAATTTTCATAATCCTCCGTATTAAGCCAATCAATTTTCAAACTGCGACCAATGCCCAATTGGCCGCCGGCATGACGCAGAGCTTCTATTACCGAGATATAGGCATCAGATAAAACATAATCTCCGGTTTGAAAATATTTACCAGCAATAGCAATTTTAACTTCTTTGGTAGACTTATCAGATTTTATTCTCGAGGCCATTCGGCGCCAATCTTTAAGATCGGTTTGTCTAGATTTTAAATTAAGTAGATTTAAAAGAGTGTCACTCAAACCGTCTTTTTCAAAATTAACAGGGATATCATAAATACTATCTACATCCGGAGCTGAAATAATATCTTCTACTCCCACATTACTAGCTGTGGCTATTTTTTCCTTTCGAGCTTTATCCAGTGGTCGATCAGCTCGAGCCACTATTATATCCGGATGAACTCCAAAAGAATTTAAAGATCGCACCGCGTATTGAGTTGGTTTGGTTTTCATTTCTCCAATTTTAGAAGGAACCGGTAAATAACTAACCAAAACAAAAGCCACTCCTTGAGGGTCTTTTAATTTCATCATCCGAGCCGCTTCAATAAAAATAGCATTTTGGTATTCTCCAACCGTGCCGCCAATTTCCACCACCACAATATCTGCTTTAGTTTTCTCGGCGGATTTTTTCATTCGTCGAATAATTTCCCGAGAAATATAGGGAACCGGATCAACACATTTACCGCCATAACCCAAAGCTCTTTCTTTATCTATAACATATTTATAAACCATTCCGCTGGTCATATAACTCTCGGCCGGTAAATTAATATCCAAAAATCTTTCATAATTGCCCATGTCTTGATCGGTTTCCAAACCGGATTCTAAAACAAAAACTTCACCATGCTCTATTGGGTTCATGGTACCGGCATCCACATTTAAATAGGGGTCAATCTTAATCGGATTAACTTTAAAACCACGCGCCTGGAGAATTTTTCCAATAGAGGAAGTGGTTACCCCTTTTCCCACTCCGGACATCACCCCTCCGAGAACAAAGATATATTTAGGCGCTTGGTGATTAGGCATAAGATTTTAAGCTTTTAAGAATTTTCTAATAGCTAATAATCCGGAAACAACCCCTAAAGCCATTCCTGAGCCTAAAAGAGTTAAAAAGAGTTTGGAAAAACTATCAACATAGTAGGCCACTAAATTAATACCTCCATAAACCCCTACCGTGGCATTGGCCACCCAAATAGAGGCCGGATACAATAAAGCCATAGCTAAAAAGGCGGCAATTACTCCGGCCAATAATCCTTCAATAATAAACGGACCGCGGATATAGGCATTACTGGCTCCCACCAATTTCATGACCGAAATTTCTTCTCGAGAAATGTAGATAGCCAAAGAAATAGTGTTAAAAGTAACCAAAACGGACATTATTATTAAAACTCCAGCAATAGCCAAACTGACTGTCCGACTGGTATCTATAACCGCCAATAACTTTTCTATAATATCTTCTTTATAACTAACCTTGTCTATCATTTCCTGCCCCACTAAACCCTGACCGCCTACTGTTAAAGTTTGATCAAACTGTTTTAAATAATTGGTTACTACTAAATATTCTGATGGATCTACAGCGGAAACATTAAGTCTAGAACCAAAAGGATTACCGATCTCTTCCAAAGATTGCAACAAGGCAATATCGTCCTGGTGACGTTTACGAAAATTATTTAATTCATCTTCAGCAGAGATATAGGTTACTGAAGCCACTTCCGGTAAATCCTCTAATTTTTCTTTAACCTCCATCACTTGTCTATCTGAAATTTGAGAATTAAAAGACACACTAACATCTACCTGTTGCTCTATATTATTTAAAGTGTTCTCTAAAAAAGCCATCCCCAACATTAAAGACCCAATCACAAATAAAGTGATAGTCATTACGAAAATAGAAGCCATAGCCACATAACTGTTACGCCAAAAACTAAGCAAACCGGATTTGAGAACTCTTCTTAAATTAACTAAAAGCATATTTAAATAACCTGATTAAATAACATAACGACCTTTTTTATCGTCACGAATAATTTTTCCTTTATCTAAAGTAATCACCCTTTTACCTAAAGCATCAATAACCCCCTTATTATGAGTGGTTAAAACTACGGTCGTACCCAATTCATTAATCTTATTGAAAATCTCTATCACTTCTTGAGTATTAATGGGATCCAAATTACCGGTCGGCTCATCCGCTACCAAAACGTCCGGTTGATTAACTATAGCTCGGGCTACAGCCACTCTTTGCCTTTCACCTCCGGATAATTCAAATGGAAAATGCCACATTTTATCGTCCAAGCCGACCAATTCCAAAACATGAGGCACATCTTCTTCAATTTCTTTATCCGAACGACCGGAAGCCTCCATAGTAAAAGCAATATTTTCATAAGCGGTTTTATGAGGTAATAAACGAAAATCCTGAAAGACACTACCAATCCGACGACGCAAGAAAGGAATCTCCAACTTGCCTAAATCATGAACATTGATAGATTCAAAAAAAACAGAACCTTCAGATGGTTTTTCTTCCGCTAAGATCATTTTTAAAAGCGTACTTTTACCGGCTCCGGAATGACCAACCACCGACACAAACTCTCCCGGCTCAACCGTAAAAGTAACATTATCCAAAGCCATTGAGTCATCAAAATAAACTTTGGAAACTTTATCAAAATATATCATAAGTTTATGTTTTAAAAACACAAGCACCCAAACATTCTTATTCTAACACAAACAAGGAAAGCATAGCAAAATCTAACTAACCTGGAAAGTAAATTCCATAAGTAGGCCACAAAATTTTAAATAAAAACAGTCTAAATTATTGGAGCCTTTAAAAACTCCTCCAATTGACCGGCCAACACCTCTTCCACTTGCCGACTCTCCACTCCAGAACGATGGTCTTTAACTAATTTATAAGGATGTAAGACATAAGACCTTATTTGATTACCCCACTCTATATCCGTAGTTTTACTAATATACATCGCTTCCATCTTTTGCTCCCTCTCGGCTTCTTTTAAAAGATAAATTTTACCGGTTAACATAGCTAGAGCTTCTTCCCGATTAGCCGCTTGCGATCGCCCACTTTCAGAACTGGCGGAAATACCGGTTGGAATATGAACTACTCGAACCGCCGTATCCCGTTTATTAACATTCTGCCCCCCGGGTCCCCCGGCTCTAGAAAACTCAAATTTTAAATCCTTTTCCGCCAACTCTGTTTCTTTGGTTTTTTTAATTTCCGGAATAACTTCCACTAAAGCAAAAGAAGTATGACGCTGTTTTTTGGAATTAAAAGGAGATAATCTAACCAAACGATGAACTCCTGACTCATTTTTAAGCTGACCATAAACCCCTCGACCGATAATCTTAACAGTCACATTACGATAACCGTCATAATCGTTTAAATTTTCATGTATTTTAATAACTTCCCAATTTTTATTCTCGGCCAAATGCCAATACATCTCCAGCAACATTTTAGCAAAATCTTCCGCATCTAAACCGCCGGCTCCGGCAAAAATGGTCATCACGGCATTGTTTTTGTCATATTTATCGGCTCCGGCCAATTCATCTTTAATTTCTTGCATTTCGGCAATTAAAGCTTGAGCTATTTCCTTATCTTGCCAAAAATCCGGCTGAGCCATAGCCACTTCAATTTCCGCCAATCTGGTTTTTTTATCTATGTTATGGGACATAATAAATTAAGATTAAAGAGCCACCTCGCGGGATCGAACCGCGGACCTGACGCTTACGAAGCGCCCGCTCTGCCAACTGAGCTAAGGTGGCTACGATTAATAATAACTCTAACAAAATTAGAGGTTTTTAAAAAGAGTTCAAATACAGTGAGCCGACGACCGGGCTTGAACCGGTGACCTCTCCCTTACCATGGGAGTGCTCTACCAACTGAGCTACGTCGGCAAATCATTTATAGATAATAATATAAAAGAATAAAGAATTCAAATCTCTAATCCTTTTTATTTTAAACAATTTGTGGTTATAATAAAATAAAAGAGAACCTTGAAACCGCAACCTCAACCCGGAGGAAAGACCGATGAGAAAAAAAGGTAAAACCGGCATCAAGGAACTGCGTCTGCTCTTCCGTCGCTTGCGCCACCTGAAGGCAAAAGTGATCTCGGAAAAAAAGAGACGCTTCCCTGACCCAGAAGAGTCCTACTCCGGAGTGATAATAATCACTCTCAACCCGACCAAGCTTCGTTTGGTCGCTGTTGGCGCCAACTGTCGCCAAGGGGTGATTGTCATCATCGACCACTTGCCAAACGATAAAAAGCAAGCGGTCAAAGAGCTGGTTCTCCAAAACCAGATCAATGTTCCTTATTGACCTTTCAAGCCCCGCAGTCGGTTTTTTAACCGACGGCGGGGCTTTCTCTTAATGATTTTCTACTTGATGATCTGAATGGCCAGATTCATCACCATGATCGTGAGAATGAACAAAAACCACATTAACACCCAACATCATAATCACCCCCACCAAAAACCAACCTAGATGTTTTAAATAATCCGAACGGTCAGTTACCGACCGAGCCGAATGAGGAATTAAATCAAACAAAGCTACCACTAAAAAGGCTCCGGCGGCCAACCCCAATATAGGCATTTCAAAAACTAAAAAATTATGGAATAAAAAGAAACTTCCAAAAGCTCCTATTAATATCGAACCGGAAATAATAAAATTTAAAATTAAAGTTTTTTTAATCGAAAGACCGGCCTGACGCAAAACAAAAAACTCCGAAGTTTCTTGAACCAATTCATGAATAAACACACTAATAGTGGTAACCCAACCAAGAGTAGGATTAATCATAAAAGCCGAAGCCAATAAAATACCATCTCCAATATTATGAACAGCATCTCCGGTTAAGACTCGTCGAGCATCTATTCCAACCAAACTTTTCTTTTCCGCCTCCGGTTGGCAATGATGATGAAAATCCGGTAAAAAATTAAAAAACAACCACCAAATTAAAATACCCAAGCCAATCCACAGCCAACCAAACATAGGCTCAACAGTATGTTCTAGAGCTTCCGCCGCCAACTGAAAAGCTACCATCAAAAATACCCCGGCGGCCAAGCTAGTCAAAAAATGAAGATTTTTTTCTATCATCTGGCCCAAATGTCTCCAAACAAAAACAACTCCTATCAAAGAAGCTAACATTACTAAAATTGAAGCTAAAAACAATTGAATCATAAAAATTGAAGCGCGATCGACGAGACTCGAACTCGCAACCTCTCGCGTGACAGGCGAGTGCTCTAACCAATTGAGCTACGACCGCAAACACACAGAGAGTATAGAATTTTTTAAGATAAAAATCAACCTAAAATAAATCTTTAATCTTGTCGCTCATTTGGTCTTGCCATTCTTTATCTTCTTTACCGGTTCTGGGATTATATGATCTTTCCGCTCCTAAAATCTTAACCAATTCAGTTTTACTGGCAGCGTCTCCATCTTTAACTATCAATAAACCGGCAACAAAATCTTCATATATTCTTTCTCTATCTTTTGGTTTTACTCTTCTACTTGGCGGTAAATCATAAACCAATTCGGGAAAATCTAAAATTCTACCAACCGGAAATCTAATAATAAACACAGCATTGCCAATTTCCTTGTTTTCCAAAACAATACCTTTGGGAAAAACAAAGCCAAAATAACCCTTAAAACCTTCCATACCATTATAAAAACCGAATAAACTTTTGTTTCTCAAGAACTCTATCCGACGACTATCTATTGCTTTTTCTATATTTTCTCGCTCCTTCGGATCTGAGGGATAAACACTTCCTTTTTCCGGATTTTTTTTAGAAGGTAAGATGTCTTGATTTACTTCCAACCAAAAATCAACATCAAGACTTTCTAAAATACTTCTGACTTCTTCCCTTAATTGAACTTTATCAAATGAAAGATTTTTCGGTATTTTCCCGATAATTGAACCCTCATTAGTTAAAGTTAGGGTATCGTTAAAAGTTTTCCCCTCTTGGTCTGTTCTAAAAAGAACTAAATGAATCTGATCATCCGGTTCGCCAACTCCAACCATCGGTCGCACAAAACTAATAGCATCTACCCCGGGTAAAACAGTTTCAAATTTACCGGGAGCAATAGACTCAAATTTATCTTTTAAAAATTGACGCATTTGTTCTTTACTATCTGCATCCTGATTATTATAAAAGTTTTGAAACGGTTTAAAATTTAAAGCATTCATAAAATTTTAGTTAATAATTTATAATCCTTAAAATTATTTTGGTGCCGACGGCAGGAGTTGAACCTGCGACCTTGGGTTTATGAGTCCCACGCTCTAACCAACTGAGCTACGCCGGCTTTTTGTTTTTTATCTTAAACATTTTTCCAATAAACCGCAACCTGAATTTAAAAATAAAACCCGCTATCTGAAGATACCGGATTTCATTTTCCTGGTTGCGGGGACCGGACTCGAACCGATGCCTGGAGGTTATGAGCCTCCCGAGGTACCACTCCTCCACCCCGCAAAATAAGACTGTATTTGCTATAATATAACAAAATAACCGTCCTGGCAAGAAAAACTATGTGTTAAATATAATGAAACTCCCTAAAAACTTCTTCATATAAACCAATCACTCTTTTAGCTTCCCGATGAGTCAATTGATAATCTTGTTGATGAGCAATCATATTCCGAACTTTATGAGCCTCCCAAGCTTGGTTTAAAGTTAAAAAATCACTGGGTTCTATTTGTTTTAATCTCTCTCCCAAAGTTTCTCCGGTATAACCCATTCTTTTAACCAAATGATCCAATAAAATATCCGCTTCAATAATAGCCTGACGCCATTCAGCCGGATTGTCCGTATTTAAATAATCTATCACTTTCTGCCAATCTTTATGTTCTTGCTTTAAATTAGCTCGGACTCTTTCAATAGCCGCTTTCGCTTCCGCTCTTTCGGCTTGACGCAATTTCTTTAATTTAAAAACCACCACTACCATTAAAGCGGTTAAAGCCAAACCCAATAAAACCCAAAAAACCTGAATAGCTATCCACCAATTACTGTTAAAAAAACCGGTTACCGCCTCGGTTACCGCCCGACCACCAATAGCTATCTTTTGATAAAACTGAAAAAAACCATTCTCCGGCATAATAATTAAATTTTTTCCAAACGATCAGCCAAAGTTAAGAGTTGTTTATCGCCACCGGATTGACCAATCAATTGCACAGATAAAGCCCGACCTTTATCATCCAAACCGGCCGGCACAGCCATAGCCGGCAGACCGGCCAAATTAGCCGGCACAGTAAAGATATCCGCCAAATACATTTGCAGAGGATCGTCCATTCGCTCTCCTTGAGCAAAAGCCGGAATTGGAGTGGTAGGCATCAAAACCGCCTCTGGTCCTTGAGCAAAAACTTGATCATATTCTTTAATAATTTCTCGCCGTAAAGACCTGGCTCGGCCGTAATAGGCATCATAATGTCCGGCAGATAAAACATAAGTTCCTAAAATAATACGCCGCCTCACCTCCGAACCAAAACCTTCTCCTCTTACTTCTTTATACCACTCCATTAAATTATCTTCCACCCGACCACGATAACCATATCGTAGACCATCAAATCTGGCCAAATTACTGGAAACTTCCGCCGGCATAATAATATAATAAGCATTCAAAGCATATTGTAAATTAGGCATAGATACTTCCTTAACTTGCCAACCGGCTGCTATTAATTTTTTTTCAGTCTCTTCAATAGTAGATAAAATCTCCGGAGCCAAACCTTCCGTTAATAAATTCTTGGGAATAGCTACTGTCGGTTTATCTTTAAGCGGAGATACTGTTGGCCACTTTGATCGGCTGGTGGTGTCTAGGTTATCGTAACCGGCAATAACATCATAAACCAAATTAGCATCAGCCACATTTTTAGTAATCGGTCCGATCTGATCCAAAGATGAAGCCATAGCCATCAAGCCATAACGAGAAACAGCACCGTATGACGGCTTGTAACCAACCACTCCACAAAAAGCCGCCGGTTGCCTGATAGAACCACCGGTATCCGAACCTAAAGCCGCCGCCGCCCAACCGGCTGCTACGGCCGCCGCTGACCCCCCGGAGGAGCCACCGGGTACTAAACCGGGAGATAAAGGATTAATTGTCGGACCAAAAGCCGAATTCTCGGTTGAACCCCCCATAGCAAATTCATCCATATTGGTCCGACCTAAAAAAATAACTCCGGCTTCTCTCAATTTGGAAATAACGCTGGCATCATAAGGAGCCCGGTAATTCTCTAACATTTTGGAAGCCGAAGACACCAAATGATCTTTAATCAGCATATTGTCTTTAATAGCCATCGGCACCCCGTCCAAAGGACCTTTAACTTTATCCTCTTGCCGTCTTTTATCTGAAGCCTTGGCTTGCTCCAAAGCCTCAGTGGCAAAAACCTCCAAATAAATATTAAACTCTTTGTTCTTAGCTTCAATCGCTTTTAAATAGGCCTCGGTCACCTCCACTGCCGTAAACTCTCCGGCTTCATAACCGGCTTTTATTTTATGAATATCTAAAGTCTTGGTATCCATATTAAACGGCATCATTATCTAAAAATCGCTTTAAGGCCAAAAAATCTCCTTCCCGAGAAGCAAATTGACTAAGTAATCTCTCTCTGTCTTCAGTACTTAACGGCCAAGCCGGCTCATCGGCTCGAAAATCCGCTCCGACGGCCTCTTGTATTTCCTCCGCCTGAAACTCCGGCAAATCCGAAACATACTCCAAAATACCCTCCATATCTTGAGCCAACTCATCAGCCTCGGCTGAGGTAATATTAAGCCGAGCCAACTCGGCCAAAGCCTCCACTTGTTCTTTTTTAATCATTACCGACCATCATAGCACCATTTAATCTTCCTGAAAAGACGGGTTTAAGCTACCAAACGCTTAAACTCGGCCTCGGTTAAGACTTTAACTCCCAACTCCTCCGCTTGAGCCAATTTAGAGCCCGGTTTATCTCCGGCCACCAAAAAATCCGTCTGGCCGGATAAACTTCCAACCACTTTCCCCCCTGAAGCTTTAACCTTTTTTTTAGCCTCTTCCCGAGGTAAAGACAAACTGCCGGTAAAAACAAAAGTTCGGCCGGCTAACTTTTTTCCCGTCTCCATTATTTCAGTTACCAAATGCAATCGCTGTCTTAACCTCTCCACCAAACGCAAATTATTTTTATTCTTAAACCAAGCTACTATCAAACCGGCCATCACCGGCCCTATTCCTTCAATTTCCGCCAATTCCGCCTCTTTAGCCTCTATTATTTTATCTAAAGTTTTAAACCGCCGAGCCAATAATTCGGCTGTGGCTGTTCCCACCTGAGGAATAGATAAAGCCTGCAATAATTCCACCAAAGTTACTCGTTGAGATTTAATCTTTAAAGCCTCCACTATATTCCGAGCAGATTTCTCTCCCAAGCCCGGCAAATCTTGCAAATCTCCGACTGTTAAATCGAATAAATCGGCCGGATCATCAATTAAATTATATTCTAAAAACAAATTAATCATCTGTGGCCCCAAACCGGGAACATCTAAACCGGCTTTAGAAGTAAAATGAGTTAATTGTCTCTTTCTAATTACCGCCGCTTGTTTATTCACTAGCCGATGAGCGGCCTCTCCCTTTTTCCTTTCCAGCCGATTGCCATCGGGTAAAGTATCCGGAAAAACAAAAGGCTTGACTCCGACCGGACGCAGGTCTTTAATCACCGAAACAATATCCGGAATAATATCGCCGGCTTTTTGAATAATCACCGTATCACCCACCCGCACATCCAGTCTTTTAATCTCATCTTCATTGTGTAGAGTAGCTCGCGAAACCACCGATCCGGCCACCGTCACCGGCTGAAGATGAGCCACCGGAGTCACTACCCCGGTTCGCCCCACTTGCAAAACAATATCTTCCACTACGGTAGTCACCTGTTCGGCCGGAAATTTAAAAGCAATGGCATACCGAGGAGCTTTACCGGTATACCCCAATTGTTCCTGAAACTCTTTCTGATTAACCTTAACCACCACTCCATCAACTCCAAAAGGTAATTTCCCGGCTTGTTTTTGCCATTTTTGCCAATAAGCCACCACCTCATCAATTCCCATCGCTTTGATAAAATGCTTCTCCACTTTAAAACCCAACTCTTGCAATAATTCCAATTCTTCATATTGAGTCGCCGGCAACTCTCCCTCCAGCCAAGCGATATCATAGATAAAGCTATCCAAGGGTCTCTCGGCCACCAATCGCGGATCCAATTGCCGAATAGTCCCGGCGGCAATATTCCGAGGATTAGCATATAAAGGCAAACCCTCCTTGGCTCTTTTTTTATTCATCAGCTCAAAATCTTTTTTACTCAACCAAATCTCTCCTTCAACTATAATATCCACCTCTTGTTTTAATTTTAAAGGAATAGATTCTATAGTCCGAACATTAACCGTTACCTCCTCTCCCACCTTACCGTCACCCCGAGTGGAAGCCGTATCCAAAACTCCTTTTTTATAACTTAAAACTATCTTAAAACCGTCTATTTTCAACTCAGCAGTATAACTTGGTTGCCGACCACCCCCTAAAAACCGCTTCACTCGGTTATCAAATTCCACTAATTCAACCGGAGTAAAACAATCATTAAAAGACCATTGTGGCACCTGATGTTTTATTTTTTTAAATTTATCCAAAGGTTTTCCGCCCACTCTTTGAGTGGGGGAATCCGGAGTTACCAACTCCGGATATTTCTCCTCCAAATCTGCCAATTCTTTTTTCAAAGAATCCAGAGCCTCATCACTTATTTCTTGCTTATCCAAAACATGATACAAATAACGGTGATGCTCAATCACCGCTTTTAGTTTTTTCACTCGGGATTTTATGTTTTCCGGGGCTGGCATTGTTACATATATTTAATTAAAACTATTCTTGACCATAATGCACATACCTTTCAACCAGATTTCTACTAGAACCAGAAGGACAATCGCTTGAATTTCCTTGGTTGTAGCCATAGATTTCAGCAGATTCTAAAGGAAAAACATTAGATGAAAGTAATTCAATATTAGAACAAATCTTGTTATCTATATCAACACTAATTATCTCATCTACATTAATATTTAAAAAATCATAATCACTTTCAAAACATTTAGAATAATTTTCATTGTCTATTGAATAAAAAAAATGAAAATTTAAAAAATCTAAACAATAATAAGACGCATCAGCCATGTAATAAGATTGGTGAGATTCTTGAGCAATAGCACTAACTATAATTTGTCTAGTTATTATTCCACTAACCAAAACTCCTATACCAACAATTACTGTGGTTACTAAAACAGCATATAATAAAACAAATCCTTTATTTTTTGTTATATTTTTATTCACACTTTTATGTTTAAAAATTTTCTGCATATAAATCTACATAATTATCTTCTCCTGGTCCAAAAATATAATAAACTATTTTTGTTGTTTTATTCCCCCCTCCATAAGGCCATTCTACTTCTGAAATAACTTTCACTTGATGACCATCTACAGATTCAAAATAAATCTTTCTCTTGAAAACAGGGCCGGAAAAATTATTTTCAGTACATTCATCACCTTCCACTAATTCAAATCTATTATTATTATTTTCATGTTCACAATAACGCATCGCGCCATCATTTATTTCATATTTTATATTTCCATTATTATCAATGTATATCGCACAACCATTATCATTTTTATGACAAAAGTCATTTTTAACCGGAGTCCAATCTAAGAAAAATTGATTCACAAAATTTGGATAATCATATCCTTGCGAAAAATTAATACTCATATCACTTATATAATCCCATCTATCCGCCAACAATAACTCCAATCCTTCTCTGGCTAAAAATCCGGCTGTGGCTCTTTCTCTGGCATAACGAGCATCTATCATAGCATTAGCAAATAAACTCAAAGGACCCAACACGGCAATTGTTAAAATAACAATTGCCATAAAGGTTTCTATTAAAGTGAAACCTTTTTTATTTTGATTATTTTTTTGGAAATTATATTTTATCATAATATTTTATCCAGCCCTTCTTTGAAAAATAGTGTTTTGAATATTAAAATCTACCTGTTCATCTCGAACATCAGCCTCAGCTGATATAACTATCTGAAAAACATCTCTTTCTCCTATTGCTGAACCTGTGCCTTTAATATAATGATTAAGTTCAAAATTTTCTATTCTTATATTTGCATCAGTTAAAAAATCGCCGTTTCTTTTTATTTGTTCATTTTCTAATTTATAACATACTTCATTTCCTCCTTCTTGAGGAATAAAAGAAAAACCTGGATCACAACCATCTTTATTAAATTCAAAACCAGTTCCATAATTCGCCTCTCTAGACATTAAGTCTATAGCAAAATGAACATTATCTACCAACGATCTCATTTGCTGGATATGGTAATTAGAATAAACCACCACCATAAAAGCTCCACTGACTATTGTAGCTACAACAGTAAAAATCCCCACCGATACCATCATTTCTATTAAAGTAAATCCAGCTTTTTTCTTTTTTGAAATATAATTATTCATTATTGAAAAACCTTTACTTTATTTTACCGCTATTTGACCATTATTCCAAACCTCAATTGTTTTTTTATCTCCTTCATTATTTACTAATTCTATACTTACATAACTTACACTACTACATGTATCAGCACATTTAAACTGAGCTTGACCATAACCGTCTCTTTTAAAAATAACGGCTAGATTATCTCCTGCGCCTTGATTATTACTATTATAAGTTAAATTATTAACACTTACCCCTCCATCTAAATTATAAGTCACCAAAGAGCCACTTAAAGAAGTCAAATCTATTTCACTTTCATTTTCAAAAGAATAAATTTTTATCTTAGTATTATTAACAGATGTGTTATCAAAAACTACAGCATAAACCGGGGCTGGATCTTCCACTGTTTCTACTAAAGCCCCAATCCCATAAGTCTTGGCTTCATTTATTAAAACCGCTACCTCATTAGCTATTAAATCTATACTTGCTTGCTGGCGAAAACGAGGAGCATTAAAAAGGACTACAGCAGTAATAATTAAAAAAATACTTACCACCACCATCATTTCCACTAGAGAAAAACCTTTATTTTTATAAATTGTCACAATTAATTTAAAATTAATTTAAAATTAATTTCCACCAACATCTGGATTAGAATAAAAAATAGTAACATCTTTTGATACACATTCATCGTTTAAACAACCTAGAACTCGAAAAATATATCTTTTTTGTCTAATATTACTTATTGGAGAATCTACCGTAATAGTTATTTCATTATTTACAACATCACTAACAGATATTTCCGAAGGAATATCATCTTTTGAAATATCAAATTTGAGATCTTGGTCTGTTTCTACTCTCACGATTCTAGAAAAACCATCACACTGCCCTGAGCGACAATTAAAAGGTACTCCATTATTAGGTAAAGGGGTACTCAAATCAAACTCCGGCTTCTCACCCCCAGAATCATCTGTAAATGTAGCCGTAACTTCCTTATTACTATCCATATCTTCAATAGTACAAGAATCATCATCTCCACTACAATCACCAGTCCAGTTATTAAATTCCTCACCTTCAGCCGTCAAATTCACATCTGTTCCGGCTTCAAATCCGGAGTATTCACAAGGACCAATTGAACATGTAGTATCACGACCCTGGACCTCTACACTTCCATTTCCGTCTATATTAACAGTTAAATCGTATGAAGGCGGAGAAACTTCTTCATCATAATCTAAACATTCTACTTCTTCACCGCCATGAGAAGCGGTAACAATTATATTATCATTCCTATAATTTCCAGCATTAATTTTCACTCCATAACTATATCCTTCAGGAATATCAACACCAAAAATTTCAGATCCAGCTCTATCTGGTTCAACACTAAGATTAGCACCAGATACATTAGAGCCATTTCTTTTAACATCTACTCCATACTCACCCGCAATCAATTGATCACTATCATTATATTCCACATGAGCTTCACAAGTAAAATCATCCCCAGAATCATCTGTAAAATTAGCCGTAACTTCCTTATTACTATCCATAGTGACTGTACAAGAATTACTACTTCCATCACAATCATCAGTCCAGTTATTAAATTCCTCACCTTCAGCCGTCAAAGTCACATTTGTTCCGGCTGTAAGTCCAAGATACTGACAAGAATTATCTTCACATGTTTCAGTTCCACCATCATACTCAACCTTTACACTTCCATCTCCTTCTATATTAACAATTAAAGTATATAAAGATTCCCCATCCAAATTATTAATCACCAACCCCTCCAAACTAATCCAACCCATAAATTCCTCTCCACCCCAAGCATGACCGGACAAAGCGGCGGTATTATTAGAAATAGTAACTTTTGCATGTCTTTCTTTTCCCTCTTCTTCACCATCTATACCATTAAACCCAATCCAACCGTCCCAACCTCCGCGTTTGGAATTGGAATGTAAAGCTCCTTCGCAATCATTTACAAATACTGCACAAGCTCGAGCCCAACCGTCTATAGTTTCATCCTCTGCATTTAATCTAACTCCGTGACTACCGGCATAATCTGAAGGATAAGAGCCACTGGGATCCAAATCTATCCAACCAATTCCCGGATTCCAAGCGTAACCTTCTAAATTGTAATTATCACCGTCTTTATCAACAAACACATCCTCCCCAAACTGAATCCAACCAATATTCGGATTCCAAGCATAACCATCAATAGCAACTTCAGGTTCTTCTTCTCCTTGAGCTAAAGCCAAAAAACTACGAGAGGAAATATCCACCGAAGCCAAGTTAAACAAATAGAGACCGGCTACCAAAACAGCCGTTAAAGCTAAAACCTTCTTAAAGCCGGTGGAAAGATTTATCATACCTTATATCAATAATATCATAGTTTAAGTTAAATAACTCAATTCACTTATCCACAAAAATTAAAAAATGAAAAAATTAATCAAATCCCCGAATTTCCAATCAAAAAACCAAACCAGCCAAGTACCCAAAACCAAAAAAGGACCAAAAGGAACAGCGGTTTTTAAACTAACGGTTTGAGTCAGCCAAGAAGCAAATAATTTACTTTTCAAAGCCAAACCCCAACGAGACATAATATAAGTTAAACCTATTAAAACCAAACCATATACCGCCCCGATCCAAAAAGCCAAAATAATAGCCAAACCTCCGACAGATAACCCTAACCACAAGCCAATAATCACCGTTAATTTACCATCACCCAAACCAATTAATCTACCTTGAGATAATTTCCAAATTAACCAAAATAAACTGAAAAATACCACTCCGGCTAACACTCCATTGGCCATTTGAGTTAACTGTTCCGCTCCTAAACTAAAAGAAGCTAAAATCGGAGACAAAAAAGCCACCGGTGCCATAATTAACAACCAATCATCGGGAATAATAAAATGGCGGATATCGTAAATGGTAATAGCCAAAAAGAAAAAGGCCATAAACCAATAAAACAATAAAGCTAAAATAGTACCTAAACCAAAAACCCAACCAACTTTGAGAGCAATTAACATAAAAACCAAACCGGTTAACAATTCCACCACCGGATACTGCCAACTAATCCGACTACCACACCGCCGACATTTACCTTTTAAAATAAAAAAGCTGACCACGGGAATTAAATCCGACCATATAAGCTGGCGGCCACAAGACATACATTTGGAACGACCGGTTAGTTTTTGACCGGTATGGGCTCTTAAAACAAAAACATTCAAAAAACTCCCGGCCACCAGTCCCAATAAAAAAGCAATTCCGTAAAATATTATATTCATACTCTAAGTTTAGCCGAAAACAATAAAAGAAACAATTAAGTTTATTGGCAAAAATTTTGTCCCACATTATCCACTTCATCTAAAAAGCGATTGCTGTCCACGCACCAGATTTTGTTTCCATCAGGATTTTCAACAGACACTCTGTAAGCTTGACCATCATCAAAAATTTTACAACTGACCTCATAATCATTAGGATAATTTTCCTCTTTTACAAACGGAGAGACTAAATCATCATTAAATATGCCCCCATTACAACTATCAGTATCATTTCCATAATTATTATTAGAGTTATAATAAATCTCCGCCCCCGGTCGGATTTGCGACAAATTAGACAAAACAGCCGCTTCATTGGCTCTTTCTCTGGCACTACCGAGGGAAGTCATAACAATTCCAGATAAAATTCCAATAATGGAAATAACTACCAGTAATTCTATTAAAGTGAAACCTTTGGTTTTCATAAAATTTATTTATTATTTTTAATTATTATTCCGGCAAACAAAAAGATCCATTTTGAGCATTATTCCAATTCCCCCAATCTGATCTTTTCACCTCTCCCACATATTGCTTACTATCTCCACATAAAACTTTTTCGGGATTGTTATCAAAATCATCAGAAACAACCACTCTGTAATTTTTACCACCTTCAGATATATGACATCTAACTTCATACCCCTTAGGATAATTATCTAAATTTATCAATTCTTTCATTTCCGGATCATCTTTAAACATAGAATTATTAGCATGAGAACAACTTCCTAAGCTATAATCATCTCCATATTTACCATATGACACATTATAAACCTCCGCTGCTGATCTAATTTGATTTAAATTAGATAAAACTTTAGCCTCTTGAGCTGAACGCCTGGCTCCGATAACAAAAACCATCACAATCCCGGACAAAATACCAATGATGGCAATTACCACCAAAAGTTCAATTAAAGTAAAACCTTTATTTTTAAACATTAGAAATTAAATCAAAATTGCTTTTTATAATTATTAATTTTAACATAATTAAAGAATTAAATTAATCTTTAGAAACAAAAACAACCGCCGAGGCGGTTGTTTTTGATAAAATACTCTCCTATTTTATCCCTATTCCGCTTCAGGTTCATCAACTCTTGCTTCCTCCAGATCACATCCAGATTGACTACACGATATGGTAGCTTCATCCTCATCCCTAGTGGCTCCATAAGTAAAATCATAACTACCTTCTTCACCCGTTGAAGCAACATAATCCCAACCTTTAGGAAGTGTTGGCCAAGTCGCATCAACTAAACCAGCCTCATTACAAATATTACTTTCTTCAGCAGGAGGGGTAGAGTCTTGTCCTGTTAAATTACTTCCTCCATCAATACAAATAATAGCCGCCGGCAAAACTCCTCGAAGGTTTGCCAAAGCTTGAGCATCATTAGCTTTATCCCTAGCACTCCCCAAAGAAGTAATCACAATCCCGGACAAGATACCAATGATGGCAATCACCACCAAAAGTTCAATTAAAGTAAAACCTTTATTTTTCATAAAAATTATTTATTAAAATTATTAATTAATTTATAATTCCGGCCAACGACTGACCGAACAAGTTAACAATTTAACTTAGACTCCTTTCCATTATACAACTTCAAAAAATAGAAGCAAGATAAAGGCTAAAATATGTGGATAAACCTAGAACCCTTGAGCCACATTATAAATCGGCACCAAGACGGAAGTTAAAAGTACCCCCACTCCCAAACCAAGAATAACAATCATAAAGGGTTCAATTAAACCAACCAGAGTTTCCACTTCATTATCTACCTCTCGTTGGTAAAAACCGGCCATAGTTTCTAA
>JBMCHT010000003.1:0-167296 GCA_048617235.1 Patescibacteria group bacterium
TTCTAAAACAAAACCGAGACGACCGGATTCCTCTCCCACTTTTATCATTTGAATCATAATATTGGGCATTTCTTCGTAACGGGCTAAGACTTCAGAAACAGAACTACCGGCTTTAATATCTTCCACCGCTTCCAAAAACATCTGCCGATAAACCTCATTGCCAATCACATCAGCCGTTATTTCCAAAGATCGGACCATAGAGACACCACTGGTAATTAAAGTATTCATATTATCCGCCATGCGGGATAAATATAATTTACGGTAAAGGCGACCGACATAAGGAATATTCAATTTAAACCGGCTCCAAGCCATTTTACCGGCGGCAGTAGGTAAATAGCGCATTAAAACAATAATGGCAATAATTAGGGCTAGAATCAGGAAAGGACCGAAATTAACAAAGAAATCACTCACTCCGATTACCGCCCTGGTATATATCGGTAATTCTTGACCGGTATCCAAGAGAATTTCACTTAAACGAGGAATAACAAAAACCAGCATCAGAATCATCACCACCACAAAAGAAGCAATCACAAAGGCCGGATAAATTAAAGCATTCCGAGCTCTGGACATTAAAGCATAAGATCTATCCAGATAATCCGCCAAATAGTTAAAAGTTTCAGATAATTTACCGGATTCTTCTCCGGATTTAACCATATTAATATAAAAATCTGAAAAAACCGCCGGGTGTTTAGCTAGAGATTTAGAAATAGACATTCCGGCTTTAATATCATCAGTCACTTCAGTTAAAACATCACGTAGTTTAGGATTGCTGGATTCAGTGGCCAATAAACGGAAAGTGGCCAAAACCGAAACTTTAGCTTCAAATAAGGTGGCAATTTGACGAGAGAGAATAACAATATCTCGAGGATGAACACGAGTTAAAAAAGAAATCTCCATATTAAACCACCCGGCACCTTCTTCTTTAATGGACACAATAATTAAACCGCGTCTTTGTAGAGCGGAGATAGCTAAATCTTTACTGGGAGCCTCAATACTGCCGGCTTGAGTTTCGCCTTCTTGAGTGGTTGCTTGGTAATTATATAGCATGAATAATTAAATAAATTTTAAAGTAGACGACCCAAACCTTTAGGATTCAAACTAAAGCGATAAGCACTGTCTTGAGTAATTTCTCCGCGTCTGACTAATTCGGCCAAAGAATGGTTCAAGTCCACCATATTGGATTCGGAACCGGTTTCAATAATAACATCCACTTCGGCGGTTCGGCCTTCGCGAATAAGGTTGGCTACCGCGCTGTTGTTAACTAATAGTTCATAAGCGGGAATCAGGCCGCCGGAGGTTCGAGGTATTAATCGTTGAGAAAAAATACCAATCAAAGAAGCAGCCAACTGAACCCGAATTTGCTTTTGCTGTTCCGGAGGGAAGGAATCTATAATTCGGTCAATGGTCTGAGAGGCACTGTTGGTGTGCAAGGTAGAGAAAATTAAGTGACCGGTTTCCGCGGCCGTTACTGCCGTAGCAATGGTTTCCGGTCCTCTCATTTCCCCGATCATCCCCACATTAACATCCTGACGGAACATAGATTTTAAAGCGACAGGGAAACTGTCCGTATCCAAACGAACCTCTCGTTGATCAATAATGGAACGATCATTAGTGAAAAGATATTCAATCGGATCTTCAATAGTAACAATGTGTTCTGTCCGTTCATGGTTGATCATATCTACCATAGAAGCTAAGGTAGTAGACTTACCTTGACCCACCGGCCCCACTACCAAGAAAAATCCTTGCTTTCGTTTGGCAAATTCCGCCAAAACATCCGGCAAACCCAATTCGTTTAAAGTTTTTATTTCCGAAGGAATTAAACGCAGAGCCACTCCTACTAAACCTCTCTGGTAAAAAGCATTACCACGAAACCGAACTTTACCATCAGGGCTATAAGAAAAGTCTAATTCTTTTTCATCTAAAAATCGATTCCGGTTCTTCTCGGTTAAAATCTCAGATAACATTCCCAGAGTATCATCAGGAGAGAGAATCGGTTGATTAACCAAAGGGATTAAATCACCGGCTACTCGAATAGCCGGGTGATTACCGGCGCTTAAGTGCAAGTCCGAGCCTCCTTCCCGAGTGACTATCAAAATTAATTCTTCCAATTGTTGACGATGATCGGCCATATAATTTATTTTTTATTATTTATAATCTCTTGAACCCTCTCCACCACTTCCGAAGGAGTGGCGCTGGCTTTAACAATATAACCATCGGCTCCCGTTTTCTTGCCTTTGTCTATATCTTCCTGCTGTCCCAAATTGGATAAAATTATTAAAGCGGTATTTTGGTAATTGGGTAATTGTTTTAATTTATCTATTACTTCAAAACCATCCATATTGGGCATAATAATATCCACCAAACAAACATCCGGCTGATAACCGTTCTCCACCGCCTCTAAAGCTTCCGGTCCATTATAGGCCACCTTCACCTCAAATCCGTTTTCGGTAAATTTAACCGAATACATATCCAAGAGGAATTTATCATCATCAACAATTAAAACTTTATTTTTATCAGACATATAACAATTATATTATAACTTATTAACTTCTTCAAAGGGGATAAGCCCTTCAAAGGCTTTCAAGAGGGCATCTTCTTTCATGGTTATAAAACCTTTGGCTCGAACCGCTTGGTAAATATCGTCTTCACCGGCTCCTTCCAAAACCAAGTGCTCCAATTGATTGTTCATGGTAATAATTTCAAAAACCCCAATCCTCCCCTTGGTTCCGGAAGGGCTACCACCGGAGGCCTGGGCTTCATAAACCTGATCGGGAATAACAATTTCTTGCCGGTATTCTTCCGGTAAATCCTCAAATTGTTTGTCCACCATTTGCCGAATACTTTCAGACATCGGTACCGGCTTTTTACCATTTTCACTTAATAAAGGCACTAAGCGTTGACCAACCACCATCACCAAGGTCGGGGGAATTAAGTAGCGATCCACCCCCATATCCAATAATCTCGGAATAGCTCCGGCGGCCGTATTGGTGTGTAAAGTGGAAAAGACCAAGTGACCGGTTAAGGAAGCCTGAATAGCCAATTTGGCAGTCTCGGCGTCACGAATCTCACCCACCATTATAATATCCGGATCTTGACGTAAGATGGACCGCAAACCACTGGCAAAAGTATAATCTATTTCCGGTCGTACTTGAGACTGGTTAATCCCGGGGATATCGTATTCAATCGGATCTTCCAAAGACACGGCATTTCTTTTTTCTTTGTCCACTTGGTTCAACATTGAATACAAAGTGGTAGTTTTACCGGAACCGGTCGGACCGGTAATTAAAATTAAACCATGAGGTTTTTTAATGGATTCCTCGGCCGTAGTTAAAGTTTTGGTATTAAATCCCAAAGTGGATAGATTAATCAGTTTTTTATCCGGATCTAGAATACGCAAAACCGCTTTCTCACCAAAATAGGTAGGGAAAGTGGAAACTCTAAAATCTATTTGCCGACCTTCAATTTTGGCCGAAAAACGACCGTCTTGCGGTTTCCGTTTTTGATCCAATTTCATATTGGTTAAAATCTTAATTCGGGAAATAACCGCATCGTGAACGGCACTGGGTAAAAATAAACTGGTGTACAAAATACCATCAACTCGAAACCGCACTCGAACCCGATCTCGACCGGGTTCAATATGAATATCTGAAGCATTACCGGTAGTGGCATGTTGCAATAAAACACCGACTATTTTGGTCACCGGTGCTTCCTCTATAATATTAGCTCCGGTCTTTTCATCTTTTTTGGTTTCTATCAATTCGGCCTCACCTTGATCACCCTGTTCGGTCTCAAACTCATCTAAAGCTTGATCAACTTCTCCTCCCAAACCTTCATAACTTTTTATACCTTCCTCATAATCTTGGGCTGAGATTTTATATATTTTCAAAGGCAAACCGGCAGTGGAGGCAATAAATTGAATCACATCTTTGGCTTCCAAATCTGTTGGATCCACCATTCCAATTTCCAAAACACCATCAACCACCCCTAAGGGTATAAATTGATGGTTCCGGGCGGCATTTTCCGAAACATAACGCAAAGTTTCAAAAGGAAGACGCTTACCACCTAAACTTTTCTCCGGTATGGTGTGCTCATTAGAATCCATAGTATTTTTAAAAAAAACTGCTAACTAACAACCATTATCCCTCGTACTCGGATAACAACTGTTCATACTCCTCTTGAGTTAAACCGAGTTCTTCCGGACTCAAGAGTATTAATTCTTCAAGTTCTAGATCTTCCATTGGTGTAGTCGAATGAGTGTTTTCACCTTCGTCATCATTATCGTCAGTAGTATCAGAAGTATCAGAGGTGTCAGAAGTGTCAGAAGCGTCAGAAGCGTCAACCTCCGGTTGACCAAAAGTTCGACCGGAGACATCACCGGATCCGAAATTGGCAAAAGGATTACTCCGACCAATCGAACGCGAAGGTAAAGGTTCGGACACATCCGCTAACTGTTCGGCTAAGCGAGGATCTTCAAAGACGCTCCGATCCAAATCTATATGACGTAAACGCTCCAAAACTCGCAAAAAATCCGATTGAGCACTACCGGTATCTTGGAAGCCCCCAACAGAAATTCCTGCCGATTCCGTATCTTTATTCTGCCACCACGACCAACCGAACCAAGCCCCACCGGCCAGTAAAAGAATTATTAAAATATTGATTAAAAGCTTTTGATTCATAAAATAAATTATCTAAGCCAATAGGTTTGAATAGTAAAATTAAAAGTGGTTTCTCCGGCCGAATCTCCGGTTGGCGAATTGAAAGACAAATTCTTTACACTTAGGATTCTTAAACTGGAAGCCAAATCATTAAGGAATTGTTTCATTTGATCATATGTCCCGTTAACTGTGAAAGAAATATCCAGAGTCTCTTGCTGTGGCAGTTCATCAAAATCTCTGGTTTCCACTCGGGCTTCAGCTGAAGATTCCACACTGACTCCTTCAACCTCCATTTCAGACAATCGAGCTAATCTATCTATATCCACAATTACCGGCAAATCATCTAAACGAGCCGGTAAAAAGGAATCCAAACGATTAATCTCAGCGGTAGAAATTTGTTCATAAGCAGTTTGCAATTCTCCTAACCGACCGCGCAAATCTCGAGCATCGGCAATTGCTTTTTCGGCTACTTGTTTTTCTTGTCTTAAAGCGATAATCCCTCCGGTAACCTGTTTAAAGCCCGTCTCGGCCTCGACTTCATTTAAAGGATTATAAATTAACGGTTCCACCAAAAAGTAGGCGACTGAACCGGCTCCGATGAAAAATAAAAGTGGTAAAATTAATCTAATCATAAAAAATTAATTCAAAGGTGGTTGTAATAATTCGGATGCCACCTGTAATTGTAAATTGAAGGTAATATTACCTTCGCTATCATTCCCAAAATCCGAAAAAACAACCGAGTTAATGCCGGAATTTTCTCGTAAAACTTCCTGCTGAACCGCTAAATCCAAATAATCAACCGCTCGGCCGCTTAAGTTAACCATATTATCGTCCGTGAATTCAAACTGACCAAAACGAACATTGTGTAAAGTATTCTCTTCTAGCTCTTCCAAAACCCCGACAACCGATTGATGAGAATTCAAAATACCCTGCACCGCTTTAATCTTGGTATCCAGTTCTTGAAAACGAGCCACTTGTTCAAAAGGCACATTTTCTCTTTCTTGTTCCACACTGATCAACAAACCACATTCACCATCGGCCGGACAATCTCGATTCAATTCTTCCAACAGTAAATAGCGATAACCATAAGCGCCGGCATAAGCCACTAAAGACAAAGCCAAAAAAACAATAGACAACATCATAAACAATCCAACTGAGCGCTCGGCAGTTTTACGAATTCTATTACCACCGGAAGCAGTCCCGAAAGATCCAATCTTAGAATTACCTTTATTGGGAATTAGAGATGTTTTTATTTCTTTAGCCATACTATTTATATTATAAACCTAATCACTTAATCCACGCAAAGCCAAACCGATAGAAACCGCAAATCCCGGACCGACTTCTTTCAAAATATCTTCCATAAAATCCGGTGACTCTACCCGACTAAAAGGATGACCCAACTCCACCGGTGCATAAACATTCTTCTCGGCAATGGGCATCAAACCTTTTAACAAAGCTCCGCCTCCAATTAAAACCACTCGGTCTATCGCTCGGTTATACTTCTTCTGATAGTTTACCATAACTTGATTAACTTCGGAAAATATATATTCCACAATCGGGCTGGCCGAAGCGGTAGATTGACCGGTATCCCGATCCAATAAACCGACTTCTCTTTTTATTTGTTCGGCTTTACCAAAAGACACTCCTAAAGATCGAGATAGGGAAGCACTAATATCTTGGGAGCCTTTATCTATGGTATGAGATAAACGTACTGCCCCATAATCCACCACTACCGTCTTGGTGGAAGCGGCTCCAATATCCACTACCGCCATGGCGGATAAATCTCCTCGCAAAACTGAACGCATAGCACTAAAAGTCTCTATTTCCAAAAACTGAACCTCTACCCCCAAAACCGAAGCCAGCTGCTGATATCTTTTCATAATATCCTTATGTATAGCCACAATTAAAACTTCCATTTTATTATTCTCATCCACCGACGACTGATTACCCTCGGGTTCATCAGAGGGTTTACGCGGTATAATAGACCAATCAAGCTCCACTTCACTAACAGGCACCGGTACATATTTACGAGCCTCCATTGGTATCATTTGAGCAATTTTATCCTCCGGCATTTTGGGAAAATCTACAGAAGTAATTAAACTAGACTTTAAAGGAATAGCCATCGCTCCTTGCCGAGCGGTAATATTAGCTTCTCGAAAAAGATCGTGCATCAATTCGGCTAATTTTTTAGTATCTATTTTACCAACCTGACCAACCGATAACCCGGAATACGGACCAGTGGATAACTCACCGTATGTTTCCAAAACCGCTTGGCCTTTATCTCGTCGTAGTTGAATTACTTTCACCGAAGAAGAACCGAGATCTACTCCCAAAAAACTATCATCTCCTTTTTTAAACAAGCCGGAAGATAAAGAAGACCAAAATTGGCTGAAAGAATTAGCCATGACTTAAACAAAAAATATGTTTAAAATAATAATAAAGATTTTAATCAATTAAAAAACCGCTTCATCTTTTTCACAATAATTATAACACAGAGAAAAGAAATACTGAATAAGTTATGAACACTTCTAATTTAAAATGGCTAAAAGATCTCCTGGATTTATTTTTTCCTCATTTTTGTGCCGGCTGTCGCCGACCGGATTTTATTCTCTGCCCCGACTGTAAACAAAAAATTAAACCCGAACCCTTTAATCTTTACCCCGGGGCTGACCTGGCTTGTTTTTCTTATACTGATCCTGCTATTAGACAATTGATCACCGATCTTAAGTTTCGCCAAATTAAAGAAACAGCCAATATTCTGGCGGATTTAATGATTCCCCTTGTTGATGATTTGATTGATCAATTAAATTGGTCTGAAATTTTAATAACGGCGGTTCCTTTATCTAAAAAAAGAAAATTTCAGAGAGGATATAATCAAGCAGAATTGATTGCCCGCCATCTGTCTCAAAAAATAAAAGTAAAAAACAAAACCGATTTCACCATTTTAAAAAGAATCAAAACTACCAGACCGCAAACCAAACTAAAAGGCCGAGATCGTCGTCTGAATCTCCAAAACGCTTTTGCTTGTATAAAAACTTTAACTCCGGAAACTAAATTAATTGTTATAGATGATGTTGCCACTTCCGGAGCTACTGCTGCCGAGGTCAGAAAAGCAATTAAACAAAAATTTAAAGGTCGGCTCTTGATTATTACCGTAGCCCATAGCTCCTGACTTTTTATTTACAGAACGATTACTTATTGGTATATTATTCTTACCGGAGAGGTGGCTGAGTGGTCGAAAGCGCCGCACTGCTAACGCGGTAGGGGTTTATAGCCCCTCGAGGGTTCGAATCCCTCCCTCTCCGCACTGGCGATTTTTACCATACCGAATACTTGCAGGTATGGTAAAAACGACAGCCGGTTAGTGAGGAGGGGTTCGAAAGGCGGAAGCCGGACATTTTGAAAAAATGTCACCGGCTGAGTCCGGGCAGGAGCCACCCACTAGAATTCAAACATAGCGTAGAATTATAGCGAGGTGAGCTGACGCCGAATCCCTCCCTCTCCGCAGGAAATAATTTTTATCGGATGTGACCGGTTACATAAAGCCCAGTAAAAAAGCTATAATATAGATATGGAAAAAATTCCAATAAATAATGAAAGTGGTAATAAATACAATTCCCTAAAAGAAAAACTATTTAGTGATTCTATTTCTCTCGAAGAAGTTAGAGATAGGCTTATGGAGTGGGATCAGGCGACTTCTGCGCGAGATGCTTCAGACGAAAATCTGGTATTTTTGCTGGATCCTCAAATTGTTGAATACATAAACCAGCATCCGGAAGCACGAGAATGGTACCACAGATTCTTAAGCTTTACTGAATTCCATGTAGCCCAAAGACTTGCTTCGAATAATCAGACGGACAAAGCTATTAAGCATTTTAGAAAAGCGCTTGAAAATGCTCAAATAAACCAGTTGGATGAAGGTTGGGCAGCATATGTAGAAGGGTCACTTCTCTATATGGAAGGTAAAGAAATTCCAGAGGAGCTCATTGAAAAAGCAGAGTCTTCCAGGAATGCTCAAATCTTAAGAAACCTCAACGAAGGATTGAAAGAACGGGGCACCCCTTCATATGTGGAGGATTATAGTAAATAGCATCCCTGACCCACATAGCCCGCAGGAAATTTTTTGTATCGGATGGCCTCAGTGTTTAAAAAACAGATTTTGAGTTAGAATATTATAATGAGTAAATTAATTAAAATAATACCTTTTGGGTGGTTGGCAGATTTTGGACACGGAATAATATTATCTATTCTGATTACTCACATTTTTGACATTGATTACTCAATCCTTTATTTATTTTTTGGAATTTTATTCTCAATACTTCCGGATCTAGATGCAATTGATGAATTTTTTAAATATAAAAGTGTCGCCGCTTCCAAAGACCGACCTAAAGACCATAGGGATGGTTGGCATTATCCAGTAATTTGGGTTTTTGTTGGTGTTGTTATAACTATTCTTGATTCTTTTTGGGGTGTATTTTTTCTAAGTTCTATTATTGTTCACTTTTTAAATGATAGCTGGGGTACTGGCTGGGGTATTCAATGGTTATGGCCTATTAGTAACAAAAGCTATAAATTTTTGTCTCATAAAAATAAAGATGCTGGTGTTAGTGTAGAAAACATTATTGTTTCTTGGACACCCGAGGAGAAAAAAGATGTTATGAGTAAATTAGGTAACCCAAATTGGGTAAAAGATACTTATTTAACTTTTAATAAAATATCAGTAATTGAAATTGGGACTTTTATTTTAGGAATTATTTTTCTATTTATATTCCTATAAATATTAGCGACCCCAACTCCTCAAATGTGCTCTGATGAAAACCATCAAGAAACCCTTATGGGGTTTGAAATATTTTATTACTTAACCATTACTGCCCGCAGTGAAAATTTAGTATCCGGAGTGACCCGATTACTTAGAAATTGTTTTCTAAGTTAAAATGTAAAATATGAAATTTCATTTAACAGAGCCTAATAAGCAATTTTCTAATGTTGAATTAATTGAAGACTTAAAACAAACAGCTAGCGCATTAGGTAAAACCAATGTTTCCCAAAGAGAGTATAAAAAATACGGCAAATTTTCATATCAGACACAAAAGAAGCGCTTTGGCTCTTGGGAAAATGCGTTGAAGGAGGCTGGCCTACAACAAAGCAAGCGTTCTTGGGGAGGTGACTTGTTAGAGACAAGAATACCTGAAGATCAATTAATTTCTAACATGCAAAGTGTTGCGAAAAAATTAGACAAACAAAACATCACAATTATGGAATACGACGAAAATGGAAAATTTGGATCGTCAGCAATATGTAAACGTTTTGGTGGGTGGAATAATGCAAAGGAAAAAGCAAAGCTCAAGATTAATAGATTATATAACACACCTGAAGAAGATTACTTTAAAAACATTGCGGAAAGTCTGGGAGCAATTAGGAAGACAACCAAAATATCAAGAAATGACAGCTCCGTTGTCTAAATTGCATATATCTTCTTACGAAAGAAAATTTGGAACATGGAGAACCGCCCTAGAACAATTTATAGACTACATGAACTCAAGGGGTGTCCAAACAGAGGCTGAAAAAGTAGTTTCTGATATTAAAGTACCTGCAGAAAAATTAACAAAAATTAAGGCGGATAAAGATAAGAAAATAAAACTTAAAACAAGAACGAATCGCATAGCAAATTTGCGACAAAGATTTAGAGTTATGAAGCGAGACAATATTTTAAGAAAAAGCCCCTATATGATAAAAGTATGTTCAGAAACAGACTTTAATGTTTCTGCATACATTGAAGACATCATACTCTGATATGTTTTTGAATCAAGTTCTTGAAGTTGGAGTTCTTTCATTGTTTTTCTAATTTGAGTTTCTAGAAAAGGAATTTCGGATTCATCCTCGGTTAATGCTTCAACTTCAACTATAAAACCAAGATAATCAATATCATTTAATTCAACTTTAAGTCCATTTAATTTATATGAATATCTAGTAGTATGAACAAGTGAACATCTTTGGTAACCTTGATGATTTTTTTCATCAACAAATGCAGGAATTTCTTCAATAGAAATCTTGTGTTCTTTTTCAGGGCGACCAGCCTCAGAATAATCACCAGTCTTTTCCGTAATCAAAGCAGAATCATTTCCAGAAATTAATCTGATTCTAAGAAAAGTTGGTTCTTGGAATAAATAAGATTTCATCTCTTTTCTACCTAAAAATTTTGCATTATCATCAAGGTAAGATTTCACTCTATCAAATTCTTCTTGATTTGATAGTTTGCTTCGTTTTTCTACTTCGTATTGCATAATTGCATAGGTTTAGGATATTGATACTTGTTTATAAACTTTAGGGCTTTTTCTTTTTTCTCAAATCTAAAATTTCACTTAATGTCCGCGTTTAATCTAAAGTTTACGAAAAAAACTAAGTTTTTTGAATTAAATTTTAGATACACGCTGTTATGCAGAGCTCCGCGGAGCAGAAGAGCGTTGATAAACGCGGACATTATACGCAATGGAGCGGAGCGGAATTGCGCATAACTCGTTTTTATCCAAACCATACTACTACATAATAACTTAAATTGTATGTTATACAAACTTTTACTATTCTTTGTTTATAGATAATATTTTAAATAAAACCAAGCGTTTTCTAAAACTTCACAACTGCTCCCTTTAGTTGAAGGTGAATCCGTAAGATAAGTTTTTGATAATCATATTTAATTTGACCGAATCTCGTCTTTCCTTCATATAAAAACCAATCTTGTTTAATAAAAATTTTTAAAGTAAAATATTAAAAGAGGTTTTGGTTTTGAAGTTTCAATCAAAAAAAGGAGGCTCAAGAAATGTTTTCAGTTGTTACGAGATTAATTCACTTCGGCTGTCCCGATTGCGGACATATCATTGCCCTCGAAAATAGCGACGAAGATGATTTCAATCCGCTTCAAGACTTCCAAAAGGAGGGCTAACCGGCCCTCCTTCTAATATTATAATAATTAACTTAATAATATGAATACAGAAGAAACAATCCAACAATTGGAAAAAAAATAAAAGATCTCTTTCATCAAGACAGCACCGGCCATGATATCTACCACTTAAAAAGAACTCTAAATAATGCTTTAACCATTCAAGAACAAGAAGGGGGCGATAAAACAATAATTGCCATCTCCGCTTTTTTACATGATATCCACAGAATAATTCAAAATGAATCCGGAAAATTTTGTTCGCCGAAAGATTCTTTACCTAAAGTTAAAGAAATTCTAAATAAAACCAATCTAACCGAAGAACAAAAAGAAAAAATTCTTCATTGTATTGAATACCATGAAGAATATAACTTTTCCAACTCAGGCAAAACAGTAAAAGATATTGAAACATTAATCTTACAAGACGCAGATAACTTAGACGCTATGGGAGCAATTGGTATTGGTAGAACTTTTTTATTTGGCGGAGCCAATCAAACCACCATGTGGCTCCCGGATAAACCTTTTACCAGAGAAACTTTTGATGAAGCAGAAAAAGATCCTTCAATTATCCATCATTTTTACAGTAAGCTCCTAAAACTGAAAGACAATATGAACACCGCTACAGGTAAAAAAATGGCTGCGGCCAGACATAAGTTCATGGAATCATTCCTTCAAGAATTTTTCAAGGAGTGGCAAGGGAAAAAATAAAACCCCTTTGATAACCACCACCAAATCCGCTATACTGACCACAAGCTTAAAATTATATTAATTTATATGGAAAACAGAACCTATATAGACAAATTGGCAGAGAAAAAAGACCAAACAGTAACCATTTACGGTTGGGTAGATGTTCGTCGAGATCAAGGGAAAATGGTCTTTTTGGATTTTAGAGACATAACCGGCCGAGTCCAGGGAGTGGTTTTACCGGGTAGCCCGGCTATAGATACGGCTAAAAAGTTACGAGAAGAGTTTGCGGTAGCAATTACCGGTTTAGTTAATCCCCGACCGGAGAAAAATATAAAAGCCGGAGTTTTAAACGGAGAAATTGAATTGGAAATTAAAGAAATAAATATTTTAAACCAAGCCGAAGTTTTACCTTTCCCAATAGATGAAGACACTCGTTTGGTAGATGAAGCCGTCAGATTAAAATATAGATATCTTGACCTAAGAAGTACCAGACTTCAAAAAAACTTAAAAAATAAATTTAAAATTCAAAATTATATTAGAAACTTTTTGGAAAAAGAAAACTTTACCGAAATTGAAACTCCTCTTTTAACCGCTCCCACTCCTGAAGGATCTCGTTCTTATGTGGTACCCAGTCGCACCCGTAAGGGTTGTTTTTATTCCCTGCCACAATCCCCTCAACAATATAAACAATTGTTAATGGTAGCCGGTTTTGAAAAATATTTTCAATTTGCTCGCTGTCTCCGAGATGAAGATACCCGAGGTGATCGCCAACCGGAATTTGCTCAACTGGATTTGGAAATGTCTTTTGTCACTGAAGAAGAAATAATTCAATTAAATGAAAAACTATTAATTGAAATAGTTAAAAAATATTATCCGGAAAAGAAAATTCAAGAAACACCTTTCCCCCGAATGACTTACCAAGAAGCCATGGATAAATACGGTTGTGACCGACCGGATATTCGTCAAGATAAAAATGATGAAAATCTGTTGGCCTTCTTGTGGGTAGTAGATTTTCCCATGTTTGAAAAAACCGGCGAAGACAATTTGGACGATACCGGTGACTGGACTTTTACTCACAATCCTTTTTCCAGACCAAAAGAAAAAGATATGGAAAAGTTTATGAAAAAAGAAGATATTGAAGACATTATTTCCACTCAATACGATATCACTTTAAATGGTATAGAAATTGGTGGTGGCAGTATTAGAAACCATGATCCTCAAGCTCTGCGAACCACTTTTGAAATTATGGGTTATGATAACCCCCGAATAGAAAGAGGTTTTGGTCATATGCTGAAAGCCTTATCTTTTGGAGCTCCACCACATGGAGGAATCGCTTGGGGTTTTGAACGCCTATTGATGGTCTTGGAACAAGAACCCAATATCCGGGAATTAATTGCTTTTGCTAAAACCGGTGACGGTCAAGATTTAATGATGGATGCCCCGACAGACATTTCAGATAAACAAAAAAAAGAATTGGGGATTGAAATTAGAAAATCTGAAAAATAACTTATGGTTAATAAAATCACTTTGGTTTTTGCCAAATTAAAAACAGATTTTAAGAAAAAAACCTAACCGGTGGTATAATAACCACTATGGCTTTAAACGATCCTCTAATTAAAATTGCTCGCCTGCGACCGGAACAAGTCGCCGGTTTGGAAAAACTTCAATTAAAAACAGTTAAAGATCTGTTATTCTATTTCCCTTTCAGATACGAACAAGCCGGGACTTTCTGCCCTATAAAAGAAATCGCCTTGGGTGAGACTGTAACTGTTTTTGGAAAAATAAAATCCGCTCAAGCTAAAAAAGGTTGGAAAACTAAAATTAAAATGACTGAGGCGGTAATTGAGGACGAAACCGGCTCCCTTCAAGTGGTTTGGTTTAATCAGCCTTATTTGTCTAAAAAATTACCCCCGGATAATTGGGTGGCTCTATCCGGTAAAATAGCCGAAAGACAAAACAGAAAATATTTAGCTAATCCGGAAATTTTAAGCGATAAAAAATTAGAAGCCAATCGAGAATCCTTATTTAATCAAACAGATAAAAATAAACCTCTTCTTCCCTTATACCGCAGTACCGCCGGTTTAACCAGCGGTTGGTTTGCCTTTCATATCAGAAAACTTTTAAGCCAAAATTATTTATTTAAAGAAATAAATGATCCCTTGCCGGAATTTTTACGCCAAAAATACAACCTACCCGGTTTACAATCCACTCTCTTGTGGGTTCATCAACCAAGAAATTCCAAAGAAGCCGAAGCTGCTCGCAAACGCTTAACTTTTGAAGAAGTATTATTGGTACAGTTGGCTCGCAAAAGAGACCGAGCTGAATATCGCCAAGTGCCGGCCAGGGCTTTAAATAATGTTGAAACAGCTTTTTCAGATTTTAAAACTCGTTTAGGTTTTGAGTTGACCACCGCTCAAAAAAGAGTTTTAACGGAAATAGCCAAAGATTTAAAAAAAACCGAACCGATGATGCGTTTATTGGAAGGTGATGTTGGTTCAGGTAAAACCGCCATCGCTGCCTCCGCTATTTGGGCCACCCTAAAAAACGATTTAGGTTCAGCCCTTTTAGCTCCGACCGAAATCTTAGCCCGACAACATTTCCAATCTTTTATAGAATATTTTAAAGATCATCACTTGGGTTTGGGTTTAATCACCGGTCGAGAAGCTTATAAATTCCCTTCCAAACTTCCCGGAGAAACTGCTACCAAAATAAGTAAAAATCAATTACTAAAATGGCTAGCTGACGGCCAAGTCCAAGCGGTAGTCGGTACTCACGCTCTTTTAAGTGATAAAATTCTCTTCAAGAGATTAGGTCTTTTAATTATAGACGAACAACATCGTTTTGGTATTAAACAAAGAGCCAAAGCCGCCGGTAGAGCAGATACTGAAGATAAAAGAGCTCACTTATTATCTATGACCGCCACTCCCATTCCCAGAACACTAGCCTTAACTGTTTATGGTGATTTGGATTTATCTGTTTTAGATGAAATGCCTCCCGGTCGCCAAGCAGTTAAAACTTTTTTATCCGGTCCGGATCATCAAGCCAGACAAAAAGCTTACAATTTAGCTCTAAGTGAACTAAAAGCCGGTCGCCAAGTTTATGTTATCTGCCCCCGAATTGAAGATCCTGACCCGGAACAAGCCCGAGCCCTGCAAGTAAAATCTGCTAAAGCTGAATACCAAAAGTTAAAAACCAAAATCTTCCCTAACTGGCCTATTGGATTGCTTCACAGTAAATTAAAACAAAACAAAAAAGATGAAACCATGGTAGACTTTGTCTCCGGTGACTTAAAAATTTTAGTGGCCACCTCTATGATAGAAGTGGGAGTTAATGTCCCTCAAGCCACCGTTATTATTATTGAAGGCGCTGACCGTTTTGGTCTGGCTCAACTCCATCAATTACGAGGCCGAGTAGCCAGGAGTAGTTATCAATCTTATTGTTTTCTATTCACCGACAGCCAAAACGAAAACTCTCATACACGGCTTCAGGCTCTAACTAAAGCCAAATCCGGCTTTGATCTGGCCGAGATGGATTTATCTTTAAGAGGTGCCGGTACTTTAATTGGTAATAAACAATGGGGGTTATCAGATATTGCTATGGACGGTCTTAAAAATCTAAAAATGGTGGAAGCGGCTCGCACCGAAGCTACCAATTTATTAAAAAAAGATAAAACCTTACAAACTTGGCCCGGCCTTCAAGCCAGATTAGATGAAGTTAAAATAACTCATTGGGAGTAAGTTTTAAGGACAAACTGAAAATTGTTCCGTAATGTCAGTACCATTATCTAAGACTGTTACTTTACCCGGAGGATTAGAATAAATACATTGTGCTATGACTGAAGATGGGATACTATTTCCCGAAACATAAACCGTAATTGCTTTAGTTGAACCTTCTTCAGCTAAATTATCCGCCCCTAAATAAATACCGGTATCACTGTTTTCAACTGTATTATTTTTAAGGGTAATATTATTAAAATTAAAAACCTGTAAGCCATTATATTCATCAGAAATATTATTATTTCTAATTTCGTTACCACTGCTATCTTTCCAACTATTCATGTGATTACCGGTATCATAAGCAAAAGGTTTATCACCCCCATCAAAACGAATACCGCCGGTACCCAGCTTTCTACCATCATCAAAATTGGGATTATTGATATCGCTATCATTTATAGTATCGTGTTGAGCATAAACATTATTTTCCTCCACAATATTATTATTACCAACTCTAAATAAATTAATTCCAAAACGATCGTCTGTTGAGCGAGCATTGCCAGTAACCGTATTGTTAATAATTTTATTATCACTACTAATTTCTCCGGTAATCCCAATACCATTATCACCACTGTCACTGACTGTGTTACCAGAAATAGTATTAAAAGATCCCCTCACAATAATACCCTGTCCATCATTATTTGTTACCGTATTACCAGAAATAAGATTATTATTAGCCGCTCCAGAATTACCACTTTCTTCACTCCAAACCCAAATACCTGAACCTTGATCACTTAAACTTTTAGTTCCAGAAATAACATTATTACTGATTTCATTATTTTGTCCGCGACCTGAAATACTTGAATAAAGAGCGATTCCACCAAAACCTCTATTACTTTCAAACTCATTATTAAAAACTTTAATATTATTAGAATCCCAAATAGCTAAACCGGCATTATTAGACCTTTTAATTAATAAATTTTTTACTTCTATATAATTTTGATTTTGAATAAAAATCAAATAATTAGTATTTAAATTACCATCCAACACCGGCTTATCTCCTTCTCCATAAGAAGTAACAATAATTGGATTATCTGCTGCTCCGGAACTTTGTAAATTTAATGTCTGGTCGGTCCAAGTTTCATTACTGGCCAATTTTATAATATCCCCCGAACTAAAATTCTGATTAGAAACATGAGTTAGAGTCTCCCAAGCGGTGGTTGGGGTTAAACCGTCATTACTATCATTTCCTTCTGTAGCATGAACAAAATAACCTTCATATTCACATGAGTCATCAGCTTCCACCGCGTCTTCATCATAATTAATAGCTTCGGAATCGGTACAACCTGGTTCAGGATCTAGTTCAGGATCTGGTTCAGGATCTGGTTCAGGATCTGGTTCAGGTTCAGGTTCAGGTTCTGGTTCAGGTTCTGGTTCAGGTTCTGGTTCAGGTTCTGGTTCAGGATCTGGTTCAGGATCTGGTTCAGGTTCAGGTTCTGGTTCAGGTTCTGGTTCTACCGGAGACCATTGAACCGAAAAAGGTTCTTTTTGGTAAACATAAGAAAATTTATCTGAATTCGGTATTTCTTTAATATGATTTTTCTCTTCTAATTTATCTACCACTTCAGTCCACTCATTTTTATTATCTTTTGAATCAATAAAATTTTCATTATAATCATCCGGCCAAGGATACTCCCCATGATCTAATTTATACATTTCCATGGCTAAACCCACCTGACGCACAGCTTCTTTATCTGCCGCCTCTTGAGCCCGTTCCCGAGAAGAAGAAACGGCCGCTATTACCACTGAGGCTAAGACTGCAATAATGGCCATAACCACCAGTATTTCAATTAAAGTAAAACCTTTTCGGAAATAACCGAAATAATTTAGATAATTATTTGAAAACATAAAGTTATAGATATTATATACTAAAAAAGCTAATATCTAAACAATTTTAATGTGCGCGCGCCAGGACTCGAACCTGGGACCACGGAGGTATAAGCTCCGCGCTCTACCAACTGAGCTACACGCGCTAAACTTAGCTAAATAGAGTGTACTATAAAAAAACAATTTTAAAAAGACTTGTCTAAAAATTAAATTAAGCTAATTTTAAAGCTTTATTAATTGAATAATCTCCGGCCTGTAGTCTAATTAATCGACTTAAAACAACCGGCGCTCCTGTTTTAATCTCCATAGACTGAGTTAAACCCCTAACATAAAATCCAGCCGAAGTATTTAAACGAACTTTAAGAAGCGGCCATAAACATTGATTAAATTCTTTCTCTTTTTTTTGCCAAGACAATAATATTTCTGTTTGTCTAAATCCCGGTTTTACTAACTTAATAATCTGTTTTACTTGTTTAAATAATTCTAAACCACTAATTTGACTTTCTGTTAAAAAATCTAAACTATAAAGACTAACTTCTTTACCTTTTTTGTTACTGCCGGCTAAACGAGGGGAAGAATATTTTGGATATTCTTGGAAAAAAGAACCAATTAAAGATTTGAGTTTTTCTTTTTCATTTTCTAAAGCAACGGCAATAGTAGAAAAATTATTTAAACAACCCAATAAATCTCCGGTATCGGTTGAGCAACCAAAAATAAATTCTGCTTCATAAGTTTTATCCAAATTTAAAAACTGTTCCCGTTTTAGATTAGCTCGACCTACTAAAACCGGCATCACTCCTTCGGCTAAAGGATCCAAGCGACCGGCATAAGATAATTTTTCTTTTTCCAGTTCCGGTTTTAATCGGCGTAATCGTTCCAAAGTCTCCAAAGGAGTTAAGCCTAAAGGTTTATAAACGGCAATTACTTCATCTTTATTACTCTGATAACTGAGAATCATCTGCTGGTGAGGTATCATCTTTCTCAATTTGGCTCTCGGGTCTTTTTTTAATGGGAATTTCATAATCGGTTAACAATTTTTCAAACTCTACTCTTTCTATGGTTTCTTTTTCTATTAAGAGAGAGGACAATTTAGCTAAAGCTTGTTTGTTTTCAATCAAAACTTTTTGAGCTCGTTTTAAGGCTTCTTGCATAATAACGGATACCTCTTCATCCACCAAAGCTCTGGTAGATTCAGCTGTTAATTTATCTGCCGACATCGCTCCAGTTACCGGATCAGAAACATGCCGAGCCAAATCTATCGGCCCCACTTTTTCACTCATACCATAACGAGTTACCATACTACGAGCCAAATTAGTGGATACTTGGATATCATTAGAAGCGCCGGTGGTAATATCTCCGAATATCATTTGTTCGGTGGCATAACCGGCCAAAGAAACAGCGATATCGTCCAAAAATTCTTTCTTGGAATTTAACTTTTTATCTTCAAACGGTAATTTTAAAGTATAACCGGCCGCATGACCGCGAGAAATAATAGATACTTTATGAACCGGATCGGCTGCTGGTAAAACCGAAGCCACCAAAGCATGCCCCATTTCATGGTAAGCGGTGATTTCCTTTTCTTTTTTGGATAAAATATGGCTTTTACGCTCCGGACCAAGCATTACCTTTTCCACACTGTGATAAAGATCATTTTGAGTAATTTCTTTCCGATTATTCCGAGCAGCCAAAATAGCAGCTTCATTCATTAAATTAGCCAAATCGGCTCCGGAAAAACCGGGAGTCCGTTCAGCCACTTGGCGTAAATCCACCCCAGCTGTCAAAGGTTTCTTCCCGGCATGAATCTTTAAAATTTCTTCTCGATCATTAATATCCGGTTGATCTAAAATTATTCGACGATCAAATCTACCCGGTCGCAACAGGGCCGGGTCTAAAACATCCGGTCGATTAGTGGCTGCCATCACAATCAACTTTTGATTAGGTTCAAACCCGTCCATTTCCACCAAAATCTGATTCAAAGTTTGTTCTCTTTCATCGTTACCACCACCCATGCCGGATCCTCGATGCCGACCAATGGCATCAATTTCATCTATAAAAATTATAGCCGGAGCCGCTTTTTTAGCCATTTTAAACAAATCTCTGGTTCGAGAGGCACCCACTCCAACAAACATTTCCACAAATTCCGAACCGGATAAATAAAAGAAAGGCACTCCGGCTTCTCCGGCTACCGCCCTGGCTAATAATGTTTTTCCGGTTCCCGGAGCCCCCATTAAAAGAACTCCTTTGGGAATTTTAGCTCCGATATCTAAAAACTTTTTCGGATTACATAAAAAGTCCACCACTTCCTTCAATTCTTCTTTAGCTTCTTTGACTCCGGCCACATCTTTAAATAAAACTCTTTGATTTTTATCTTTAGGATCAATAATTCGGGCTCGCGACTGGCCAAAAGTAAAAGCCTGCATACTGGATCCTTTAATTTGCCGAGTAATAAACCAAATCAAAAGAATTAAAAACAAAAGTGGCACCAAAAAAGGTAAAATATTTAGAGCCCAAAAGGCAGCTCCGGTTTGGCCTTGAGGATTAATATTAACCGCCGATAAATCCTCCCCGCTTAAACCAAAGGCTGATAAACTCTGCAATAGTGATTGATCTGTTTCTTTACGACTAACCAGTTCTTCTTCCGCTGTTGTTGTTATCTCTAATTTATCTCCCCTGATAGTTATAGCTTCTACTTGACCGGCAGAAACCAAACCGGCTAATTCGGATAAATTAATTTCTTCCGGCACCTCTCGCTCCATCCAAGAAATATAAATCATGGAGGCAGCCAACAAAAAAACAACAATCAATAAAATTTGACCACCAAACTGTTGCCATAATTGTTGACTATTGGTTGATTTAATAAATTTTGGTTTTTTCTTTTTTTTCATAATCTATAAAAGCTTGGTTTAATAAAAGATTTTGGCAAAATAGAAATCCGGCATTCGAGCCGGTTTTTGTTTAAATTAAACCGTAAACCGGTAAAAGTCAATTACTATTCTTCGATTTCTGTTTTTTCTTTATCTTGAGAACCAAAACGAAAAGAATGAACAACAAAAACCAAAGCGGTTATCAGTAAAACAAAAGAGATAATTATTAAAAGCCAAGTAATCAACATGAGGCTATTATAACAAAAAAAGAAACAAAAATTAACCCCGTTGGTTGACTGAAAACAACCGACGGGGTTTTCCGACTCCTTATTCTTCGAAAAGAATGGAGTCGGGAGAGTTTAACTGAAATACCTTAGCCCAAACGGAGCCAAGGACTTGAGTCTTGGCCGGTCCGAAAACCAACCGGCCGGAGACCTCTCTTTTCCACATCCCCCTACTAACCACAGCAAAGCCATGGTCAGTCAACCAGTTGACCACCTCCTCTTCTGAGGAGAAGAGGCCAACGATCAACCTTTTAACCGGTCTCTCACCAACCCCTCCGCCTACAAACCCCAGTAAAAAAACACCAAACACTATAATCACCTCCTTTCTGGATCAGTGTTAACTAATCAGATAATATAATAAAATAATGTTTTAGTCAAATTTGATGAAGACTACAGAACGATTTCAGAACGAGGAAGTGGGTGGAATGCTTTAAGTATCCAGCGTTTACGCTTAATCAAATTGAGGTATTTTTACTTAGAATATAAAAAGAGCCGCCATCTCAAGATGACGGCTCTGGGTAGAGTCGCTCTTTACTTCCGCGCAAGGAACTCGCGCCCCTTGCCGACATCAATGTTGATCGGAACGTCTTGCTCGCAAAGCGGACAAGTTGCCTCGTCGTATGCGTCGAACTCCACGTTCACGAGAGCGGTGAGCTTCGAAACATCGGCCACGTCTTGTGGCCTAATTCCTCCACGGTTGCAGAGGACGCCGAGACCGATGACGTTGCCACCGATTTCTCGCGTAGCTTCAATCACCTTTTTGGCGGAGCCACCGGTAGTGAGAACATCCTCTACAACCAGAACGTTCTTGCCGGCAACAATCTTGTCGTAGCCTCGTTTGATGATGAAGTCTCCTCTGCCCTCAGACTTCTCGGCGTAAACCCCAAGCACCTCGTGAGCCTTCATCTCTGAGAGATGATACGCCGTCCACTGGGAGAGAATCACGCCGCCGATTGCCGGAGCGATGACGACCTCCACATTGTCGTCCGTGAACCGTTCAGCAATTGAAAGGCAGAGGCGTGACGTTTCCGCGGTGTGCGGATAAACCGCATCCTTGTTGACATACGCCGTGCCATGTTTACCGGACGTGTAGACTATGTGGCTATCGGTGATGACTGCACCGACCTTGCCTAGGATTTGCAGGACATCTTGCTCGTTCATACCACCACCTCCATAGCGTTCGGAGAAATCTCCTCCTCGATCTGACAGAGCGCATCCACCGGATCAGTTGCCTGCGTGATTTGCCGTCCGACAACGAGATGAGTTGAGCCGGAAGCGATCGCGCCCGCCGGTGTATCCACTCGTTTTTGATCATCGGTTGCCTTGCCTGGAGAACGAACACCCGGCGTGATGAACTTCAGTCCCTGAAGTTCGGACCTCTTGGCGAGAATCCCGACCTCTTTGGGCGAACACACGATGCCGTGAACGCCCGCGAGTTTCGCGAGACGTGCGAGGTAAAGCACTTCTGCCTTGGACGGTTGTCCATGCAAAAGGTGCGCCTGTTCCTCGCCAAGCGAAGTGAGAACCGTGATTGCGTAGATCTCCGACGGTCCCGCTTCCACCGCAGCCATCATCATTTCGATCTCGCCAGAGGCGTGAACGGTGAGAATATCGGCTCCGGATTCGGCGATTGCCTTCGCACGGAGCTTAACGGTGTTCGGAATGTCGTGAAGCTTGGCGTCCACCCAGATGCGACGGGCGCCTGCGTCCCGAAGTCGTTGAACGACATCAGGTCCTTGCTGATCGAACACGTTGTGAATCTTGATGGCATAAACCCAATCACCAACCTTGGAGGCAAGCTCCAAGCACTGATCGAGGCTCAGCTCATCGACCGCCAGAACGATACGATTTGAGTCAGACATAGTAGAGTCTCCTTTCTTGGTTGTGTCAATTTAAGCTCAACAATAAAGCTTAATCCAAGGTCACATTAACACATCAGTTAAAAAAAACAATTCAATTCGATTCTTGTCATCTCTTGCAACCAAAACACAAAACAGCCCCAATGTTTACGGGCTGTTTTTTAGTAAATACGATGTGGAGATGGCGGGAATCGAACCCGCGTCTGGTAAAGATTTAACAATTTCTCTACAGGTATAGTCTGTTTACAAGTTTTAAATCTAAACGGTTATTAACAAACAAAATCCATTCAGATCGAGTTCCTTAATCTTAAACGTTAAGCAGAACCAATTAACGCTCCAGTTCGGTTTATATGACACCCATCAGATCCGGCCGAACTCCTGATCAGATAGACGCCGGCTTAGGCTAAAGCGTAGGCCGGAGTAAAATACGGTGAAACCACCGATTTTACCTTTTGAGATAAGTTTGCACTTATACAGTGTGTCGGAGTTTTTCGAGTTATCCGACATTCTCGACCTGCCAATTGCTAAAATCTACACCATCAAGGCCGATCATCCCCATTAATTATTTATATCTATTTTTCAAAGTTCGACTAATTTCTCTTTGGGCTTCGCGTTTTTTAATCACTTCTCGTTTATCATGTTCTTTTTTACCACGAGCCACCGCCAATTCCAATTTCAACCACCTACCCGAATTATACAGCTTAAGTGGGATTGCTGTCAATCCCGGTCGAGATAAGTGTCCTATTAATTCTTTTATTTCCGCTTTTTGTAAAAGTAATTTCCGATCTCGAGCCGGATCATATTCTAAAGTATTATTATTCGGCTGGTAAGCCGGAACCTGAGCCCCGATTAAAAACGGTTGTCCGGCTTTAATGGTAATATAAGAACCGGCTAGAGAACCATGTCCTTGGCGAATAGATTTAACCTCTTGACCGGTCAATTCCAAACCGGCCCGGTATTTCTCTAACGGTTCATAATTAAACAAAGCCTTTTTATTAACAATTGCCATAATGTTTAAGTGTAACAAAAGTCAGCTAAAACGGAAATCTAAATATTGGGGTTGACCTTTGAGTTGAAATCAGTTACCATTTAACCACTTGCCACTTTAGTGGCCGGTTTTAATTGAACTTAATATATAACATATATTTGAAGCCTCAAATTCGTATAAACAATCAAATAAATTCACCGGAACTTAGGGTTATTGACGATAAAGCCGGCAATTTGGGAGTCTTATCTTTAACTCAAGCTTTGAAGTTAGCTGAGGATAAGGGTTTGGATTTAATCGAAATCTCTCCCACAGCCACTCCACCGGTAGCTAAAATAATGGATTTTGGCAAATGGCAATACGAAGAAAAAAGAAAACTCAAACAAAGTAAAGCCAAAAGCCAAACCACTGAAACCAAATCTTTACAAATAAAGATTGCTACCGGAGAAAACGATTTGAAGTTAAAAGCCAATAAAGCCGGTAAATTTTTACGAGCGGGGCATCGAGTAAAATTGGAATTGTTTTTACCCGGTCGCACCAAGTATATGGATAAAAACTTTCTACACGAACGTTTAAATAAGTTTTTGGAAATGGTTCCCGAAGAATATAAATTAGCCGAACCAATAAAAAAGAATCCCAAAGGACTTTACCTAATAATAGAAAAAGCTAAAAAATAATTATGAAAACCAATAAATCATATACCAAAAGATTGAAAGTAACCAAAAATGGTAAAGTTTTGGCTCGCCGACCGAACCAGAACCACTTTCGTGCCAAGAAAGATCGTCAAACCAAGCTGGAATTAAAAAAACACCGAGTGCTTAGTTTGTCTCAGAAAATAATTAGACGCTTTTTACCCGGTCATAATGCTAAATAATAATAAATATCATGCCTAGAGTAAAACGAGGAGTAATTTCCAACAAAAGAAGAAGAAACACCCTAGCCCAAGCCAAAGGTTACCGTTTTGGTCGCAGTAAAAAAGAACGCCCAGCCAAAGAAGCTATTTTACATGCCGGCTCACATGCTCTGGCTCATCGCCGAGACAAGAAAAACGACTTCCGTCGTCTATGGCAAATTCAAATCAATGCCGCTATTCGACCTTTGGGCTTATCCTACAGTCGCTTTCTGGATCTTTTAACTAAAAAACAAATAGGCCTTAATCGAAAAATGTTGGCTAATTTAGCTCAAACAGACAGCGATACTTTTGCTAAAGTGGTCAGTGAAGCTCAAAAATAGTTTTTAATCTAAAATCACCTTTTGTCCCGGATCGGGAGCTATAGCCTTAATTCCGAGATAATCGTTAATTCTCTGAGCTAAAGCCCAAGAAGATTTTGGCTCCCCCATAACCGTAAAAACAGTTTGGAGACTTTCAGTGGCCTCAGCTACTAAATTTAATAAACCGGCCGAATCGGCATGGGCTGAATAACCTGAAATAGTTTCTATTCTAGCCGCTACCGGCACTTCAGTACCTAAAATTTTAACCACCTTGACTCCATCTTGTAAAACTCTCCCTAAACTGCCGGCCGCTTGGTAACCAACCAAAAGCAGGGTATTTTTTTTATCCGGTAAAAACATTTTTTCATGATGAATAATCCGACCACCATTGGACATACCGGAGCCGGCAATAATAATTTTACGAGCCGGAGCCGAAGCAATCGCTTTAGATTCATCAGTAGTCTTAGTTAAATGTAATTGCGGAAAATGAAAAATATTTCTTTCAGTGGCCAGATCCTCAACTGATTCTTTTAAATAATTTTTATAACGACGATAAACTTCAGTCACCGCTATGGCCAACGGTGAATCCAAAAAAACCGGCACCAAAGGAATCTCCGACCGAGCCATTAAGCCGGAGATTTCAAAAAGTAATTGTTGTGTTCTTTCAATTGAAAAAGCCGGAATCATTAAAGTCCCCCCTTGATTTAAAGTTTCTTTAATTATTCTTTGTAAATGCTCTCGTCTATGTTGACGATCTTCATGTTCCCTGTCTCCATAAACACTTTCCATTATTAGATAATCAGCACCAACAACTGAATCGACATCCCCCAATAAAGGCGCCGGTGAGCTACCTAAATCTCCGGTAAAAAATATTCGACGCTCAAAGCCTTCTATGGCAAAAATACTAGAACCCAAGATATGCCCGGCATTTTTTTGCTCCACTTCCAAACTGCCAATGGTAAATTTTTCATAATAGTCTTTGGTTTGCCATAAAGACATAGTTTGTTCCACATCCGCCAAAGAATAAAAAGGATCTTGACCGGTTCGTTTGGCTTCTTTAGACATCACCCCAATACTGTCTGTCATTATTAATTCGGCAATATCCTTAGTTGGCGGAGTAGATATAATTTGTCCTCGAAAACCATCTTTAACCAATTTGGGAATTCGGCCAACATGATCCAAATGACCATGAGTGATTAATAAAAAATCTATAGTGGACGGATCATAAGGAAAATCTGCTCGGTTATCTTCTTCACAAACCTTGCCCCCTTGAAACAAACCACAGTCCACCAAAACCCGTAGCCCCTCCGGGCTTTCCAATAAAAAATTAGCCCCGGTTACCGAACCGACTCCGCCGTGAAAAGTTAAGGAAAATTTTTGCTTAGTGTTTTTCATTTTTAGCCGGTTGTTTATAAATATTAAAAGGGGTATACCAAAAAGCCAAGCCAGCAACCAAACCACCAACCGTATCCATAAAAAGATCGGTCACGGTATCCAACCAGCCCACTTGCAAAGTTTCCAGGGTTTTAAAAACAGGATAACCGGGCCAGATCTTATAGGCTCCGAATTCAAATAACTCCCACAAGCCACCGATAAAAAAAGAAAAACCAACGGCTATTAACATTACAATTAAAAATTTAGGATAAACTTTATGGATATCAAAATAAAAAGATAAAACGGCTGTAGCTACAGTCGCTCCGGCTATTAAATGGACTATTAAATCAAACCACCACCAACGCCAATATAAATAATATTCAAAAGCAAAATAATTAAGACCGGCCACCAATACCAGACCTAATAACACTCCCCACCAAACCGGTCTTTTAAATGTCATTAAAAGTATTTTAGACTATTAAATTATCTATCGCAAACAAATAATCACCCAAGATCCGGGTATTTCAAACCAAATCAAGGATGATCATTTAAAGACTGCTTGGGATACTACCCTAGGATAAATCCAAGTGGGTGTCCGCAACCTTAAACCACGGCTTAAAGTAATATAGGACTCCCTAAGGGTAAAAACGATCTAGATAATATCCAAGCAGTCCATCTCCATTATACACCAAAAAAAATATCTACTCAATTCTGATCTGATGCAAAATTTCCTTAATTTTAACCAAAGCTTGACCGGGCATAATCTCGGTTTTTAACCAGTAATCAATAGCTCCTTTTTTAATATACTTATCTTTAATTCCTTCTTCATATAAATTACTTAAAATAACCACCGGCACATCTTTGGTATCTTTGTCTTTTTTTAAAAACTTCAACACTTGACCGCCATCCATTTCGGCCATTACCAAATCCAAAAGGATAATATCCGGCTCTCCGGCTTTGGCAATAGCCAAACCGTCTTGACCATTGGTGGCTATCATTAAATCCACCGAATCATCCAAATCAAAAAGAGTTTTATAAATATGAACTTGATCGGGATCATCTTCAATTAAAAGAACTCTATCTAATAGTTTTTGCATAAAATTATTGTACCAAAGGAAAACTTAAAATGAAAATGGAGCCTTGACCGGCTTCGGATTCAAAACTAATTTGACCTCCCGGCTGGGCTTCGGTTATTTTTAAAACTATAAACAAACCCAAACCCGAGCCATCGGTGTATAAATCAACCGCTTGGCGGCCACGAGCAAATTTTTTAAATATTTTATCTTGATCCTCAGCCGGAATCCCAATTCCGGTATCGCTAATTTTTATCATAACCCTACCCTTATCTTCTGTTAAATCAACCGTTACTTGACCGACCGGTGTGTAAATTAAGGCATTATCTATAACATAAGCCAGGGCTTGTTTTAGATAATCGGCATGAGCTTTAATCTTTAACTCCTCAGACGGTTTATTAAATACCAATTCCAAATCCTTATCTTGAGCTTTAGTTGAGTTGGCTTTAACCACCTCGGCAACCAAATTAACTACATCAACTACTGCCAAGCGTTCCTCCCCCAAAGAAAAATGCCCGCTATCTATTTCTGAAGCTAATAAAATATCTCGAATTATCTGTTCCAATTTCCTGGATTTATAATAAATATTATCTATAAATTGTTTTTGTTTTTCCGGCGGTAGTTTGTCTATACTACCTTCTTTAAACATAGAAATGGTTCCCAAGATAACCGAAACCGGGGTTCGTAATTGATGAGAAGCAATATTTAAAAATTCCGAACGCATTTTTAACAATTTTTCCAGATGTTTTGTTTTAGCTCGTAATTCCGATGTTTGTTCATCCACCCTCTCCTGTAGGGTTTGATTAAACAATCTAATTTGCTCATATAATAAGGAATTATCTATGGCAATACCGGCCGAAGCCGCCAAGGTTTGCAGCAACATAATATCTTCTTGAGAAAAAGGATTGCCGGAAGCTTTCTCACCCAAGACCACCAAACCCACCAAGCGCGAACCGGAGATTAAAGGCATTAAACCGGCGGCGGGTATTTTCTCCAGATTATTTTTCCAAATTTCCGCAGATTGACTGCCGTCGGCTATATCTTGTTGGTAATTAATTAGCTCATCAGCTATCAATATTTGATTATGTTTTTCCAAAAATTCTCTTGCAACTTGAGTAAAAACCAATTGTTTAATATTTAAATCCTCAGCTTCAAAATTAAGTTGGAAAACTTGATGATCTTTATCCGCCTCTTTATTTAAAATTATTAAACCAGCTTTGGTTAAATCAAATTCCCTATAAACAGTTTTAACGATTAAATCCGCTATTTGTTGTAAATCATTAAGATAATTTAATTCTCGAGCCAAACGATTAACGGATTCTTGAACCGAATATAAAGAAACAAAAAAATATTTATTGGCCCAATCTTGAATCAGATTATAGAAATTATATAACAGGAAAACAAAAAACGGAGCCATTAACAAACCGGTTAAATAGGAAGCCGGAGTAAAAATTCCACCAAAAAAATAAATATAAAACCAAGCTATTAAATAAAAAAGGATATAAGTAAAAGCAGCCGCCAGAACATATAAATAAAGCCGTCTGAAGACGACTCTAATATCCATTAAACGGTAACGGAGGATGGCGTAGGCGACCGCCACAACATAAAAAGAAACCAAGATATTACCTATAGGTAAAATTGGGATATCATACCAAAGAAAATAATTAGTCGAACCACCGGTAAAACCCACTATCATTCCCACTAATAAATATTTTATCTGACTTTTCACTACTCCGGATAGCCGAGAATGATATTTGAATAAATAATAAGTGGCCAGCACGACATAGCCAAACCAAATAGGTAAAAAAATATTGAATAAGATCCCGGGCACCGGCCAGAAATCAAACATTGCTCTGGAAGTAATTCCCGTAATAAAATGATTACTAAATAAATTTAAAACTAAAAACAGAAAAAATAAAAAATAACTACCCAATATAAAAAGTTTATAACTTTTGTTTATTTTTAATAAAACAAATACAAAATGTAAGTAAGCTACCGAGATAAAAATAGCCCAACTCATAAAAAATCTAGACCAAAACAAAGCAGTTTGAGCATCGGTTGACAATTGCCAGAAAAAATAACCCAGACTCCAACCGGCTATCAAAAAAGAAAACAAAGCAAAAGTTATATATAAAAGACGTTTAGGATTACGCAATAAAACAAAAAAACCCAAAACCAAACTGGTAATGAAATTTATTAAAGCTGATAAGGTGTAAAAAGTAAACAACATACAAAACCGGTGGAATGTTATTATTATAACACGCCACCGGCTGATGAAAACTATTCAACCTGCCCCACAGCTACGCCGTGAATTTTGTGCGGTTCGTAAACCAGTCGAACCGACACAAAACCGGATCGAAGGAGGATTCTCGCCAAACGATCCGGCCAACGATAAATCATCGGCCAGTCAATCACTTGGTACAAGAACCATCGCTCACTGTTGGGAGCAATGTTGCAGGTCAGGAAAACTCCCCCCGGCGGCAAGGCCGAGTGAATTTGACTCAGCAGTTTCTCCGCCTTGTCATCAGGCAGATAATCCAGCAACCCCATCATCTCTACGATGTGAGGAGCGAATTCCCGACTGATTTCCAAGACATTGGAAACCGTCTCCCGGCGAACCTCCACTTGAGAGGAAACACCGGAATCTTGAGCCAACCCTTGAGCAAAGTCCAGGGCTGTCTGGTCACGATCAACCAACAGCACTCGAACCGTTACCCCTTTGGCTTTGAAATCTGCCACCGTCTTAATGACCGACTCCGCCGACCCGCAAGCTAGTGAGAGAATCCGAATTTCCGATTCCCGTCGAAATCGATTGACTGCCTCCGCCAGCTCGGCACAAGCAATTTTGTATCGATTGCGAACCGCCTGGGCGTTTCGCATACCGATCCAAAAATCGTCAACCAAATTTCCTGAGAAATCGTGGTTATAGATCAAGTGAAGCGCCCTCCAAGAAGCCGCTCCTTGACGGATGGCTAAAGTCTTTCGACCCCAGCCATCAAACCACGAAGAATTATAGATCGGGGAACCCCAACCCATAACCCTATAGACAGTCTTCTTGAAGAAAGTCACCAGCGCCAACACCATCATCACCGGAGCCACCAGATGAAACCAGAGACTCTGTTCAAACTCCAACCGATCGATTGGTCGAAGTTTTTCTCTTTTGACTTCCCTCACCGAACAATTCGGTAAGGAAGCCATTTCTAATTTATAAGACATAGGAGTCCTCCTCTCAAGGTTGGTTTTTTGTTGACAAACACCTAGACCACTTGAAGTATAACACATATTAAAAAATAAATCAAACAAAAGAAAAAGCGTCTATTGGTTACCCCAACAAACGCTTTGAAATCAAAAACTGAAAGACATGCCGACAGTCAAAATTTCCGAAGAAAATTTTACCCTCGGATGCCCGGCTCGAACCGAACCTTGGCCATAAGCGACAAAAATTGACCGCTCAAGCTTTGATCCAATTTTTGTCAACTGAAAAGCCAAATTCCAACCGGACATATCGGGAATCAGGGTACTGACTCGATTATCCGGCACCGCTTGAGTCATGTAATTCCAACCCAGACTCATTCGCCAGTTATCGTTCAGCTCTGCCTTCATTCCCAAGTGATATGTCCGATTGTCTTTCCAGCCCAAAGGTAAACCAATGGCCGGCAAACGATTAAAATCCAATCGCAATTCTCGATTACGACCGGAATAACCGTAATGAGCCCAATCAGCCAACAGGATTATCCGAGGAGATATTCGGTATTCCAGTCCTACCTGGAGCCTATCAGGAAAAGTGTATTGGCTGTCAAACCGATCACTTATCCCTAAAGGTAGATTGGTCCGACCGGACAAGTTGGCAGTTTGAGTTGAAGTGTAAGAAAGCCCCAATCTCCATTGTGAAGACATTTGGTATTGCAATCCCACTTGCCAACCCAAACCAAAACCGATAGCCCCACTCTCGGCTTTTAACGGCCACCTAATGCCGGCTAACTCCAGCGGTGCTTCATAGACAAGCTCAGCTTGTCCGACATGAACAGTCAAACCCAAGGCCAAGCGTTGACTGGCTTGCCAACCAAAGCCGATTGAAGCATTTACCAGAGATAATTCAGACCTGGTATTCATGAACCACTGTTCGGGATTTCTATCAAATTCCGCTCCCAAACCGTAAGGAACACAAATACCACCGGCCAAAACTAACCTATCCGTTAGTGGTAAAACCCCGGAAACAAAAGGTAGATCATACGGTTCTCCCCCGGACCGACGATTACCCTTTTGACCTCGGTAATGAAAACGAGCATCAACTCGTTCCCATCCAACCATTAAAGCTTTTGATTGAGCTCCGGCCCAAGCAGCCGGATTGTAGTAGTGACCACCGAAAGGATCAGCAGTCGCCACATAAGCGCCACTGGTACCGATAGCCGGTCCCACTCCGCCTACTCGATTAAGCCCGCCGGCTTCAGCTATCATCGGGAAGATAGCCAAAACCAAAACTATCAAGAATCTCACCTGACTCTCCTTTTTTGTTAAGTACCTATACCTTTTTTGTTATACAAAAGATTTACACATTTCACAACCTAAAAATCCTAGGCCTCATCCACCCCAAAACGTTTGTAGTTATAAATCGGGCTATCACCAAACCATAATTTTATTTCATGTTCAGCTTCTTCCGGAGTTTCGGAAGCATGAACCAAATTCATAACCGCTCTTTTTTCTTTATTGGCCAACAAAGGTGAGTCAGCTGAAAAATCTCCGCGAATAGTTCCCATATCCGCCTGATAAGGCAAAGTCGGTCCAGCAATCTTTCGAACCATGTCTATGGCGTGAATACCTTGAATCACCATTCTAACCATCGGAGCCGAGGTCATATAATCAACAATCCAAGTTCTAACCTCTTTACCTATTTCCGAAGGATCAGCGGTGCCAATTTCTTTTTCAGGATCATAGCCGTATTTTTCGTAAGTACCCAAAGTTTTCTCTCCCAAACGAGCAATCCACTTTTCAGACTTAGGATAATGATTATCTATTTGTTCATAAGTCGGTTGAAACATTTCCAAAGCCACAATTTTTAAATCTCGCTGTTCTATTCTTTTTATTATCTCTCCCACCAAACCTTTACGAACACCATCGGGCTTAACCATTAAAAATGTTTTTTCTTCTTTAGGATTATATGACATAAGCAATTAAAAACTTAAATAGTAATTTAAAATTATTCTGGAGCAGTTAGAATTAAAGGACCGTCTTCGGTTATAGCGATTGTATGTTCAAAATGTGCGCTTATACTACCATCTGCCGTTAAAAAAGTAAAATCATCATCAGCTAATTTTATTTGATCGGTTCCTAAACTAATCATCGGCTCTAAAGCCAAAACCAAACCCGGTTTTAAAACAGGACCGGTGCCGGCTCGGCCGTAATTAGGGACTAAAGGTCCTTCATGAACTTCAAAACCGACTCCGTGACCGGCTAAATCTCTGATTAACCCATAACCCTTCGGTAAAACAAAATCGGCTATAGATTGTCCAATACTACCTATGGTAGCTCCGGCTACAGCTGAGTTTATGCCACGTTTAAGAGCCCCTTTGGTATCTTGCACCAATTGTTTAGTTTTGTTATCACAATCGGGCATACAAACGGTTATGGCATGATCTGTATATAAATTTTCATAAACCAAACCCATATCCAAAGTGACCACATCATCAGAGGTAATCACTGTTTCGGTCGGTAAACCATGAACTATTTCTTCATTTAAAGAAATACAAACCGCTGCCGGATACGGTCGGGAAGCACCGGTTGGCTTATAACCCAAAAAAGCCGGCCGACCACCTTCAGCCTCCGCCCACTGTCTGGCCCAGATATCTAATTGTTTAGTCGGCAAACCCGGCTCCACTTTTTCAATCAATTTATTTAAAATGCGAGCCAGTTTTATCCCTCCTTGACGTAATTTGACTATATCCGCTTCGGTTTTTAATCTAATAGACATTAAAACTATCCCTGCTTATCTTCTCCCCTGATATAATCCCATAAAAGCTCATGAATGGCTTCCGGCGATAATTCTCCGTCAATTTCAATATAAGTATATAAATCTTCATCATAATATCTTTCAATTACCGGAGCCACATCAGAATCAAACCAATCCAAACGACTATTAATTAATTCGGCTTGACGATCATCAGCTCGACCACGATCGGTTAAACGTTTAACCGATTCTTCCCGGGAAACTTGTAAATTTATTACCGCTACCCGAGTATGACCATAAAAAAGCAAAGCCGTTTCCAAGGCCAAAGCTTCCGGTAAAGATCGAGGCGTTCCATCAAATAATAACCAATCAGCTGAAGATTTAACCTGATCTATTAAAAATTGAGCCCAAGTCCAAACAGCTAAAAAAGCCGGCAATCTTTTACCTTCGGCCATCAATTGCTTAGCCTGATTACCGGAAAAAGAATCGTCTTCAATAAATTTTCTTAAACGTTGACCGGTTTCCACATACAAAATATCTTTATCAAAGGTTTTTTGGAGTCTTTGGCTCAACATTTTAGCCTGAGTTCCTTTACCGCAACCGGAACGGCCAATAAAAATATAAACAGTTGGTAAATTACTTGACTCGGATTCTGCTGACGACATAAATTTTTATTTTAAATTAATTTTAAATTACTACCAAAAGAAAACAGCAATCACAACAGCTAAACCAAAGGCCAAAAAAGAAAAGACAAACATCAATACATTAGCTTTATGTTCACCGTCTATCAAACCACCGGATATTTTAACTAACCAACCGGCCAAACCGGTAGTAGATTTGGGTGGTCTAACTAATTTTTCTTCTTCTTCGGATTCAAAAATAACTTCATTGGACATAAAGTCATTATACAAATTATCTAAACCAGCAACAAGTTAAATATATTTTAATACTCTCGCATGGTAATCTGAGCATCGATTTTTTTCACTAAATCCAAGGTTACAGACACCACAATCAATAATCCGGTTCCTCCTAAAGCCAAAGCGGTTTGACCGGTAACCGATTGCATAATAAATGGTAGAACGGCAATAAAACCCAAAAAGACAGCCCCAATAAAAGTTAAACGAGCTACAATACCGGCTATATAGTTAGCAGTGGTTTGACCGGGACGGATTCCCGGTACATAAGCTCCGCTTTTTTGTAAATTGGTAGCCACTTTATTGGGCTCAAAAGTAATAGCCGAATAAAAGAAAGTAAAAGCAAAAACCAAAGCAAAATAGAAAGCCCCATAAAGCCACATATTATTAACAAACATTTCCAGCCACATTACTACTGTTTGAGCCACAGAACTAGAGGCCTCCCCCAATAAATTAACCAACATTTGAGGAAATAATAAAATAGATAAAGCGAAAATTATTGGCATTACTCCGGCATTATTAAGTCTAATCGGCAAATAAGTGGCAATACCGGCAGCTGATCTTTGCCCTCTGATACTTCTAGAATAAGTAATAGGGATAGGTCTTTCGGCTTCAGTTACAGCCACCACTCCGCCAACAATCGCCACCGCCGCTACCGTAAAGCCAAGATATATAGGTAATTGAGCCGGATCAAAAGTGATAATTACTTGATAAATAGTACTGGGTAAAGAAGCTACAATACCGGCAAAAATTAAAATAGAAACACCATTACCTATACCGTATTGCGAAATTTGTTCTCCCAACCACATTAACAATATGGAGCCGGCGGCCACAATAATCACACTGGAGATTAATTGCCAACCGACTAAATCCGGTAAAAAACCTTCTCTCTGCAAAAGAACCAATAAACCGACCGCTTGCAATATAGCCAAGGGAACTGTTAATAACCTAGAATATTGATTAAATTTTTGGCGACCTGCTTCACCTTCTTCATGATACATCTCCTTCATTCGCGATGACACCACAGTCGATAGTTGCATAATAATGGCAGCGGTAATAAAAGGTCCCACCCCCAACATCATAATAGACAAATTGGATAAACCGCCACCGGAAAAAATATTCAACAAACCGAAGAATTGATTATCTAAAATATTAACCAAGACCGCCCTATCCACTCCCGGAATGGGAATAGTGGCTCCTACTCGAAATAAAGTTAAAATTCCAACAATAAACAATAAACGGTTACGCAAGCCGGAATCTCTTCCAATCATTTTTAATTTTAAAAACAAAGCTGACATAATTTTATAGTTTAATTTCTCCACCGGCTTTTTCTATCACCTGACGAGCTGTATCCGATAATAAACAATTGGAAACCACTACTGAATGACCCAGATGGCCTTTACCTAAGATTTTAACCACCGGTAAAACACCGGAACGCTTTCTAATTAAACCGGCTCGAAATAGGGTTTTAGGACTAACCTGTTCTCCAGCTTTAAAGGTTTTATTAATCTCCGATAAATTAATCGGAGTAGCAGTAAGTCGATGACTAGAAAATTTATAACCACGGTGTTTAGGTAATTTTTTAATCGTATCCCTCATTTCCGGTCTAATTTTTCGACCGGCTCTGGCTTTTTGTCCTTTCATTCCCTTACCGGATGTTTTACCACGAGTACCACCTCGGCCTATTTGCCTGGAAACAGCTCTTTTAGTGTTACGTTTTATTTGATGAATTTGCATAAGACTGAAATTTTATCTTTAAATAAGAATAATGAATCTATTTCTCTACCACTTTATTATTTTCTTTAAATTCAGACAAGGCCAAAATTGCCACTTGAGCATTATTAAGTTTGTTTTTGGTTCGTGAAATAAACTTACCATTGACATCATTAATACCGGCCAAATGTAAAACCGTTCTCAAAGAACTACCGGCAATCAAACCCCGACCGGCTGCCGGCTGTAAATAAACTTTGGAAGATTTAAATTTAGCCGAGACTTCATGAGGAATAGAACGATCTTCTGTTAATTTAAGTTTGATCACATTTTTTTGAGCTTTGGTAATAGCTTTGGCAATAGCTGCCGCTGTATCTCCGGCTTTACCAACTCCCACTCCCACTCGGCCTCGTTTATCTCCCACTATAACGGTAGCTGAAAAACTAAAACGACGACCACCGGCCATCACTCTGGTGACTCGACGAATATCTACCACCTGATGATCAAATTCAGATTTTTCCATCTGGCGACGACCGGTCTGCCGACGTCCGGTTTTATTTATTTTTGTTTTTTCAGCTGTTTGTGTAGACATAAATATTTAAATTATTTAAAATTTCAATCCGGCTTGACGAGCTCCATCGGCTACCGCTTTAACTTGACCGGCATAACGATAACCACTTCTATCAAAAACTACGGCAGTAATTTTTTTCTCTTTAGCTGCTTCAGCTAGAGATTGACCAACTATAAAAGCTTTCTCTACTCTGTTTTTTTTATTTTGATTATCTTCAAATATTTTCTTGCCGGAAATACCGACTAAAGTTTGACCGGTAACATCATCCACTAAAAAAGCATTGATATAACGATTAGAACGAAAAACAGCCAAGCGGGGTTTAGTAATTACTCCTTTAACTTTAGCCCGCACTCGACGATGGCGTAGTTCTCTGATAGGAGTTTTGGAAATTGAAGTAGACATAGAAATAAAATTAATTAAGCAACAGACTTCTTACCTTGTTTTCTTAAAACGACCTCATCAATATAACGAATTCCTTTTCCTTTATAAGGCTCGGTTTTCTTTTGGATTCTGATTAAAGAAGCAAAACCGCCAACCGATTCTTTATTATAACCGGAAACGGTAATGTTATTCTTTTCTACCGTTACTTCCAAATCTGCCGGAATTTTTAAACGCACCTGATGAGAAAAACCCACATCCAAAACCAAATGCCCGTCAGTAACATTTATTTTATAACCTATTCCTTCTATTACTAATTTTTTAACGAAGCCTTCAGTTACACCAACAACCATATTTTTTAAATGTGAACCATAAGTACCCCACAAATTCTTCGCTAAAATAGAATCAGCAACCGGCACTAAAGTGATTTGATTATCATTAATCTTAATATCTATCACATCTTTAAAAATACGACTGATTTTACCCCGAGGACCAGAAACAATAACTTCCCCTCCGTTTTTATCCACGGTTACTCCTTGAGGAATTTCTATAATTTGTTTACCAATTCTAGACATAAAAATTTAAATTACCAAATTTGAAATATTACTTCACCACCCAATTTTTGTTTTCGAGCCTCTTCTTCAGCCATTAATCCTTTAGAAGTAGATACAACTACTAATCCATAACCCTGACGGGTCGGCCTTAGTTCAGATACTTTCTTGTAAATTCGACGGGAAGGTTTTGATATTTTCTTAATTTGACTTAATCTGGCTTGAGGTCGAGTTCCGGGTACAGCCGGTAAATAAGAAATATAACAAGATAAATAAGGACGATTACGTCGCATTTTTTTAGTAATATTTTCCAAATAACCTTTAGAAGCCAAAACTTTGATTACCTCGTGTTTAAATTTAGAATAAGGGAAAACCACTTCCTCCCGCCCGGTCAAAGCGGTATTCTTTATTTGAACTAACATGTCTGCTATTGGATCCATAATAATTTAATTACCAAGAAGATTTTCTAACACCGGGAATTTGGCCTTGGTTAGCAAATTCCCTAAAACAAATTCGACATAAACCAAAATCCCTCATATAACCATGTTTACGCCCACAATGAAAACAACGATTAATCGTCCGAGATTTAAATTTCGGATTTTTCTGAGCTCTGGCAATAACGGATTTTTTGGCCATATTTTATATAAAAATAAAAATAATTAAAATAAAAGGCTTAGGTTAAGCCAGTGCTTATCCTATCAATTATACAGGATGATGTCAAACTATTGTCCTTACTTTAAAAACTTATTTTAAGCAACTTTTTTGGTTTCTTTAAATGGAAAATCCAAATGTTTAAACAAAACTTCTCCGGATTGCCTATCGGTGGCTGAAGTAATAACCGTCACCGCCAAACCAAAAACATCTTTTAAATCTTCATCGGATGTCTCCGGAAAAACCACATGCTCTTTAACAGCTAAAGTTAAATTACCCATTTCGTCAATAGATTTTAAAGTATAACCCTTAAAATCCCGAGAACGAGGAATAGCCACATTTATTAACTTATCCAAAAAGGCATACATCCGATTTCCACGCAAAGTAACGGATTGACCAATGATATCTCCTTGTCTTAATTTAAAGGAAGCAATTGATTGTTTAGCCGGTCGAGGAGATGGCTTTTGGCCGGTTATTTTAGATAAACGATCAGCCACCAATTCATTCTTCTTTTTTTTATCAACCGCTTTGCCAGTACCGGAGCTGACTACCACTTTAACCAATCTCGGAACAGCCAAGCTGTTGGTTAAACCCAATTCTTTTTTTAAATCCGGTAAAACTCTTTGGTATTTATTTTTTAAATTTTCAATAGCCATAATTTATTTTATTTAAAAACTTTTTCACATTTAACACAAGTTCTAATTTTATCTCCGTTTTTATCTTCAGTCTTTTTAATCCTAACTCCTCGATTACAATTTGAACAGAAAAGTAATACATTAGAATAGGCTACCGGTAAAGAAATGGATAAAACTTGTCCGGCTTCTCCCTTTTGCCTGGATTTAACTCTTTTGGTTCTAACGTTAACACCCTCAATCACCAAGCGATTATTTTCTCTGTCCACTTTAGTCACTTGACCGGTTTTACCTTTATCTTTACCGGCAATAATATAAACTTTATCTTTGGTTTTAATATTCATTTTCATAATATTTATTTATAGGACTTCAGGAGCCAATGAGATTATTTTTTGATAACCCGATTCCGCCAATTCTCTGGGAATAGGCCCGAAAATACGACCACCCCTCGGTTCTTTTTTACCTTTTTCCAAAATAACTACCGCATTCTCATCAAAACTGATATAAGAACCGTCTTTTCGCCTATAAGGCTGTTTTTGCCTAACCACTATTGCCTGAACCACTTCTTTTTTCTTTAAAGCTTTACGCGGTTCAGCCACCTGAACGGCCAAAACCACCAAATCTCCGATGCGAGCATATCGACGCTTGGAACCGCCAAGTACCTTAAATACCCGACCGATTTTAGCTCCGGTATTATCTGTTATTTTTACTATGGTTTGCGGTTGAATCATAATCTTTATTAAATAATCTGACCATTAACAGCTATAACTTTAAAACTCTTATCTTTGGAAAACGGTTTGGTTTCCATAATGGTTACTTTGTCCCCTAACTGACAAGCTCTATTTTCCAAATGAGCCTTGTAACGTTTATTTTTGTTAATGAATTTACCATAACGAACATGTTTAATTCTTTTGGTTACTTCCACCACCACGGTTTTATCCATTTTATCTGAAACCACCACTCCGAATAATTTTCTCGGCTTAGCAATCTTTTGTTTAACTTGTGAATTATTTTCAGACATATTAATTTTATATTTGATTTTTCTATTGATCTTTTGTTGTTAGATTTAATTTAGTCAACAACCGAGCAATTTCTTTTTTTAAATCACGACCAGCCTTAGTGTTAGTTGTTTTTCCTCCGGCTAAAGCTCCTTTTAACTTAGCCAATTCTTTTCGTTTTTCTTCAATTGCTTTCTTTAAATCAATTGAAGTCATTTTTGAAATATCCTTTTTTTTAGCCATAGTCTTAATATCTTTATCACGAATTTAAAAATTTGTCCATTATTTAATTACCGGCTCGACTGACAATCTTGGTTTTAACCGGTAATTTAGCTCCGGCTTTACGCAAAGCTTCTCGAGACACTTCTTCACTTAAGCCGTCTAATTCAAATATAATTCGACCGGGCAAAACCTCAGCTTCATAACCCTGAAGATCGCCTTTGCCTTTACCCATACCCACCTCTGCCGGTTTAGTGGTAAAAGGTCGATCCGGGAATATCCTAATCCATAATTTTCCTTTCTTTTGCATTTGCCTGGCAATGGTTTTTCGCGCCGCTTCTATTTGATTAGAACGAATTCTGCCATGAGTCTGCGCTTTCAAACCAAAAGAACCGAAACCTAAACTAACCCCCCTAGATTCCACCCTTTTTTTATTGGGATTGGTTCTACCTGTTTGCCATTTACGATATTTTACTTTTTTGGGAAATAAAGCCATATTATTTTATTTATCTTCTTTATCAAAAATTTCTCCTCGATAAATCCAAACTTTTACTCCAATTACTCCATAAGTGGTAAAAGCTTTTTCACGAGCAAAATCTATATCTGCTCTTAGGGTTTGTAAAGGAATTCGTCCATCCTTAACCATTTCTTTCCGGCTCATATCCGCCCCACCCAATCGACCGGAAACCGAAATTTTTACTCCTTCAACTCTGGATTGAGCCATAGATTTTTCCAAAACTTGTTTCATCACTCGTCTGAAAGGCATTCTTTTTTCCAAACCTTCAGCTACCATATAGGCTACAATAGCGGCATGGCTTTCCGGATCTTTAACTTCTTCTATATCTAATTTAACTGTTTTAGTAACATCATTATTTTTCTTTAATATTTTTTGAATATCACCTTTCAATTTAGTCACCCCGTCACCATTGCGTCCAATAACCATTCCCGGTCTGGAAGTTTTAATTATCAACCTGATTTCATTTTCATCTCTTTCAATATCCACCGTAACTACATAAAACCCACGTAATTTTTTTCCTAAAAATTCTCTCAACGCAATATCAGCTTGTAAAAAATTTTGGTATTGACCTTTTTTACCAAACCAACGCGATTTCCAATCACGGATAATACCTAAACGATGCGAATAAGGATGAACTGTATGAGTCATAATAATATTATTTAAATTTACTTAGAATGATTAACCGTATCTAATTCAACCTGGATTCGACTGGCCCGTTTACGAATCAAAAAAGCTCGTCCTCTGGCTCTTGGTCTCATTCTTTTTAAAGTCAAACCTTTGTCTACCCTAATATTTTTCACTATCAAGTCATCTTTAGACAAACTGGCATCTTTATTTTTGGCATTAGCGGCCGCACTACTTATTAATTTACCTATAGAAAGACTGGCTCTTTTTGGTAAAAATTGCAATTCGGCCAAAGCTCGAGAAACAGTTTTACCCTTAACCAAATCCGTTACCAAACGAACTTTGCGAGGGGATTGTCTATATTGGTTAAGTTGAGCTTTCATAATAGTTATTTTTTATCAGCAGTTTTAGCGGCTCGAGCAGCGGCAATTTCTGCTTCCTTTTTCTTCATCTCCAATTCTTTTTGCATTTTACCACCATGCCTGATAAATTTACGAGTCGGAGAAAATTCACCCAAACGATGACCTACCATTTCTTCGGTAATTAGAACCTCTATATGGTGCCGACCATTATGGACACCAAAAGTAAAACCGACCATTTCCGGACTAATTTGACTGCTACGAGCCCAAGTTTTAATCACTCCGGTATCATTTGGCTTCTTATCGGTTATTTTCTTCAATAATTTAGGATCTATATACGGTCCTTTTTTAAGTGAACGGGCCATGAAAATTTAATCAGATTAGTTATTGTACTAGTTATATAATTAAAAAGGCTCTAAATACAGCCAGAGCCAAGGCTAATGTTATCAGATAAAGACAAAATGTCAACCAAAGTAACATTTTTTTAACTCTAAAAAACCAAGATTGACATTATTTACGCTTCTTGGTCTTTCGTCTGGAGACAATTAACCGATTAGAATATTTTTTAGCCGGACGAGTTTTGGAACCACCGGTAATTTTACCATGTTTGGTCTTAGGTCGTTTAGTTCCTCGACCTTGACGGCCTTCTCCGCCACCATAAGGATGATCTACCGGGTTCATGGCACTACCTCGAACTTTAGGTCTGATACCCAGCCATCGGGATCTTCCGGCTTTTCCTTTATTAACTTGTTTATATTCTTCATTAGAGACCGCTCCAACAGTTACCCAAGCTTTTTCGTTTACTTTTCTAATCTCTCCCGAAGGCATCTTAATTAAAGAATAACCGGCGTCATTAGATAAAACCTCAGCATAAGTACCGGCGGAGCGTACTAATTTAGCTCCTCCTTCCGGTTTTAATTCTATATTATAAATCATAGTACCAGCCACAGCTTTGTTTAAAGGGATACTATTACCGGGCTTTATTTTTGCTTTAGCCGAAACTATAATTTCATCTCCCATTTTAACAGTTTTAGGAGCTAAAATATAACGACGTTCTCCATCGGCATAACAAACTAAAGCAATAAAACCGGAACGATTAGGATCATACTCAATCGATTCCACTTTAGCCGGTATTTCTTTCTTATTATATGAAAAATCAACCAAACGATAACGACGTTTATGTCCCCCACCTCTATGATGAACAGTGATTCTTCCTCCACTGTTTCGTCCAACATGACGCTTACGTCCAAAAACCAAGGGTTTATGCGGTTTAGAAGTGGTTAAATTTTTTTTATATGAAACCGTAGACATTTGACGTCGAGACGGTGTTGTCGGCTTGTATTTTTTCATAAATCAATAATCTATTTTTAAATAAAATCTATTTTTTGACCAACCGGAACATAAATCATGGCCTTCTTATAACCCGAACGGCGTCCACGGCGTCCACGTATTTTTTCCCATCGAGGACTATTTTTTACAATATTAACCTTAGTTGGATTTATTTTATATTTTTTGAAAAAAGCCTCACTAATCTCAATTTTATTAACTTCCATAGGCACATCAAAAGTATAAATTGGAGCCGGGGCGGTAACCGACTCGGCTAAACCGACACTTTTCTCGGTAATTCGAGGTTTTATCAATCTCAATTCAGTTTTTATGGTTTGTTTACCTAATTTAGACATAATATTAAAACTATTTTACCTCTAATGGAAGAGGGGAATGACTATTACCTAGAATTTTTTGAAATCGCCCCCTAATTATTTCAAAAACAATTTCCGGATCAGTTATTATTAAATATTTGTAAGTAGCCACCAACAAAGGATCAATATTTCTGGCTTCTTCCACTTTAATTGTGGGTAAACTTTTAACACTTTTTACTAAATTGTTATTTAAATCCGGAGTAATCACTAAAGCTCTTTTCCCTTTGTCATAAATTAACTCCGAAAAACCATCTACTACTGACCAATTTTTAAAAGATTCTTTAACTGTTTTAATTGACGGAGATTCTAACTTCCAAGCTTCCACCAATAATAAATTATTAGTTTTAGCTTTAGTAGACATTAAAGCCAAAAGGGCTTTAAATTTCATCTTTCTATTTATTTTTTGACTATATTTTCTTTCCGGTCGAGGGCCATGAGTAACCCCTCCGCCAATCCAAATTGGAGACCGAATTGAACCATGACGAGCTCGACCGGTTCCTTTCTGCCTCCAAGGTTTACGGCCACCACCGGACACCTCACTTCTGTCTTTAACTGCAACTGTTTCTTGGCGTTGATTAGCTCTTTCAGCTGTTATTACTTGATGAACCAAATCTCCATTCCAATCAACATTAAATATTTCCCCCGGTAAATCCAACTGACCGATTTCTTTACCTGAATGATTGTATAACGAAGATTGCATGTTTATTTTAATTTGGAAAAACCGCCTCGGCGGTCATCCTTAAATTATACTTTCAATTACTAACATAAAAAAATCAGCCTGTCTAATTTGCTTTTATTTCCACTATTGAACCGCGACGACCGGGAACAGCTCCGGAGATATAGAGTAAATTATTACCCTCGTCTACCTGAACTACTCGCAAACCTTTAACGGTTTTGCGTTTTCCACCCATCCGACCGGCCATTTTAGTTCCTTTAAAAACTTTTTGAGGACCGGTAGCTCCAATAGATCCGGGCTCTCTTTCGGAATGTTTCTGACCATGAGTTCGTGGGCCACCGGCAAAATTATACCTCTTAACCACACCTTGAAAACCCTTACCTTTGGTTAAACCGGATATTTCCACTTCATCACCTGAATTAAAAACTGAAACACTAACTTCTTGACCCGGTTCCGCTTCCACCGCTTTAGCTTTGGTTCTAAATTCCTTTAAAACTTGAAATCCATTCTCAGCCGCCGGCCAATTCTTTTTAATTTGACCTTGGAGAGCCTTGGACATCTTAGCTAAAGGTTTTTGACCATAACCAACATAAACACCATCATAACCATCTTTAGCTACGTTTTTTACTTCCAAAACTCGAACCGGTCCGGCGGCTATTACCGTTACCGGTAAAACCCGACCATCTTGATCGAAAATTTGAGTCATCTCTTTTTTTTGTCCCAGAATATATTTCATGTTTTTAAGTATTTGGTCTTCCTATACCATCTTAACATCTATATTAACCCCCGAAGGTAAGTTCAAATTAGTCAAACTGTCCACTATTTTAGGAGAAGGGGCTATAATATCTATTAAACGCTTATGAACTCTCATTTCAAACTGTTCGCGCGAATCTTTATCTACAAAAGAACTGCGATTGACTGTATATTTTTTTATTTCCGTTGGTAAAGGTACCGGACCATTCAATTGACCATCATAACGTAAAGCCGTATCCACTATTTGCTTAACGCTGGAATCCAAAACTTTATTTTCATAAGCCGATACCCTAATACGTAATTTGGGGATTTCTGTTTGTTCAACGGATTTTTTAGCCATAATATAATTGCTTCAAAGCCGATTTAGGCCACTATTTTAGTTACCACTCCGGCTCCGACCGTTTTACCACCTTCACGAATAGCAAATCGCTGACGATCTTCCAAAGCTACTGGAGCTACCAATTTAACTTTAAAAGTAACTGTATCTCCAGGCATAACCATCTTAACATCATCAGCTAAAGTTACTTCTCCGGTTACATCGGTCGTTCTAATATAAAACTGCGGTTTATAACCGGTAAAGAACGGAGTATGACGACCACCTTCTTCCTTAGTTAAAATATAAACCTCAGCTTCAAATTCAGTGTGCGGAGTAACCGAACCCGGTTTGGCTAAAACTTGACCACGAGTAATATCGTCTTTTTTCAAACCTCGAAGTAAAATTCCGGCATTGTCTCCAGCCATTCCTTCATCTAGAGACTTATTAAACATTTCAATTCCGGTAACGGTAGTTTTAGAAGTGTCTTTCATTCCGATGATATCCACTTCTTCTCCGACCTTAACAGCTCCTCTTTCAATTCTACCGGTAACCACTGTTCCTCGACCCTCAATGGAGAAAACATCTTCCACCGGCATCAAGAAAGGCTTATCAGTATCTCTTTCCGGTTCAGGAATATATTCATCCATAGCCTCAGCTAATTCCAAAACTTTTTTAGCTTGCTCATCATCAGCCGAAGTTGCCTCTAAAGCTTTAAGGGCTGATCCACGAATAACCGGAGCATTTTTACCATCGTATTCATATTTATCTAACAGTTCTCTAACCTCTTCCTCTACCAAATCAATCAATTCCGGATCATCCACCATATCCACTTTATTTAAGAAAACAATAATTTTAGGCACTCCTACTTGGCGAGCCAACAATATATGCTCTCTGGTTTGAGGCATTAAACCATCGGTAGCCGCTACCACAATTATGGCACCATCCATTTGAGCGGCTCCGGTAATCATATTTTTAATGTAATCGGCGTGTCCGGGAGCATCAACATGAGCATAATGCCTCTTTTCGGTCTCATACTCATTGTGAGACAAAGCAATAGTAATACCGCGATCTCGTTCTTCGGGAGCGTTGTCAATATCATTAACTGCCCTCATCTTCACTTTATTACCGGCCAAATTCAAAACATGCAAAATAGCGGCGGTTAAAGTAGTTTTTCCATGATCCACATGTCCAATGGTTCCGACATTAACATGAGATTTGGAACGATCAAATTTATCTGCCATAATAATTTTTAAATTAGCTTTAATAATTTATAACCTTTTAATTAAATAAATATAAATAAAAATTTAAGGTTTACTATTTACTAGAATTCAAACCCAATAGCCATCTCTAAAAAAGCAAGCCTTAAACCACTTCTATTATTTATAGTTAAAACATACCAATATTATACTTAAAAACAATATTAGTCAAGATTTTAATTTAAAAATTGATCTCGGCAGACACTTTCTACCTGATTCAAACAAGTTTCTTGACGAGTACGACAATTTGAAAATTGCCCCTCATGATCATTCTCGGCCTGTTCCAAACAACGATCTAAACTCCTATCCAAACTATTTTGGCAATTATTCAATCTGATTCTTAAAATATAAGAACGGACACCAGCCACCGTTTGACATAAAACAACTCTAGCTCGACAAGCTAAACGAGCTAAACCACGGCGATCTTCACACCTGGCAGCTATAGTCTGACAACGATTATAAATTGAATCAATCCGCTCGGCAAAAACTTGGCAACTTTCTTTATTTTGTTCAAAAACTTGCTGACACTGAGCTTTTCTATCCGGAATATTGTCAACACAAATATTAAATTCTTGTAGACAATCTTCTTCTCTTTGAGTTAAACAATTTTCAAAACCTTCATCATCGGTCGATTCTTCTGCTTCTGTATCATCATCTGCCGGTTCTTCAATTTCTTCTTCGTCTTCGTCATCATCTGCCGGTTCTTCAATTTCTTCTTCGTCTTCGTCATCATTTACCGGTTCTTCAATTAATTCTTCATCTTCGTCATCATCTGCCGGTTCTTCAATTTCTTCTTCGTCGTCTTCACTACCACCTATAATTTCTTCAAGATCTTCAAGGTCTTCTTCAAAATCGGAACGAATTCCTATCAACTTATCAATCCCCTCTTGTAATAATAAACCCACTAAACCCAAATCAGCCGCTTGTCCAATTAAAGCCTTCAAATATGAATCCAATAAAAGAGCATTTCTTTTAGAATGATTAGCAAAGACTACAGCCCAGCCATAATCTTCCGACTGATACTTTCTAACAGCCTCATTTAAACTATGACGAGAGACTTCAAATTTATCTGTAATTTCTCTGACAGACACTTCCATTAATTCTCCATTCTCATAAATATCACCAGAAGTTATTTCGTCCAACAAACCTTCTACTTCCACTAATTTACTTTCCGCCTCTCTAATAGCCTCCAGGGCTTCCTCTTTAGCTGAAACAGCCTCTGCCGTTCCAAATAAAAATAAAAAGACGAACAAAAAACCAAAAATGTTTTTAACCATCCCCTTATTATACATTATAATAATAAAATCAGGCAAATTATTTTACTGTCTAGATTCTATAATGGTCTGAGCCACATTTTGAGGAATAATAGCATATTCCAAAAACTCCATTGTGAAATTACCTCGACCTTCAGTTGTTGATCGCAAAGTAGTAACATAACCAAACATTTCGGACAAAGGCACTTTAGCAGTTATAACTTTCAAGTCACCTCTATCTTCCATTGCCTCTATTTGTCCTCTTTTAGAGCTTAAATAACCATTAACATCACCCATGAATTTTTCAGGCACTACCACCTCTACTTTCATAATCGGCTCCAACAATACCGGTTTGGCCAACTTAACTGCATCCTGAATGGCCAAAGAACCAGCCATTTTAAAGGCCATCTCCGAGGAATCCACATCATGAAAAGAGCCGTCAAATAATTCACAAGAAATATCCTCTACTGTAAAACCGGCCAAAACTCCTCGTTCTAAACCTTCTCGAATTCCTTTTTCTACTGCCGGAATATATTCTTGAGGAATAATTCCTCCTTTAATGGAATTAATAAATTCAAACCTATCTTCTCTTTTAACATTTTTAGCTTTAACTTCTTCCGGTTTAACGGTCTTGTCCAACGGAGCCACTCTGAGTTTAACATGGCCATACTGACCCCGACCGCCGGACTGTTTAATATATTTACTTTCAGCTTCTGCAGTAGAAGTAATAGTTTCTTTATAAGCCACTTGGGGATTACCGATATTAGCTTCCACATTAAATTCGCGCTTCATTCTATCAACCAAAATATCCAAATGTAATTCTCCCATACCGGAAATAATAGTCTCCATGGTCTCCGGGTCCGACTGAACTTTAAAAGTTGGATCCTCGGCAGCTAATTTTCTTAAAGCCAAACCCATTTTTTCTTGATCAGCTTTGGTTTTCGGCTCTATCCTCAAAGAAACCACCGGTTCGGAAAATTCTATTTGATCCAAAACAATCGGATTATTTTCATCACATAAAGTATGCGAAGTAGCCACATTTTTTAATCCAACTACAGCGGCTATTTCTCCGGCATAGACCGTCTTAACCTCTTCTCGGTGATTGGCATGCATCCGCACTATTCGGCCAACTCTTTCTTTAGAACCGGTAGTGGCGTTAAAGACATAACTACCAGCCTCCAACATCCCTGAATATACCCTGGTGTAAGCCAGCTGACCAACATAAGGATCGCTTTGCAGCTTAAAAACCAAAGCAGCCATTGGTTCATCATTACTATGACGACGCTCTATTACTTCTTCGGTTTTGGGATTTTTACCCTTAACCGGCGCTAAATCCAAAGGTGAAGGCAAATAATCTACTACACCATCCAACAACAACTGCACTCCTTTGTTTTTTAAAGCTGAACCGCAAAAAACCGGAACCAATTCGTTATTAATAACCGCCTTTCTCAAAGCTATCTTTAACTCATCTATAGCCGGCTCATCTCCGGTTAAAAATCTATCCATTAAAGCTTCATCTGTTTCCACTATTCTTTCTATTAACTCCGCTCGGTATTTTTCAACCGTTTCTTTGTATTCAGCCGGGATTTCTTCTTCTATTATTTTATTTCCCATATCCCCTTCAAACTTATAAGCTTTATGATTCAATAAATCTATTACTCCTTCGTGTTTATCATCTTCACCTAAAGGAACTTGCATTCTAATAGCTTTTTTAGTCAAACGACTTAAAATAGTACCGAAAGAATGTTCAAAACTGGCTCCAATTCTATCCAATTTATTTATAAAACAAATGCGAGGCACCTGGTATTTATCCGCTTGTCGCCAAACGGTTTCCGATTGAGGCTCCACTCCGGCCACCCCGTCAAAAACCACCACTCCACCGTCTAAAACCTTCAAGGATCTTTCAACTTCAGCGGTAAAATCTACATGACCTGGAGTATCAATAATATTTAATCGATACTTATTATCTTTATCGTCTTTATTATATTTAGTCGGCACCCAAAAAGCAGTAGTAGCCGCCGAAGTAATGGTAATTCCTCTCTCTTGTTCTTGTTCCATCCAATCCATAACCGCTTCTCCTTCATGAACCTCTCCAATTTTATGAGAAATACCGGTATAATAAAGAACTCTTTCACTGGTAGTGGTTTTGCCGGCATCAATGTGGGCAATAATCCCAATATTACGCACTTTTTCCAGCGGATAATCTCTAGCCATAATATTTAATAAATATTAATTAATTATTAGTATTAATAAAAAACAAAATTATTTTTTCTTTTTCTTACCGGTCCAAGCAAAATGGGCAAAAGCTCGGTTAGCCTCGGCCATCTTATGAACCATTTCTTTCTTTTTAACCGCTTCTCCTTCATTATTATAAGCGGACACTATTTCATCAGCCAACCTAATTTCCATCTTAGTACCGGATTTGGCTCTGGCACTTTTTATTAGCCAACGTAAAGCCAATGATAGTTGCCTGGCCGGTCTAACCTCATGCGGTACTTGGTAATTAGCTCCACCAATTCGACGAGAACGGATTTCCATCTGGGGAGATATATTTTTAATGGTTTCTTTAAAAACCTCTAAAGGTTCTTGACCGGTTTTTTCCTTGACCAAACCAAAAGCGGAATAAACCACTCGTTGAGCCACGGTTTTTTTACCTCGCTCCATTACATAATTAATTAATTTGGAGACCTCTAAAGAGCCGTGTTGGGAATCGGCAGTTAAACGATTAGTCTTTTTTACCGGTCGACGCATAAATATTACTGATATATATTAAAATTAAGCCTTAGGCTTCTTAGCTCCATAAAGACTACGACCTTGGCGACGCTTTTCCACTCCGGTAGTATCCAAAACTCCACGAACGACAGTATAACGAACTCCGGGTAAGTCTTTAACTCGACCTCCTCTCAATAAAACCACTGAGTGTTCTTGTAAATTATGTCCCTCGCCCGGAATATAGGCAGTTACCTCCATACCATTAGTTAAACGCACTCTGGCAATTTTTCTCATAGCAGAGTTAGGTTTCTTGGGCGTAGTGGTTTTAACTTGAAGACAAACCCCTCGTTTAAACGGAGAAGGATAATGAGAAGGTTTATTCTTTTTATTATTAAAACCCATAGCTAAAGCCACGGTCTTGGATTTTTTGACCACTTTTTTTCTTCCTTTTCGAACCAATTGATTAATTGTAGGCATAAAATAACAACGGCCATAAAGGCCACTTGTTACTCTAATATATTAAGAACAAAAATGCAATACCTTTAACCGAAAAAAGCTTTAAAAGGTAAATCGGTTAGTAATTCAAATAAAAAACTTATAGCCGTAATAATAAAAACCCCACCGAAAAAGACTACGGCCAAGACTATAAGTATCCAGTAACGAGTCAGCCAAGTCTCTACCGAACGCCAACTGTAAGGCAATAAAGCAAATAAAATTTTAGAACCATCTAAAGGAGGAATTGGCAAGGAATTGAATATAGCCAAAACCAAATTAATTAAAACTATTTGAGACAAAACCATTAGAGCCACCGGGGATAAATTTTCAACCGATAATCTAATAATAACCCCAAAAATAAAGGCTAAAAACAAATTAGAAACCGGTCCGGCAATAGCCACCAAAGCCGGCCCCCAACGTCCAGCCTTTAAATTATATGGATTAAAAGGAACCGGCCTAGCCCAACCAAAGATAAAACCACCGGGTAAAATAGACAAAAACAAAGGTACTATCACCGAACCGACCGGATCTAAATGAGCTATCGGATTTAAAGTTAAACGACCGGCCAATCGCGCTGTCGGATCTCCTAAAAAAGAAGCGACATATCCATGAGATAATTCGTGAATAATGACGGACATCATTAAGATGGCAATAAAAAACAAAATTTCCATAAACAAAAAATTTTTAACTAAAATTTAATAAATCTTGCAACTTTAATAATTTATGATAGCATAAACATGCTAAAGTAAAAAACGTTATGAAAACTTGTCCTCTATGCAATAAAGGTCAACGCACGGTTGGAGGTTATTCAAACCGAGTGCGAGCCACTAAATACAACCCAACCGGCAAAAAAGTCAGTCGGCCTAATTTGCAATGGGCCAAATTACCGAAGGAAATAGGCGGTCGGATTAAAATATGTACTTCTTGTCTAAAAAAGAACAAACACCTGGATATCACAATAGAAGAAAAATAAAACCGACCGGAGTCGGTTTTTTAAATTACTTTAATTTGATTACCATCACTTTTAAATAAAACGGTTCCGGCTTCATAAGTCTTTAGAATTTCCGCCCCCAAAGAACCATAAATTTCCAAAATTTCCGGGTGAGGGTGACCATAAGGGTTATCTAAGCCGGCGGAAATTACAATATAAGCCGGATTAACAAAACCGAGAAACAAAGGAGAATTAGAAGTCCGGGAACCATGATGCCCGGCTTGAAAAACTTGGTTATCTAAACGAGGACCATCCAACCAAACTAAATATTCTTCTACCGGCCAAAAAGCATCTCCGGTAAAAATAAAAGAAGTTTGACCGTAAATTACCTGTAGAACCAAAGAAGCATTGTCAGGTTTTTCGTTTTGAACATTTTTATCCGGATACAAAACTCTAATTTCTGTTCCTTGTCCGGGGCCATCTAAATAAATTCTGGTACCCCGGCCAACCATTTTAGTTTCCAGATTATTATCAATTATTGTCGCCTTTACCGCCTCTGTTACTTCGGTAGTATAGTCGGAACCGGACTCCATATAAGCTCCCACTGAAAAACGATTCAGCACCGGTTCAAAACCGGCCAGATGATCAGCATGAGGATGAGTGGCCACCAATAAATCTATTCTACGATCATAAAAAGGCAAGATCCGACCCAATTCCGAAATAACAGACATATCCGGCCCGGCATCAATCAAGACTTTATTGCCCGATGGCGAGACTACCAAAGTGGCATCACCTTGACCAACATCTAAATAATAAATTTTTAAAAAATTATCCGGAGTATAATAAAAAACAGCCGACCACACCAAGCCGGCTGTCATAATCAAGACCATTACCAACAACCACCTATAATTAAACCACCTTTTTATAAAAAACATTTTAAATTATTCCTGAATATATTCTTCGGGCACCAAGCCGGCCTCCATCATTATTTGAGCCAACAACTCAGTTAACTGATTATTTTCCTTGAGGATATTGTTTTGTTGATTTAATTCTGTGGTCAAAAAAGCAACATCTGATCTAATTTGCCAGACGGTAAATGCTTGATAAACAAAAACCGCCAAGGCCAAACCGGCAATTAAACCAATAATAAATTCTTTAGTTAGATTAACTTTTTTCATCATAATTATATATTAAATAATAATTCTTAAATTAAATTTTAACATACCACTTTTTTTAATAAAACCACCAAGACCATTGAGGGTTATACTTAACCGATAAATATCGACTAACAAACCATAAAAGCGGATAAAAAATAAAAACCGACCAGACCGGTAAACGCCAACTAACTTCCGGTGTTAAAATTCCCATCATAGCCGATACTCGCAAAACCGCTTCCAACCATAACCAGGAAATGGTAGCCGGCAACAAAGCTAAACCGGTACCAATCATATTCAAAAAGGCCAACAAAGCCAGAGCCGGTAAAATAAATACCATCCAAGGAGATAATAAAATATTAGAAAATGGTGCCAACCAAGATAAATCTCCGGTCCAAATTAAAAGAAGAGGCATAACTGCCACCTGAGCGGCTATAGAAACCGCCATTATTTCAAATATAATTTTAGTTTTTTGCCCTACCGAAAAAACAGCTAATAAACAATTAACAATTATTGGAGTTAAAACCAAAACTCCCCAAGTGGCCGCTACCGATAACTGAAAACCGATATCAAAAATAATTACCGGCTTAATCACCGTCATTAGAAAAACAGCATAAAATAAAGCTCGAAGACCGGCATAAGGCCGTCCCCACCAACCGGCCATCATAGCCAAAGATACCATTAAACCGGCTCGAATGGCCGAAGTGGCCGGACCGGTCATCAAAATAAAAAAACCGACAAGAATTAAAACAAAAAAAGGCCTCCAACCGGTTGTTATAAAATAAGAAGCTAAAACCGCCACCAAACCGGCCACCAAGCCCACATGGTAACCGGACACCACGGTTAAATGAATCAAGCCGGCTTGTTGTAAATGCTTTCTAATCTCTGAAGCAAAACCGGATCTATCTCCCATTAAAACCCCGGTCGCTAAAGAAGCATGGGGCTCAGGTAAACCGGCTTTCAAGCCACCGATTATTTTTTGTCGCCACCAAGCCAAAACACTAATTCTCTCCGTTTTTTTAATAATCTCTAAATTATAAGCATAAAGACGACCACTTAAATCTCTGGTTCTTAAATAAGAATAATCATTAAAATCATTATCGGCAAAAGGCCGAACCGGTGGCTGATAATAACCAATTATCTTAACCTTATCTCCTAACCTAACCACCGGATATAAATCCGCTTTAACCCAAAAATTAAAATTACTTCTTTTTTCTTTAATAATAAAAGATTGACCGGTTAAACCACGATCCGGAAAACCAATCACCTCTCCCTCCCATTGTCCTTGACCGGCTACTTGATCAGAAACCGGTAAATACCAACTTAAACCAAAGGGATAATAACCCCAACCGCAAAAACCAAAGAAAAGAATCACCGACATAGTCATCAACCGGTGACCGGTTTTAATAAATACACTTAGTCCGGCCAATAAACCAACAAGAGCCAAAAAAAGAAAACCAACAACAGAAGACTCTTCTAAATAACCGGCTGTTACCAAACCTAAAAACCAACCGCTAACAATAATTCCCAAGACAAATCTGGCTTGGATTTTAGTCATAAATTAAGAACCTTGATCCATAGCCTGATTAGCTAAAGCATCAGCTTGAGCATTTTCAGATCGTGGTATATGAACAATTTTCATTTGTTTAAAATCCGACACTCTTAAATTCCACACCGCCATAAACCACGGCCAAAATTCCGGATCTTTTACCTGGTAATCTCCATTTAATTGTTTAACTATTAACTCCGAATCTAAATGCACCTCTATTGGAGTAACCCGCGCCCGAGCTGTCCCTAAAACTTTCTTCAAAGCCTGCAAAGCCATAACCAATGCTTGATACTCCGCTTGGTTGTTAGTAGTCTTCCCTAAAAATTTAGACAAAGTTTTTACTACCTGACCATCGGAATCTAAAATCACCGCCCCGGCTCCGGCCGGACCGGGATTACCACGAGCCCCACCATCTGCATAAACTATATATTTATCTGCCATAATTATTAAATTAACTTACAAACATTTTAAACCGCTATTTGCCAATCGACAAGTCTTAATCTTAATTCCGGTCGCCCCCCACCAAAGACAGATTTTTCAATTGTTCCCAAACAATCTATCACCTCACCAATAGCTGGTGCCACAGCAGTATAAAAAAAGGAAATAACCTTTATTTTTTTACCATTTTGTTCTAAAACCAATTCTAAGTGATTACCGGTTTGACCAAAACGCCTCTGACCTACTACAGTTACTTTTTTAAATTCAAAAACCGGTCTGGGATTTTCTTGACCGAAAGGCGCCAACTGATCCAATTTATCAAATAAAGACCAGGTAATATCCGTTAAAAACAAGCAACCATCAATGGCTATTTTTTGACCATTATTAACATCAACTTTACATTTAGACATAGCTAAATTTAAATTCTCAGCTAACAAAGGAATTTCTTTCTCTGCTAAAGCGAAACCACCGGCTCCGGCATGACCACCAAAATCCAAAAAACTGTCAGAATCCATTCTAGACATCAAATCCACCAAATTAACTCGTCCATCCGATCGACAAGAGCCCTTAACTTCTCCTTGGCCATTATAAGACCATAAAAATATCGGCCGGTCATACTCTTCCACCAACTTGGAAGCAGCCAAACCCAAAACTCCCGGGTTCCAATCCGGCTTCCCGGCCACTAAAACTCCCGGTAAACTTTTATTTTTATTCTCTAGCAACCAAAGCTGACGCACTTGATCTAATATTTCTTCCACCTGTTTTTTTCTTTGTAAATTATTACTCTCTAAAGTACTAACCAAAACCAAAGCCAGGTCTTTATCTTGAGCCATTAATAAATCATAAGCCTGACGACCATGAGCCATTCGACTGGCTGAATTAATTCGCGGAGCTACCATAAAAGCAATATCCTCGGCTGTTAAATGACTAATCGGTAAAGACAAACGCTTTAATAATTGTTGTAAACCCGATCGTCTGGTTTTTTCCATAACCACCAAACCATATTTTACTAAAATTCTATTCTCATCCACCAAAGGCATCATATCTCCAATCGTGGCTATAGCCACCAAATCTAATAACCACTTTTCCCAACCGGAAGGTAAACCATATCTATTCTCTTTTAATAAAGCAGTAATCAATTTAAAAGCCACTCCGGCTCCGGCTAAATGTTTAAAAGGGTAATTATCTCCCTCCCGATAGGGATCAACCACCGCCACCGCCGGCGGTAATTTTTTAGGTGGCAAGTGGTGATCAGTAATAATTACATCCACTCCCAAATCACCGGCCAACTTCACTTCTTTAAAAGAAGTAATCCCGCAATCAACAGTCACCACTAAAGAATGACCGGCCTCAGACATTTTTCGAACCCAAGCTTGGCTTAAACCATAAGCTTCCAAATAGCGATCGGGAATATAAACCGTGTAATTATCAAAACCAATTTGTCGAAAAAAAGAAGCTAAAATAGCCGCTGCCGGTATTCCATCGGCATCATAATCGGCAAAAATAGCAATTGATTCATTATCAGTTATGGCTTGCCGAAGCCGAGTCACCGCTTTCTCCATATCTTTTAATAAAAAAGGATCATGTAAACTATTATGATAGTCCGGTTCTAAAAATTGAGTCTGATCAGCCTCATTATCTATCCCCCGATTAACCAATATTTGCCTGACAAACTCTTCTCCGGAACCGTTAAAAACAGCCGGTTTTTCCGGCCACTGCCATTTATTATTACCATTCATAAAAAAGATTATAACATAAACCGCCAATTCTTTTGGATTGTCTGTAATTTAATGCTAAAATAGACCTATTATGGATAAAAACCAAGAAGCAGACTGCTTATTTTGCAAAATAATCAGCCAAGAAGTCCCGGCTGAAATAGTTTGGTCTAATGATAACTGGCTGGCTTTTTTGGATATACACCCCATAAACCCCGGCCATACTCTTTTAGTTCCCAAAAGTCATTTTAAAAACTTTTTCACTTTACCGGAAAACCTCTTGTCCGAAATAGGACCTTTGGCTTCCAATTTAGGTCAAACTATAACTAAAGCGGTTAAAGCCGACGGCTTTAACTTAGGCATTAACAATGACCCGGCCGCCGGTCAAATAATTTTTCACACCCATATTCATTTAATGCCCAGATTTGATAACGACAATCATAAACATTGGTCCGGCCAAGAACAAACTCCTGAAGAATTACAACAGACAGCCAAATTGATTAAACAACACTTGAGTTAATTTTTAATCCATTAAAACCTCTAAACCCGGTAAATTACCCTGAGCCAAAAAGTCCAACATAGCTCCGCCACCGGTGGAAACAAAGCTAAATTTATCCACCAAACCGTAATCCACCAAAGCCGCTACCGTATCTCCGCCACCAACTACCGTAAATATATCAGATTTAGCGGTTAATTTTTCAGCCAAAGTTAAAGTTCCCTTATTAAACCCGGATTCAAAATTACCCAAGGGTCCATTCCAAACCACCATCTCCGCCTGAGAAGCCAAAGTCGCCGCCTGAGCGGCCGCTTTCTGTCCAATATCTCCAATAACTTCATCGGCTAAGACTTCGGTAACCGCTTTAGTTATTCGCTGACCGGAGCCGGTTTCCACTTCCACCTCTTCCGGTAAAATAATTTTGGTTTCATTTTTATAAGCATCTAATAAAGATAAATCTTCTTCTACTATTGAATGTCCCACCGGTAAACCTCTGGCTTTTAAAAAACTGTTAACCAAAGCACCCCCTATAAAAACGCCTTCCACTTTTGGTAAAAACTTATCCAAAACCGGCACTTTAGTGGCAAACTTTAAACCACCTAAAATTAAAAAGGTTTTAGCTTCAGTATTTAAAACTTTATTTAAATTTTCAATTTCAGCCAATAAGCGATAGCCCCCAAAAGCCGGTAAAGATTGAGGTATACCGACCATAGAAGCATGTTCTCGATGACAGACCGAAAAAGCTTCATTAACATAATAATCCCCCCAACCGGCAAGCAACCGGCCAAATTCTTCAGTATTTCTTTTTTCACCTTCATTAAAACGAAGATTTTCAATCACCATAACCGCTCCGGCCGGTTTTTGTTTTATTTCATCTCCGGCTGTATTTAAATCCGGAATCCAATCCGTCGCTAAAAAATTCCGATTAAAATAAGAAGCTACCGGCTCTAAACTTTTATTATCTCCGGCATGGCTAATAATAACCACCTTGGCTCCGGCTTTGGCTAAAGCCGACACAGTCGGATAGGCCGTCTGTAAACGGTAATCATCAGTTACTTGTCCATTATGTACCGGGACATTGAAATCAACTCTCACTATCACCGTCTTGGTGGTTAAATCTTCTTGTAATAAAAGATCTACCGATTTTATTTTTTTAAATTCCATATCCGTCATAAACTAAAAAGAATTCATTACTTGTCTAAACTGTGAAGACATCAAAGATACACGTCCAACCAATAAACCATCCGCTCGGCCGGCAGTTAAAAAACCACCGGCATTACCGGCATTAACCGATCCGCCATATAATACCGGTATAGTCATTGCTTTTTCTTGACTAACAATACCAGCTAAAACTTTGCGAATAAATAAAGCATTTTGTAAAAATCCTTCAGGACTGTCTCCGCTTTTGGCTTTGGCTCCAATTGCCCAAACCGGCTCATAGGCCACCATAATTTTAGCCACATCGGCTTTTTTAACACCGGATAAGCCTTGTTTTAATTGATCTTCCAAAACCTTCAAATATTGTCCGGCTTCATCTCTTTCGGTTTCTCCAATACATAAAACAGGTTGTAACCCAGCCTTCAAAACAGCTTTTAATTTTTTATTAACCGTTTGGTTATCATCGGTAAAACTTCTCATTTCCGAATGACCCACTAAAACTTTACCGGCTCCAACTGAATAAGCCATAGTGGCAGCCACTCGACCGGTATAAGCTCCTCTTTCTTCCCAAAAAACATCCTGAATTCCGAAAGATAATTTACTTTTTTTAAATTCACTCGCCAATAAAGACAAAAAAACTGTCGGTGGGCAAACTACTAGCTCCACTTTTTTATTTTTCTTCAAATCTTCTTTATAGGCCTGAGCTAACCTTTTAGCCTCAACCAATGTTTGAGGATTCATTTTCCAATTGGCAATAATTATTTTTTTATTCTGAGCCATATTAAATGATTATATCATAAACTATTCCACTTCTCGCCAACGGACAACCGCCGGCCCCCCGGAGGGTCCGCTGGTAAAATTAATATTAGCCAAACCGGAATCATAAGTAACCGTAGTCGCTCCAGACATAGTAATCCGGTGGGCAGTAGCTTCATTGGCATGAGCGCTACCGGAAAAGTTTATGGTTCCTTTTTGAGCATTTAAAATAATAGCTCCGGAAGCACCGGTAATATTTACCGCCGAACCATTACCACAATCAAGCCCCAGCGGACACATACTGGTAGTTAGCAATAAAATATAACTATCACTATGACCGGAACCCTCAACCGGAGCCGAGCCTCCTAAGGTTACTCGCCCGTCGGCAATTACCACCCCGGAATCCGACCCATACAAAGGATCTAATTTTAATTTAGCAGATCCGGTTAAGGAAATATCTCCGGTTACCCATAAAGTTCCGGTAACCGTTAAAACTCCGGAATTATTAATAGACAAATTTCCTTCTATTTTAGCCGGTCCCAATTCCGTTTGATCCACTCCTCCGACACTAACATCACCGGCAATAACCTCCCCGGCCTCGGCTTGGCTTTTCCAAAAATCTATTTGACTTTGCTCTATAGGAAAAGGCTCCGGCTCCGGTAAAGTCTGAGAAGTATCGCAAGTTTTATTATTGCCACTACCTTCTTGGCAATACAAATTACCTTCCACTTCGGAATTATTAACGGTATAAGCGTGAGCATCCCCTTCACCGTCTGTACCGATTTTTGAATCACTAATCAAAGAATTTTTACCTCCTAAATTTATACGGTAATAAGCCTCAACTTCGGAAATCACAATCCAGTCACCACCATATTGACCGGTCATCACTACGGAACCGGTACCAGCACCCCAATAATAAAAACGACTATGATGACTGCCACCATCTAAAACCAACCAATATGCCTCATCAGCAAATAGAGCCGGCTGATTATTAAATTCAACCGTAATCCAATCATAATCACTATTAACTTCACTTTGATTCAAATTAGCCTGAGCTATCACAGTAGTTCCCGGTTGATTATTCTCATCCAACACTATTTTAGCAGTTAAATCTGAAGGATTACCTTCTTGTTTTAAATAAACTTCTATTGAATTCAAAAAATCTGTTTCTGTTGTAGAAAATTTAATCGCCACATCTTCTGTTTCTTTAGCTTGTCCAAATTGTAAATCTGTTGTCAGTTCAGCCGACTCTTCATTGCCTGCTCCCAACCAAATTTCCGGACTACCGGCAGCTATAGCCGAACCGGTAATAAAAGAAGCACCGGAACCTAAGATATCATTATTGGAATAAACATTACCAATTACTCCGGAGCTACCGGATAATTCAAAACCTCCCTGGCCGGCTTGAATACCGTAATTAAAAGCTACTCCTGTTCCAACTGTTAATTCTGCTTCCATGACTCTAATCCGATTATTTAAATCACCAATCGCTGTTACTCTGGTTAAACCACCGGCTAATTGCTCTGTAGTTATTTCAACTTCGGCCTCGGCTAAATCATAAGATTCTACTTGGTCTACTTCCCAACCGGAAGATAATCTATAGACCACATCCCCCAATCCGGCCTCGGCTACATATAAACTTTGTTTAGAACGGTTTAAATCAGCTGTTCGTTGCAGTTGACTGGCAGCTACCGGTGCCACTGTAGCCAAAACAATGGCCGAAACCAACATTATTACCAAAGCGGCAATGATAATAGTTTGTCCTTGTTGTGAATTTTTAATCATATTATCTAAAAATACCGGCACCAACTATTTCCACCTCTTTTAAACCAGCTCGTTCATGCTCTAAAATAAGTCGCCAGCGTACCCCTTGATTATCCTCAACCGGCCAAAGATAAAATTCATTCACTGTTATTTTGGACGATATGAGTGAATCGGAAACATCGGTGGAGGTTTGCCATAACAGGTCACCTTCGGCTGTAGCTTGAAATTCTTCTTGACCCTCTGAGGTTATTAAAGTTAAACGACCGAAATCGGTTTCCAAATCACTATTGGTTAAATCATAACTACCGGCTTGTTTAATTGTTCTGGTTAATTGCTCAGAAACGGCTATTACCGTATCATTTAACTCAGCTCGAGCTTTAAAATCTGCCGTTAAACGCCAAATTAAAAGAAAAACAGAAACAAAAACAACCATCAATAATCCCAACAAAGCAACATAAACCATCATCTCTATTAAAGTAAAACCGTTGGTTCTTTTTTTATTAAATAAATATTTAAACATAAAACTAATCACTAGCTCCAAAATAATTATTAAAAAGATAAGCCTCCAATTCTTCAAATTGCTCTCCGGATCTATCTTGCCACCTGACTTCAATTACCACTTTTAAAGTATCCGGGTCAATTGAACCGTCGGTTGTCAGACGACCATTGGCATCTCGTTCCACCTGACTAAAAATAATTTGCCGATCAAAACCAAAAACTGATTCAGTTTCGGCTTCGGCTAAAACCCAGGTATTATCTTCAGCCGACCAAAAAACATCATAAGCCAAACCGAAAGTTAAATCCTGAAAATTATCCGACCAATCATTAGCTAAATAAAATAAAGCTTCAGCTGCTTCCTCAGTATAAAAAGAAGCCACCGACCGATTAAGAGCCAACTGTCCGGCTTGATTGGCTCGTGTTAGTCCACCAATTAAAACCATAATTACTACCGAAGCCAAAGTCACCCCGATTAACACTTCCAACAAAGACCAACCGGATTTTCCAGAAACACTTTTATTTAAAAAATTCATTATTAAAAATATTTTACCATAATCTTTAAGAATCAGTCATCGTTCTAATCTGACCGGCGGCCGAGACTGAAATGATTCGCTTTTTATCCGGATTGGTTGCCGACCACAAAACAACCTCTCCCACCGCTAATGGCCGGCCGGTTAAACGCTTAAAAATTACTTGTGACTGACCATTAAAATCTGCATTTAAAACCAAACCGGCCGGTAATAAATACTGTCGATTATTCTCTTTACCTTCCTCATATTCCAAGCCACTGAATAAAATTAAACGATTTTCTTCAAAATAAACCCCATAATTGGTTCGCTGAACAGAAGATAAAGTTTTAGATTTAGCGGTTTCCAAAACCTCAACTACTAAAATTTCGGCTGTTTCCAATTGAGTTGTTTTTTGAAAACTCCCAATAGTCCACAAAGCTATACCGGCTAAAATAGTTAAAATAACTATAACTATAATTAATTCCAATAAAGAAAAACCTGATTGTTTTATCATAAAATTATATAGCTTCAGTTAAAGAATACATTGGACCAATCATTGATAATGCAAAAAATCCAACCGCCACTCCAATTACCACCATCAAAACCGGTTCAATCACAGTAGAAAGATTTTTAGTTACTTGATCCACTTCAGACTCAAACCAATCAGCTCCTCGAGTAAGCATGGCCGGCAGACGACCGGTTTCTTCTCCCACTTCTGTTAGCTCTGAAGCCAAGGGTAAAAATAAATGCTCGTAATCTCTAAAAACTCCGGATAGAGTTTCTCCGGTTTGAACTCTTTTTTTAGCTTCTTGTAAAGCCTCTTTATAATAATAATTTTGAATTACTTGTTCGGTAATTTTTAAAGTTTCTATCATACTAACTCCGGAAGTAATCAGAGAGCCGGTAGTTCTTAAAACCACCGCCGAATTAACTTTACGAGTTAAACCGGAAATAAATGGTATATGCAACAATAACCAAGATAATATTTTTTTACCAACGGGTTGTCGTAAGCCAACAACCACTCCTAAAACCAAAATCAATAAAATTCCCAAAAGTGGTAACCAAAAAGCCGCCAACCAACTACTGATAGCCATTACTATTTGAGTGGAAATAGGCAATTCCGCTTCCAGTTCTTCAAACATCATAGTTAAATTGGGCACCAAGAAAATCATCATCAAAGCTCCTACAACTACAATGGCACAAATTATAATTGCCGGATAAATCATAGCCCCTTTAACTTGGCGTCTTAAATTATAATTTTTACTCAATTGATCAGCTATTGCTTGTAAAGATTCCGGTAAGCCACCAGATTCTTCACCCACAGCCACCATAGAAATAAATACCGGCGGAAAAGCCGAAGGGAAAGCTTTTAAAGCCTTAGATAGACTGTCTCCTGAATTAATTCTTTCAATTACTGCTTCCAAAATCCGAACCAAAGTCTGGCTCTTAGATTGTCGCTTAATCACCTCCAATGACCGAGTTAAAGATAAGCCGGCACTTAACATGGCAGATAAGTTGCTGGCCAATAAAATTTGGTCTTTAATTCCTAAAGTAGGTTCCAACCATCTATCCCAAAATTTAACTCCGGCTCCCTTAGCTGGCCGAGCCGAAACTAAAATTTTACCTTCAGTTCTCAACTGTCGAGCCAATTCATATTTATCTTTAGCCTCAACTACGCCGGTATAATCCTGACCGGCTTCATCTTTGGCTTTGTAATCTAATTTCATAAAATTTATTCACTAATAACACGTAAAACTTCTTCAATGGCGGTTACTCCCATAGCCGATTTAACTAAACCATCTTCTAACATAGACAACATACCCTCTTTTCTGGCTTGTTCATCTATACTGGAAGTACTGGCTCCGGTTAAAATAAGCTCTCTAATAGCCGGTGAAAAAGTTAAGACTTCCTGAATTCCAATACGACCGGAATAGCCGTCAGATTCTTTACCGGTTGATTTTGGTTTATAAAATTCAAGCTGATGCCAATCAAAATTATCATTATTTTCAATCACTTCATTGTCTATCAATATTTGTTTTAATCTATCTTCTTTAATATGTCGAGACAAACTCTTAAATTCTTGTTCGGTTAAAGTTGTTTTTTGTCGGGATTGATCTAAACGCCTAACCAACCTCTGGCCAACCACCACTTTGACGGTAGAGGCCAATAAAAACGGCTCTACCCCCATATCCACCAATCGCGGTAAAGCCCCGGCAGCTGAGTTGGTATGTAGAGTAGATAATACCAAATGCCCGGTTAAAGCGGCATTTATAGCTAAAGAGGCCGTTTCCGAATCCCTAATCTCTCCTACCATAATAATATCCGGATCTTGACGCACTAAAGATCTTAAACCGGCTGAGAAAGTTAAACCAATATCCGGTTTAACTTGAGTCTGATTAATCCGAGGCATTTGGTATTCTATGGGATCCTCAATAGTAGAAATATTAACATCCGGTGTATTTAATAATTCCAATAAAGCATATAAGGTAGTAGATTTACCGGAACCGGTGGGACCGGTAACTAAAATTAAACCGGTCTTGTTTCTAATAGCCTCTTGCATTCTTTCCAAACTTAAATGATGAAAACCGACTTGTTCCAAAGATAAACCTTGACTGTTATCCGGCAACAATCTCATAACTATTTTTTCACCATAATAAGTTGGTAAAATAGATACTCGAAAAGAAATATTTCCTCTGGCACTTTTAATTTTAAACCGGCCATCTTGTGGCAATCTTTTTTCATCCAAACGCAAATTAGACAAAACCTTTAAACGAGCGGTTAAACCAGGGCCCACCTCTTTAGGTAAAACCATGGCATCATGCAAAATTCCATCAATCCGGTAACGAATTATCACTTCTTGTTCAAAAGTTTCAATATGAATATCCGAAGCTTTTTGCATCACCGCATGAGACAATAAAGTATCAACAATTCGTACCACCGGCAAATCTTCAGCTAACTCCTTCAATCCGCTTTCACTTATTTCCTCATCTGCTCCTATTTTTTTCAAGGATTTAACTTCCTCTTTAATTATATCTCCAAATTCCGCCTTTAAACTTCTTTGGTATTGCAACAAAGCTTCTTTTATAGATTCTGTATCTGTTAATCGGGGTAAAATCCGTAAACCAACCGACTTTTTAATAAAATCAATCGCGGTTAAATCATCCGGATCCAACATAGCCACCTCTAGTTCTTTATCGTTTTTATTAAAAGCCACTATATTATGCTTGCGAGCCACCGGTTCCGGAATTAAAGACAAAACCTCTTTATCTATTTTGGCTTTTTTTAAATTAACAAAAGGCACTCCCAAAACATAAGCTTTAACTTTTCTTAACTCATCTTTGGAAACATAACCATCAGATACCAAACGATCAAATAACTTTTTTTCATCTTCTCCAACTTCAGTTAATAAACGATCAAAGTCCCCGGCTTTAATTAAACCGGTATCCAACAAAAACTTTTTAACTTCCAAGAGGCTGGTTTTCATTACCATTATTATAACAATTTAAAACCAAGACAACAAAAAATTTAATCGGAATAGTTTTTATCTTTTATATCTTGAGCCAAGCGATACATTTTTTCTTCCTCAGTAGTTACTCCCAAATTATGTTCTCTTTGGTTATCTACAGCTTGCATAAAAACAATAGCCGCTTCCAAATATAAATCATAATCTTCCAAAGGGATATCTAAAGGTTCTCCCCGATAATCTTGATTGACTTTATTCAACCGATCCCAAGCCTTGTCTCTGCTCAACTCCGAACCGGTCTGCTCTTCCAATAAGTCTTGAGCTGTTTGTTTCATGAAGTTTTTATCTGAATTTTCATGAAACATATTACCAATTTATTAAAGGTTTCCATTGATAATAATTATTTTTATTAGCAGCACATATATATACCTGATCAGCGGTTTCTCGTTCACCACTAACTAAATTATCTAAATATTTTATTGCCCCCTTATTTGCGCCAGTACACCTTCCTAACTCGTTTATAAGACCGTTTGATAGTGAACTTCTTTCTATTATAGGTAAAACTAATCCGGAAGCATCAGCCATATTTACTTTACCACCAAAATAAGATGTACCTTTTACATTAAACATACTCGGCCTTTTATCATCATTACTCTGATATCCTATACTTACTTTTTTTTCTTCTATCTTAAGAGCTTCTAAATGAGGCCCATTCCAACCTGTACCGACATCATTTTTGTCTTTCGAGATAAAAGAAAATGAACCATTATAATCAATCCAGGTACCTGCACGACCGGAGTTTATTGCCATTGCTGATCGATTATTTCTTATTAAAACACCATCACTATCACCAGCGACCCCTGTGTTTATATCTAACTTTTTTCTAGGATCCGTAGTCCCCATTCCTACATTTCCTTCTTCAGTCAAACTCATAACGATATGATGTCCAGCCTCATCATGTCTTGTAAAATCTAAATTATTCGTTTTTAACTCAAATTCCCCAGAATCAGTTCCGCCACTAGTTTTTTTACTAACAGACCAATAATTTCTTTCTTCCCCATCTGTGCCCATATTTTCTGATAAAACTAAAGCAGCAGAATTACCTGCAAAAGTAGTGGGATTTTTTTGAATTAAAACAAGATTTGCTCCTGAATTAACACTATCGTCTTCCCTAATAGTAAATTTAGGGACTGAACCATTTTTAAAAACACCTCTATCTTCTGCGTCACCACCAACTACTACAGAGCTACTTGGTTCTCTTGTATATAAAACATCTCCTTCGTCTGTTTCATCTAGATCCCAAAAACTTTCTATTTGAGCAGCATTAATAATACTTAAGAATGAAGCACAGCTTGCACTAACACCATCTAAAATATCTAAAGTACATAATTGACCATTAAAAGAAGTCATAGAATTTCTATCTGCAGAAAAACCATCTGAACTTCCAAACATTTCAGCTTCAAAAGACATCTCATCTTTGGAATTAAAAGTAAAACTTTTAAAATTACTTCCAGATATAAAAGAGTTATTTCCTCCTGTCTTAATTACTTTTATATCGGCTTCTCCAGATCTTATTTCTCCATCACCAACTGCTAAATCACCTGCCACATCAACATTATCAAATAATCTTACATGACGAACACCATCCTGACGGACAGCTCCTACTATATCTAAAACTTTATTTGTTCCTGTTAAAGGACTAACTCTAATAACTGATTTATCGCTACTCTCAGTAGCCCTATCTTCGTGTTGTATAACATTAATATCTCCAGATCTTATTTCTCCATCACCAACTGCTAAATCACCTGCCACATCAACATTATCAAATAATCTTACATGACGAACACCATCCTGACGGACAGCTCCTACTATATCTAAAACTTTATTTGTTCCTGTTAAAGGACTAACTCTAATAACTGATTTATCGCTACTCTCAGTAGCCCTATCTTCGTGTTGTATAACATTAATATCTCCAGATCTTATTTCTCTATCTATATCTAAAGCAAATTCTGGATTATTAACACCTATCCCCACATTACCATTTTCACGATAAATGTTACCATCTTCTGTTTCTTCCCATAAAGAACCGCCTACACCTTCTATGTCTTTAGGGTCTGTCCAAAAACCAATACCATCAACATCTGAAGTTAAAATTTTATTCTCATCAGGATCCCCCCCTCTTATTCTTATTTGACCATCTATATCTAACTCAGCTTGAGGATTATCTGTTCCTATTCCAATTCTAGAATTTTCATCTTCTCCAGAAATAGTCATTCTGGTAATTGGACTAAAGCCTGTAGAACTACTAGAATCAACTACCATTTCTTTAAAATTTAAACCATCTTTTATCGGTAATAATATTTCTCCTATATAAGCTAAATCTGTATTCAAACTATCAGCTTTCACACCGCCATCTACATGTAATTTACTCGCCGGATCATTTGTTCCAATTCCCACATTACCGTTTTCACGGTAAATATTGTCACCATCTTTTTCCCACAAAGAACCACCTAAACCTGGTATATCTTGAGGATCAGTCCAAGTAGCTTTTCCTTCATCGTTTACAGAAGTTAAAATTTTACCAGAACCAGCATTGCCTTTTTCGGGAAAATAAAATAATTCCAAAAAGCGACCTTTTGTAATTAACAAACTATCTCCTATAAACAATGGAGCCGAAATATATTTATTTGATCGAATACGTCCTTCCTTTGTTTGACCTTGACTCCCCGTATGTATCGGCGGTTCCGGTTGATCATTCGGAGGTGATTCCGGCGCCGGAGTAAAACTATAAACAGTAATAGTCGAAGCACCTAAAACAGTTATTGTTACCAAAAGATATAATCCCCAGTTTTTATATTTATTCATAATTTTTTTGCCGATACATATTAATTTTTAATAATTTTTATTATTGAGCTGTTTGATGTAATACTTCTTCAATTTCTTCATCGGTCATCGTTTCTTCAGCTGAAGTAGTTTCAGCCATTTGGCGTAATATTTCTTCAATTTCTTCATCAGACATCATATCTTCAAGAGAAGTCGTTTCAGCCATTTGGCGTAAGGCTTCCTTAATTTCTTCTTGTTCTTCTTCAGTCAATTCTTCATTTTCCTCGTACATTTGACTTAGAGCTTCATCGATTAAGGCCTCTTCAGTCATTTCATCAGTGGTATCTACCGGAGCTTCAACTTGATCTCGGCTTACCCAGGCCAAAACAGCCAAAACAATAATGGCTAATAAAATTACTCCGACCACTAAAGATAAAACCTTGTTTGGTCCACCTTGGTTATCGGTGGAATTAACTGTTTGATTCATTTCATTATCCATAAAATTTAATTTAAATTAATTTTAATAATACTTTTAGTTGCCCGCTTAAACAGACATAATAATCTAGACTTTATTTTACCAAAAAAAAGACCAATAAACCAAACTTTTTAACCCTTTCTGTTGATAACTTCCCGGCTTGGCTTTTTTTTATCTTTATGTTATCGTTAAATTGTCTGTAAGATGTATCCGGAAGCTAAAGCTCTCCGGATTTTTATTTAAAAAATAACAATATTATTATGATAGATCTTAAAATGTTAAAATCCGCTCTGGAGCAATTGGAAGAAGAAAAAAATATTCCCCGAGAGCGAATTGTAGGAGCGATTGAAGATTCTTTAGTGGCGGCCTATAAGAAAGATTACGGTAAAAAGGGACAAATCATTAAAGCTAAAATAGATTTAGATACCGGTCAAACTGAATTCTATAAAGTAAAACTGGTGGTTGATGAGTCTACGGTCAGATTTGATGAGGAAGAACCCCTCAATGAAGAAGATGACAGAATTAAATTCAATGAGGAATCCCATATTACTCTAGAAGATGCCAAAAGAATTAAAACCAACATCCAAGTAGGTGAAGAAATTGTTTTTCCTTTGGATACCGAAGAAGACTATGGCCGGATTGCCGCTCAAACAGCTAAGCAAGTTATAATTCAAAAAATCCGAGAAGCGGAAAAAGACTCCATTTGGGAAGAATATTCCGGTCGTGAGGGAGAAATTTTATCCGGTAAAGTTCAAAAATTGGAAAGAGGTAATGTCTATGTGGATTTAGGCCGAACTCTGGCTATTTTACCTTATGAAGAGCAAATCCGTGGTGAATATTACCGTCAAGGTGAAAGAATTAGAGCTTATTTATACGAAGTGGAAGAAAGTCCCAGAGGAGTGGTTTTACGTTTATCTCGTTCTCATCCTAAATTTGTGGAAAAACTATTTGAAATGGAAGCTCCGGAAATTGCCGCTGGCACAGTGGAAATTAAAGCTATTGCTCGGGAAGCCGGTGGTCGAACCAAGATGGCTGTTTGGTCAGAAGATCCCAATATTGATCCGATTGGTTCTTGTGTGGGACAAAAAGGATCCAGAGTCTCAACAGTTATTAATGAATTGGGAGGTGAAAAAATAGATATTATAGAATGGTCATCCGATCCGGATCAGTTTATCACCAATGCCCTGTCTCCGGCTAAAATTTTATCTTTGAACTTGGATGAAAAAGACAAAACAGCTCAAATAGAAGTTACGCCCGATCAATTTTCTTTGGCTGTCGGTCGTGGTGGTCAAAATGCTCGTGTCGCCGCCAAATTAACCGGTTGGAAAATAAATATTTCCGTACCCCCGGAAATGGCCGAAACCGAAGAACAAACTGAAGCCGTTTCCGCTGATCCGGAAACTGAAACAAATAATAATTAATAGTTTAATCATTTATATTATGGAAAATACCAATAATTTATGGCATCAAATTCCGGCCGGAACACCGGAAGAAATAAATGTTATTACCGAGTCTCCTAAATTATCTCGGGTTAAATATGAATTGGACAAAGAGACCGGTTTAATTATAGTTGACCGAGTTTTGTATTCTCCAATGCATTATCCAGCTAATTATGGTTTTGTTCCCCAAACTCTGTGGGATGATGGTGACCCTTTGGATGTTCTGGTTATTTCACATGAACCGTTTGTCCCGGCTTCTTTGGTTAAAGCCCGACCAATCGGAGTTTTGGAGATGATAGATGACGGTGATAGTGACGCCAAAATCTTGGCCATACCGGTTAAAGATCCTCGCTTTAAACAAACCAATAATTTAACAGATGTAGAACCTCATATTTTGGAAGAAATCCAGCATTTCTTCAAAGTCTACAAAGATTTACAGAAAAAAGAAGTTCGAGTGGGAGAATGGTTAGACAAAGAAGAGGCTCTTAAAACAATAGAAAAATCCCTCACTCAATACCGAGAAAAATATTCGGCTTAAATTAAATTATATAATCTAATTTTAATCCCCCGATCTTATGATTGGGGGATTTTAAATTTTAAAAATGAGAGTATAATTGGAATTATTAACATTCTAATTATAAATATCATGTTTAAAATCATTTCAAGTATCATATTTTTATTAATTTTAAGTACCGGTTCCGCTTATGCCAAAACAACAGATACGACGCCAAATATTAATTCTATCACTGAACAAAAAAGAGAGATGACCAGTGACAGAAGTCAGATGAGAGAAGAAATTAAAAATCGTTTAAATGAAACAACTTCAGCTAAAGATAGACAAGAAATGGCTAATCGTTTTAGATTGGAAGCTTTAAATAAAAAACAAGAAGCTATATTTACCAATCTGGAGCAGATAATAAACCGTTTACAAGAAGTTAAAAACCGTTTGGCTATACTAGCTGAAAAAGCTGGCCAAGCGACTAAAGCTGAAGATAACTTAACCGCTGTCGATGATCTAATTCAAATGGCTGAAACTAATAAAAATAAAAATCAAAAAGAAATTAAGATATATTTAGAAGAAGAAGACTGGGAAAACAGTTTAGAAGCTCTTAAATTGGGAATTAAAAATATTAGAATGGATTTAGTTGAAACTCGACGTCTCTTGTCTCAATCTATTGCCTCTATCCGTCAAAACCTTTAAAGATATAAATATTAACTATAATAAGTTGAAATTATTGTTATTTAGTATTATCATTTAATCAGAAGAACTTCGTCCTTTGCCAACCAAAAAAAGACCTTGAAAGGAGGTCAAAATGCGACTGGTAACTGCAACTTTCCTTTTTTGGGGGGTGATGATGGTGGCGCTGGGACAACCCGGGCAATACACCGAGTTTGCCCCGGAACTCCTCGAAGAGGGGCGCGATTTTGTCGTGCTCCGGACGGAAGACTCGTCAGTGAAAGTCTTTCGTGAAGTGGAGGATTACTTCGGACCCGACTCCCGACTGTCTAATGGTCTTTATGACCTGAAGACCAAGGGAGCCACGACCTCGCCCTGTTTCAACGGCGGGCCAGCTATGTACTACGAGCACATTTTCAACGGTGCAGCCGTTGATAACTGGCGCTCAGAGTACGCTCCTGAGTTGAATGATCAGATCTTCACCGATCTGACAAACAACTCGGTCAAGGTGGTCTGGCCGAGAGCAACCTCCTTGTGGAACCTCAGGTCCAGCATCACCTATGAGTTAGGTGATGACGGGGTAGACTTCACCTTTGAAGTCAAAACTCCGGCCACAGAGGCAGAAGTGGCCGAGATTGCCCCGTTGGGATGGTTTGGGTGTATGTTCGCAAGCTACACCCGTTCCATTCATAGCTCCGACAGGAGCTTCCAATTCTATGGGGTGGAATCCCAGGTCATGGATTTCCGCTGGTTCCAAGTCTCCATTCCCAACTTCGGCTGGAAAAAGTTTGGAGACTCAAAGGAAAGAGGAACTATCGGGCCTTACAGGGTTGATCCCCTTCCGTACGAAGAAGAGGCTGGCGGCATAAACGCACATCAGAGGGAGGATCTACACAGTCTCTCCCCAATGTACTTCAGTGTCGTACAGCCCAACGAGGGCTCACCGCCGATGATATTTGCCATGCTTTTCGACCAGACACAGTCTGTTCGATTTGCATTGTTCGGAGGAGATGAGTTAGGCGGTCCCACCGCCTACGACTGGCACTTCATCGTCCGGCAGCCCCAGCCAGATACGAAGTATCGACTGAGGGCGAAGCTCATCTATGAGCCTCTACCGGAAGAAGGGATGTCCGAGCGTAAATTACGTTCGTATATCCAACAAAAGTGGTTTTGGTGGTGGTGGTTTCTCCACCATTAAACCGTTTCTGTGTTTTTGTTCTCAACCCCGTACTTTCTAGGTACGGGGTTTTCTACTCTGTAAAAATTAAACGATGTAGATATTAACGGTCAAGCCTGGTCAAAAAAAACAAAATCAGGCATAATAGAAAAAGATTAAATTATTAGTTTAAGCTTTTATAAATTATGGAAGAAAAAGATTTCAATCAAAATGAAAATCCAACAAATACGGACATGGGGGTTCCCGAGCAATCGGCTTCCGTCGGTTCTCCGGAGGACAACTCCAAAGGTCCGGTTGTTGGAATTGTTTTGATTATCATCATCCTCATTGTCGGAGGTATCTTCGTTTTCACCAACCGAGAAGAAATTTTGGAACCGGTGGAAGAAGATGTTGAAGATATAGCAAATGAGGAAGATATGGAGGAATTAGAAAATGATATTTCAGACTTGGAAGAAATCGATGAAAATATCGATACTCAAACCCAAGAACTGGAAGATGAATTGGATATTATTTCCGAAGAGGAATAATTTTCCGATGTTTTCAACAAAAGCCGGCTTCAAAGCCGGTTTTTGTTTGTTTTATTTAAAAAAATTTGCCAAATTAAACAAATCCAGTTACCCTAATTCTATATGGATATACAAATAAAAAATATATCAGAAACGGAGATTGAAATTTCCGGTTCTGTACCTGAAGAAATTTGGGCTAAAAAAAGGCCGGCGGCTTTGAAAAAAATGGCCGGTGAAATTAAAGTTGATGGTTTTCGATCCGGCCAAATACCGGAAGCGGTTTTAATTAAAAAAGTAGGCGAAGAAGCTATTCTATGGGAACAAGCCGGTCAGACTTTATCAGATTTATACCCAACTATAGTTTTAGATAATAAATTGGATGTAATTGGCCGTCCGGAAATTACCATTACTAAAATTGTTGCCAATCAACCTTTAGAATTTAAAATAAAAACGGCAGTAGTACCGAAAATAGAATTACCAAACTGGAAACAAGAAGTTAAACAAATAAATCAAGAGCCTTTACCGGAAATCGAAGTTACTGAAAAAGAAATAGAAGAAGCCGTTAAGACCGTCAAAAGTCAATCAGCCGGCTCACCGGAGGAAGCTAAAGAAGCCCCTACCGATACGTGGGCTCAAAAATTGGGACCGTGGAAAAACTTAACAGAAATGAAAGAAGCAGTAAAAGAAAAAATAAAAGAAGACAAAGCCGGAAAAGCCAAAGAAGCTCATAGGTTAAAATTATTGGAAGCAGTAGCCGATAAAATCACCCTTGAAATTCCATCCTTATTAATTGAATCGGAATTGGATAAAATGATTCAAGAATTAAAACACAATATTGAATCCGCCGGCTTGGTTTTTAATGAATACCTTAATCATTTAAAAAAGACCGAGGAAGATTTAAGACAAGCTTGGCAAACAGATGCCGAGAAAAGAGTTCGCTTGGGCTTAGTCGCTCAAAAACTAATAGAAACCGAAAAAATACAACCAACGACTGAAGAAATTGAAAAAGAGATAGAACGCTTGACTAAAGCCTACGGTGACCAAAAACCGGAACCGACTAAATTAAAACAAGCGGTTATTAACTATCTAACTCATGAAAAATTATACCAACTGTTAGAAAACGAAAAATAATATTAACAAAGTCTTTAATTTAAAATAATTATGAATCTTATTCCCACTGTTATTGAAAAATCTCCTTTTGGTGAAAGGGCTTACGATATCTACTCTCGCCTCTTAAAAGAGCAAATTATTTTTTTAGGCGGTCCTATTACCGACGATACGGCCAATATTGTTATTGCTCAATTACTCTTTTTAGAATCTGAAAACCAAACTAAAGATATAAAAATATACATCAACAGTCCCGGCGGATCGGTTACAGCCACCATGGCTATTCTAGATACCATGAATTATGTTAAACCGGATGTTTCCACTATTTGTGTCGGTTTGGCCGCTTCCGGTGGGGCTATAATTTTATCGGCCGGAGCCAAAGGTAAAAGAATGGCTTTACCTAATTCAGAAATCATGATTCACCAACCATTGGGCGGAACCGAAGGTCAAGCCTCGGATATTGCCATTACTGCCAAACATATTTTAAAAGTAAAAGAAAACTTGAATAAAATTTTATCTAAAAATACCGGCCAACCGATAAAACAAGTGGAAAAAGATTCGGATCGAGATTATTTTATGCTAGCCGAAGAGGCTAAAAAATACGGTTTAATTGACTCTATCATCAAAGCTTAAATTTCTACAAAACATAGACATAGACAAAACCACCAATGTTTGTTAAACTGAGATTCAAGTTCATTTTATTAGTTTACCTTCACGACAAATTTAAGCTTTTGCAGTCTAAGTTTCGGACAATAAGCTGTAGTGTTCAGTCAAAAATTGTTATTTTAAGCAGAATAATGACCATTTTTCAAAATTCCATATGAGAAAATATTTATCGCTTTAAAAATTCTTAAAAACAAAAGGCGGTTAATGTTGTCGCTCCAGTCTTAAAAAATCCGAAGGTTAGATTGCCATTTAACTATGGAAACCTTAACCTTTCTAATTATCCTGGCTACCATTGGTCTAGCCGGAGCGGTTTTTGGCTATATTCTAAGGTGGTTGATAACCTTAGGTCAAAAAGGCTCAGTTGAGTTGACCATTAAACAAAAATTACTGGAAGCCAAGGATCAAGCACAACAAATTATTGCTGAAGCCGAACATGAAGCGGCTGAGACTTTAAAAGAGTCTAAAACCAAGCAACAAGAAAAAGAATCCCAATTAAACAAATTGGAAAATCGTTTATTGAAAAAAGACGAGCTTTTAGATCAAAGACAAGCAGAGATTTATAAAGAAACTGAAAATCTCAAAACCCAAAACCAAGAAATAGAAAAATTAAAAGAAGAAACCTTGGCTTTAAAAGAAAAAACGGAACAAGAATTATCCAGAATTGGAGAGTTAACTCCGGAAGAAGCCAAAGAAGAATTGTTTGCTGCTATAGAAAAACAATATGAAGAAGACTTATTGATTCGATCTCGAAAATTGGAAAATCAAGCCGGGGAAACCTTAGAAAGAAAGGCTAAAGACATCCTATCTACTTCTATTCAAAGACTAGCCAGTTCCACTGCTCCGGAAATTATGTCCACCTCGGTTGATCTGCCATCTGAAGATGTTAAGGGAAAGATTATCGGGAAAGAAGGTAGAAATATAAGAGCCTTTGAACGAGCCACCGGAGTGGAAGTTATTATTGATGACACCCCTGGAGCCATTATTTTATCTTCATTTGACCCCATTAGACGCCAAGTAGCTAAGGTAGCCCTGAAAACCCTGCTTTTAGACGGTCGAGTTCAACCGGCCAAAATTGAAGAAGTAGTCAATAAAGCTAAAGAAGATATTTCCAAAATCATTAAAGAAAAAGGAGAACAAGCCGCTTTTGAAGTGGGAGTACTTAACTTAGACCCCCGAATTCTTTTAATTTTAGGAAGACTTCATTTCCGTACCAGTTATGGCCAAAATGTACTTCAACACTCAATTGAAATGGCTCACCTGGCCGGTATGCTGGCTGAGGAGTTGGAAGCGGATATCCAAGTAGCCAAAGCCGGGGCTTTGCTTCACGATATTGGTAAAGCGGTAGATCATGAAGTAACCGGCAGTCATGTAGAAATAGGCAGAAGAATATTGGAAAAATTTGGAGCCGGAGAAGCTATCATTAAAGCTATGCAATCACATCACGAAGAATATCCTTATGAAACCATTGAATCAATTATTGTCCAAACCGCCGATTCCATCTCCGGTGGCCGACCGGGAGCGCGTCGTGACAGTTTGGAAAATTATCTCAAACGCTTGAAAGACTTGGAAGATATTGCTAATTCTTTTTCGGGAATTGAAAAGAGCTTTGCTATTGCTGCCGGTCGCGAAATTAGAGTTTTTGTTCACCCGAAAGAAGTTTCCGATTTGGAAGCTAAAAAAATCGCTCGCCAAATCGCTGATAAAATAGAAAAAGACTTGAAATACCCCGGAGAAATCAAAGTTAACATGATTAGAGAATCACGAGTGATAGAATATGCCCGTTAGACACCCCTGGTTTAAAACTATTGCTAGACTTGAATATTAAGGATATACTTTAAATAGAAACTAAAGGGTCGTTGATTATCAATATTATTATCATTTTAAGTTAAAAATAATATGAATAAACAAGCTATTGTTGAAGCCGTTCACAACAATTTGGGCGGTAAGAAAGTAGATGCTGAAAAAGCCGTGGATACGGTTGTAGATTCCATTGTTTCCACTTTAAAACAAGGTGGAGAAGTATCTATTGCCGGATTGGGTATTTTCTCTACTAAAGAAAGAGCAGCTCGAACTGCTCGTAATCCACGAACCGGCGAAACTGTTCAAGTGCCGGCTATGCGTGTTCCCAAATTCAGAGCTGCTAAAGCTCTGAAAGATGCTGTCAAATAAAAAAACAGTCACAACATTATACAAAAACCGCCAAAGGAATAGGCGGTTTTTGTTTTTTAATTTAAGTTTACAATTTTAAATAATTATCAAATTCAATCATTAAAGCTTGGGTTATGGAACCGGGGCAACCGTTGGCTATTGTTTGTTCATCTATTTTAACTATCGGCACTATTTTTTTATTGGTAGCGGTAATAAAAATCTCATCAGCTTGACTCAACTCCTTGGTTTTAATTGGTTTTAAATCAACTTTCAAGCCCAAATTTTTAGCTAAAACCTTAATTACCACTTGTCGGGTAATACCATTTAAGATTCCCTCCGCTGGAGTTATTAATTTTCCTTTTTTAACCAAAAAAATATTACTGGTAGAACACTCAAAAACTTGACCGTTAATTATATACAAAATTTCCACAGCTTTAGATTGTAAACGACGCTTCATTAAAGAAATAGCGGTTAAATAATTAGTATTTTTAGTCTCAGGTAAAAAACGGGAATATTCATAAGTAATTAATTTACCTCCCCGAATATATATTTGTTTAGGTAATTCATATAAATCTTCCACTAAAACAAAAAAGGAAGGTTGATCAGCTGTCATACCATCAACTGAAGCACCAGCTGTTAAAACCAGCCGAAAACTGGCCTCCTTAAGTTTATTTTTCTTCAATAAAACAATAACCAATTCTTCCAATTCTTGAAAACTGATGGGAATTTTAAAACCCAAGGTTTTTACCGATCGACAAAAACGATCATAATGATCTTTTAAATGAAAAGGGATTCCATTATAAGTCCGAAAAAAGTCAAACACTCCTACCCCTCTCAAAACCGCCAAATCATTAACCGGAACTTGAGCTTCTTCCATTTTAACTATTTTCCCGTTGGCAAAACAATAATTTTTCATAAAGTGCGGGATGGGAGAATCGAACTCCCGTCTACTGCTTGGAAGGCAGTCATTCTACCACTAAACTAATCCCGCCACACCTTTAAAAACACTTCATTCTAGCACAAAAAATCAATTAGCCAAGTTTTGGCTTAAAAGCTGAATTTTTAACTTTTTATTGTTTTTTATCATCGTTATCACTTTTCAAATCCAACCAACCACTAAACTCCCCGTTTTTTTATAAAGAGCTGCCCGACCACCTGCCGGTAATTTAGCACCGGGCTCTAAAACCTTTCCTATAGCTTCCTCCTTCTCATTAACAGGTATAACCATATTATCTGTATCTCTTATCTGTTGATTAACATAAATTGATGCACCGTCCAAAGGTCCGTCTTTTAACCCCACAATATCGGCTAAACCTAAAAAACTACCATCTTTTTGGTATTCGGCCGCCATTTTTTCAGATAACCCTATAAAAAAACTAATATCTTCAGTTAAAGGCTTTTCAATTACCATCCCATTTAAAGACCCCCCGTTTAATATTAAACCGGGTCTTTCTTTTGATTCTCCTTCTTCAAAAGGAGACCACTCATTTTCAAACATAATTTAATTTCTTATTAAATATAATACTTTATTATAACAGTAAAAACTAAAAATAAAAATTTAGTCTTTTTTATTCAAAAAAGTTATAGATAATTAAAAAATCTAGAAACAATCACAAGAAATTTAAAAAACTGAAACAATGTCCACATAAAGACATTATTCAAGATCGTTTAGTAATAACTAAAAATGGTACCGAGATTGGGTTATATCTCAATATATTATTATTTTTTGAATACAGCGACTGAAATTAATTCTTGCAATAAATCTAATAATTCCTTTGTTTCTTGGTTGATTTCTTTTTCAGGAGTATCACCTTCTTCTGCTATAGGAAATACTTTATTTACAATTTCCTTTCTAAATTCATCAAACTGCTTAATTTCATCATTGTTCATTTTTACAATTTCTCCACTATCTCTTAATTTAATTAAGGCAGAAGAAATAGCCGACCAGTTCTCTTGCTCAATTAAATCTCTGAATTGTTTTATATACTTATTATCTCCCTCCGACTCCTGGGATGAAAAAACATTGGATTCTCTTGTCATAAATATTTTGTTAGTTAATTATTATTGATTCCTATTTAATTTATATCATCAATCAATAAATATTTCCAGTTTTGATAAAATCTTAATTCGGTCGGGCTGCCGGGATTCGAACCCGGAATCACACGAACCCGAATCGTGTATGTTAGCCGTTACACTACAGCCCGAATAATTAATGGTCGGGGTACCCGGAATCGAACCGAGGCCACACCCACCCCATGGGCGCATACTACCACTGTACTATACCCCGAATTCAACAATACCAAAATAGCACAAAAGATTTATTTGTGCATTCCAACAAAAACATATAAAATAAAAACTAGAAAGGAGGTGATCCTATGCTTAAATATTTGCCGGTGCCGATCATTAAAAAAGTTGTTTTCGGCCCCCGTCATTGCAGAATTGAACATATGGGAAAATTGGGAAACAAAAAACGCATAAAAATCAGCCTGGATCCGGATATTTATAATGGCTTGGATCCTATATGGTTAATTTTGAGTATTGGTTCCCGAATTCGTTTAATTGACTCAATTGGTATTGATCAACAAACCATAAAAAAGGTTAAAAAAATCCTTACCAACTATAACCGCCAACAAACATAAAAAACGACATCCTGTTCCACCTCCATAGCCACTTAATTTATCTTTAAATTGAGTGGCTTTAACCTCTGTATAAAATATAAAAAAGATAAACTAAATAAACAACTAAAAACAAAAATCCTTGCCAACGAGTCAAAATATAACGCCGCCCGACAAACATCGCTCCCAAAAGTAAAATAGCTGCCACAAAGGTTATTAAGATATCAAACTGTAAATCAGTTGAAAAGGTAAGCGGGGTAAATAAAGCCGCTACTCCAAAAATGGCCAAGAAATCAAAAATAGCAGAACCAATAATATTTCCCACCGCAATACTCCCCTGTCGGCGATAAATAGCCGCTACCGATACTGTCAACTCCGGCAAAGAAGTTCCAATACCCACTATAGTTAAACCAACCAAGCCGGAACTCAAACCCAAGACTCCGGCCAAAGCCAAACCACCGGTAACCACCCAATGACCACCGACAAAAACTCCGACAATTCCGGCAATTATCATTATTATAGATAAAGATAAAGTCAGAGTCCGATAACCGCTTTCTTCATCTTCATCCACCATATCTATTCCCCGTCGACGATAAAGCATATACCACAACCAAACTCCAAACATAATAAGTAATAACACTCCCTCTTCCAAAGTAATACCCACAAAAGCCGGGTCTCCTAAAACCGGATAAAAAGCCAACCAAGTAGCTCCACCTAAAGTCAAAACATTAAAAACAAAATCTTGCTTAACCCAAACCTTTTTCATAACTACCGGACTAATTAAGGATACAATTCCTAAAATAACCAAAATATTAAAAGTATTTGAGCCAACTATTACCCCTAAACCTAAATCAGCTTCCTGCCATAGAGAAGCCATAGTAATACTTAATTCCGGAATAGAGGTTCCTATACCCACTATCACCAAGCCAATAACCCAAGGTGAAACATTAAAAATTTTAGCCAAAGAAGCCGAGCCATTTATTAAAATATTGGCTCCTTTAATTAAAATATAAAAACCAATTATAAATAAAAAACTCTGAATTAGCATAATCTTAAACTAATTGCTAAACATTTCATCTTCAACCGGCAAAGGCAAATTCTCATTATTGTCGGATAAATCACCAAACAACAATGAACTGAGTTCTTTTATATTTACAGAATCAACCGGAACCCTAATTTCCTCCACTTGATTCCAGTCACTAAAATTCTGTTGATAATCAACATTAATTTCCGAATCTAAATCAGGTAAAATCAATTTTCCGGTCAAAGTCATTTGTTTAATTAACTTCTCTTCTTGATCTATCCAAACCGCATAACTAAAATCAGACAATGACTCCAAATTATCGGTAATTTCCAACTTTTTTCGTTTGAAGATCTCAACCTTCTCAGAAGTCAAATAACGTTCTGCCTCCTCTTCTAACCACGATAATAAATTATCCTTATCTAAACCAACCTTAAAATGATACATTGGCTGACCGTCTATGTTAGCCACAGCGGTATTGGTTAAGTTTTCAATTATCAAAGATTCTGATGAAATAAAAGACTCTTGACTGGATTGTAATTTATCAAGATTAATTTCAATTCCCAAAAAGGCTAATTCTTCAGAAATATTATCAATTAAATATTCTATCTGAGAATTAATGTCCATTTCACGAACCCTGACAATATCTACCGGTATCTGATCTACTTCTATCCAAGAATTCAGTAAAACGTCAACCGTAGAGGTGGATAGACGATCAGTTGCTAATGTTTCCACGGTCTCCGGCCATTCCAATAAGCGAAAATACATATCCTTGTCTGCCAACACTAATTCTATTTGCCAAGCAGTCATCAAACCGTTTAACCACTCCGCCGGTGATTGATTGTCTGAATCAAAACCGAGATCTACCAATTCTGCCTGAATCTTGGCTGCCAGTGATTCCGGTTCCGCTTCAGCTAATAATAAACTATCCACTAAATCATTATCTAAATTCCAATCGGGAGAAACAACTCCTTTCAACCTAACTCGGCCTTGATTAGTATCCGTATCCACCAGTAATGTAAAACCTGAAAAATCATAAGCTGTTAATAAAGACCTTAGCCACTCCACATCATCATCTGTCAGATCAGATATCTCTAAATTACCTAAATTCATACTAAAACCGGCTCCTAACATATCTTGAACTTCTGTCAGCGATTCATCCAACATGGAATCAACATCTTGACTGTTCATTTTTATTTCCAAATAACTATTTGTTGACCAAGACTCCAGATTAGTTTGATTATCCCCGACCTCAGCCATCAAATCCCAAAAAGATAAAGAATCGTTCTGTTTCTGCCAATACCACCAACCGGCAGCCGAAACAACACCTATAAAAATCAATAAACCAAACCCAATAAACAACCATACCCACCACGGTTTAGAATGTTTATAATCCTCTTTCTCCATTTTAGCCCAAGTATCATTTCCAGGGTTGGAATAAGTTTTATTTTTCAAATCTGGTTCATCCAAACTCTCATCTTCATCACTTTGATTAACCACTCCCGTATCGGCTTTCATTTTAGGTTCAGTAACAAAATTTTGAACACTATCAACATTATCTTCAGGTTTTTGTTCTTCACTTTTTATCTCCTGCCAAGCTGTCTCCAACTCAGCTAAAGACCAACCGGCTCCTAAAATGGCTCGACGGATATCCGCCTCAGCCACCCCGTCTCTCAATTGGTTTTTTATATATTTAATTAAATCTAAATTGGCCATAGAAAATAAGATTAATTTTTAAAAAATAAGAAAGTAACAATTACCGCTAATTAAGCGGCTGTTAATTTTTCTTGATGACGACCATCTTCACACATACACGGCCTCAGTTCTTGTTCATATTGAGAACAAGTAGGATTTTTGCAAACTCCCGGATCATCGGCCTGACCACCGCAATCTCCGAGACAAACATAATGATTCATACTTATCATTATAACCGAATTATTTTAAAACTCCGATAAAGTTATCAACAAAATACACAAATTTGAAGCTTTATTAATTTTAAATATTTTAAAAAATAAAAATAGAATTAATTTAACTTATTTTTATCTTTAACTTGCCAATTTATTTCAAAGGAAATAGAATACTTATTTGGTATTTTCCATTTAGAAAATCTTAAAAAAAAGAATTGGAATTTATTTTCAGAAATCCTGCCAAAACCAAATCTATTTAGTGTTAATTCAATATCAATAACCATATTTGTAATTTATATACTATATTTAAAATTATGATTTTTCTCTTAAAATATTAATTTCATTAATTTTAATTATTTTATCTCCGGTTCTTCCGTAATTCAACAAAAATAAATTAGAAATATCTTTAAATTATAACAAAAACCCTTAAAATAGTTTTTATTTCTTTTATATTGGTCGGGCTGCCGGGATTCGAACCCGGAGTCACTCGCTCCCAAAGCGAGCATGTTAGCCGTTACACCACAGCCCGTTAAAACAATACCCTCAACTATAACTTAAAAAAACCAATTCTACCAGAAAAACTAAAAGACAGACATAAAAGACATTATTTTGTCTCTTTATAAAAGACATAGAGGACATCCTTAATTAATTTCCTAACCAAATATTTTTAATAATTTCCATGTCCTTTATATCCCCTGATCCGTCTATTTTTACCAAAACCAAATCAAATGACCAGCGATTATCTGTTGAATTTTTAATTATTAAATAATTTTTAACGGTTTTTAATAAAATTCTTCTTTTGGCATGATTAAATTTAAAAACCAAAGGTGGTTCATCTTTTTTATTTTCTGCTATTAATCTGGTTTTTACCTCCACTATAGTTAAAAAGGTTTCACGACAAACATCATCATCTTGTTTTTCAGAAACTATCAAATCCAACTCCCCTTTTCGAAATGACCAATTTTTATCTAATATCCTAAAACCTTTTTTCCGGTATTCCAATTCGGTTAATTTTTCACCATAATTCCCTATCGTCTTTTTTCTTAAATTAGGAAAAAATTGGCAAATTAGGGAATATTTTAACTTGAAATTGATCTTTATTAAATACTGTTTCACGACAAACAGTTTTTTTGAATAAAACATTCTTTTTATTTTAACAACAAAAGGTTTCATATAAAACACCTTTAAAATTGTTTCTTAAGTAACAATTTTAGGAAAATCTTTGAAAAACCCTTATTTTACAACATATTTATCTAAAATTTGCTCAAAAAACGGTATTTTTACCTATTTTTTAGCCCAAAAACCTTTATTTTAAAACAGATAATAACAAAAACCACTTTAAAAGACCGGTTTATTGGACAAAAATAACTGTCCGTTATACACATTTCCCCATAGTTATCCACATAAAACCGCCTATTTAAAAGAAAAAAGGCTTTAAAAGGTAATTACTTGGGACAAGTGTCCGATTAGTATTAGACAAAAATCAATCTAAATATATTTTTTAAAAGTCCTTTTAATGTCTTTAGGAATTAGTTAAATAAAAGAATTAATGAGCTTAATTTAAAACAAAAAAGACAATAATCTAATGTTTGTCATGAAACAAAAATCAACGATAATTATTTGATGTTTGTCGTGAAACAAAATCAGTTTTTCAAAAACAAGAAAATCTATTGGTGCGGGTAGGGAGAATCGAACTCCCGTTTTATCCTTGGCAAGGATACGTCATACCACTAAACTATACCCGCAACAGAAAAATTATAACAGAACCGAACTTTTTAGCAAATTAAAAATTAAAAATGCCGGAAAGAGGACTTGAATCTTACTGATTCTGTTCAGATTTTCGCTATATTTATAAAAAATAGTTGAAAAACCTTGTTCAAGTCCACCTGACACTCAGTTAAAAAGAGGAGCTAGGCCTCTTCGTCATCAATTTTCACTGCGTTCAAGTTGTGCCGGAGAGAGGACTTGAACCTCCAAGCCCTTGCGGGCACTACGTCCTGAACGTAGCGTGTTTACCAATTTCACCACTCCGGCTATTTAAAACAATTGTGCACCCGGAGGGACTCGAACCCCCAACCTTCGCGTCCGAAGCGCGACGCTCTATCCATTGAGCCACGGGTGCAAATAAAATAAACTAAAGATAATGGTATTAGAAAATTGGTAAAAAAGCAAAGATTAAGCTAAAATTACAGTTAATGACTACTGTCAACATATCCTTAACCGCTATACCAAAGCTGGTTAAAAATATTATAAACACATTGGAAAAAAAGGGTTATCCGGCTTATTTAGTCGGTGGTTGTGTACGTGATTTAATACTTAATCGCGAACCTAAAGATTGGGATATTACCACCTCAGCCACACCGGAGGAAATTATAACCTTGTTTGATAAAACAGTTTATGAAAATGATTTTGGCACAGTAACGGTTGTGCACGAAACAGAAAAGCCAACAAGCTCTTTAAGAGAAGTGGAAATCACTCCCTTTAGAGTGGAAACAGATTATTCAGATAATCGACGACCGGATCAAGTTACCTTCACTCCTAATTTGGAAGAAGATTTAAAAAGAAGAGATTTTACCATCAACGCTTTAGCTTATAGACCAACAACCGAAACTTTAACCGATCTTTTTGATGGAATAAAAGATCTTAAAAACAAAGCCATTAAAACGGTCGGGGAGCCGGTAGATAGATTAAAAGAGGATTATTTAAGAATGTTAAGAGCTGTTAGGTTGGCCACTGAATTGGAATTTGCATTAGAAAAAGAGACGGCTCAAGCAATTAAAACCACGGCTGAAAACATTAAAAGAATATCTCCTGAACGAATAAGAGATGAATTGGTAAAAATTATTATGTCTAAACAGCCTCTGATGGGATTTACTCTTTTAAGAGAATTAAATATAGAAGCACATATTTTACCCGAACTCCATCAAGCTTATGGAGTCACTCAAAGAGGAGCTCATATTTTTGATGTTTGGGAACACTCATTACGCGCCCTTCAACATGCAGCCGATAAAAATCTACCCCTGGAATTAAGATTGGCTGTTTTATTCCATGATATTGGGAAACCACCAACTAAAAGATACGATTCTCAAAAAAAGACCGTTACTTTCTATGGCCACGAGGTGGTGGGAGCCAGAATGGCTCAAAAAATATTAACAGATTTAAAATTCTCTAAAAAAACCATAGATAAAGCAATAAAATTAATAAGATACCATATGTTTTTTATGGATACCGATCAATTAACCTTATCTGCCGTTAGAAGATTGGTGGCTAAAGTAGGACCGGAAAATGTTTGGGATTTAATGAATATTAGAGCTTGTGATCGGATTGGAATGGGTCGACCCAAAGAAACTCCTTATCGTTTGCGTAAATACAAAGCTATGATTGAAGAAGCTACTCGAGCCCCCACTTCTGTCGGGATGTTAAAAATTGACGGTGATCAATTAATGAAACAACTAAAACTGTCTCCCGGACCACAAATCGGTAAATTACTCCAAGCTTTATTGGGCTTAGTTTTAGATCAACCGGAATTAAACACTCAAGAAAAATTACTGGCTAAAGCTAAGGAATTAAATCAATTACCACCTGAAAAATTACAAAAACTGGTCCAAGCGGGAAAAGCCAAAACTGAAGATAAAGAACAAACAGAATTGGAAACCATTAATAAAAGACATCATGTCTCATAAAAATATTTTGTCTTTTTATAAAGGACAATAATTAAATATTAATCCTTTTTATGACGGCTATGAAATTTTTTGTGAGTTTGTCTTAATTCTTTATCTGTAAAATGAGTATAAATTTGAGTGGTAGAAACATCAGCATGACCCAAAAGCATTTGAACTGATCTAATATCCGCTCCATTGCGTAATAAATCTGTAGCATAAGCATGTCGCAGAGAGTGAGGAGTCACTGCTTTAGCAATTCCAGCTTCAATCGCTCGTCGGGAGATCATTTTTTCTATACTCCGAGGCGTTAAACGACTTCTTTTTTCCGGCTTGGTTGATAAATTAACAAATAGAGCTTCATGCATATCTGTTCTTTTGTCTAAATATTTTTTAATTGATGTTTGAGCAGTAATGGTTAAAAACACCGGCCGAATCTTTCCCCCTTTACCCAAAACCGCCAATTCTTCTCTTTTAGTATCAAAATGTCGGCGATCTAGGGCGGTTAATTCGGATATACGCAAACCGGTAGCGAATAATAATTCTAAAATAGCCTTATTTCTCAAAGACTTTTCATCTTGACCTTCTAATTTTAATAAACGATTAAGTTCATCTTGTTCCAAAAAATTTATTTGGCGATCGGGAGTTTTGGCTAATTCCACCCTTTCAGCCGGCAAAGACTGTATTTCCATCCGGGCTAAATACTTTAAAAAAGAACGCAGGGCGATTAAATAGTAATTTTGAGTAACTCGTTTTAATGGTTGGCCGGAATTGGTAATTTGCCTATTTAAATATAAACGGAAAAACTTAACTGTCTCATCTGTAATATCTTTGGCTTTTTCAACTCCGGTTATCGCTAAAAAACGACTAAGATAACGATCGTAATTTTCCACTGTTTTTAAACTACGCCCCTTCTCCACTTCCACATGTTCTAAAAAGGAAGTCTTTAACTTTTCTATTTCCGTTATTTTTGACATAGAACCATTATAGCAAAATTAAAGCCCTAATGCCGTTTTATAAAAATAAGAGGGTAGGGGCTTGCTAAAAACAGTTAAATATGATATTCTTTAGAATAATCGCTTAGAAACAAAGGCGGTCTGGCGGTTTTTTGTAGCTTAAATTATACAAAATTAAATCCCATTTAATACTATGCTAACCAGTAAAAAGAAGAAAAATATTATTAAAAAAAATCAAATTCATGAAGAAGATACCGGCTCTTCAGAGGTTCAAGTTTCTGTTTTAACAGAAAGGATAAATGAGCTAGCTAATCATTTGAAAAAAAATAAAAAAGATATTCACTCTCGACGAGGTTTGTTAAAATTGGTTTCTAAAAGACGTTCTCATTTAAAGTTTTTAGAAGGTAAAAACAAGAAAAAAGTAGCCACAACCACAGAAGAAAAAAAATAAAAACTTCCTCAATCTTATTTTTAAAAAATTAATTTAACTTATGTCTACCATCAAACACAAAGACCAACGAGTCGGTGTTTTTATTGATGCTCAAAACCTATATCATTGTGCTAAAAACCTTTACCGCGCTCGGGTTAATTTTCAAGCTATTTTAAAAACAGTAGTCGGTAACCGTAGTTTAATCAGAGCCAGAGCTTATGTTATTACCACCGAATCCGGTGAGGAAAAAGCTTTTTTTGAAGCTCTGCAAAAAATGGGTATAGAAATAAAAACCAAGGATTTACAAATATTTTTAGGCGGAGCCAAAAAAGCTGATTGGGATGTCGGTTTGGCAGTTGATGCTATTAGATTGGCTTCTAAATTAGATGTAGTGGTTATTGCCTCCGGTGATGGCGACTTCATCCCTTTGGTAGAATTTTTACAAAACCATTCCGGAGTTCAAGTAGAAGTAGCCGCTTTTGGTAAAAATACCTCCAGTCGCTTAAAAGAAGTAACGGATGATTTTTTGGATTTGGATCAAGATCAAAAGAAATATTTAATCCGCAATCATAGTCCTAAAAATAAAGGTTTATCTAAAAATAAAAAATAAAATTGTCAATTATATTATCCCGTGTTACCTTTTAAAAAGAAACAATTATTAGTTTAAAAAATTGGATGTAGAAAGATAGGTTTCAAAGACAGACTTTGAGATCTAAAATCTGCATCCAAACTTTAAAAAACATTATGGAAAAAAGAGAATATTCTCTGAAAATAGGTGAGGAAACTTTAACCGCTGTTTTTTCAGACTTAACCAATAGAACCAATGGTTCGGTTACCATTAAATACGGCAACACTATTGTTTTGGTTACGGCCGTTATGTCCGATAAACAAAGTTCGGCTCCTTATTTCCCTTTAGTGGTAGATTATGAGGAAAAATTTTATGCCGCCGGCTTAATTTTAGGTGGACGCTTTATTAAAAGAGAAGGTCGGCCGAGTGAAGAAGCGATTTTAGCCGCTCGAGTGATCGACAGAACCATTAGACCTTTATTTGATCACTATATTCGTCGAGATATTCAAATAGTGGCTACTGTTTTGTCTATTGATGAAAAAAATGACCCTGATATCCCGGCGGTAATTGGAGCTTCTTTGGCTTTGGGAGTATCAGATATCCCTTGGCGAGGACCGGTGGGGGCTGTCCGTTTGGGTCTGCCAACAACAGAAGATAAAAACTTTGTTATTAATCCAGACTATAACCAATCCGGTCAAATGGCTTTGGAGTTATTGGTTTGCGGTAAAGATCATAAAGTTAATATGATAGAAGCCGAGGGTAAAGAAATAAAAGAAGAAATAATAGAACAAGCTTTAGCGGAAACGGAAGAGATTATCACTGAAATTGAAAACTGGCAAAAAGAAATTATAACCAAAGAAGGAAAAACCAAGCAAGAAATTCCGGCTCCGGTTTTACCTCAGGATTTGGTGGATTCATTTGAAGAAAAAATAAAACCGGAATTAACCAAAGCAATTTTTTCCGGTCCCGGTGATTATAATATAAAAACCGTAAATAAAAAGTGGCAAGAAATAGTGGAAGCCGGTGATCCGGATAATGATGTCCGTTTAGCCGCTGATAATCACTTTGAAGATGCTGTTGATAAACTCTTAAGAGAAGCAGCCACTGAAAACAATCGTCGAGCCGACGGTCGCCAATTAGACGAAGTCCGGTCTCTATACGCCGAAGTGGATAATCTATCTCCGATTGTTCACGGTTCAGGTATATTCTATCGCGGAGGTACCCATATCTTATCGGTTCTAACCTTATCCGGCCCTGATGACTCTCAAATCATTGACGGAATGGAAACTCAAGGAAAAAAATATTTTATGCATCATTATAATTTTCCACCTTTTTCCGTCGGAGAAACCGGCCGTTTAGGAGGTATTAATCGTCGCTCAATCGGTCACGGAGCTTTGGCTGAAAAATCTCTACGAGGAGTTTTACCGGATAGAGAAACTTTTCCTTATACTATTAGGCTGGTATCTGAAGCTTTGGCCTCCAATGGCTCCACTTCTATGGGTTCGCTTTGTGCTTCCAGTTTAGCCTTAATGGACGGGGGAGTACCTATTTCCGGACCGGTAGCCGGTATTGCTATGGGCTTAATGATAAATCCAAACACTAATAAACAAGCTATTTTAACAGACATTCAAGGGCCGGAAGATTCTCACGGTGATATGGATTTTAAAATAGCCGGCACCACCGAAGGAGTTACCGGTTTACAATTGGATATTAAATTAGACGGAATCCCCAGAGCTATTTTAAGTCAAGCTTTAAACGACGGCCGCCAAGCCAGACTCAAAATTTTAGAAGTTATTACCGCAGCTTTACCTAAACCACGACCCCAAGTTAAAGAATCTGCCCCGGGAATAACCATTTTAACTATTCCTATAAGTAAAATCGGAACAGTTATCGGCCCCGGTGGTAAAATGATACAGTCTATTATTGAAAAAACCGGAGCTGAAATAAAAATAGAAGACGATGGTAAAGTTTTCCTAACCGGTTCACAAACGGGAATCGCCGAAGCCGAAAAAGTTATTAAAGAATTAACCAGAGAATATAAAGCCGGGGAGGAATTTACCGGCGAAGTGGTTGGAATTAAAGATTTTGGAGCCTTTGTCCGAATTGGTAAAGAAACGGAAGGACTGGTTCATATTTCCGAAATTGCTCCTTTCCGCATAGATAAAACCGAAGATGTTTTAATTATTGGTCAAAAAGTTCCGGTTAAGATTTTAGCGGTAGACAATCAAGGAAAAATTAAACTATCCATCAAAGCAGTAAATCCTGATTTCATTAAACCCCATTCTCAAAAATAAAAAGTTATTCCAAAAAAAGTCTTGCCCTAAAGACCTAATCACCTTTATAATGTTATTTAATGACAGATACAAAAAACAATTCAGCCGATGAATCAACTGAAAAGTCCGAGGAGGTGAAAAAAACAGACGACAATTCCGAAAGTAAACAAGTGCCTACAGCAAAAACAGAGACTGAAGAAAAACCCAACCCCACTGATCAAACAGAGGGGATGGCTTCAGTTACAGAAACAACAACCCCAGCAGACGACAATAAAAAAGAACAAGCAGAAAATAAAATATCGGAAGAAGATGTAAGCACCTTACCCGACCAAGACTTGCAAGAAAAAATCAGATTGGCTCGATTGGCTATGGAAGGACCAGAAAGAACCGCCAAAAGAGAAAGAGAAGAAAGTAAAAGAAAAATTGAAAAAGAAAAACAAGAACTGGAAACCAAACTGATTAAAATAAATAAAGAAAAGGAATCTCTGGAAATATCTTGGGTAGTCTTAGATAATAAGAGGAGCGATTTTCAAGAACTGTTAAAGCCGGTTAAAGAAGAAGAAGAAAGCTTGGAGTTGAAAGAAGAAAAAATAGAAAATGAAGAAAGAACAGCCGTTGGTGCCAAAAACAGACAAGCAGTTGAAAAGAAGCGTTGGGCCGTTCAAGACAAAAGAAAGGAAATAGAAAAAAAGAAATGGGTGATTGAAGATAAAATATTAGAAACCGAACAAGCTTTGGAAAAAAATACCAAAGCTTATCAAGAGTTATTAGATCAAGAAGAAAAAATTCAAGATCAATTAAATAATTTAGAAAAAGAAGAATTAATTTTAGTAGAAGAAATAAAAACAGAAGAAGAAGAAAACAAAAGAGCCGAATTGGCTCGCTTGGAATCAGAAGAAAAAAGGCGCAGAGAAACAGTAAGTCAATACCAAACCGAGAGTGAAGTTAAAAAACAAGAAGAATTAAAAACCGAAGCCGAAGCCGAAGCTCAAAAGAGAAAAGAAAAAGAGGCCAAACAAAAAGCCGAAACCGAAGCTCAAAAGAGAGAAGAGGAGGAAGCTAAGAAAAAAGCCGAAGCCGAAGCTCAAAAGAGAAAAGAAGAAGAGGCCAAACAAAAAGCCGAAACCGAAGCTCAAAAGAGAGAAGAGGAAAGAAAACAAAAAATGGAAGAAATGCGGAAGCGAGCCGAAAAAGAGATGAAAAGACAAGAAGCAGCTCGTCTGACAACCGAGGCCAAAAGACAAAGTCAGATATCAGATAAGAGACCGGCTGCTCCGGCGCCACCGCCACAACAACCACCGCCACAACCAACCACCGCCTCTTCTACTCCAGAAGAGAAACCAGAAGATAAAAAAGAAAAAACAAATTCCGAAAAAGAATTGCCAAAAATGAGGACTATGCAATCGGATATGGATAAAGCCAAGCACTTAAATTCTTAGTTTTTAATATGGATAAATCTGACTTAAATGACAGTCAAATTGAAGCCAGATTAGCTGCCGCTCGCACAGCTATGGGAGGTAATCGTTTGCTAAAAAAACAAGAAGCTAAAGAAAAAGACTGGGAAGAAAAAAGAAAGCTGGCGGCTTTGAGTATGGCCGGTCCGGCCTATAGAAAAAAACAAAAACAAAAAGAGGCAGAATTACAAAAAAGAAGAGGTGAGGCTCGAGCGGCTATGATTGGAACAGACAAAATAATTAAACAAAAACAAAAAGAATCAACTTTAGAAAAATTAAAAGCATTAAGAAAAAAAGAAAAAGAAAAAAATCAACAAAAAAAAGTAAAATCAGATACCCCGACACAAGAACCGATAAATGATAAACTTGACTCCGAAAAAAAAGAAAAGCTACAAATCAAATCGGATCCAGAAAAAGAAAAAGTTAAACAAGAAGCCCAAAAATTAATTAAAAAATTATCAAAAAATCCGGAAAGCGATCTAAAGCCTTATCGAACCCTGGAAACAGATACCTATTCTTCTGTTATTAAAAATAAATTATCAGCCGCCGATATCTCCATGACTGAAACGAAAAAAAGAGAAAGGGGAGCAGATCCTGAAACCAAACTGCCAACCAAATCCAGATTGATTCGATCTTTAGTCATAGTGTTTGTCGGTTTATTAACCCTTAGTGGAGCCGGCTTAGGGTTTTTCATTTACTGGCAATACCAGCAACCAGAAGAAAATATAAACATAAATGAAAACGGTCTCTTACCGGCAGATAAAAATATCGCCCTAGATACTACTAACAAAAACCGGGATCAAATAATTAAAGAAATAACAACAATAACTACCAGACCAGGTTTAAATCATATTTATTTTATCTATCAAGCAGGACCGGAATCAAGACCAACCAGAGCCGGCCTTTCTGTTGTTAATAATATTATCGACTTAAATTGGCCCGATAATTTTACCAGATTCTTAACTGAAAACTTTATGTTGGGGCAATTAACTGAAAACTCAACCGAAGGATTTTTTATTCTTTTACAGTCAAGATCAATAAATCACACTTTTGAAAATTTACTCAATTCCGGAAAAGAATTAACAGCTGAATTTTGGAATACTTTAGATATTACCTGGCCCGAAAACGAATTGGAATCCGGTCAGTTTGAAGATGTTTTAATATCCAATATAAATGTCAGACACTGGGTTAATACCGTCGAAACAGACAACCTTTCAAATGAAACCAATGAAACAGAGACAGATACAGATACACAAGAAACAGATACAGATACACAAGAAACAGATACAGATACAGATACACAAGAAACAGAGACAGATACAGATACACAAGAAACAGATACAGATACAGATACACAAGAAACAGATACAGATACAGATACACAAGAAACAGATACAGATACAGATACACAAACAGAAACTAATCCAACAAATACTACTAAAATTAACGGTCCGGCTTATGCTATTTTAGATGCTCACACCATAGCTATTACCGAAAACTTGGAAACCATGCGTTTGTTAATAGAAATTAAACAAAGTGGTAACTAATCTCTCTTCCTCTTGTATTCCGGCTGAGAAACAGTTATGATGAATTTATATGGATACAAACAAATTCAAACAAATGCTGGAGACAGAAAAAAAATTATTGGAGTCGGAATTGGAAAATATAGGGATTAAAAATCCAGATAATTCAGAAGACTGGCAAGCAGTACCTTCAGAAAGAGGTGAAGTGGATACTCGTGATGAAATCGCTGTCCGGTTTGATAGTTTTGAGGAAAAGCAAGCCGCCGAGAGATCATTAGAAAAAAGATGGCGCAAAGTTAAGTTAGCTTTAGAAAAGATAGAAAAAGGAGAATACGGTATTTGCGAAATTAGTGGCCAGCCCATAGAAGAAGACAGACTGGGAGCTAATCCGGCTGCTCGAACCAATAAAGCCAATATGGACAAGGAGGAAGAATTACTTATCTAAAACAAGAAATTAATTATGCATACCAGTTTGAATGCTATTCAATTATTAGGATTGAAGGCCAAACCGGTAGAAGTGGAAGTAGATATCAGGCCGGGCTTACCGGCCTTTAGTATTATCGGTTTACCTGATCGTTCAATGGAAGAAGCTCGGGATCGTATTATGGCCGCCTTAACCAACACTGGTTTTAAATCACCTAATCATCTTAATCAAAAAATAACTGTATCTTTAGCTCCGGCTGATGTTAAAAAAACCGGCAGTCATTTAGATACAGCTATCGCGATTGGTTTATTAATAGCCGAAAAACAAATTCCAGACATTAACGTAAAAGAAAAAATATTTATTGGAGAACTAGGTTTAAATGGCAATCTTAAAAGAACTACTGGAGTTCTACCTTTAGTCAAAGCGGCAGCTGATCTTGGTTTTAAAGAAATTTATATTCCGGAAGCCAATGCCGAAGAAGCTTCTCTGGTTAGAAAAATAAAAATTTTACCTGTTAAAAATCTCCGTCAACTACTTTATCATCTAAAAGAGCCGGCGGCTTTTACTATCTCTCCATTACCGGTTTACAAAAAAACCAAAACTGAAAATTATTCAACTATAACCTTAGACGATATCGTTGGCCAACAACCGGCCAAAAGAGCGGTTTTGATTGCGGCTTCCGGTGGTCATCATCTGGCTCTTTTTGGACCACCGGGAGCCGGTAAAACTTTATTAGCCAAAGCCTTAACCGGTTTATTACCAACTCCGGATTTAAACGATACAGCTGAAATCACTACCGTTTATTCAGCCGCCGGCTTATCTCAAGGTCAAATAATAAAAGACAGACCTTTTCGTTGCCCTCATCACACCGCCAGCTCGCCGGCCATCACCGGTGGCGGTAATATTCCTAAACCTGGAGAAATCACTCTGGCACACAAAGGAGTTTTATTTATGGATGAATTTACCGAGTTTGATCAAAAAATTTTAGAAGCGTTACGCGAACCCTTGGAAACTAAAAATGTTACTGTAGCTCGCTCTCGTTACTCCGCCACTTTTCCGGCAAATTTTATTTTAGTAGCCGCTTTCAATCCTTGTCCTTGTGGCCACCGCTTATCTGAAACCAAACCCTGCACTTGCTCTCCGGCCACTCTTTATCGTTACGATAAAAAAATATCCGGACCTATAATCGACCGTTTAGATTTGTGGACTTATTTACCACCGGTTCCTATTAAACAATTGGCAAAAAGTAAAAAAGATGATCATCACCAAGAACAAACAGAAGCTAAATTAAAAATTAAAAAAGCCAGAGACTGTCAAAAACAAAGATTTATCTCTAATAAAAATCTAAAACTAAATGCGGACTTAGAACCAAATAATTTAGAACAATATGCTAAAATGACACCTAAAACCAAAGTCAACCTAACCCAAGCAGCTGAAAAGTTAGAATTATCAGCCCGGGTTTATCATAAATTGATAAAAATTGCCCGAACCATAGCCGATTTGGAAGAATCAGATAAAATTAAACCGGAACACATGATGGAAGCTCTTCAATATCGTCACACTACCATAAATAGTCGCTAGAATTAAAAATGACGAACCGGGGTTTCTTTTATTAAAGAAATAGCCTCATCTAAATTATCAGTTATATAATAAATTTTACGATTTTCTTGATAAATGGTTTTATATTTTTCTTCCAAAATTTCTTTAATGAAATTATCCAAAGGTTGCCAGTAATCAAGACCTATTAATATTATCGGTACAGGCGAAATTTTATGGGTTTGGATTAAAGTTATAATCTCAAAAAACTCATCCAAAGTACCAAAACCACCCGGAAAATAAACAAAGGCTTCAGCTGAAAAAGTCAAACAAACCTTACGACTAAAAAAATAATAAAAATCAACATTGTCTTTAACATAAGGATTAGTCACTTGTTCATGGGGTAATTCAATTGAAAAACCAACCGATTGACCTCCGGCTTCGTAAGCACCCCGATTAGCTCCCTCCATAATACCCGGACCACCTCCGGTTACCACAGAAAAACTTTCAATTGCTAATTTAAAAGCTAAATCTTTAGCTTGTTGATAATACTTATTATTTTCATCAAAACGGGCTGATCCAAAAAAGGTAACTGACTTAGGATGTCTGGCCACTAAATGCAATCCGTCCTTAAAATCACTTTGAATTACACCTAAACGACGCTCAATATCTTCCAATATTTCTTCTTTAATTAAAGGCTTTATTGGTAATTCCACCTCCGGTATATTAACCACCGGTTTTTTATCATCAGACATATAAATAAAAAATTAATCGATTAAGTTTTTACACTTTAACATAAATCAATTAATTAAAGTAGATTTTATTAAAAAGGATTAGTAGCCCCTCTGACTTCAAAATGAAGGTGGGGACCGGTAGAACGGCCGGTGGAACCCATTAAACCAATAACTTGACCTTGACTAACTTGCTGACCAACAGAAACCGAATTACGACTCAAATGAGAATACAAAGTTTGGGTACCGTTGGAATGACTGATAACAACATAATTACCATAACCTCCATTCCAACCACCGACCTGACTAACCGTTACCCGACCGGCAGCGGCGGCATAAATTTCCGCTCCTTGAGCTGAAGCCAAGTCTACCGCATTATAACCATGTAAACCTTGAGTTTTAACTCCACCGGCTATTGGCCTCATATAGTAACCACTGCTTGTTTCTTGCCCAACGGCAACCTTTGATTGAGTAGTTGATTGAGATGAAGTTGGAATTTGACCACCGGGAATAATTATTTCCATCCCTATTTCCAATTCTTTTTCGGAAAGTAAATTATTATAGCTTAAAATTTCTGCCGCATCACCTTCGTATTTTTTCGCTAATTTATCAAGAGTATCTTCGGGTTTTATTTTATGTTTAACCCCGGAAATAGGTAAAATTACCAGAGTTTGACCTTCTTTTATTAAATCACCTCGACTGATATCATTAGCCCAAACAATAGTATTAACCGAGACTGAAAACATTTCTGCCACTTGAGATAAAGTATCTTCTGCTTGAACCACATAAATACTTATTTCTCCACCCTCCTCTCCTTCTAAAACCTCCTTAACTAAACCGGCCGGACCCACTTCAGATACTAAAGCATTATCCATATTTTTTACCTCAGCCCCACCTAAAGCAGCTCCGATATCAAAATTGGGAGTAGATTCCAATAAAGACATCGTTTGGATATTGTTAATATTTTTTCTGTTTTTTAAACCATTATTTGTTTGTTCGGCTGACTGAGCAGCCTCCACTGAGCCATGCAAAAACAACGCCAAGGTTAAAAACAAAACCAAAGATAAAATAATTCGATTTAAGTTCTTTATGTCCGATACCCGAACACTACCACCCGGGTCATCATCTTGGATTTTAAGTAAAATAAGCCTTAAAAATAATATTATAATACAAAACTCTCCATTTCAACCTTATTTTTAGCCATTTATGACTAAAAAGTCATCATCATTATCCTGCTACTGACAATAGAATTGTAATCAACTATTTTTAAAAAAGCAACCTAAAAAAGTCTATCTGTGGATAATTTTTTAGACTCTAAAATTACTTATTTTACTGACGCATTCGTTTGAAAATCTCCTCCTCCACTTCTTGAAGATCGCGACCATAAGTTAAACGAGATAATTCTTTCAATTGATTTTTAAGCTGGTCATTCCCGGCTTGCACGGTAGCGGTTTTTATATTAAAAGGTTTAGCCGGTTCACCATTGATTAACATTTTTATAAAAGCATGTCTGTTTTCAACCGACAATAAATCATTCTCGGTAAAGGTTGAACCATAATGTTTAAGTAGAGTCTCGGTATCAGTTGGGCCAACTCTGAAAGCGGCCATAGATCCCACATTACCCATAACGGATTCTCTAATACCATCTGTTAATTGAGAAATATACTGATGAGCTAAAATTAAATTTAATTTATACTTTCTGGCTTCAGATAAAATAGTAGAAATGGAATCAGTAGTAAAATTCTGAAACTCATCTATATATAAATAAAAATCTCTTCTGGTTTTTTCATCAGCATCGGCTCGAGATAAAGCTGCTTGCAATATTTTACCGGTAATAATCATACCCAAAAGAGAAGCATTAAGATCACCAATTCGGCCTTTAGATAAATTAACCAATAAAATTTTACCTTCATCCATAACCTCCCTGAAATTGAAAGCTGATTTAGCTTGCCCAATAATCGGTCTAACATAATCATTAGCTATAAAACTACCAAATTTAGAAGTAACATAAGGAGAAACATTGGCTAAAGACTGATCGCCGGTAGTTTGAGAAGCCTCTTTTTCCCAAAAATTAACCACCGAGGGATTGGCACATCTGGCTAATTTTCGAGCTCGATACTCTTCATCAGTAAAAACTCGAGGAATATCGGCTAAGGTGCCCGGTTCATGTTTGGCATCTTCCATTAACAACAAAAGAGCGTTACGCATAAATAGTTGGAAAACCGGACCCAAGCCTTCCGGTTGTTTTTCATATAAACGATTCAAAATAGATTGAACCTCATCTACAATAAAAGTCTTCTCCTCCGGTCGCTCCAGGTTATATTCCAGCATATTCATACCCAAAGGCCGAGAAACATCACCCGGATCAAAAACAATCACATCTTCCGCCCGATCTGAAGGCACTCTTTCCAAAATATCGCTAACAACATCACCATGAGGATCAATCACACATAAACCTTTCCCATTATTAATATCCTGAACCGCCTGGTTTAAAATAAAAAAAGATTTACCGGTACCGGTTTGACCAATAATATAAAAATGACGCCGCCTGTCTTCATCAGCTAAATAAACCGGCCTTTTTTGGCCTCTAAATTGATTTTCTCCCAATAATAAACCGGAAGTCGGCAAATCATCCGGAGCCGCCACTTCTTTAGTTTTAAACCATTTAATAAAAGGAATATCGGTAGAAACGGTGGGAAAATGAAATAAACTGGCCACTTCTTCACTGTTTAATAGTATACCTTGTTCTTCTTTAAATTCTCTAAAAATATAGTGATTAATCAATTTTCGCAAACGAGAGGGTTTAACTGCTCTTAGTTTATTGCGAACCGGTGAAGATAATTGAGTAAAAGCCCCGACTGCCGACATTAAATTATCTTGAACTCGGTAATTATCGGTTGAAGCGGCCACCACTCTTATATTAGCTTGGAATAAAGTCTTAGATTGCTTATTATTTATAGCTTCCACTGCTTTATCGTCAATATCTTTAGTTTCAAGCTGATCTTCTCCTTTATTTTGAAAGGATTTTTTCGCTTCTTTAGCAAAAGTTTTCCAACCCCCGGATATATCTTGTAAACTTTTACCTTGACGTAATTCTTTTAAAACCGATTCTATTCTCTTTTTAATTCCGGCGGGTGGGGAATTCAAGATTATTTGTATAGCCAGACCCTCTCCGGTTTCCGCCAACTTAGATAAAGCTCCCAAAATGGGGGCGAAAGTGTCCACCTCACTCTCTTTATAAGTTCTCAGAGGTAAAATATCCGGTTGTTCAAATTCTAAATAAGCGGCCTCTTGGTGGCCATGATCAGCAAAAATAGTATAATCTCCGGAAATATCCACTTGAGATTCCGGAAATAAACTTTGAATCTGTCTAATAGTAAAATCCACCTGCAATCTGGGAACCGCCAAATAAAAATATATCTCCTGACCAAAATTATGAACAGCTGTCTCTAAAGCTATTGGTTCTTTAATATTTGATAAAGCCGATAATAATTGTTCAAAACGATTAATCTCTTCTAAAAAATTATTCTCTTGCTTGTCGCCGGTAGATTGTTGGGGCATATAAACAGACAATAAAGACAAATGCCAAGCCGGGTTTTTTTTAATTTTATTTTTTCGCCACCACATAAGACCAAAAATTATTACCAATAACAATAAACCGACGACAACAATTGCAAATAAAAAGAGTAAATCTATCATATTAATAAAAAGAGTAAAAAGAGAACCAATAAAACAGATAATGTGATTATAAGAATAATGTAAACAAAATTACCGCCGGAGGAACGAGCCGGTTTAATATATCCTCCGGCTACCAAATCCTCATATAAACGAGAGGAGGTTAAAATATCATGAAAAGCATCCAAAATAAGGGGATCTTTCATTTTTTCTATCTCAACCACCACCCGACCCAAACCGTTTTTAGGAATAAGATCTATCATTTCGTTTAGTTGATCTACTTTATCTTCACTGACTAGCTTGGAATTTTTCAAATATTCGGGAGTAATAATCACCTGAGCCGCCTGTTCCAGGCCGGGAAAATCATCCGCCTGCTCGGGTTTACCGGTTTGAATTCTATTTTTTTCAGTATCAATTTGATTTTTATCTTCATCAGCTTGCACTAAATTAACCGCCTGTTCCTGGTCTTGACGCACTTTATCTATTAATTGACTTAATCGTTCTTGCTCGGCCTCTAAATCAGTTAATGTTAATTTGTGTTGTTCTAAAGATTCAGGCATAATAACTTTATATATAAATAAATGACTGTTTTATTATAACAGATTCTTAATATAAAAAAATGACAGAGAAATTTTCATTACAACCAGAGAAGAAAACCCCTTCCAAGGTCTCTTCGGAAAACCGTTTTCAATCAAATAAACCACCGGAAGAAAAAGTTAAACTACAAGAAGAAGATCAACCCCAACCTCTTCCACCAACTGAACTGATAGAAAGCAGAAGGAGGCAACAACCTCCAACCTTATCCAGAGAAGATTTTTTAACTTTTGACAAAAGACACTTTGATGCCGATAAGGCTAAATCCTTACCGGATTTGATAGACATGATCCGTCAAGTGGGCATTATTACCAATCAAAACGGAGTGGAAACTCCGGCTGAGGATATTATCAGCCTTATTTACGATAGATTATTAAACCCTCAAACCGGAGACTGGACCAAAATTACCTTGAGGCACAATCTTAGAAAAAGAGTCTACGAGCTGGCTAAGGATTATCAAAAAACCAAAGAATATCAACAACTGGCCGGCTTAAATTTACATCCTAATCTTAATTACAAACAATTGGTTCAAGAAATTAAAAAACAGACTTTATTACCCACCAAAGCCGGTAATCTAGTTGATGCCAATCAAATTATTAAATGGATTAAAAATAAAGAATGGGATAATTTGCCGATTCCTTTGGTTTTTAAATTAGAGTCACTGGAAAGAAGAAAACTTCAGACCAAATTGGAAAAAGAAGTAAAAAATAAACAAAAAACAAACTTCTTTAAAAAAATATTTAAAAAATTCCGCCGTCATAAATAAAAATTGACCTAAAATGACTATAAACAAATCTCCGAATAGCCAGTTTTTAATTGACCTTAATCCCGAACAAAAAAAAGCCGTGCTTTGCCTATCGGGACCTTTATTGATTATCGCCGGTGCCGGTGCCGGTAAAACAAAAACTTTAACCTCTCGTATCGGTTATTTAATGGAATCGGGATTACCACCGGAAAATATTCTGGCGGTTACTTTTACCAATAAAGCAGCTCAAGAAATGAAGGAAAGAGTCGGATTAAAAACCAAGCACTCGTTTAAAACCGAACCACAGATAGGAACTTTCCACTCACTGGGTTTAAAGTTATTAAAACAATATGGTCAAGTGATAGATTTGCCATCTTTTGCCATAATAGATCGTTATGACCAAACAAAAATAATTAAAGAAGTTTTTACTCAGGTCGGTTACGACCCTAAACAAATAGAGCCCAAAAAAGCTTTAAATATTATCAGTCGCCAAAAAGGGGATAATAAAAGTTTCCAAGATTTAAACAATTTGGATATGAGCGATCGTTGGCGAACCATTTTAGAAAAAGTCTGGCCTCTTTATGATAAAAAACTAAAACAAAACCGTTTTTTAGATTTTGATGATTTGTTAATTAAACCTTTAAAATTGTTAAAGCAAAACTCCGATATCCTTAAAACTTGTCAGGAAAAATTCAAATATATTCATATAGACGAATACCAAGATACCAATACGATTCAATATGAATTATCTAAAATTTTAACCGGGGACGAACAAAATATTTGTGTCGTCGGCGATCAAGATCAAGCTATTTACGGTTGGCGGGGAGCCGATGACCGTAATATTCTTAAATTCCGCCAAGATTTTCCTCAACATAAACTGATTATCTTAAATAGAAATTATCGATCCAGTGGAAATATTTTAGCGGCCGCCAATCAAGTGATTGAAAAAAATCCGGAACGAGAGCCCAAAAACCTAATCACCGACAAAGAAGCCGGTTCTCCAATCAGATTATTGTCTGCTTTGGACGGTTCAACTGAAGCTGAAACCGTCGCCCAAGAAGTTAGTATTTTATTAAATCAAAACCATAAACCGGAAGAAATAGCCATTCTTTTCAGAACCAATTTTCAATCACGCTTACTGGAAGAGGCTTTTAATAAAAACAATATTCCTTATCAAGTGGTGGGAACCAAATTCTTTGATCGTAAAGAAATAAAAGATTTGACCGCTTTTGTTAGAGTAGCTTTTAATCAAACCGATCTAATCAGTTTAGCCAGAATCCTATCGGTTCCTAAAAAAAGAGGAATAGGAAAAATTACTTTCAATCATTGGGTTAATAATCAAACAGACAAATTATCAACCGGAGCTCAGACTAAAATTAAAAATTTTCAAATTCTCCTAAATGATTTAAAAGAAAAAATTTATCAAAAACCGGCCAGTGAAGCTTTACTTTATATTGTAAAACAAACCGGCTGGGAACAAGAATGTAAAAAACAAGGTGAAATCGGCTTAAGCGTTTTAGCCAACTTAAATGAATTTATCGGCCTGGCAGATGCTTATAATCATTTACCTCCACCGGAAGGACTCCAAACCATGATGTTGGAAAAAGCCCTGATGTCCGATCAGGATAATTTAAAAACCGAACCGGCTTCAGGGGTGAAGTTAATGACGGTTCATGCCGCCAAAGGTTTAGAATTTAAAACGGTTTTTGTTGTCGGCCTGGAACAAGAATTATTTCCCTTGGTTTCTCCGTTTGACCAGTCTAAAAACATAAATGAAGAAAGGCGATTGTTTTATGTAGCTATGACCAGAGCCCGAGAAAATTTGATTTTATCTTATGCTCAAATCAGAAATGTTTTCGGCCAACAAAAAATAAACCAACCATCGGAATTTCTCCTGGATATAGAAGAAGACCTATTAGCTACCGACCAAGAAGTAAATTCCCATTCCGGTTATTTGGATGAATTTTTAACAGACATCAGATATGAATAAAAGGGCACCCAAATGGGGACAAAACTTTTTAACTTGTACTTGGCCGATAGATTTAATGATCAAAGCCGGTCAAATAAAAACAGGGGATAATGTGTTGGAAATTGGCTCAGGTAAAGGAATTTTAACAACCTCTTTGTTAAAAACCGGAGCTATCGTTACCGCTATTGAGAAAGACTCTGAATTAGTAAAAATACTAAAAGAAAAATTTATCTCCGAATTAGAAAATAAAAAAATGTTTCTAATAGAAACAGACATTCGAGATTGGTTAAAACAAAAAAAACTACCTCTTAATACTCCCTATAAAGTGGTAGCCAATATTCCTTATTACTTGACCGGCCATTTGTTAAAAAATCTATTGACAGCCACCCCCCAACCTCAAACCATTATTTTATTAATTCAACAGGAAGTAGCTCAAAGAATCACTGAAACGAAAAAAAACAATATTTTAAAATTAGCTATAGAAGCCTACGGTAAGCCAAAAATCATTAAAAAAGTTCCAGCCGGTTGTTTTCAGCCACCGCCAAAGGTAGATTCGGCAATTTTAGCCATAACCGATATTAATCAATCTTTTTTTAAAGATTTTTCACCTGAATACTTTTTTTCTATTTTAAAACAAGGTTTTGGCTCTAAACGACAAATACTAAAAAAACAAATCGGCTTAACGGAAAAAGATTTAACTCAACTTGATCTACCACTTATGGTTAGAGCCGAAGACTTAGATTTGGAAAAATGGAAAAAATTAACTTTATATGTTAAAAATAAAAATAATGATTAAAGAAATATTTAAAATTTCAGCAGGGATTTTGATTTTAATTATCATTGCTTTGGTCGGTTTAACTTTTAAACATTTTCAACAAGAAAATAATCCAATTGAAAAAAATAAAAAAACAGAAACTGAACAAAACTTGTCTTTACCTATTTTTCATGAACCGCAAACCGGCCTAAATTTATACTTAGCCCAAGAACAAAAAGACCTGATTCGCGGTTTATCCGGCTTATCTGCACTACAAAATAATCACGGTTTATTAATGATCTATAAGCAAGAGGATTATCATGGCATTTGGATGCCCGATATGAATTTTGCTATTGATGTTTTATGGTTAAATGAAGACGGAATAATTACTGATCGCCAAATAAATATGAAACCGGGATCTTACCCTGAAGTTTTTACCCCACCGAACCGGCCAAGTTCGTTCTGGAAATCCCGGCCGGCTTAGCCGAACAATTAAAATTAGAACCAGGTGTCCAAATATCTTCCTTAAAAGATTTAATCAAATAGTGATTTATCTTGAAGTCCCGACCATAAAAATCAAAGGGGCTTTGGTTTTACGATCACAATCACTACCTCTAATACAAATAGAAAACCCTTCATGGGTGCCCAAAACTTGAGCTCCTTCTTTAATCTGACGATATTGATACAAAATACTGACCCCCGGCTGGTAAATAACCTCATCCGGCAACCAAGAAGCAGCCGGTTTAAGAGTTAATAAAAAATTATTACTGCAACTGCAATATTTAAGCTCAGTTATTAGACCTCCGAAGGGTTTATTACTTACTGCAAACACTAATCCGGTCCCTAAACCCAAAATAATAAATAATAAAAATAAAATTTTAAAAACATTCCGAGATAACATAAATATAATTTTAATCAATTATTAAATCAAACTCTAAAGCATTACTAAAGCCGGCGCTATTTTCCACATACACCCACATGGGGATTTTTTCCGGCCTATCTATACCCACTAAGTGTTTTTTATCTATCGATTCTATATCCGCCGCCCAGGGTAAATCAATTGGAAAAGATAAATAATCATCTGAGGTTTCCTGAGCCGGTAAACTAAAAAAAGTAGTGTGAACTATAACCGGCTCTGCTGTTAGATTTTTTCCATAAACCCTAACTTTGGTTCCCGGTGATCCGAAAGTTGGTTCCAAATTATTTAAAATAATTTTTTTTGAAACAGATGAAGAACTTTTAGTCTTTGTATTATCTGACAACTCTTTATTACTTTTACTCACCACTTCTTCTTCCAGCGGTTTAGGGGGAACAATCTCTATACTGTTACTCCGATTAACAACTTGCTGATCACCAAAAACCGTCTTCAATCTATTCCAAGTTAATATATCTACCATCCCTGTCGGATTGAACAAACCTTGAGGTTTTAAAATATAAGTTGCTTGTTGTCTTTGAAAACGCCGTACCGCCGCTTCTGTTAGAGGGCCATAGTAATTTGTTTCCTGACCGGAAGAACCCGGGCCAGAGACTGCTAAGCGAGTTACCGAATCCTGATTCAACCACTGTTGTAATTGTTTAACCGAAGTATTTTTATCTCCAAGAGATAAAAAAACATCTGAAAAAGCATAAGTTAAACCGATTTTTCCTCCCCCCAAGACAATTACTGTCGTCAAGATTATTAAAATTAAAAAAGAAGATAACTTTTTCATTACTGATATGATAAAATAAACCTTAAGAAAAAGAAAGTTTTAAAGTTTTACTGAAAATTATTATGATCACTTCTGCCAATAAAAAGATTTTAACAATTATAATTATTGTAATAATAATTTCCTTTGTCATTTTCTTGTGGTGGTTGGGGGGACGCAATATTGAAACAAAAAACAACCTCTCCGAACCAAACAACCTCAATTTCAGTGAGACAGAAATAGAAAAAGCCCAAGAAAGAGAAAAAACTTTATCTTCTTTACTTGAAAATAAAAATAAAGAAAATTTACCAAGCACATCTTTTCCCACTAAATCTTTTACAGAAAAAGATTTAAAACAAACTCAAACAAACAGCCAAGATTTTTACCAAGAATATGCCAAAAAAATGACTGAAACAATTTCTCCTTTATCAGATTTTGATACTCCTCCGGCTGAAATAATAATAAATGCCATAGAACGAAATGATTTTTCACAAATTGTTTATTTGGAGAAGAGGTTAAAAGTAAATATTGATATGATAAACAATTTACTGGAAATCACTGTTCCGAATGAAGCAATTAAACATCATTTATCTTTAATTAATTCTCTGGTCTATCTTAACCAACCTTTATTTAATATGTCTCAAATTGAATCCGATATTGCCAAAGCTTTAACCGGAGCGGAAAGATATCAAAAAGAAATTTTAAAAACTTTTAAAATTATTAATAAATTTAATCAATTTTTTAACGATAAAGGAATAACTATAGACAATAATGTGGATAAGCAAACCGAAAGTAATTGGCAAGAGACTAATTAAGTATTAAAATAGATCAAAGAAGCAATAATTAAATGAAAAATAAATTTTCTCAAACAATTATCTTTTCACTGATAATACTGGTGATTTTAATTCCCTTGCTGGGTTTTGGTTTAAAAAAATTATCTGCTTTCCAAACTCAAGCTATACCGGAGCCCGGTTTTGGTGCTGGTTACGATTACCAAACCGAGGTAGACAATCCCAGAGCAGATGACATCAGCCAACAAGCAGCCGAAGAAGCCAGAGCTCTCCAAGAAAGAACAGAAAACAATGCCTCAGCCTCTCAAGCGGCTGCCAGCAGACTAGCTGAATTGCAACAACAAGACCTAGAACAATGTACCGCCGAAGTAACCGGACAAACTCCTCCTCAAGGACCAATGGCAGATACAGTAAATGATTCAGTAGAAGGGGCAATTAATAATCATGTGCAAGAAAATTTTCAAGATACTTTTACAGAAGAAATGGATGATACCTTACCCCAAGAAACCCAAAACTTAGTTGAAGAATCTTTTCCTCAAGAGCTAGATAATGCCACTCAAGAAATACTTCAAGATAACCCCCAAATAGAATTATTAGATGCAGATGATCCGGCTTCAGTTATTGAAAACGGATCTTTGGATTTTAATCGAGCAGAATTAGATGAAGCCGCAGACGCATATCAAAATTATTTTGGTGACAATTGGCGTGAAGATATTCTAGATGAGGAAAATAGAGCGTCTTTTACTGAAAATCTATTCGAAGAAACCGTTCAAAGTGTCACTCCAGAAGTTTTTGAACAAGTTTTAACCGATAATTTACCTCAAGTCCTAGAAAACACCATGGAATCAGCTTTTTCCGAAACCACAGAATCTATTTTTAACCCCGATCAACTAAAAGAAGTATTTACAGATAGAAACTTTCAAAATAACTTAGAGGGAGGACTATCTACTGTCGCCTCTGATACCGTCAATGGAGCATTAAGTGGTTTAGAAAACTTAAATGAAAGCGATTTGAGAGAAACCTTGGGTTTACCTGAAAGACCTCGCGCTGTTAGACCCGTGTCTCAATATGATGAAGATGGTTATTTTACAGGTTATACATATGAAACAGGAGGCTACGAACCCGGCACCAATCTTAATTTAGACGATATAAGAGAGGTGACAACTCAAAGCATGGAAGATAATATTTCCCAAAATATAACCGACAATTTACTTAAGGATGAAAATTTGACCAATCTATCAACCAATATGATGGAATCAATGAATCTAAACAGTGATCAAATAGTAGGTGAAATGCTAGACGGTTTAAGTATGGATGGTTTAACTGAAAACTTAAATTTAGACAGTTTAACTGAAAACTTAGATTTAGACAGTTTAAATTTTGATCAGGCTTTTGGTGATATATTAAACGATTTTGATATTGATAGTGTGTTAGACGGTTTTGATATTGATAATATATTAGGCGATTTTGGTGGCATAGGTGATATTGTTGGTGATTTTTCCAACCAAATAACCGACATGGCCGGAGATGTTTTTGGCGACATAACCGGAGACATGATGGGTGATCTTAATGATCTTGGTATTGGCTTAGATTTAGACAGCCTCCCCGGACCTTTAAATGATATAGCCGGTGATATAACCGGGGGTTTAGATGGGTCTTTACCCGGTGCCGGAGGTTTTGGTGGCGGTGGTAATTATGTACCGGTTAAAGAAGTTGACGGTCCTTTACTGTCCACTACTCAAGAAATAGATGCCACCACCAAAAGAATGGAACAATTATTAATTCAAATTTGTACTTACCAAAAATCCATCCAAAGAATCCAAACCGCCTTTGAACAAAAAGAATTTATGGAAGATGTTCAACTTCGTCAATCGGCCAGTGATGAGGTGGAGCGTTATCGTCAGGAAGTTTTTGATCTAACTAATCGCGGTTATGACCCTGATGGTCAAGGAGCCGAACAACCGCTATATGTCACCAACTTGGATTCTCACCTCCAGCAAGTTAAAAACGAAACCCGCTCTGTTTATTTAAATCATTTTGGCCACACTGAAAATGCTTTTGCCGAACAAGTAACAAATGCCATAATGAACAACCCTGATGTCCCGGCTTTACCGGAATCCACCATTACCGTAGATGAATATGAACGCTTCTTTACCGGTCAAATCGCCGATGCTGAAGAATATCGCCGTATTGCTAGAGAAGTTTATAATCCCTACTTACCCAACACCCCGCAAAGAGCGGTAGATATGCATTCGGCTTTATATCGTCAAAACTTACAAGAAAAACAAGATCAAGCTGAATTGGAATTTAATACCGGTCAAGGTTATTTGCCTGTCAGAGAATGTATTGAACACACCGATGATGGTAGTGCTTGTCTCCACTGGGAAACCATAACTCCGGCCTCTCAAATAGGCGAGCAAATAGCCGATGTTTTGAGTTATCGCCAAGAAGTTTACACTAATCCTCAAGCCGGAGATATTGTTCCCGGCTCTTCTCCGTCTGAAGCAGAACTTAGAAACTTCAGACCTTCGGCTTCCGGAGGTAGTAGCAGTGGTAGTAGTGGTGGTAGCAATTCAGCTTCTATGCCGGGATCTTCTATGCCGGGATCTTTTGATATTAATCAAGTGGTTGATATGTTATCTCAATTTATGTCCGGATTGGAAGGATCAGACCCTGATAGTAGCCCCTCAACCGCCTCCTTAGCTATGGCTAAAGAAATAATAGATGATCAAAATCAAGCGGTCATCTCTTGGTCCGGAGAAGATGTCAACAGTTGTCAAACAGATAATAATTGGATATCCGGTAATCAATTTACAATGACCGGTTCCGGTGGTATGCAAAGTTTCTTTGATCATTTTATTATAACCAAAGATGAAGGAGAGGGATTGCCTAATGCCGGTCAGAGTACTATTGACCTGCCTGTATCTTTGGATGTTCGGTTTGAAGTTATAAGAGCTTCCGGCTCTAATGCCGGAGAAAGGAGAACAATTACCGGGGGAGTAACAACCGATATAATAGATGATATTTATCAAGAAGTAACTTTGAATATACCGAGTGTAAATGCCGGGGATGAATTCATTATTTCTTTATTCCCGCATGTTACTAATTATCAAATAAACATAACAGCTTCTAACGGTAATGCTTCAGATTTGATAAATGAAATAAGAACTGAAATAGATGATATTATAAATAATGAAACTGGAATTTTAAAGAAGAATTTAAGCTTGTTGAATATTGAATATAAAACAAATTCAGTAACTCTTTCTCCTAAATTAAAATATGATATAAAATGTCTAGATAATAGCGGTTCAACTATTCAAGATGGTCTAACTTTATAAAAACACTCATGCTTATAACTCATAAAAAAAAGTTTATTATTACATCTTTATTGATTGTTTTTTTTGTTGTTTTATTGATTAATCCTAAAGAAACAATAGCCACTGAAGAAGAATTTTCAGATAGATATGAAAATTGTGTTAATTCCCTCGTCGATACGAGCAGGCCTCCTGATGATGATTTAGAGTCACAAATAAACTGGCTGAAAGAGCGATCTGCTTTCTATTTGGAAAAAAGTTTTGAAATTGAACCACAATTAGAAGAAATGAGAGAAAATTCTGATAATACTTTCCTAAGGCCTACTTTTGTTTGTGCTTTTGATACTGATGGCTTATGTGATTACGAGCCCAGAGATTTTTTAAACGCATCAGTTGAAACCATAGAAGGAACATTATCAAATTCTTATATAATATCTTTTCCTAATGGAGACTCTATAGAAACTTCCGGTAGATACTGGAATTACAACGAGTGGTTCCAAAAATCTTCAGATTATCAAAGTCTTAGAGCAGAAAGAAGTCGTTTTAATGCTCTTTCGTCCGAAATACTTCAATGTGTAAGCTTGGGAGAAACTGCTTTAAATTATGAAAATTTAAATCCAGAAGAAATAGATGAAACAGAAGAAGAATTAATTGAACTGGAAAATTATGCTGAACAAGAAAGGAGAGAATCTTCAAACACAAGCAGGGCTCAAATAGAAAGACTGGATGCATCTAGATTAGATATTGATAAAAGTTGGTTTTGTTTAGGGCACGGTAATATCATCGGTTTTGATTTTGGAGATCCTGTTTGTTATATAGAGCTTTTCACTATGCTATTTGAAGTTATAAGAGATATGGTGGTTAGCATTTTAACAGAAATAATATCTCCTTTTTACGATACGGTTATCCATCATTCAGTGATAGAAATAACCCAATTTTTAGACACTGATTCTGCAAATCAAGTCTGGATAGCTGTTAGAGATGTCGCTAATTTATTTTTTATATTTATTCTTTTATATGTTTCTTTTAGTATAACCTTACAAATAGGAGGGGCTAATGACAAACGGCTTATAGCTATGGTTATTATCATAGCTTTATTAATTAATTTTAGTGCCGCCCTTACCAAAGTAGCTATAGACGCCTCTAATATAACAGCTTTACATTTTTTGGAACAAATAGATGAAGATGGGGAGGTAGGAACAAGACTGCAGATAACCAGTAAATTTAGTACATTAAGCGCAAGTCAACTACCAGGTGGAGATAATCAAATAGAAAGAGAAGCTGCTTGGAAAAGATTAATGGCTACTGTTGCTAATATAGTCTTCGCTTTTATTTTAATAATTGCTCTTTTAGTGGGCTCTTTCTTATATTTATGGAGAGTTGTCATATTTTTAATATTAATTGTAGCTTCTCCTTTGGCGTTTGTAGGCTTTGCTTTACCTAAAATAAAGACCATGATTACAGACAAATGGCTGTCTCAACTGTTTTGTTGGTGTGCTTTCGCTCCAATATCTATGTTCTTTTTGTGGGCTAGTTTTACTTTAGCAGAAGGCACTAATCTGGAAGGGGGTTTTTTTGAATTAATGATTCATTTCTTTATTATTTGCGCCCTGGTTATCGGCTCGTTTGTTATGTCTCAAATATTATCCTGTTCCGGATCAAGCTCCATAGCCGGACGAGGAGTTGGAGCATTAAATTATACCAAAGACAAAGCTGCAACCGGCTTAAAACATGGAGCAGGAAAAACTGCCAAGTGGGCTGCTACCAGTGATACCAAAAAATATGGAGGTAAACTGGCTAATCGCATAGGTGGATTAAAAGACACAGGCTATGATATGCAGAAATCAGACAGTAGAACCAAGCGTGTATTAGGGCGAGCCTCAGAGTGGGTAGGTGATAAAGGTCAAAAAATAGCAGATAAAACAGGCCAAACTAAAGTACAAGAAAGCAAAGTAAAAAGAGCAACAGAAGTAATAAATAAAGGAGAAAATGCTGATGAAAAAGCTCGGACCTTTAATAGGTTGAACAAAATTACAGGAGCCGTCGGAATGAATAGATTAACTCAAGCCGATTGGGTGGCCAATCAATCTGGACAACAATTAGCTGAACTTGCCAATTCTATTAAAGACCTAAAAACAAAAGAAGATTTTAGAGGAAACTTGGATAAATTACTGGCTCGAGATCCGGAAAAGAAAAAAGAATTTTTGGAAGCTTTACCTAAAGAGCAAGAAAAATCGGCTACTAAAGTTAAACCGGGAGAATTAAATAAAGAAACCGAAATTGAAAGAAATAGAGAAGCCGGTCAACAACGAGCTGCGAATGTTCTAGCTTTATCAAATGATAAAAAAGGAGAAGAGCCCAGCGAGAGACAAAAAGTTTTAGCAGAAATAGACACTGAAACCTTAGCCAATATGTTAAATAGTACCGACAATGAAGCAGATTACCAACAACTTATAGATGATTTAAATCAGACATTAGATCCTCAAAAAATGGAGAGAGTTTTCGAAGAGATGGCTAAAGATTTAAGTAAAACTTTAAATGCTATTTCTTTTATTTCTGATCCGAATAAAAAAGAAGAATTAATGACAACAGAACTGGGAAGAGTTGGTAAAATGGATATCAATTACCAACAACAAGCCTATAACAAAACAGATGAATTAACCAGAGATGGCATCAGAGAAGCTGTCATCAGTGGAATGGCCGTAGCTGGAGTCAATATAAAAGATTTAGACCAAAAACTTCCAAAAGACAAACAAGAAAAAGAAAAAACCATAGAAAGATTAGAAGCTGAGGATAACCTTAAAAATTCAGATGCAAATACTTCCGAAGAAGATATTAAGAAATATTTAGATACCTTAACCACAGACATGAAAGTAAACTTACCGGATGAAGTTCTTAAAAAAGAAAGAGTGGTAGCCAATTTAGATATAGCCACTATTAATAAATTAACTCAAGCTTCAAAAACACCTGATTTATTGAGAGAAATTGGTAAGGTGGTAGAAGAATTAAAAAGAAAAAAGGATCCTAAAGGTGATGCTTTATGGGGATCTATGAAGAGTATGACAACACAATCAATGTTTTTCAGTCACAACGATACAGGAAACACCGGTGGAGAATCCAGCCAAACATCTAACCCACCCTCCCAAACATCTAACCAATCTACCTTAAAAGAAGATCCAAATTCATTTGAAGCAACTAAAAGAGAAAAACAAGAAAAAAGCGGAGTATCAGAAGAAGATGAAGAAGAAGCAAATCAAAGGTTGAAAAAACTCCGAAGAGAAATGAGAAATAATAATAATAATAATAATAATAATAATCAACAATAAACATGCCTTTAACCCCCGAAATAATTCAAGAAAAAACCAAAGACTTACCGGAAAAAGTCAAAGAGGCTTTCTTTTCTTCAGAAACCAGTAAAACTATTCGTGAAGTAGGTCAAAAAAACAATCTTCATATAGATCAAATAGGAATATTGGCAGATTTAACCGGACAAGTTTTATTAGGAATATTGCCGGTAAGTAGTTTTACTCGACATCTTTCCAATTACTTGCATATAGATACCGAAACGGCTAAATTTATGGCCATTGAAATAAATGAAAAGATATTTTTACCTATCAGAGAAGATTTAAAGAAAGTTAATATTTCTAAAAAAGAAGACACTGAGCCGGAAAAGAAAAAAGCGGATTCGCCACCGCCTCCACCAACTACGGAAAAAACCGAAGAAAAAGAAACTATTAAAAAAGATTTGTATCAAGACAGAAAATCCGAATTAAGTGGTAGTATAGATAATGTAGATGATCCTTATCGAGAACCAATAGAATAAAAATATGCGCTTTCAAGTTCCACAATTTATAGATATTGAAGATAAAATTTTCGGACCTTTATCTTTTAAGCAATTTATTTACATAGCCGGGGGAGCCGGGGGAGCTTATTTATCTTTTCAAATACTACCCCCTATTATTAATATATTGTTTGTAGTTGTATTCGGTGGTTTGGGTCTGGCTTTGGCTTTTTATAAAGTAAACGAGCGTCCTTTAATCTTAATAATTCAATCAGCTATCAAACATTTTTTAAACAGTAAATTGTATTTATGGGAAAAGAAAAAACCCTCTGTTCCTCAAAAACAAGAAAAAGAGGAAGGGTCTGAAGTAAAACAAGAAATTTTACCTAAAATGTCCAAAAGTAAATTAGAAGATTTATCTTGGAGTTTAGATGTTAAACAAAAACCTGAAGAACCGGAGAATGAAGCCCTGTAAATTTTCCTCAACTACTATAATTAAAGAAAGGCTCGGTTGTGTTATAATAAGATTATGTTGAATATTAATTCCAAACCAACTCAAGATTTTTTATCCATAAAAGCTATTAGAAATGACTTGGTTATTATGAAAGATAATAGTTATCGTGCTGTTTTACTAACCACCGCCACTAACTTTGCTTTAAAATCTGATGATGAACAAATTGCTATTATCTCTCAGTATCAGAACTTTCTCAATTCTTTGGATTTTTCCATACAAATTTTTATTCAATCTCGAAGATTAGATATTAATCCCTATTTAATGACCATTAAAAAATTACAAAAAAACCAGACTAATGAATTACTAAAAATACAAACCAAAGAATATATAGATTTTATTAAAACTTTCGTAGAAAACTCCAATATTATGTCTAAAAGTTTTTTTGTGGTTATTCCATATTATAGTACAGTTGCTTCCGATAGCGGATCTTTTTTAAGTAACACTCTCCCTTTTTTAAAACAAAAAGATGAAGGCAAGAAAAAAATGGAAACCGAAGAATATCAAGCGCAAGTAGAACAAAGAATAGGAGTAGTGGAGCAAGGTTTATCTAGAACCGGTATTAAATCAAGCCGTTTAGGTACAGAGGAATTAATAGAATTATATTTCAAAATATTTAATCCCGGAGAACAAGGATTACCTTCTATGGATAATTTGCAACAAGCTAAAAAGTAAGCAATATGTGGCCTTTTACTAACAAAACAAAAGAAAAAGAGTTAACCGCTTTCTTGCCGACAGATATTTATCAAGCCGGGATAATGGAGTTAAAAGATATTATTGCTCCATCGGCTTTAAAAATAAACAGCAACAATTTAAATCTGGGAGATAAAATTGCTAAAACTTTTTTTGTTATTTCTTACCCTCGCTTTTTAAATGAAGGTTGGTTTTCTCCTATTATTAATATGGATAGAGTTTTTGATATCTCTATTTTTATCCATCCTATAGATTCGGCGGTAGCTTTGAAACAATTACAAAAAAAATTAGCCGAAGTTCAAAGCCAAATAAATACAAAAATGGAAAAAGGCTTTGTTCGTGATCCAATTTTAGATACCTCTCAACAAGATATTGAATCCCTAAGAGACCAATTACAACAAGCTGAAGAAAAAATATTCAATGTTGGAGTCTACATCACTATTTATGGTCAAAATAAACAAGACTTATTTGAAGCCGAGTCTGAAATAAAATCAACCTTAGATTCTCAATTAATATATATTAAACCGGCTTTATTCCAACAAGGAGAAGGTTTTAGAAGTGTTATTCCTTTAGCTCAAGATGAACTAAAAATACATACTAAACTAAATTCCAATCCTTTATCTAGTTTATTTCCTTTTATTTCTTTTGACTTAACTTCTAATAAAGGAATTTTATTCGGCACCAACCGACACAACTCTTCTTTAGTGTTATTTGATCGCTTTTCCTTAGCAAACTATAACTCAGTCACCTTTGCCAAGTCCGGTAGTGGTAAGTCTTACACCACTAAATTGGAAATCTTAAGAAGTTTAATGTATGACACCGATGTTATTGTGATAGACCCCGAAAGAGAATATGAATTTTTATCTGAAGCTGTCGGAGGTAGATATTTTAATATTTCCTTAACTTCCGAACACCATATTAATCCTTTCGATTTACCACCACCCGGAGAAGATGAATCACCGGGAGATATTTTAAGAGGTAATATAATCAACTTAGTTGGTTTATTTAGAATAATGCTTGGCGGTTTAAATTCTGAAGAAGATTCAATTATAGACAAAGCTATCACTGAAACTTATGCTTTAAAAGACATCACTTCCGATAATGATTTTTCTAACAAACCAACTCCATTATTATCCGACCTGGAATTAGTTTTGGCCGGTATGGAAGGAGGAGAGTCTTTGGCTCAAAGATTAACCAAATATACTCAAGGTACCTGGTCGGGCTTTCTAAACAAACCTACCAATGTGGATATTAATAAAAATTTTGTGGTATTTTCCGTTAGAGATATGGAAGACGAATTAAAACCGGCGGTTATGTATATTGTAATGCACCATATCTGGAATACAGTCAGGCGAAATATTAGAAAACGTCTTTTAGTGGTTGATGAAGCCTGGTGGATGATGAAATCCGAGGATACGGCTTCTTTTTTGTACTCTTTAGTTAAAAGAGGTCGAAAATATTATTTAGGCACCGCCACTATCACTCAAGATGTAGGAGATTTCTTGCGCTCACCTTACGGTACCCCGATTATTACCAACTCTTCTTTGTATTTTTTATTAAAACAGTCTCCGGCTTCCATAGATTTGGTTCAAAAAACTTTCAATTTAACTGATGAAGAAAAATATCTTTTATTGGAATCAAATATTGGAGAGGGGATATTCTTTGCCGGTTTAAAAAGAGTGGCTCTTAAAGTTATTGCCTCTTATACTGAAGATCAAATAATAACTTCCGACCCTTCAGAATTATTAAATATTAAAAAAGCCAAACAGGAATTGGAAATGGATGCAGAAAAATAAAAAATATTTTAAAATAATAATATGTCTTCTTTTTTAAAAACTCTTCTCCTTGCAATAATTTTGGTTTCTCCTGTTGTAATTGAGGCCAGATTATTGGATTCTTCAGGAGGGAGCATAGTTCCTGTTTTTAAACCGAAAAATCCCGGACCCAATCAAGAAATAATAATAACTCTGGATGGTTACGGTTATAATATAAATCGTAGTTTAATTAGATGGGAAGAAAACAATAATGTATTAAAAGAAGGGGTAGGAGAAAAACAACTTAATTTTACCACTGGAGCAATCGGCTCTAAACATTTCATTAATGTAACTATTTTAACCGATACCGGCCGACAAGTTACCGGTCAAATATTATTGGATCCGGCTGAAGTAGATATGGTTTGGGAAGGGTTGACTGTTAATCGCCCAAATTATCAAGGAGGTAATTTAGCTTTAGATGGGGGAGAGGTAAGAGTGGTGGCTATACCTCAGATGACTGATTCTCAAGGTCAATTAATGGCAAATGATGAATTATTATATGAATGGCGAATTGATGGCCAAAAAGTAATAAACATAGATAATAAACAAAAATATTTAGATGTTCGTTTAAGAATAGACAGGCCAATAAGAGTTAGGGTAACCGTTACCAACCCGGTAACCGAAACTAAAACTAGTAATTTACTTATTTTAAGATCCAAACAAAAACCGGTTTTAGCGATTTATGAAGTTAAACCTTTAATGGGACCTATCTACAACCGAGGAATAAGAAATATTTTTGAAATAGATTCACCAGAAACTGTTTTAAAAGCCGAGCTTTATCACTTACCACCTGATATTAGTAACAAAATAAGATTTAACTGGCTAATGGAAGATAAAAAGATAGCCAGCTCCGGCTCTGGTGGGGAATTATTAGGAATAGAAGCTCCTGCCACCTTAAGTGAATCTATACCCATAACAGTTGAAGCCCTCTTTCCGGAAGGAAATAATATTACAAAAAGTTTTATGATTAAACCCCAAGTAATAGATTTTTAAGTTATGAATTTTTTATCTACAGAAAAAGCTTTGGCTCAAGTGGTTAGTAGATACCAATTATTAGAACAGACAATTGTCGGTGAGACGGTTTCTAGCTTTCCTGAATATTTGAGTCAAATTTATACTGTTTTTTTAACTGTAGTTACTGTTTTAGCGGTTTTAATTTTAGTTTATGGTGGGATTGAATATTCAATTAGTGAAGCTTTTAGTACTAAAGAAAATGCTAAAAAAAGAATGCAATCAGCTTTATTTGGTTTACTTTTGGCTTTATCTTCGGCTTTACTCTTACAAACTATTAATCCGGAATTATTGAATCTGGAAATTGAAATGGAAGCCTTGGATCCGGTAGGGAGTGGACAGTCTGCAGTTACAGACGGTAGTAATCCTGAATTTCAATCAGAACCTAACCCTCAGGCTCCAATAGAATCGTCAGGAGATATACAAAAAGATATTTATAATGCAGCCAAAGCATATGAAAATAGTAGTACCAGTGCAGGACCAGGAAATGGCGTCGTAGCTTGCGCTTGGGCAGTAAATAATGTTATCACAAAAGCCGGCTACCAATCGGTTAATGGTGATGCAGTTAAAAGCATGAAATCAGTATTAGACGGTAGTAGAGGGCAAGAAATAAATAAAAGTGAAGCTAGGCCTGGTGATATTGCTATAGTAACCGATGCTCCTTCAAAAGAGAGTGGCAAATTAGGAAATCATGTTGGGATATGTACAGATAATGGATGTAATCGTGTTTTATCCAATTCAAGCAGTAGAGCTCAGTTTGATTACACAGGTGGATTTGGTTTTCCTGAAGCTTATAATGAAGGTGGTAATGAGTATGTTTATAGATTAAATAATTAAATTATTATTTTATGAAAAACCAAAATTATATATATTATATTATACTGGGGATTTTGATTATTGTTGCCGGTATTGTCTTAGGTATAATAAATAACTCAAAAAAAGAACCGGAAATAATTACTCCTCCGGAAACTACAAACAATAATGATATAGAAACCGACAATAATGGACAAGAAATAGTTGAATTAAATAAAGATGAAAAAGAAGAAATGGTTCAACAAATTAAAGAACAAATTAAAAAAGATTTTAATTTGGAAAATAATATAGAAGAAGAAAACAATCAAGATGATTTTATTTTAGAAGAGACTTTTATTTCCTTCCCTTATGCTGTACAAATTTGGACGACAGAACATACAGGAGGATTTGTTGTTCTAAAATTTTCTGAAACAAATAATGAGTGGACTTCTTTAGATTCAGACGGTGGAGCTCCATATACTCAATATTTAATGGACTTTTATAATATACCACAAAAAAATGCCGAAGATTTGGTTAATAAAATTTATAATTTATAAAATATGAAAATAACAACCGGGGATATATTAAAATATTTAATAATCACTATTATTTTCTTAATGCTTTTTGTTTTAGGATTTTTAATGTCCGGCTTATTAACTAAAAACGGAGAGAAACAAGAAACTAAAAAAGAAAATCTTTTCCCGGAAGGAGGAGAATCTGTAAATACTCAAACCGACACCCCTTCTTTTAATAATATATCAACAATGGAAGATTCTGATGATTTAAATGGAGAAGATCCAGAACTTGAAGAAGATGATCTTGTTTCTAATCAAATAATCACCTTTAAACCTTTATTAATAGAAGACAAATTATCTGTTTTATATATAAGTCAAACTGACGGACATATTTATTTAGTAAAAAATATAAACTTAATAAAAGATAATAAAATTAACAATCTTGAAAAAATATTAATTTCCAATAAAACTTTTAAAGATATTATTTCCGCTTATTGGGTTATAAATAATAATCAAATAACTGCTATATTAAATGATAAAAATAATAGTTATTCTTTAACTTTTAGTTTAAATGATCTTGAAGAAGAAGAAGAAGAAGAAATAGAAAATAATAACGAAATAGAGGTTATTAAAAGAAATCTGCCAATAAAAATATTGGAGGTAAAAGATTTGGGAGGACAAATTTTTGTTTTATCTAATCAATTAAGAGAAGATGATCAAAAAATAACTAATATTAAGGGTACAGTTGGTTATTTAGTAGATTCTGATTTAAATGATTGGCAAACAATTTTTATTTCAGATCATAAAACTTTAACTCTAAATCCAGGAAAACAAACAAATAATATTTATATTCAAAACAAACCTTCTAATCAATTTCCCAGTTTTCTTTATAGGGTGGATTTAGATACCGGAGTATTACAAAAAATAATGGGGGATATTTTAGGAGGAGTTTTTTTAGTTAATCCCAATGGCACTAAAGTTTTATATAATGAAAAAACTAACAATTCTTTTGATTTAAAAATATTTAATTTAAAAAACAAAAACAATAAAAACTTAGGTTTTAAAACTTTGATTGAAAAATGTTTTTGGGTGGATGAATCTAATTTTTATTGTGCTGCTCCTGAAAATATATACTTAAATAACAACTATCCGGATGTTTGGTATATAGGGGAAATACCAACCGAAGATAGTTTGTTATATAAATATAATTTAGAACAGGAATCATTTAACACCAGTAGATATTGGAATAATCAAAAAAATGTATTTAATTTAGATATAGATAATCAAAATAATATTTTATTTTATCAAGATATGATGAATAAAAATCTATATTTATTTAATATTTTGTTCTGATTCTACTTGATCTTCCTTTTTCCTCTTAACCATCAAAAACTGACCTAAAGAAAAGACATTACTGGTAATCCAATATATACCAACAGCTGCCGGAAAGGTAGTGGCTATAATTCCTATTACCCCGGGTAAAACATAACGCATTTGGGTTTGCATTCCTCTAACCATATCTTCTTGAAAATTAGGTTTGTTGTCGGATTTTTTAGTTTTAGGTGAAGGTTTAGGTAAAGTTATATTCATTTGTAAATACTGAGAAGCAGCCACTAAAAAGGCTATTATAAAACTTCTTTGAGTTATATCCAAAAAACCTAAAAGTTGAGTATTAACTACTTCCGGCTGACTAATAAAGCTATAAAGTATATCTAAATTTAAATCAAAGCCACGAGAAAAAACAAAAAACATAGATAGAATAATGGGAATTTGAATTAAAGTGACCAAAATCCCACTAAAAGGATTCATATTATGTTCTTTATACAACTCCAATATCGCTTCTGCTTGTTTTTGTTTTTCCGCTTTATATTTTTCTTTAATCTTTTTAATTTCTGGCTGAACTAGAGCCATTTGTTTTTGGTTATTGATGGTTTTTTGGTAAAGAGGAAAAAGAATAATTCTAACTATTACAGTTAAAAGTATTATAGCCAAACCAACATTAGCCCCCGGTAAAATACCGGTTAAAAAAACCAAAGCATTATATAAAGGCTCAAATAATATTAAATTAAAAATACTTTTTATCATAAAGTTATTCTATTATACCTGATTTTTCAAAAACCTTAATTATATCTTTTTTTAGATCTTGATAATTAAAATGTTTATGATTGTTTTTAATAAAAATAACCACCCCCAATCCGGGCTTAATTTGAGAAAAAACTTCAACTACAGCACATTTTACTCTTCTTTTTAATAAAACCCTCTGAGTGGCCTTTTTGAAGCTTTTTGAGGGTACACAAACAGCTACAGCTTTAGTAGAAGGAGAAATATTAAGGAATTTAATATAAACAAAATCACCGGTTTGTTTATAACCTTCTTTTAATACTTTTTTTATTAAAAAAGGTGTTAATCGGTATTTTTTAGACAACATTAAACACTTAATTTTTTACGGTTTTTTCTCCTTCGTCTTAAAATTACCATCCGACCGGTGGCCTTTTTTTGTCTGGATAAAAAACCGTGAGTTTTATTCCTTTTTCTATTTTTTGGTTGGTAGGTTATAGACATTCCGTTAATCTACCATATTATATTTTTTTTTCAAGTTTCTTTTCAAAGAATTTGTTTTATAATTTTAAACATATCCACTTGTTATCAACAAAATTAAAGGTTTTTAAGTTGATTGGTTAATATCTTTATAAGTATTATAATATGGCTATTATATATGGATTTAAATGAATTATGGCAAAAAACTCTAGTAGATATAGAAAACAATATATCTAAAGCCAGTTTTGGGACTTGGTTTAAAAATACTTCTATTGAAAAAATAGAGGATAATATTATTTTTCTTAAAACCCCTAATACTTTTGTAAAAGATTGGTTATTTAATAAATATCATAAATTAATTTTAAAGTCTTTAAGAAACCATTCTCAAGATATTAGAAATATTGAGTATTTAATAGGTAAAACAGACACTCAAAAACAAGAAGTTAAAATTAAAAAAGAAGAACCTGAAAAAACCTTTAATAATCTTGGTTTGAATGATTTATATATTAATAGAGAAAGTAATTTAAACCCTAAATATACTTTTGAAAGTTTTGTGGTTGGATCTTTTAATGAAGTGGCTTTTGCTGCTGCTCAAGCAGTACTTAAAAACTTAGGAGTAAATTATAATCCTTTATATATTTACGGCACCACCGGAGTGGGGAAGACGCATTTAATTCAATCTATTGGTAATAAAATAAAAGAATTAAACCAAGAAAAACAAATTTATTATTTAACTTCTGAAAATTTTACCAATGATTATATAAAATCTGTTCAAAATAATAAAATTAATATTTTTAAAGAAAAATACAGAAAATATGATTTATTAATAATGGATGATATACAATTCTTCTCCAAAAAAGAAAAAACTCAAGAAGAATTATTTCATTTATTTAATAGTCTTTATGATAATAATAAACAAATAATATTTTCATCAGATAAACCTCCAAAATATATTACTAACCTTGAAGAAAGATTGAGATCTAGATTTGAAGGGGGGATGATTGTAGATATTGGAAGACCGGATTATGAATCCAGAGTAGCTATAATAAAAACTAAAATTAAAGATAAAAACCATTTAATTAATGATGATGTTGTTAATTATTTAGCTGAGTGTGTTCAAGATAATATTAGAGAAATAGAAGGGACTTTAAATTCAATTTTCTTTCAAGCTCAAGCTAAAAAAAGACCTTTATCTTTAAACGAAGTTAAAAATTTAATAAAAGATAGTATAAAACCTAAAAAAGTTATCTCTTATAAAGAAGTTTTAAAAGTAGTTTCTGAATATTACAATATAAATGAAAAAATTATTCAAGAAAAAACCAGAAAAAAAGAAGTAGTTAAACCAAGACAAATAATAATGTATATATTAAGAGAAGATTTCAATACTTCTTACCCTTATATTGGGCAACAATTAGGTGGAAGAGATCATACTACTGTTATACACGCTTGTGAAAAAATTAAAAAAGAAATAAAAGATAATAATAATCTAAACAGAGAAATTGAAGAAATTAGAGATATAATTTATAAAGAAAATTAATGAATAAGTATATGGATAAGTTGTTTAAAATTATCAATAAAATGTGTAAAACAATAAAGTTATTAACATTATAAAATAAAAAATTTTAAAAGTTTAAGTTTTAAAGGTTTTATAAAATTACAACAACAATTAATTAACAAATTAAAATCTTATTTCAACTTCTAAAATAAAGTTATTTTTAAGTTATCAAGTTATCAACAAGACTAAATATAATAAATAAGTATATATATAATATATTAATAAAATGAATTTTAAAATAAAAACTCAGAATTTAATAAAAGCTCTTCAAAGAGCAGAAAAGACAGTTGGTAAAAATTTTAATTTACCAATACTGTCTAATGTTTTTATTAAAACATTAAAAGATAAAATAGAAATAAGATCAACTAATTTAGAAATAGGATTGTCTGAATTAATAAAAGCAGAAATTAAAGAAGAAGGAGAGATAACTATTAAACCGGGAATAATTTTATCTGTTTTAAATCAATTAAAAAATTCTTCAGATTTGGAATTATTTTTAAAAGATAATAATTTACAAATTAATGGAGATTTTGGTAAAACAAAAATAAAAACAGAATCAACTGAAGATTTTCCTCAATTACCTAAAATTAATTCTGATAAAATCATTAAAATTAACTTTAATGATTGGTTTCAAGGTATAAGATCGGTTGTTTTTTCAGCGGCCACCTCAGATATTAAACCGGAAATATCCAGTGTATATATTTATTCCGATAATAATAAATTATTTTTCGTTTCCACTGATTCTTTAAGATTGGCCGAAAAAAATATAAATTTTAAAAAAGAAGATGAAATTCCGGGAATTATTATTCCTTATAAAAACGCTTTGGAAATTAATCGTATATTTGAAGGTAGTGAAGAAATTAGTTTTAAAAATGATGGTGATAAATTAGAAATTAAAAATAATTTTATAACTTTAATATCTAGAACAATAGAAGGTGTTTATCCTGATTATCGGCAAATTATACCTAAATCTTTTAAAACAGAGATTTATGTAGATAAAACAGAGTTTTTAGATAAATTAAAAATAGCCGGTGTTTTTGCTGATAAGTTAAACCATATTAAATTAAATATTAAACCTAAAGATAAATCTTTAATTATAGAGTCAGAAAATCAAGAGGTGGGAGAGAGTCATTTAGAAATTAAGAGTGAAATAATCGGTGAAGAATTAGAAGTTAGTTATAATTATAGATATATTAATGAGGTTTTTCAGTCTATATTTAGTGATAAAATTTTTCTAGGTTTTAATGATAAAAATAAACCTTTATTAATTTCCGGTGCTAATGATCCTAGTTTTATTTATTTAGTTATGCCTATAAACAAATAACCTTATTATGGATTTAATAAATAATTTATTAAGTCGTTATAAAAAAATTAAAAATAATCCTTTATTTATTAAAGAAGAAATAATTGCTTTTTTAAAATTAAATCTAGATATTAATATTAAACCGGAAGATATAAAAATTAATATTAAAGATAATAAATTATTTATTCAAACCAAACCAATAATAAAAAATGAAATAATTTTAAATAAAGATAAGATTATAGATTTTTTAAATAAAAAAAATATTTTAATTAAAGAAATAATTTAGATTATAATTTTATAATCTATCAAAAACATTATCTATTAATATATTTTTATCAGAATCTTGCTCTTGGTTTTTATAATCAAGAATAGTAAAATCTTCTATTTTTTCAGCTTTATTTTTTGCTTGATCATAAATAACTAATTTAATTTGATTATGGTATTGTAGTATATCTAAATTACCAAGTTCAATATTAAAATTAATCGGTTTACTTTTTGTTGTATTTATTAAAACATTATTAATAAATAAATCAGCTTGAGTGAAAGGAAGAGTACTTTCTACTTTTACTTCTATAATAAGATTTTCATCTATTTTTAATTCTTTTTTATTTAGGTCTAAATCAATTTTTGGTTTATTTTCAGGAGTGTGAATATTATCGTATTCAGTTGGTATTTTACTCTCGTCCTCATCATTTAAACCTTGTTCTGAAGCCCATTTTAAAACCGGTTCATTCCATAAGTTAAATTGAGGGTCATTTTCAGGATTTTTCGGTTTAGGTCCTAGAGGGTTATTTTTATCTACCCAATATAGAATACTTCGAACCTTTGTTATAGTCTTTTCTTCGGTTAAATCCGATGGAGTATGTTCATTGGCTAATTTTCCGGAAATACTATCTATTAAATAAGTTTCTCCACCAAGCCAGTTGCCTTTTAAAATAGGTTTAATGTTTTCAGGTGTTGGCTCTGGTTCCGGAAAAGTCTCTGTTGATTTATCAGATAAATAACTTCTCATAAAAGAGTTCCAAATGGGGGCTAGGGCAACACTTGAAGATAATCCGGTGGTGGGGGTATTATCATTATTTCCGGCCCATAAACCTACTGTAATTGATGGGGTATAACCGATTATCCAAACATCTCTGGAATTATTAGTGGTTCCGGTTTTAACAGCTATATTTTTATCAGAAATATTTAAGTTAGAATTAGCTCCAAAAACCGGAGTTCTAGCTTCATTGTCTGATAAAATATCGGAGATTAGTCTAGAGGTATTAGCCGGTAAAACTTTTTTAGAATTAGCTTGCCACTCTTTTATAATATTACCATCATTATCTGTGATTTTAATTATTCCAATTGTTTCATTTTTTACACCATCATTAGCAAAAACCCCAAAAGCACCGGTCATATCCAATAAAGTAACTTCTCCTCCACCTAAAACTAAAGTTAAACCATATCTTTTCCAATTATCTAATGTTGTTATACCCATAGATTCGGCTGTTGTAATAGAATCAGCCATTCCAGCTAAATAAAAAGTTTTTACCGAAGGAATATTTTTAGATTGAGCTAAAGCATTTCTTAAATTAATAGGCCCTGAAAAAGTACCGTCAAAGTTTTTTGGACTGTAACATTCGGGTGGACAATTAGTACTAAATTCGGTTTCAAGATCAAAAACAACCGTTTCCGGAGTGTAACCTTTATTAAAAGCAGTGGCGTAGATAAAAGGTTTAAAAGCTGATCCTGGTTGTCTTTTGGCTAAAGCAATATTAAAATTTCCATTATTTTCGGTATCAAAATAATCAAAAGAACCAACCATTGATAAAATATGTCCATTTCTAGGATCTATAGCTACCAGTCCGGCATTTCCTATATTATAGTTTTGGCTATATTGACTATATTTTTTTAATTCAGTTTCAGCCAGTTGTTGGGTTTCCCAATCTAGGGTGGTAATAATATTAAAACCACCATTTTCAATTATTTCTTCTCCCATTTCTTTTTTTATTTGGTTTAAAATATAAAATACAAAATGGGGAGCTTTTATATTTTGATCAGTTATATTATTAAACTCAACTTCTTCAACTAAAGCTTCTTCATATTCTTCTTGATTAATATAATTTAATTCCTTCATTTTTTGAAGAACTAAATTTTTTCTGTTTTCTAAACTGTTTCGATTGTTACCTTCAGGTGATAAAAAACTGGGAGCTTGGGGAAGAGCAGCTAAATAAGCAGCTTCAGCTATAGTTAGATCTAAGGCAGATTTACTAAAATATCCCTTAGAAGCTTCTTCTATACCATAAATATTTCCACCGTAAGGAGCCTCGTTTAGATATAAATTTAAAATTTCATCTTTAGATTTAACTTGTTCTAATTTTAAAGCCATTAAAGCTTCTTTAATTTTTCTGGAGATTTTTTTATCTTGTGTTAAAAGGGTGTTTTTTATTAATTGTTGGGTAATAGTGGAGCCACCCTGACTAATATCTCTGGTTAAAATATTCTTCCATAAAGCTCTTAAAATAGCTTGCGGTTGAACGCCTTTATGATTATAAAAATCAGCATCTTCAATTGCAATAGTAGCTTGTTTTATATTGTCGGATATTTTTTCAAAAGGAATTATTGTTCTTTTTACATTATCATGAACATTATAAAGTAAAATTTCTCCACTATTGTCATAAATTTTAGTACTTTGAGCTACTATTCTCTCATTGAAAAAAGTATTAAAATCCGGGATAGGTAGGGTTACAATCCAAACAATTAAAGCTATTCCGGTTATTAAAAATAATAAAATAAATACTACTAAGAATCGTAGCAACCAAGCGAATAATTTATTTTTAAATATTTTTTTAGACATTATATAAACTGTAACATATTAGGTTTCATTCTTTATAATTTAAATTAGTATTATACAATAATATAAATGATTTTCAAGTTTAATTAAACAAATAAAAAACCGTTTTAAAAACGGTTTTTTATTTATTAAAATACTACTACTGTTATTCTTCTTCCTCAGTTTCTTCATCTTCCTCTTCTTCTATTTCTTCATCTATTGGATTTAAATCATCCATATTTTTACAAAATTAAGTGTAAAAACTACTAATTCCGGAAACTGGTTCCGGTACGACCTTTGTATATCTAAACTTATATTTTTTAACAAAAAAAACACCATCTTGGCAATACAAAAAAAGTTTTAGGTGTGGATAATTTTTTAATTATATTTTGCTAAAGCCAAACCGGTTAGGGCAATCATAATAGCATCAAATTCATCGTCATATTTGACCGGTTTTTTAATATCGGTTATTTGTTGAATAGTCTTTATAACTTGGTTTTTTTCAGCTCTACCGTAACCGGTAATTATTTTTTTGGCTTCCAAAGGGGTATATTCTTCAGTTGAAATATTATTTTGACAAGCTAAAAATTTAATTATTCCTTTGACCTCTATTACTCCAATTGCAGTGTTTCTACTTTGGTTAAAAATAATACTTTCTAAAACCACTAAATCGGGTTGATGTTTTTTTATTAAACTTTCAAAAAAAAGACCAACTGATTTTAGTCTTTGGTTAAAATCTTCTTTTTTGTCGGTAGTAAAGCATCCGGAGTCAATTATTTCAGGTTTATTTTTTTCTTTTTTAAGTATTGCCCAACCTAATCTGTCATAACCGGGGTCTATGCCTATTATTTTATTCATTATCTTCTGTCTTTACATTAACTAATACTTCGTCAACATCATCGTGTTCTTCCAATTCATCTATTAAGTTTATTAGTTGTTTTAAACCGGTTTCAGATAAATCCAAATAGTTTATAGCTTGCCATTTATTATCAGGTAGTTTTTCAAAGGCCCACATTACCGAGCCTTGTTCTCCCAGTTTACTGTTATGAGTGGATAATAAATGTTTAATTTCGGAAGTAGTTCTGTTTTTATTATCAGTAATACCTAAAATTAAAAGAGCACACCCTTCAGAACCATAGGCTTCGTAGCTGACTTCTTCTAAATTATCAGCTTCACTCCCTGTTCCTTTCTTAACCGCTTTTTCTATATTAGTCGATGGCATATTAACTGATTTAGCTTTGTCAATTATCGCTTTTAGTGAAGGATTATTTATATCTCCACCGGCCTTTTTAGATTCCACTGTAATACTTCTGACTAAATTTGAAAATAATTTACTTTTTTTTGCATCTTCAGATGCTTTTCTGTGTTTTATTTTTGACCATTTATTATGACCTGACATATTAAAAATTATTTATTATTTATTAATTATTAATCAAAAAGGTTAGCTGGGGGGTTAATCTTTAAATGTTCATAAGTTTTAGGGGTAGCCATTCTTCCTTTATGAGTTCTCTTAATTAAACCGTTTTGAATTAAAAACGGTTCATATACCTCTTCTAAAGTGGATTGTTCTTCAGCTAAAGCGGCGGCCAAAGTGTTTAAACCTGCCGGCCCACCGTTGAATTTTTCAACCAAAACCGATAATAATTGTCTATCTGATCCGGTTAAACCTAAATCGTCTAGTCCTATAAGATTCATAGCGGCTAAAATAGTTTCTGAATTTATTATTCCTTCTTTATTTATTTCGGCATAATCTCGACATCTTTTTAATAAATGGTTGGCGATGCGAGGGGTATGACGGCTTCTTTTGGATATTTCTTCAACAGCTGGATTTTCTATTTTTATATTTAATATATCGGAAGATCTTTTAACAATTTCATTTATTTCTTCATTAGAATAAAAATTTAATCGAAAAGTACCTCCGGAAAAACGAGATCTTAAAGGAGAAGATAAAAGGGCTATTCTGGTAGTAGCGGCCACTAAAGTAAAGGGAGGTAAATCTAGTTGCACTATTCTGGCTCCTGGTCCTTTACCAATTACAATATTAAGATAACCGGATTCCATGGCCGGATATAGAATTTCTTCTATCATTTTGTTTAAACGGTGAATTTCATCTATAAATAAAACATCCCCAGGATTTAAATTTGTTAAAATAGAAGCTAAATCTCCAACTTTTTCAACTGCCGGACCGGAAGTGATTTTTATATCGACTTCCAGTTCTTTGGCAATTAAATGAGATAGGGTGGTTTTTCCTAAACCGGGAGGGCCGTAAAATAATATATGTTCAGGGGATTGCTTGCGATTTTTGGCTGCTTCTATTAAAATACGGAGGTTGTTTTTTATATCGGCTTGACCGATATATTCATTCCAACCGCCCGGACGTAATGAACGATCCAGGGAGTTTTCTGGTTTTAAGTCTTTTTGGGTTTTGTTGATATCTATCCAATCACTTGACATATTTTATATTATGTGATAGACTCTGATAAAGCTGTTAAAAAAGTTTATCAAGCTCACAAACCTCTAAGCAATTTAGGTCTCTGGCGAGATTTAACGGGTTTATTTGACAGGACGTGTTGGTGGTTGATTTTTATTAACTTAACTGACGCTATCCTGGATAATAATTCTAGCTTTATTATGACGTAATAAAGAGATTGCTTAGAGGTTTATGGTCTTGATTGTTAAAGAAACCGCCTTATCTGTGATTTAAATAATGTCTTCGTTTAAATCAACTACTCGTCCAACTTCTTTTAAAGAAGTTACTCCTTCCAAAACTTTTAAAATACCATCCTGACGCATATCTAATATTCCTTGAGGAATAGCAGCCATTTTTATTTCTTTTTCATTAGGGTTTTCTATGGCTACTTTAGATACCGCTTCATCCATTAGAATGGCTTCAAATAAACCTTGGCGTCCACTGTAGCCGGTATGATGGCATTTTTCGCATCCTTTCTCTGAGGCTACAAAAACTTCCTCCGGAACAATCGCATCAATGTTTGGTTTCTTTTTTTTAATGCTTGCCATTATTTTTTCAAACAAATCTTTTTCCCAGTCGGAAATCGGAGCTTTTTGTTTGCAATTTTGACACAGTTTTCTAACCAACCTTTGAGCAATAGGCATAGTTAAGCCGGAAGTTAAAATCTTAGGATTTATTTTTAGATCTATCAGTCTGGGTATAGCTCCGGCGGCGTTATTGGTGTGAAGGGTGGAAAAGACCATATGGCCGGTCAATGAGGCATTGATAGCGACATTAGCGGTTTCCGGATCTCTGATTTCTCCGACCATTATTACATCCGGATCTTGACGTAAAGCAGCTCGTAATCCGGATAAAAAAGTATAATTCTTTTTATGATCAACTTGAGTTTGATTTATTCCCGCCAAATGGTACTCAATCGGATCTTCAATGGTAATGGTTTTATTTTCCGAAGTGTTAATTTTTCTTAGAAAAGCATACAAAGTGGTGGTTTTACCGGAACCAGTTGGTCCGGTTAAAAGAACCATACCGTTGGGTTTTCGAATTTCTCTATCAAATATTTCAAATAGTTCTTTATCTATTCCCAGATCTTCAAAAGAGACTTTAATAGATTCAGGATTTAAAATTCTCATAACCACCGATTCACTATAGGGTCCGGGAACAACTGAAGTTCTGATTTCTATCTCATTATCGCCGGCTTTAATACTAAAGCGTCCATCTTGAGATGTTTTGGTAATATTTAATTTTAAACCGGAAACTAGTTTAATTCTGGATAAAATTTGTTTATATATTTTTAAATTAAATTTAGATACTATTTGTAATATTCCATCTATACGATAACGCAGGCGAACTACTTCTTCATCCGGCTCTAGATGAATATCTGAAGCTCCGGTAGCTAAACCACCGGATAATATTATTTCCAATAAATCCGAAATTCCACCGGATTGTAGGTTTTTTTCAACTGATTGATTTATTTCTTTTTCAATATCTGAAATATTATTCAGTTTATTTATAATATCATTTATGGCTTCATCTGAAATATCTATTAAACCACCTTCGGTTTTTTCAGACTTAGATATTTCACCGTAATATTTCCAAGCAGACTCTAAACTATTAGTTGAAGAAACATATATAATTACCTTAAAATTATTTCTTTCAAAATCTTTTATTATTTCTTTAACTTTATCTTTTTCAGGTGAATTAACAGCTATGGATAACTTTTTTCCGTTAATACTAAAACAAGCCGCTCCGGCTGCTCTGGCTTCTTCTTTGGGGATCATTTTAAGAGCATCGGTATTGATCGATATTTTAGAAAGATCAACATATGGTAGATTGTAACGATTAGAAATTATTTGAGCCAACTCTTCGGCTTCTTTAGCGTGAAGATCTGCTAATTTTTTTTTGTATTCAGATTCTTTTTTTTCGTCTTTAAAAGTGGTCATGTGTTTTATTTTAACTTTTTTGGACTTTTTACTCAAATTAATTTTCTTTACTCATTACTAACATTGGCGAGTGACGAAAGCAATCTTGACTGATCTCTTTTTAAACTTTACGATTTTAAAAGTGAATTTAATTATTATTTCTTATATAATTAATTTATGTTTGAAGATAGAAAATATGATTTAGAAGAATTGCCGGATGTGGCTAGTTGTTTATTGGCTGAAATTAAAAAAAATAATTGGTCGGTTGTCGGTTTATCCGGTCAACTAGGAGTCGGTAAGACCACTTTAGTGCAAGAAGTAGCCAAACAGTTTGGGATTTTGGAAAAAGTAACCAGTCCCAGTTTTGTGGTGGGACAATTTTATAATTTACCAACTGGTGATTGGCAGAGATTGGCTCATTTTGATTTTTATCGTTTAAATTCTCAAGCAGATGTGGCGTTTATTGGTTGGCCGGAGGTGGTTAATGATAAAAATATTTTAAGCTTGGTGGAGTGGCCGGAAAACATAAACCAGAAACAATGGCCTGTAGAAGCTCCTATTTTTAAAATGTCGGTTTTGGATAAAGGAAAGAGGCTTATAAAGTTATAGTTTGCTGTTTGGTAATCATAGCGGTAGAATGTTCTTAATGGTTAAAAAAACCGCTATTTCTTTACCTGAAAATTATAAAGCCAGATTGGTTATTTTAGATACCCACGCTATTCTACATCGAGCCTATCATGCTTTACCGGATTTAACCGATTCGGCCGGCCAACCATCCGGAGCTCTTTACGGTTTAATTGCAATTTTAATAAAATTAATTGGAGAATTACAGCCTGATTATATTATTGCCGCTTATGATCGACCGGAAGAAACTTTCAGAAAACAAATTTATGGAGAGTATAAAGCCGGTCGAGCTAAAACGGATGATTCTTTAATTAATCAAATAAATCGTTCAGTGGAGGTTTTGGAAGCTTTTGGAGTTAAAATTTATTCTGCCGCCGGTTTTGAGGCAGACGATATCATCGGTACCATAATTAAACAATGTCTTAAAACCAAAACATTGCAGACTGTAATCGTTTCCGGCGATTTAGATACTTTACAATTGGTTTTAGATGATCAAGTGGTGGTTTATACTATGCGCAAAGGTATAAAAGATACTGTTTTATATAATGAAAAAGAAGTAATTAACAGGTTTGGTTTTAAACCGGACAAATTACCGGATTACAAAGGTCTACGAGGTGATCCTTCGGATAATATTATTGGAATTGCCGGTATTGGAGAAAAAACAGCTACTGATTTAGTAATTAAATTCGGTAGTATGGAAAATTTATATACTGTCTTAAATAAAAATCCTCAAGAATTGGAAAAGCAAGGATTTAAGCCAAGAGTAATAAAATTATTGACCGAAGGAGAAGAAGAGGCTTTATTTTCAAAAACTTTAGCTGAAATACGTAAAGATGCTCCTATAAATTTTGTTTTACCGGAATCTAAATGGTTGATTGACGACAACAGTTTGACAGCGGAAACCAAAATGGCCAATCTCGGTTTTAGAAGTTTAATTGAACGCTGGCGTTCTTTAACTGCTAAAGAATTTTCTCAGGATACTCAAATAAATGTGCCGGAAAAAGAGTGGCCAAGTTTAAAAATAGCTACTTGGTTGTTGTGTTCGGATTTGACAGATCCTTCAGCTGAGGATGTTTTTCGTTTGGCTGAAACTTCAATTTGGCCGGATGTTAAAAACAATTTGGAAAAAAAATTACAAGACTTCGATTTATTAAAAATCTATAAAGATATAGAATTACCTTTATATCCAATTATTCAAAAAGCGGTTGAGAGAGGTTTTTTAATAAATGTTGAACATTTTCAAAAATTAAAAAAGAAATACAAACAAAAATTAAATAAAGCAGAGACAAAAATATATAAATTAATCGGTCGAGAATTTAATATTTCCTCGCCCAAACAATTGGGTGAAATTTTATTTCAAGATTTGGGTTTATCTAAAAAAGGTTTAAAAAAAACAGCCGGTGGTAATCAATCTACCAGAGAATCTGAATTAATTAAATTAAAAGATGAACATCCTGTAATTCCTTTAATTTTAGAATACCGTGGTTTATTTAAAATATTAACTACTTACGTTGAAGCTATTTTGGAATTAACAGATAAAAATAATTGCCTACACACTCATTTGCATCAAACGGGTACTACCACCGGTCGTTTTTCTTCTACTAATCCCAATTTACAAAATATACCGGTGGGGGAGGAATACGGTCAAGACATTAGACAGGGTTTTATTGCCAGGCCAGGCTTTGTTTTTTTGAGTGCCGATTATTCTCAAATAGAATTGAGAATAATGGCGGTTTTAGCCAAAGATCAAGATTTAAAAAATGTTTTTGTTCAAAATCAAGACATCCATACTTCCGTGGCTTCTAGAGTTTTTAAAGTTGAGCCGGAAGCGGTAACCAAAGAAATGCGCCGACAGGCTAAAGTAATAAACTTTGGCATAATTTATGGTATGGGTATTAGAGCTTTAAAAGATAATTTAGGGGTGGGAATAGAAGAGGCTAAAATATTTTATGAGCAATATTTTAAGTCGTTTCCTCAGATTAAAAAATATATTGAAGGAACAATAACTGAAGTAGCCACTAAGGGTTTTACAGAAACTTTATATGGTCGCAAAAGATTTTTGCCGGAAATTAATTCCAGTGTTCCTTTTATTAAAGCCTCAGCTGAAAGACAAGCAATCAATGCTGCTATTCAGGGTACGACTGCTGATTTAATTAAAATAGCCACTATTAATATAGATAGAGAATTAAAAAGGTTGGAATTAGACGATAAATGTTTCTTTTTGTTGCAAATACATGATGAATTAATATATGAAATAAAAGAAACCGCTTATAAAAAAGTAGAAGCTATTGTTAAAAATACTATGGAGTCGGTTTGGAAAGAAGAATTACCTCTTAAGGTGGATATTTCATTTGGTTCCACTTGGGCGGATTTGATTTAAAATATCTTGTTAAACTAAATAAGGTTGCTGGTTTTTAACAAAAATGTTAAACTTCGTTTAGCCTTTTATGGTTGGAAAAGGTCGGTTTAAATTAAAATATTTAATAAAAAATAATATGAATAAAAACGCTATAATTTCTATTATAATAGTAGCTGTTTTGGTGGTAGGTGCGATTTGGTTCTTTTCTAATCGTGATGATGTTATGTCTGAAGATTTAGTAGATGACTTCTCGGAAGTTAATGAAGGAGAGGTTGAGGAAGGACAGTTGGTTACACCTCCGGCTCCAGTAGTTGATGATGAAGAAGGGGAAAATGATGAGAATATGGTTGAAGACGATGGAATGGACGATGGAGATCAAATGACTGAAGAAGAAGAAGAGGAAGAGGAGGAATAATCTAAGTTACTAAAAATCAAAACCGTCCTTTAGAGGACGGTTTTTGTTTTTAAGTTTGTGTTATAATTACCTTGTAAATAAGTTGTAATTTAAAAACTAAGAGAAAAGTTTATGGCTTTAAACTATACTCAGGAGTTAAAAAAAATAAAAGAAGAAGTTTTGAATTTAAAAGAATCCCCTTTGTTTGTTTATCGGACTGAAAATAAATACTTACCGGTAGTTGGAGAAGGTAACCATCAAGCTGGAATAATGTTGGTTGGAGAAGCCCCAGGTTTAAATGAAGCCAAAAGCGGACGTCCTTTTTGTGGGTCTGCCGGTAAATTGTTAGATGAGCTTTTAGAAGGAGCCGGTTTGCAACGTTCTGCTGTTTATATTACTAACATTCTTAAAGATAGACCGCCTGCTAATCGTGATCCTTTACCACAGGAGATGGTTATTTATACTCCTTTTCTTGATCGTCAGATAGACATTATAGAACCAAAAATTATAGTTGGTTTGGGGCGTTTTTCTTCTCATTATTTATTAAAGAAATTTGGATTTGAAGCTGAAGCTCAAATGACTATTGGAAATATCCAAGGAAAACTTTTCAAAATTTCAGAATTATCTAAAACCAAAGTTATAATACCAATGTATCATCCAGCAGCTGCTATTTATAATAGAAAATTATTAACGGAATTAAGTCAAGGGTTTAAAAAAATTAATAAATATTATACCGAGTTAATAAAATGAAATCCCAATCTATTATTTCTTGGAATGTTAATGGGCTCCGGGCTTCTTACCGGAAAGGTTTTTTGGATTTTTTAAATCAGCAACAACCGGATATTATTTGTTTGCAAGAAACTAAAATAGACAGTCCTAAACTTTTACCTTCAACTTTAACTCCACCGGGGGGTTATTTGGATTATTGGTCATGTGCCACCGAAAAAAAAGGTTATAGTGGAGTGGGAATTTTGTCTAAAATTAAGCCACTTAAAATAAAAACAGATTTTGGTCAAAGTTTATTGTCTACTGAAGGGAGAATTATTCAATTGGAGTTTAAGAACTTTATTTTATTAAATATATATTTCCCTAATGGGGGAGGGGGGCAAGCCAGGTTGGAATACAAACTGAAATTCTTTTCTCAATTTTTAACTTATATTAAAAAACAAACAAAAATAAAACCGATATTATTTTGTGGAGATGTTAATATTGCTCATCAGGAAATGGATTTAGCTCGACCAAAAGAGAATAAAAACAGCATTGGCTTTTTACCGGAAGAAAGATTATGGTTGGATAAAATGGAAGTAGCCGGTTTTTTGGATGTTTTTCGTAGTTTTTATCCGGATAAAGTGGAATACAGTTGGTGGGATTATAAAACCAGAGCCAGAGACAGGAATGTTGGCTGGCGTTTGGATTATTTTTTTGCAGATAAAAAATTATTATCTAAAATAAAAAATATAGAAATTATGACAGAGATTCTAGGCTCCGATCACGCTCCGGTTAAATTGGAATTTAAACAATAATATGTTTTATATAATCACTGGAGATGATGAAAGTAAGAGTTTATCAAAACTACAAGATTTAATTAGTGCTTTAAGGGTTAAACATTCCCAAGCAGTAATTAGAAAGATGTCAGCTGAGGATTTTGAACCGACTACTTTTAATGAATTAATTGGAGCTGAAGATTTGTTTACCGATAAAAGACTGGTAATTTTTAAAAGAATTTTAACAAACAAAAATTCTGAAAAGTTTGTTTGGGGTCATATAAAATCATTGGCGGCCTCTAAACATATTTTTATTTTTTGGGAACCGGAATTGAGTTCGGAGGTAGAATCCAAGCTTCGGCCACTGGCTGTTGGTTTTAAAAAATATGATAAAAAAATTAAAGAAAAAGTTGAAAATAAAAAAGACATTTTTAGATTAAGTGATACTTTTAGTCAAAAAAATAAAAAAGCTCTGTGGTTGGTTTATCACAGTTTAAGGCAATCAGGTTATGATCCAGAGGAACTTTTTTGGTCTTTATATCGTCAGGTTAAATCTTTATTGCTGGTAAAAAACAGTCACCAACTTAAAAGTTTAAAATGGCATCCCTTTTTTTTAAAAAAACAACAGCAATCCTCGGCTAATTTTACTAAAGAAGAATTGGCTATAATTATAACCAAATTATCCATCTTGTATTCTCAAGTAATCTTTGAAAAGAAAGACTGGGATGAATCTATGGAGGATTTTATTTTTAATTTTTAGTTTTGGTGCCCCGTGAGGGATTTGAACCCCCGACCGTTTGCTTAAAAGGCAACTGCTCTACCAACTGAGCTAACGGGGCAAAATAGACTAATGTTTATTAAGATACAAGAAAAATAAAACTTTGTCCAATTAAAAAATTGGTATAGAGTAAGAAATAATGGAAAAGAGATTCAATATTATTTTAATTCTATATAATCTACGAAGCGAATATAATGTCGGAGCTATTTTTAGAACCGCAGAGGGGGCTGGTGTGTCTAAAATATATTTAGTGGGAACCACCCCAACCCCAAAAGATCGTTTTAAAAGATTAAATAAAAGTATTACTAAGACTGCTCTAGGGGCGGAGAAGAATGTAGCCTGGGAATATCATAAAACACTTAAATCAATAATTAATATTCTAAAAAAAGAAAAAATCCCTTTAGTGGCTTTAGAGCAAGATAAAAAAAGTCTGGATTATCGTTGTTTTAAACCAAGCACCACAACAGCTGTAATTGTGGGATCGGAAGTCAAAGGGTTGTCATCGGCAATTTTAAATTATTGTCAACAAATATTGGAAATTCCTATGCAAGGCCAAAAAGAATCTTTGAATGTATCAGTGGCAGTCGGAGTTTTATTGTTTCGTTTAAACGATTATTTTTGACATTTAGAACAAAAATGGGTACCTCGACCGATATGATTTATTTTTTTAATTGGAGTTTGGCAATTAAGACAGGGTTTTTTCTCCCTGCCATAAACTTTTAAAAAGTGAACAAAATTACCCGGTTGACCGGAGGTGGTAACATAATTTTTAGAAGAAGTACCTTTGTGTTTTATGGCTAATTTTAAAATTTTAATTATATTTTGATATAATTTTTTAATTTGAGTTTCAGTTAAAGTGTAAGTTTTTCTATCCGGTCTTAGGCCGGTTAAAAAACAAATCTCATCAACATATATATTTCCCAGACCGGCTATTTGAGTTTGATCTAATAATAGCTTTTTTAGACTGCGTTTAGGGTATTTTTTTATAATCTCTTTAAATTTATTAAAGGTAAATTCTTTAGACAAAGGTTCAATTCCTAATTTTTTTAATGAATTATCCAAATCTTCTTTAGTAACCAGTCTAACCCAACCAAATTTACGCATATCGTTAAAATAGAGAATTGAGTTATCTGTAAAATAAAAAATCAAGCGAGTAAATTTGTTGGGTAAATTTACTTCTCCATCGGGTTGGGGGTGGCCTCCGGTAATTAATAAGTTGTTGGGTATAGAATAAATTAACTGGCCGGTCATTTTTAGGTGGATCAAGATGTAATCATCGTTGTTTAATTTAAAGATAATAATTTTAGCTCGACGTTTTATGTCTGTGATAGATTTGTTTTGCAGTTTAAGTGAAAAAGATCGAGGTTTTAGAGGATGAACTGTTTTAGAGTTTTTAATCTTCACTTGTTGTATGGTTTTTAGAATTAAAACCTTTTTTAATTCTCGAGTGATAGTTTCCACTTCAGGTAATTCCGGCATATATTTAAAATCTGTCTTTTTTAAAATCTTTAATTAATCTTAATCCACGATAGATTTGAAATGGTAAATAACGATTAATCAAAAAATACCCCGAACCGTAATTTTCAACAATACCCGGAAATTTTCTTTTAAAAGTAGATAAATTGTCTGTATTTTTGTTTTTTATACCGCCAAAACTATAAGTGCTAGCTTTTTGTTTTAAAGCCCATTTTAATCCATGCCAATGAATCAAATAAGAAGCTTGAAGAGTGCGGGCTTTGGAGTCTGTGCCCCCAAATAAATATAAAACCCTGTTGCCGAATTTAACCAAAATAACCGTGGCAATAATTTGATCTTCATATTCAGCATTAATTAAAACTTTAGTTTCATTTTCTTCAGCAAGAAAAAATTTGAGATAATAATCCTTAGGGTGTAGATTAAAATGTTGCCTTTGAGCAGTGTCTGTCATTAAACGATAAAAATTTTCAAAATGGTCTTCTAAATTGGAAGAATATTCTTTTATTTTTACTTTATTTTTTTCAGCCTTGCGAATAAGATTACGAGCTTGGCTTTTAAAGTTTAGCCACATTTTGTCTTCATCTTCGGTTAAAGATACCACCCATTCTAATTGAGGTTGGCTCCCGGTTGGTTTTGGTTGCCAATTTCCGGCCGGTTTAGCTTCCGGCCAAATTATATTATTTGTTTTTATTTGAGGATCAAAATAAATGAACAAACATTGATTTTTTGTCATAATTTCTTTAAGAGATTGGTTGAGCATTTTTTTTATTTCCGGGGAATCGTCTGCTATAATCGGTCCATGGGGGATTATTAAATAAGATTGTCTGATTGGTAAGTTATATTTAAAACCTTGCCAAAAAGCGACCGGTTGATTGTTTTGATTATAAATAGTTTGTCTGAAACATTTACGGCCAAAATCTTTTTGCCAATTGAAATAAGCCGGACTTTGAGTGAAATGAGCTTGTTGTTCTTCCAGCCATTTTAAAGGAATATTATTTCGGTCTGTTTTTTTGCAAAAGTAGTTCATAATCAATGTCCGGAATTTAAATTTTTTAAAGCCGCTTTTATTTTTTCGTTAACTGTCTTTATATCCGGAGATATTTTCTGTAAAGCATTGTAAGCTTCTCGACCGGAAAAACCCAAGGCTTTTAGAGCCGATAAAGCTTCCGTGTCTTCATCGTTAATATTTTCATTAGTGGTTAAATTTTTTAGTTTATCTTTTAATTCCAAAATTATTTTTTGAGCGCTCTTGGGTCCGATACCGGAAATCTCCTTCAAGTAATCTACTTGACCGGAAGCGGTTGCTTTTTGTAACACCTCCGGGGAAGCTACACTTAATATATTTAAAGCCCCTTTAGGACCGACTCCGGAGACTTTTAATAATAACTTAAAAAAAGTTAATTCTTCGTTATCTATAAAACCATAAAGATCCAGAGTGTCTTCTCGAACCACTAAATAAGTTAAAAGTTCTATATCTTTTTTTTTAATTAACTCAGTTTTGGTCGGACTGGTAACATAAATCATATATCCAACCCCTCCGGCTGTATTTATAATCACTGTTTTTTCGTCTATATGGTTTATAGAACCTGTTATTTTCCCTATCATTATAAAAGATAATAACTCATTTTATCTTAATTTCCCAGTATTGCTTTTTAATTTAAGTTCTGTTACTATGTGGCGGTAATAAATTTTAAAGATTATGCCTATAACAAAATCTGCTAAAAAAGAAATGAGAGGGTCAACCAGACGTAAGGTTTTTAATGATCGTCGCCGAACAGTTATGAAAGAAATGGTTAAAAAGGTTCGTAAATTAGTGGAAACCGGTCAAGTAGATCAAGCTAAAGAATTAATCCCAAAAACTTATAAAGCGATAGATAAGTCTGCTAAAAAAGGAGTCATTAAAGCTAATACAGCTGATCGTAAAAAATCTCGTTTAGCTAAACTGGTTAGTAAAAATTCTTAGTTTAAGAACAAAAAACATCGCCTAAAAAATGGTGTTTTTTGCTATTTAGATTTTAATATCTTCTATTTGTTTTATTCATGTCCCCTCGGCAGGAATCGAACCTGCATTACAAGCTCCGCAAGCCTGCGTTCTATCCATTAAACTACGAGGGGTATATATTTAAGTTCTCAATTTGTTTATAGCACAAAAAAATTAAAAACCCAAAAATCTTAATAATTCTTCCGCTAATGACAATCGGAATTCTTCCTCCGGAATAAATTCGGATAGAATCTCTTTTATCTCCATCGGATCAATATCTGAAGGTAGGGTTAAGATGATGTGAGGTAAAAATAACCTATCTATGTGAATAGACATTCTGGTTGTGTCTTCTTCCTCTTCTAAAGCGAAAGCTTGAATATTTTTAAATAAATATAAATTAGAATCTATTAAAATACCATTTTCAGTTATAGCAAAATCTATTATTCGAGGTGGGGTTAAAGCCATAAAAATAAGAGAGGCGAATCCGATGGCTAAAATCAGGGCTAGTAAAAAATTAGCCAAGACTATGGTAATAATTACTCCTAAAATTACCGCTAAGCCGACTAACCAAACCCAATTTTTACTTTTTTCTTGATGTTCATATTCCGGTCCTTGCCATTTTATTATTATTTCACCTGTTAGGTTTTTTTTATTTTTCAATAGGTCTTTCGATGTCTCCAAACCGGGTTCATTTTCTAAATATTCTTGCATATTAGTTGAAAATTAAAATTATTTTACTAAATGAATAGTTTGAGTGGGGAAGGCCATGTCTACCTTTATTTTTTCAAGACTGTCTTTTAATCGAAGATTAATTTCTTGTTGAGCATTCATATAATCATTATAATCGGCTGAGGCAGTATAATAAACAGTTTCAAAATCTAGAGATGATTCCTCAAATTTAAAAAAATGAGACCTGTCAAACCTGACTCCATCTATTGAATTTATTATTTCCTCAACTAATTCAGGAATTTGGCGTAATTTTTTTGTCGGAGTGTCATAGGTAACTCCAAAATGAAAAACTATTCGTCTTTCGGCCATTTTTTTAAAATTCTGAATTTGAGCATTGGTTAACTCTTGATTAGAGATAACTATTTCCTCTCCTTGGAGGGAACGAAGACGAGTAGTTTTGATGCCAATTTTTTCAACAGTCCCTAATTTGTCTCCAATAATAATAAAATCTCCAGCCACAAAAGGTTTGTCAAAGAAGATAGCAAAAGAAGAAAATAAATCGCTTAAAATATTTTGGAGTGCCAGAGCTACCGCTATGCCACCGATACCTAAACCGGCCATAGCTGAAGTTACATTAACGCCCATATTAGATAAAACAAAAAGTGCGCCTAAAACCCATAAAGAGGCTTTGGCAATTTTGGTCAGAATACCTAAAGCTTGTTCGGCACTAGGGTCTTCGGTTTTTATTTTTTTATTGACAATATAATCAATTAAAGTTTGAGCGGCTTTGATGGCTAGAATGACTGCCCAAATTATTAGAATCCAGTTAATAATTTGTGATCCCGGTTCCGGAAAGTCTAAATTTCGGACAGCTAAATAAAAAGCCAAAAAAACATAAAAACCCGGCCTAATGGAGGTGATGATATTTAAAACGGTATCATCAATATCTGTTGGAGTTTTTTCTGCCCATTGTTTTAATTTTCTTAAAATAATACTTTGAATGATTTTGAAAATAATCAAGAAGATTATTAACCAAAGAAGGGCTATTAAATAATCCCAAGTGGTGTTATTAAAAAGAGAGTAATCAAAAATGTTTGTTATGGTCATTATCGATGTGGTTGATTATTTTTTTGATTGATAATTCTCAGCTAAAATTTTTTGTAAAATATTAGCCATCAAAGCTCTAAAAGTCATTCTTGATGTTTGAGTAGTTGGTTGAATTCTAACACTATAATCTTCAAATTCTTCCACAATTTTATCTATCTCTTCTTGAGAGTGATTGCCTGATTTGAAATCATTAATTTGTTTCCACATTGATAAATCTTCTTCAGTTAAGTCTTTAGGGCAGATTTCTGGCCAGTGAGGATCATTACTTTCTTTTTTTATTTTCGCCATAGAACGCCGAAAATCTTCTAATAAAGAATTTGTTTGACGGTTGTCTTTATCTTTATCGTTAAAATCTTCCATATAGCGTAATTTTAACATCTATTTTGTAATAATAAAAGTTTATTTAGTGATGTGTATGTTCTTTTAATACTTTTTATTAAATTTAATAAATGTGTCAAAAGTATACAAAGAGAGATGTATGGATGACCTCAATCAATTATTAAGAAAGAACTTAAAATAAGCCAGCTAATCAAATAAATCGGTTTAAACTGGAACAGTTGAAATATTTCATTGAGAAGTTCAAGATAGATTTTATGAGAAAAACAGATTTAAAAAGGAAAATATATTTGGAATGATTATTATAGCAATCTGGAATATTGCTCTCTAGACAAAAAGCTTTTAATTGAATGTTATATTTATTAGTGATAAAAAGTGTGCCTAAAACAATTTGCAATTTTTATTTTATGGTTTATTATATATAGTGTTAATAGTTAATATTAAATTTATTATGACTACAAGTTCAAAAATAGGATTAAGTGTAATTATAATTGCTTTATTAGTGGCTTTGGGTTGGGTTGTTTACAATAATTTCGGAGATGAATTAATTTCTCCTGAATTTGATTCAACTGATAATTCTGAAGTGGTAGCCGTTGTTAATGGGGAAAACATTACCCAAAACGAATTAGAGCAAGGAATGGAACAAATGCGTTCTATGATAGAGGCTTATTCTCCTGATCAAGCTTTAAGTGAAGAAGAATTAAAAGAAACGGTTTTAGATGAATTAATTAGCGGTGTATTGTTGTATCAAGAAGCAAAAAACCAAGGATTAGAATTGGATCAAGCGGAAGTTGAAGCTGAATATGAAGCTATGCTTGAACAGCAAGGAGAAGAACAATTGACAGAATTAATGGCTGAGGCCGGATTAAGCACTGAGGAGTTAAAAGAAGAAATAAGCAGAAATTTAACTATCAATGCTTATATTAATTATTTGGGAGAGCAAGAAGGAATAGAAGTAACAGAGGCTGAAGTAGAAGAAATGTATGAACAATTAACAGAAGGACAAGAAGAAGCCCCAGCTTTAGAGGAAGTAGCAGAAGAGGTTAGAAGTCAGCTTTTACAAGAAAAATCAAACTTACTTATTTCTGAAATGTTGGAAGAGCTTAAAAATAATGCTGAGATAGAAATACTCTAGTTTTGTTTAAGAAGCATTAATAATCGATCGGCTATCAGCCGATCGATTTTGTTTAAATAAATGGCTCAAGATAAATATACAGCAGTTTGGGTGTCTCATTCTTCTATTGGGGATTTTTTAAAATGCCCTCGAGCTTATTATTTAAACAATATATATAAAGATCCGACAAGCGGTCGGAAAATTGGTTTAGTTAGTCCGGCTATGTCTTTAGGGCAAGCAGTTCATCAAGTTTTAGAAGATTTAATTCAATATCCGGCAGATGAAAGAATAAAACAACCATTATTGGATCAATTAGAGACAGTGTGGATATCTGTTTCCGGCCGTCGAGGTGGTTTTGCTGATAAAACTCAAGAAAAGGAATATAAAGAAAGAGGAAGAGAGATGATAAAACGAGTAATAAAAAATCCCGGACCACTGGCAAACAAAACGGTCAAATTAAAAACCGAAGGAGATATGGATTTACCTCATATCTATTTATCTGAAACCGATAATATTATTTTATGCGGTAAGGTAGATTGGTTGGAATACAGAGAAGAGGATGATAGTGTTAGAATTTTGGATTTTAAAACAGGCAAGCACGATGAGAAGGAAGATTCATTGCAATTGCCGATTTATAATTTATTGGTGTCTAATTTGCAACCCAGAAAAATATCCGGGGCTTATTATTGGTATTTAGATAAAAGCGATCAGCCGGATTTTGTTTCTTTGCCGGATATGAAAGAGGGGAGAGACAGGGTTTTGCAAATAGCCAAAGAAATTAAAACCGCCAGAGAAAATGAAGATTTTCAATGTCCTCGCGGTGGTTATTGTTTTGCTTGTTCTCCATTTGAAAAGATAATAAACAATCAAGCCGAGTTTGTTGGCAAAGGTCCTTATAAAAAAGATTTGTATGTGGTGGAGTAGATTTAAATAAAGATCTGAGTCCGGTTTTTTAAAAAGTTCTTAAATAATCTAGTATTTTTTCTAAAATTTTTGATTCAGTGAGGTTTTAATATTGTTAGGTGGATATGACAATTTAGTGTTAAAATGATAATATTGTATTATAGAGATTTTTATAAGGAATAAATATAATATTATGGATAAATCAAAATTTAAAAGTGAAAAGCCACTAAACTCGGAGGAAATATCTTCCAAACAAAGGGAAGATTATCAACATTACCGTGGTCTGGAAAAAAATGTTCAAAGTGAGAAGTTTGAAGAAAAGAAAAGTTTAAAAAAAAGTGGTGATATATATAAACAAGTTGATAAGGAGAGTGAATTAATTGAAACAATAGCAGGCAGAGAACCAGAAGAAGATTCTATTTTAAACAAAGAAATAAAAAGTCCTGCTTCAGCAGAGTCGGAAAAAGAAATGAGTGATTTAAGGGAGGTTTTAGGTGAATCTCAGATGAAACAATTAGAGAGTGAGGCCTTTTCCAGGTTAATGAATGCTGTTCGAAAAATTAAGAAATTGGAAGGAGCTAAGCATCGTTTAAAACAATATGAAGAGGAGTTAATTAGGCGATTATATGAAGATGTCGATTTAAAAGAGTCTTTGTCCGTCAATGAACGAATTAGTTTAGTATCTAAAAAAATAACTAGAGTCAACGAAGTGCTTAAAAAAATATCTCGAGAAAGCCCCGAGGCTTTTAAAGCATTCCATTTACTCAGATTACGAGATTACAAAAGACAGTTTGAAGAAAGTGGTATGATAGAAACACCTTGGATTGAAGATCACTATTCTGAACTAACAAGTCATGTTCGTAAAACAATGGAGGGTAATAACCGTGTTTGTACACTTCTTGGGCCAACCGGTTCGGGTAAAACAGTTATGGCGGAACGAGTAGCTAAAACTCTCTCCCCTAATGGTGATTATGAGTTTGTCAGCGCTCATTCTAAAATGGATCCGGATGATCTTCTTTGGAGGCAAGGTATCCAGGTGGAATCTATTACACCTGAGACCGCACCGGAAATTGCAGAAAAAGCTAAACAGGCGTTTAGGGAAAATAATCCTAATATGGATGAAGTTGAATTAATTGACCGTGAGAGATATATTGAAGAAGTTGTTAAAAATCAGGCGGGGCAAAAGGCTTTCAAGACTGAAATTATTCCACAAGCTATAGCTCGAGCTGCCAGTGAAGGCAAGGTGGTTGTAGTAGATGAATTCAATTATCTACCACCACAAACTTTAGCGGCTCTTAATAAATTATTGGATGCTAAAGCTGAAAAGAGAGCCGGGGAAAAAGTTAAGGTGGATATAGATGATGAATCCGGACAAACTCAATCCTATGAGGTTACTGAAGGTTTTGGAGTTATTTTGACGGGTAATATAGGTTCGGAGTATTTAGGTCGCAACCAAAAACTTGATCCGGCTTTGTATAGCCGTATTTTATCAGGCGTTATACAGTATGATCATCCACCCCAAGAATTAAAAGGATCTCTTGAAAATTCAATAAAAACTGATAATGAATTAGCTGAAGGACAAGAGCCACCACCACGAGAACTTTTTCTTGCTTCTCTTGTTCAGTTAATTGACGAAAAAGGAAATTTAAGTGCGCCGATTGGGGCAATGGAAGATATTTGGCATTTAAGTCAAACAGTATCTCGAATTCAACAAATTGCTGCCGGTAAAGATCCTCGCGAATTAGGTGTTGATTCAACCATGCTTCAAAACATAAGTACTTTTGATTTCAAATCACTTTTTCTTTCTTTTAGAAATTTAAATCAAGTAGTAAGAGAGTGGAAAGGTGAGTCTTATAGTCAAACATTAGATCATTATTTGTTTGAAAATATTATTCGCCCTGCTTCTGTCTTAAAAGATAATGAGGCTGCCCAGATGTTTTATATATTTAAGAATTTCGGTGGTTTCTTTCAAGGAGAAGAATTTGAGGATGTAAAAGTTAATAGTACAAGTTGGAGTTTAAGTGGTGTAGGTAGTGTTCCTCAAAAAATAGGTTCGGATGATAAAATAAGACATTATATTCCAAAAGAGATAGTGGAAGCCGCTTCCGGGGAAGAAACCCCAAGCTATGAAGATTTAGATACAAAAAGAGCAGGGGAGCGTCGTGAAGATAAATCTCAAGAAGAATATTTAGCGGAAGTAGAACGACAGTTAAATATTTTGATCAGAGAACTGGAAGCGGAAAAATTTGTAGAAGATGCTTGCCGTGAGAAATAGAGGTAGGGAATTTTATATATGTTCTTTACCAAAAAAACAATCTGCTCAGAAATAACCCCTCTCTACCACAGTTGGAAACAAGCAGTGGAAGAGGTAAAAAAAGCCAAAGACTCCTTCCAGAATGCCGGAGCAGAGGACAACCTCCAAACTCTCAAAGAAAACCTTAAACAAGCTCTAATAAAAGCTCAAACAGCCAAAGAAGCTTATTTCAAGAAAAAAGAAGAAAACACTCAATATGAAGATAAAACCATCATCTTAAAAGACGCTCTCATTCTGGAATATTACCAAGATGTGGGTATAAATGGCTGGAGAGAAGAAAATGGCAGAGTTGTTTCTCTTAACTTAGACGACAAAGACTTAAGTCATAAAGATAATTCACCTTTTCCGGATGGTTTGCAGAGACTTTATCTTGACAGAGCCACCCTCCCTTCAAACATCACCTTCCCGGATGGTTTACAAATTCTTTGGCTTGACAGAGCCACCCTCCCTTCAAACATCACCTTCCCGGATGGTTTGAAATATCTTTATCTTAACAAAGTTAAACTCCCACCAAACACCACCCCCGAAGAATGGCAAGAAAAACTCCGAGAATACCGGCAGAGGAATCCCAATGTTAGAATTATTGGTGGTTAATATTTAATCCTCTCTTAGTTGAACATTTAAAATTAAGTAAAAAGTGAAAATCCGTGGTGTTTTTTGAATGAAATTTGAATATTGTATGAGTAAAATCCACAGGATTCTGAAATCTCTGTCTACTTTTTGGGGTACAGATCACAGGGCGGACCATGTGAGTTAAGTACCAGAGAGGTGAGACCACACAAGGGTTGTTTGAGGTAATTTTAATACCTAAATAGAGGTATGTGGGTCGGGGTTATTAATATGTTGTTTATCACTTTTGCCGAGGTTGCACTCCTTACACAAAGTTTGTAAATTTTCCGCAACACTTTTTCCTCCTTTGGAGAAAGGAACGACATGATCTATATGTAATTCTGTGCCAAAATTAATTGCGGGGCTTTTACCACAGAACCTGCACTTAAAATTGTCTCTATTTAAAACTTCTAATCTCACACCTAAAGGGATTGTTCTAGAGTTTTCTTTTTTATACTTAAAATTATTTTTAACAGTATTAAATTCATCTGTAACTTCAGATTGACTATCTGATACATCCTCAATTTTTTTACCCATTTTTAATTCAATAAACTCCAAGAATGCATTCCCCCAGCCATTAAAATGACGGATAACACTTTGTGAAGATATTGAAGGGTTTAGAGATTGCCACTCAATAACAGATGGCCTATGTCCAAGCTGATTCCATATTTTTTCAATTTCATCAAAAATCTCTTTTTTGGTATAAGCATCTTTTCTTTTTCTAATTACAAGCTTAATACCTTTTTTACTTAAATGTTCCGCTAAAAAATCTATTGCATTATTAAAACTTCCAAATTCACGTTTTAAAGTAGCTGAGCTTATTTTTGAATATTGATTAAATTCTTTCCAAGTGAAAGACCTGTTACCAAGTAATACAGCGACTCTTTCGAGCTCTTCTAACATCACTTCTCTAGAAATTTTATCTATTCTATTTCGTTTGATGTTATACATAATGCTATTTTAACTTACATATTCGCTTATGAGTAATAGAGTCACCTTATTCTCATGGGCATTCGGGTCGCTTTTGGGGCGCCCTACTTGGCGGAGGGGGTGGGATTCGAACCCACGGTGCCCTTGCGGACACTCCGGTTTTCAAGACCGGTGCGATCGACCACTCTGCCACCCCTCCAACATATTCTATCCTAGCAAAGATATGTAACTAAAGGCAATAATGTTATTATTGTCTTATATGCGTTTATTGGGAATAGATATGGGAACCAAAAAAACCGGTTTGGCTTTATCCGATCCTGAGGGTTGGTTTGCCCTACCTTATGATGTTGTTAAAACTGAATCATTGGTTGAGGTAGTTAAGGTTTTGTGTGAAGATCAAAAAGTGGGGAAGATAATTATTGGTCAATCGGTGGATTATCAAGGTGGGGCTAATCCTGTAGCCGCTAAGGCCGAGGATTTGGCTAAAAAAATACAAATAGAAACCGGTTTGGAAATAATCTGGGAGCCGGAGACCTTAACTTCTAAGGAAGCAGAAAGAATTATTGGCCGTGATCGACAAACAGACGCTCGAGCAGCAGCTATTATTTTAAGAAATTATATTGATAGACAAAATTATGTTTAATTTTTTCTTTGGTTATTTAGATAGATGTCGTTTAAGATTAATAGCCGAAGCTCGCGGTTATTATGCTAAGTGGTATTTAGCCGGAGTAGCTTTTTCTGAGTCTTCTTTTTTTATTATTCCGCCGGATGTTATTTTGGTGGCCATGATAATCGCCGGTGCTAATCGTTGGAAGTTTTTGGCTTTATGGACTACTTTGTTTTCTGTAATTGGCGGTTTAGCTGGTTATCTTATTGGTTGGTGGTTGTTTGATTTAATCGGTCGGCCGATAATAGATTTTTATAATTTAGAGACAGAGTTGGTTGTTGTGGGAGAAATGTTTAATAATAATGCCTTTTGGGCTATTTTTGTTTCTGCTTTTTCTCCTATTCCCTATAAGGTTTTTACTATTGCCGCCGGTTTTTTCTCAATTAATATTTTTTCTTTTTTATTGGCTTCTATTGTTGGACGAGGTTTAAGGTTTTTAATAATTGCTTATTTATCTAAGAGATTCGGCCGTCAAGCGATTGATTTGGTTTTAAAATATTTCTACTGGTTATCTTTAGGATTAGGAATGATTATTTTATTAGGGCTTTTTTATTTTTATCTCTTTTAACTTTGAGTTATAATTAGATAAATGAAAAGTTTATTGCACAAATTGTTTCCGCCACCTCAATTTCTAGCTCGGCCGGCTATTGGTTTGGATATCTCTGATCGCTCAGTAAAATTTATACAATTAAAACAACGGGGAAATAATTTAATACCGGGAGTTTTAGGCAGTCGGGCAATTCCAGCCGGAATTATTGAGTCCGGTCGGATTGTTAATTCTAATCAACTTAAAAAGATCCTGGCAGATTTAAGTCAAGAATTAGGCAATCCTTATGTTTGGGCTTCTTTACCGGAAGAACAAGCTTTTGTTTTTCAATTAGAATTACCAAATATGTCTGAGAGAGAATTAAGAGAAAGTATAGAATTGCAATTGGAAGAACATGTACCCTTAAAAGTATCCGAGGTAGTTTTTGATTTTCAAATATTGTCTAGACCGCAAGATAATAATAATCGCTACTTGGTTAATGTCTCGGTTTTACCAGCAGAGATGATTAATAATTATCTTCAATTAATTAAAGAATCCAGTTGGCAAATTTTAGGTTTTGAGATAGAAGCCCAAGCTCTAGCTCGAGCTTTTGTACCTTTTGGCGATCCGGGAGTTTTAATGTTGGTGGATATCGGTCGAACCAGAACCAGTTTTGCTATTATTGAGAATGGGGTAGTGGTTTTTACATCAACAGTAGCTACTATGGGAGGACAAAATTTGACTGCTAGCGTTAAAAAGACTTTGGGAGTGGAGACAACTAAGGCTGAAGAATTAAAAAGAGCCGGAGGTTTATCCAGAGCCAGTAATAATAAAGAAGTTTTTTATGCTCTGATTCCGGCAGTTTCTTCTTTGAGAGATGAAATCAGTCAGTTACTAGATTTTTGGCAAACTCATTATAGCCGCCCGTCGATTGATCAAATAATTTTAGCCGGCGGTCAATCATCTTTACCGGGTTTAGTGGAGTATTTAGCTTCTAATACCGGGGTGGAAACCGTTTTAGGTAATCCTTGGACTAATGTTTTAGATTTTAACGATTTTGTTCCGGAGTTGGATTATAATCATGCTTTAAGATACGGAACAACCATTGGGTTAGCTTTACGGAGTGGACATTTACCGCTTAAATTAGATTTTTAATTTATGATAAATTTAGTTCCAGATACTTATAAAAAAAAGATAATTGCCGATTACAAAAAACGGCGTTTATTAAGTTTTTTTATTGCTTTTGTCGTTTTGTGGATGTCTGCTTTAGTTCTATTGGGGGTAATTTTAATCGGTTTGTATTGGCATAAAATTAATTTAGAAGAATTGATTGGTGATCAAATGGCTACGGAAGATTTTAAAAAGAAAGTATTGGAAATTGAAAAATTGACAGAAAAAGCGGAGATAGTTTTAGAAGATCAAAAAAGTAATTGGCCGGTTAATACGGTTTGGTCTTTAATAGAAGAGGTGCCGACCGGTATTAATTTAGAAGTGATAGAATTTGATTTAATCGGAGTAGAACCTAAATTGGAATTAGCCGGTATTTTTACCACTAGAGAAGTTTTGCAAAATTGGGCTGATGTTTGGGAGCAAAAACAGGGAGTGGTTAAAGTGGATATTCCTTTATCTTCTTTAATCAAAGAGACGGAAGGAAATTTTAAATTAATAGTAACTCTAGAGGAACAAGTCCCGAATATTTTTAAATTATGATATCTAAATATTTAAAATTGACAATTATTTTAGGAATCGCCACAATAGCCGGTTTGGCTTTATGGGTGTGGTTATTGTTTTTGTCTTTTGATTTAGCAGAAACAGTTAAAAATCTGAAACAACAACTAATACAGCAAGAAGAGGAACAAATGGATCAAGGTAAAGTTAATAGAATTTACACTGATCTAGAGCCAGCAGTAGAGGTTTTGAATGATGTTTTTTATACTTCCGGTGATTTAATAATTTTAATTGAGCAATTAGAAGAGATGGCTCGTCGAGCCGAAGTGGAAATGACTATCAGTAATTTTAATGACCAAGATCAACCGACGGCTACTTTAAGGTTAATCGGTCAATTAGATAATCTTCAAAATTTTATGGAAATGTTTTCCGTTCAATCGGCCTTATGGCAAGCCGATAGAATATCTTGGAGAAAAATAGAAGAAGGTTGGTCTGTTTCTTTAATAATAAAATTAATTAGTTTTGAATAATTTTATGTCTGGGTTTAATTATTTACAAAAGCTGGGGTTTCGTAAAGATAAACTTTCTTATTTACCAAAACCTTTTCGGGATTGGTTTTGGTTGGTTGGCCTGTTTTTCTTTTGTTTTTTATTGATCTTAGGCGGACATTTTGGTTTATATCTGTTTTTAATGGATAAAACGGAAAAAAAAACAGAAACCAGAGATTGGCAATTTGAAACATCGGTTGAGAAAATAGAATCGGCTTCTTCGTTAATCAATGACCGTTTAAACAGGTTTGAAGCCTTATTGTCCGGTACTGAAGAAAAGGTGGTGGAAGAAATTGAACCTTAAAATACTTTTTGTTTTGAATTATTGGTTTTTGTGATATATTAGTAACCGCTATCTACCCCTCGTAGTTTAATGGATAGAACGGGAGCCTTCTAAGCTCTTAATGCAGGTTCGATTCCTGCCGAGGGGACCATGAGAAAAGTATTTTATTCGGTGGGCGATGAGGGACTTGAACCCCCGGCCTACCCGGTGTAAACGGGTTGCTCTAGCCAACTGAGCTAATCGCCCTTTTATTTAACTTTCTTCTTTGGTTAAAATAAGGTAGGCTAAGCTGATTACTTTCAGCAAGAACACTATAATGTTTTTTGAAGTTTAAATCAAGTATGGAAAAGAAAAATAAAGAACCGACAGTAATTTATGAGGATAATCATATTTTGGCTTTGAATAAGCCGGCTGGTTTGGTTATGCATGATGATGGCCGTCATCCTAATCCGGCGGTAACCGATTGGTTAATTAAAAACTATCCAAATTTAGCCGGAGTGGGGGAATCTTTTAAAACAGATATGGGAGAGAGTATAGACAGGCCGGGTATAGTTCATCGTTTAGATAAAGATACCGGTGGAGTAGTGGTGGTAGCCAAACATCAAAAAGTTTTTTTAGATTTAAAGAAACAATTTCAAGAAAGAACGGTTAATAAAATTTATCAAGCTATTGTTTATGGAGAAATAAAAATGGAAATCGGGCAAACGGCGACAATTGATGCTCCTATTGGTCGAAATAAAAAAGATCCCAGACGGCGTCAAGCCGGAGATTTGGCTAGTGGTAGAATTAGACCGGCGGTAACCGATTATTCGGTAATGGAAAATTTCTCGGGTTATACTTTAGTGGAAGCCAGACCCCAAACCGGTCGCACTCATCAAATCCGGGTTCATTTTAAGCAAATTAAACATCCGGTGGTAGGGGATCATTTATATGCTCCGGGTAGGGAAAAAATTCACGGCCTAGCCAGGCTGGCTCTTCATGCTTATAGTTTGTCTGTGTCTGTTTTTGGTCAAAGGTTGTTATTAGAGGCGGAATTGCCTAAAGATATGAAATCCGCTCTTGATTACCTTCGGTCTTTGTGTTAAGCTACCGCTTGTTATGATACAAACAGTAATTACACCAGCCAATGTGGCTAATAGACAAAAACTGGATATCCGTCCCGGACGAACAGTTAGGGTTTGGTCTAAAATAGAAGAAAAAGGCAAAACCAGATTGCAAGCTTTTGAGGGTATGGTGATTGCCCGCAAACATGGTAATGAGCCGGGAGCTACTTTTACAGTTAGAAGATCAACCGGGGGAGTAGGAGTAGAAAGAATTTTCCCTTTGTATTCACCTAATATAGATAAAATAGAAATAGTTAAAGCCTCCAAGGTTCGTCGATCTAAATTGTATTACATTAGAGATAAAGCGGCTCGAGAGTTACGTCGTCGTCTGAAGCGTTTAACCGGTATGGTTTTTGATAACACTCAAACAGAAGCTGAAAAGCCGGAGCCGGTAGAATCCGATAAAGCTGAAATTGTAGATGAAGAAATAAAAGATGAAACAGAAGAAGCGGAGATTCCTAATAAAGAGGCTGAAGAACCGGAAAAAATAGAAGCTGAAAAATAATTATAAAAAATATCTTTTTACGGCTAAAAGGTCGTTTTTGTTTACTCTTTTTTTAAAAAACTCTATAATAACCGAAAGCGCGGGTGCTGAAACTGGTAGACAGGCTACCTTGAGGTGGTAGTGCTCTTTACGAGCGTGGAGGTTCAAGTCCTCTCCCGCGCACAATTTGAACGCAGTTTTTGATTGACAATCTTTTATTTTGTAATATAAAGAAACCAGAAAGGAGGTGATTTAATTGCCTCGATCAAAAGTGGAATGGGATGTTTTTGGTCAGGATTGTAATAATCTTGACCGGTTTCTTGGTTCAACCTGGGCGGTGTCTGAAGCCCAGGCCTGCAACCAAGTCCGTCGCCGAGTCTTCGGCGACAAGCCGTACACGGACATCCCTTTAGTCATCTTCGCTCTTCGGGTTAAGAAGAGGGAAGATGAACAGACTGTTTTATTCTAGCGAGCGCCTGGTTTTTGGAAAATCCGGCGCTCTTTCTTGCTTTTTGGTTATATAATTTTTATAGTTAAATTATTATGTTTTATACCGGTAAAGGAGATAAAGGCAAATCTATTCTTTTTGATTGCGATCAAAAAGTTTTTAAAGATGATATTCTAATGGAAGCTCTAGGAGAATTAGATGAGCTTAATTCTTTTTTGGGAGTAATTAAAGCCGAAATAAAAGAAAAAGAGATTAAAATTAAAGATTTTTCTTTTGCTGATATCATTCATCAAGTTCAACAAGATTTATTTATTATTCAAGCGGAATTGGCGGGAGCAGATAAAAGACTTAAAAAGGAAAAAATTAAACAATTGGAGGATATAATAAATAAAGCTGAAAAAGAAATTCCCCCAATTAATAGTTTTGCTATTTCCGGTAGTTCAATTACCGGATCTAAGTTGGATTTGGCTAGAACAATAGTTAGACGAGTGGAAAGAAGAGTAGTAGCGGTTAAAAAAATAGACAAGATATGTGATAACTCTTTGGCTTATTTAAACAGGTTATCTTCTTTGTTCTATGCTTTAGCTAGACTTTTTAACCATAAATCTGGTATAACAGAGGAGTCCCCTAGTTATTAAAAGGAGATAGATGGTGGCTGTAGCTCAGCTGGTAGAGCTCTCGGTTGTGGTCCGAGTGGTCGCAGGTTCGAATCCTGTCAGCCACCCTAGTAAATGCTAATATAACTTTATGAATCATCAGACAACACAGCCGAACATATATGTTTTCATTGACGCTTCTAATCTGTGGGAAGCTCAAAAGGCGAAGGGGCGCATGTTTGATTATGAGAAGCTACGGCGATTTATAAAGAATCATTTTAACGGAAAAGATCTGCAGGTATTTTATTACACTGCGTATCCAGCTGACGGGACACGAGACTACGATTTAAATAGTAAACATAAATTTTTTACATTTCTAAAGAAAGGGTTGGGCTTTATCGTTCGTAAAAAAGAGTTAAAGAGAATCTTGGTTCCGACATCTGAGGGTGAGGCAATTGAGGAAAAAGGGAATATGGATGTGGAGATCGCTATTGATGCCCTACACTACATGGACAAATACAACATAGTTATTTTGTTTTCAGGCGATTCAGATTTTTTAGCGCTCGTTTCGTATCTAAGGCACGGGGGCAAGAGAGTATTTATTTTTTCTTCCGAAAATAATATCTCAACAGAATTGCGAACAGGTGGCGACGGCTATTTTGATGTACTCAAAATAGATAGTGATATCTGGGGGCGAAAATTAAAATATCGGGGACAAAAGCAGAAATGAAAGTAGCCCTCCTCGCGGAGGGCTACTCTTGGATGTAAAACCCTTTCAGTTTATGGTTTAAACTGAAAGACACTATCAGTATAGCAAAATAATTTTTCACGTCAATGGTTTGTAGATAAGATTTAAAAATGAGCTATGAGATTCAATTTTTCTCTCACACCCGCTATATATTCTCGGTCTGATAAAATGTTCAGTATAAACGTCGGACTCTGACCCACGGTTTTTAATTTTAATAAATAAAAGTGAAATCTAATATCCGATCGAGAATTATATTCGTGTTATACTTTTGGTATGAAAAGTAAATTAATTAGAAATTGTAAAAAATTGATTGAGGCTTATGAAAATGGCGATCTTGGTCAAACAAAAATGCCAGAAGATAGCAGTCCAGATTTTTCCGCCAAACAAAGGGAGATGAAATTGGCTTATTTTACTCTACCGATGGCGCTTAATTATCAAAGGGATAGTTATAAATTATGGGAAAGTGCGTTGAAGACTTGGGAGGACGAGGAAACGAGAAAGGTTTTTAATGTTACCTTGGTTTCAAAAATGTCTGATGACGAACTAAGAAAAAAGTTATTAAAATATAAAGTCGCGCTTTTACCAAATAAACATATCGCTACCTGGAAGACCATAGCTCAGACTATAAATAAAGAGTGGGGAAGCTTTTCTAATTTTATAAAAGAGACAAAAGATGATTTTCTTATTTTGAAAGACTTTGTTCAGAATAAATACAAAAAACAATTTCCTTATATCTCAGGTCCAAAGATTTTTAACTATTGGTCTTTTATTCTTAGTGAATATGGTGATGTTTTAATGAAAAATAAAGAATATATTGAAATTGCTCCAGATACCCATATTACCCAATGTTCTGTTTTACTTAGGGTGATAACTAAAGAAGAAGCGGTTAGATTATCAAAAGATGAGATTTCTGAAAGATGGAGAAAACTACTCAAAGATAGCGGTATTACTCCAATTGGAATGCATGCCCCACTTTGGTTTTGGAGTAGAAATGGATTTACCTATAAACTTAGGAAGTAATTTTTAAAAAGAGTAATTACAAAATAGAAATATAAATATCAGTATTATTATTATTCTTTTTAAAATTAAAAACAGTTCTAATACCTTCTACGACAGAACTCCTGATTACTCTTATCTGAACTTCTTCTCCTAACGGAGACAGAGTCAGAAGATCCGCAAAAGCTTGCTCTAAAATAGCATTTTATAGGATATTTTAAATCTTTTTTAATTTTATTATTTCTAGATATATAGTGTTTGCATCATTATTAAATATTATTTAAGATATAAATCTATTTAATTTATATTTTAAATGAAAAGAATTCTATTTGTTATTTTGGCTCCTCTTTATATCCCGGCTATTATTTTACTTAATTTTACTCTGGATTGGTGGTTGGGCTTGTGGGATTAGAACCTCCTTTTTGCCAAGGGGCTTGTTTTAATACCGGCCAAAAAGCATCTTCAATTAAAGGCACTTCAAAAGAAGTATAAGGTTCGTTTGGATTATGAGTTATCGGTTCAAATAATTTGTTAGATAAATCGGTTATTAAAGCCACGGGAGTTTGTTCGTTGGTTTCACCCATTAATAAAACAGCGGCGGCGGCTAAGGAATCGGCAACATTGGTTTGGGAAAATTTAAGAGGTTGCTTAAAAATATCTGTTTGATGGCGATTATCTAAAACCGGATTAAAACCACTCCAACCAATAGCCACTCCGGTAACTCCGCGGTGGCCAAAAGAGTTTCGAGAATCTACGATTAATACCCCCAGAGTTTTTATTTGATAGTGTGTTTGTAATTTGGTTTGTAGGGTTTGGGCGGCCATTTGAGGATTGTGAGGCCAAGGAATTAAAAAGCCGTTGGAGTTTGAACGATCAACTCCACCGGAGCCGATCAAAACTCCGTTTTTAATTGTGTGAAGAACAAAATCCAGACCCCAAGATCTGGGTAAATACCAATCAGCTTCTTTGGTGGCTAATTTGTCTTTTTGGTCATTATCCGGTAGAGTGTGCCCTTGCCAAATACTGATTACCTTAGAACTAATAACCACAATGCTTTTTTCTGTTGGTTGTAATTTAGAGTTATAAATAGCTTCCAAAAGATCGTCTTGCGGTGGTAATAATTTTTTGGTTTTAATGGTGGTAATTTTCATATAGCCAGTTTGCCCGAGAGATGCTTATTTTACAAGCCTGTTATCTTTAATTGATTATGTTATTATATTTTTTATGAATGATTTTAAAGATTTAGCCGAATTACTTAAAGATAAAATAAAAACAAGCAATAAAAAAATATTATTAAGTTGTCATCGTCATCCTGATCCGGATAGTGTGGGATCGGTTTTGGCTATGGCACAGGCGATAGAGCAATTAGGTGGAGAGGCTGAAATTATATCCGGGGATACACCTATTTCTGATGATTTTCATTTATTCCCCCAAGTGGAAAAAATAAAAGAAAAAGCAGTTAAAGATGTTGATTGGTCGCAGTATGATTTATTCCTATCTTTAGACAGTGCCAGTTTGGCTCAAGTGGGGGAGGGATTGGATTTACCCTGGCCGGTGGCTTCTTTTGTAGTGGATCATCATTTGAGTAATACTTTATTTGCCGATTATAATTTAATAGACGATCAAGTCTCGGCTACTGCAGAGATTTTGTATAAGTTATTTATACTTTGGGAGGTGGCTATTACTAAGGAAATGGCTGTTAATTTAATGTTGGGAATCTATTTTGATTCCGGTGGTTTTAAATATGAAAGAGTTACCGCTAACACTTTTTCTGTGGCTGAAACCTTGGCTCAGATAGCACCGGATTACAATAAATATATTTTGAATTTTGAAAGGCAAAATCAGCCGGTAGATTTAAAGTTTTTAAAGTTGGCTTTTGAAAAGATTGAAGTAATAGGTAATTTGGCTTTAAGTTTAATTTCTTTTGATGATTTGGTTTCCGAGGATTTAACAGGGATTAATTTTAGTCGTCATTCGGTAGCCAATTGGTTAATTAGTATTAAGGATTGGCAAGTTGGAATTGGTTTATTAGAAGTAAAACCGGGTTTGGTGAAAATAAATTTCCGCTCCAAAGAGCCGACCGTCTTTAATGTTTCTCTTTTGGCTTCAGTTTTAGGTGGTGGTGGTCATCCGGCAGCTGCCGGGGCGACGGTTGAAGGAACAGTTATGGAAGTAAAAGAGAAAATTGTAGTTGAGATTAAGAAAATGTACCCGGAGTTGTTGGAATAATTTTATGTCTAAATTATTTTATAGTTTTTTAATTTTTGGAGTTTTTGGAGGTATGATTGTTGTCGGTCAGGTGGAAGCAGCTGAATTACATAATGATCTTCAGGGAACTTGGAAGGCGGAAGTGGTGGATATTTTAGATGAAGACCGTCAAAAATTAATGGGAGTGGATGCTATGGTAGATACTCAGGATTTGGTGGTTAGAATTTTAGAGGGCAAAAAGCAAGGAGAATTAGTAGAGGTAGTTAATGATTTTTTTCCTTTAGAAATAGGTGATCGTTTCTTTTTGGATTATATTTTAACTGTAGACGGTCAGGAATTTTATAGTGTAGCCGAGCCTGATCGATTAAAGACTTTATTATTTTTTGTTGGTTTATTTGCTTTGGTAGTGATTGCTTTTTCCGGTTGGCAAGGAGTGAGAGCTTTGTTGTCTTTAGTCGGTAGTTTTTTAGTTATTTTTTATTTTTTATTGCCGAATTTATTGGCCGGTTGGTCACCACTTTTATTAAGTATAATTGTTTCTATAGTAATTTTAACATTGGTTATTTATTTCACGCATGGTTTTCATTTGGAGTCCACTGCTGCTTTACTGGGAACGGTTATTACTATTTCAGGAACAGCCGGCTTGGCTGTTTGGGCGGTGTCTGCCACTAAATTATCCGGTTTTGCGGCTGATGAATCTGTTTTTTTAAATATTTCTACGGCCGGTAATCTAAATTTTCAGGGTTTATTATTGGGAGCGATAATTATTGGTACGATTGGAATTTTGGATGATATTGCTATTACTCAAGCGGCGACAGTTAATGAATTACACGATTCCGCTCCTCAATTAACTCGATGGGAGGTTTATTACCGAGCTTTGAGAGTTGGGCGAGAGCATGTGGCTTCTTTGGTTAATACTTTAGTTTTTGCTTACACCGGTGCTGTTTTGCCTTTATTATTACTGTTTACTTTGTCTGATTCAGCTACCATTATGATAATCAATCGGGAGATATTTGCTACGGAAATAATAAGAACAGTTGTTGGCAGTATTGGTTTGATTTTAACTGTTCCTGTTACTACCGCTATTGCTGTTTTTTTGTTATATAATGCCCCTTTATCTCGCCGGGGGAAATGATCCAATTACTATAGCCATTGGTTAGTTTAAAAAGGTTTGACAAAAAAATAAATATCTGTATACTGATACTAGTTGAGCTCTTTACAGCCGAAAGAAGGATGAGGGGAACCGATTTCCTCCCTAAATTCTTCTTTTGGCTTTCCAGCCGATTCCTTTTCATTTCCTTCCCTTGAGAGAATTTCTCGGGAAAATAATGACAAAGGGTCGGCTTTTTCTTTTGTTTATTAATTGACAACTTATAAGTATTTAGTTACACTTGAAAATAAGCCCCAAAGAGGGCTCTTTTGAAATAGGATTATGAAAACGATAATTAAATATTTAAAAAATACCAAAGCCGAATTGCGTCACGTTAATTGGCCGACTAAAACCCAAGCTATTAATTATACTGTTTTGGTTATAATTATAGCTTTAATAGTGGCTTTTTATTTGGGCTTTTTAGATTATATTTTTATGAGAATTATTAATATTCTTTTTTCTTAGTTTTTAATTATGTCTAAACAGGAATTAAATCAAGGTCGTAATTGGTATGCTATTCATACTTATTCCGGCTATGAAAATGCGGTGGCTCGTAATTTAAAACAAAGGATTGAGTCTTTGGGGATGGAAGATAAAATTTTTAATGTTTTAGTGCCGACTGAAAAGAAGGTGAAGATTAAAGGCAATAAGCGAGTAACTGAAGACGAGATAATTTATCAAGGATATGTTTTGGTGGATATGGTAGTTACTGATGATTCTTGGTTTGTGGTCAGAAACACTCCAAGAGTAACCGGTTTTATTGGGGCGGGAACAGTACCGGTACCGTTGGAGAAAAAAGAGGTGGAAGAAATGTTTTCTCGTATGGGTGATAATAATCTTAAACATGCCATAGATTTGGCTATTGAAGATTCGGTGATCGTTATTGATGGCCCTTTTAAAGAATTTGAAGGTAAAGTCAGTGAAATAGATGAGGATCGAGGTAAGGTTAAAGTTTTGGTTTCCATGTTTGGTCGAGAGACGCCGGTGGAGTTGGACTTTCTTCAAGTTAAAAAGATTTAGTAATTAAAGAAAACTATTATGTCTAAACCAGTAGAACAAAAAGTTAAATTACAAATTCAGGCCGGTAAGGCTACTCCGGCACCACCGGTTGGGCCGGCTCTAGGTCAGGCGGGGATTAATATTGGTGAGTTTGTTAATCAATTTAATTCGGCTACGGCTGAAATGGGTAATGATATTATTCCGGTGGAAATCTCAGTTTATGCCGATCGCAGTTTTGATTTTATTTTAAGAACTCCGCCGGCTTCCAGTTTAATTTTAAAGGCAATTGGAGTTGAAAAGGGTTCCGGTAAAAATTTAGTTAAAAAAGCCGGTAAAATTAGTCGGGAACAAATTAGAGCTATAGCTGAACAGAAGATGAGCGATCTTAACGCTAAAGACATGGAAGGGGCTGAAAAAATTATTGCCGGTACCGCTCGGTCAATGGGAGTGGAGGTAAAATAGATAAAATTAAGCTATGAAATATACTCTTGGAGGTTTGTTAGGGTTGATTGTGGTTAGTGGTTTATTGTTTTTTTATTTTAATAATCAAAAGGCGGTTGATTCAGAATTAAAGAATCAAAAAGAAGAAGCCGTTCAATTAGATAATATGTCTCATCAAATTACTTTAAAAACCAATCAAGGAGAAATAGTTTTTACTACTTATGATGTTGATGCCCCCAAAACAGTGGAGAATTTTATTAAATTAGCCAGTGAGGGTTTTTATGATGGGGTTATTTTCCATCGAGTGATAGATGGTTTTATGATTCAAGGCGGAGATCCCACCGGCACCGGTCGTGGTGGTCCGGGTTATACTTTTGCAGATGAATTAAATCCGGAAACCGAATCTTATCAAAAAGGTTATCTTAAGGGTACAGTAGCTATGGCCAATGCCGGACCTAATACCAATGGTAGTCAATTTTTTATTATGGTGGCTGATTATCCACTACCTAATGATTACACCATTTTCGGTCAAGTTATATCCGGCCAGGAAGTGGCTGATAATATTTCCGTTTTACCGACAGATGAAGCCGATAAACCTTTAGAAGATGTAATTATAGAAGAAGTTGAAATAGAAAAAGTAGAAAGTTAATTTTTGATTACAATATCTTGAAGACCCCGACGGATATCAAAACGATCGGGGTTTTTATCTAAATGTAAAACCAGACCGTGGTCGGCAAAAAGTTCGGTTAAAACTTGAGCCATTTGGTGAGCTCGACGTCGCAGGGTTGGATGAACAAATCTGGTACTTCTTAACTCTATTAAATAAACCAAAGCACTCAGATTCCCGGTTACTTGATTGGTGGTATTAAAACCCATAGCGGCATAATATTGTTTAATTAAAGGATTATTTGTTAATTTTTTAATAGCTGTTGTTTGAGATTTGATAACTTTTTTGGCTGTTTGAGCTAAATCATCTCCCATCTCTTTTAAATACCAGTCGGCAAAACCATGATCGGTGGTTAAAAGGGGCATCCTTTGAGTAACGGCTCGATGTCTTTGAATATCTCGAAAAGAACCAAAATCTAATAAGAATTTAAAGCCAACTTGACCGCATTCGGCTAAGATTTTTGGCAGTTCGGTTTTGGGTGGTCTTTGTCTTAAGGCCGGTTCATAATCTTTTAGTTTTTGTCTGTCTATGGTATCGGTTGTTAATTGAAAATCTGTCGGTTGTTTATCGTTAAAATAAGTGTAGATTTCAGCCATTTTTTTATTATAATTTTCGGTTTTTTCAAATCTTTCAAAATTAAAAGAATTAGGAAAAGCTTCGGCTAAAGCCTTTTCGGCAATCTCGGCAATCTCTTTAACTTCGGCTAAAGGATGGTGGCGTAAGAGAGTTAATTTATCATTAAATTGTCTTAAGTTACTGTGCCAAGCTAAATTGGTGGAAGCTCCAGCCGGTAAAAAAGATCGCATAATATCGAACGAGCGGGCGGCAATAGCTTTATTGTAAATTTTTTCATCCTCGTTTTTTTGACGAGGAAACTTTTCTTTTAATTGAGGTTGTAACTCTTTTAAACCATTTAAATAAAAAGTTCGCCAATTTTCTAAAATCTTTTCTCCCATTTTGTTTTTTAAGGGATTGATAAAAGATTGTTTGGTAAAATCTATATAACGAGTTGAGGCTTCTTGGCCACTATATAAAGGCCAATCTTGAATAGCTTTGGCGGCCAACATGGAAACTCCTTCAATGAATATACTGGCGCTACCCAAATCACCGATGGATTTATGACCATAGCCAACATAATAGGTAGACATAAAATTATCCGCCCCTCTTTTTGCTAAAACTTGCAAGTGTTTATTGATACCGCCGACCGAACGAGAGTGTAAGGCCTGAAGCATGGCTTCGGCTTCGGGGTTAATAACCGGATTAGTATTAAGAACTAATATTTTAGCCCCATTTTTGGTGGTTTTGGTGATATGTTTAATTTTATTTGGTTGTTTCATTTGTTTTGTTGGTCATTATAGCATAGAATAGCGATATGATAGATAAGGAAATAAAAGAATTGGTTTCAGCTGAAAAAATCAGGCAAAAAAGAGTAATTAATTTAATTGCTTCTGAGAATTATGTTTCTAAGGAAGTATTACGGATTTTAGGTTCGGAATTGGTTAATAAATATGCTGAGGGCTATCCCGGAAGGCGTTATTATGGAGGCAACGAGATAATGGATAAAATAGAGAGACTGGCCAGGCGACGAGCTTTAAAACTTTTTGGTTTAAATCCTAAACGGTGGGCGGTTAATGTTCAGCCTTTATCCGGTTCCCCGGCTAATTTAGCTGTTTATTCAGCTTTATTAAAGCCTCATTCCAAGATAATGGGTATGAGTTTGGATCACGGAGGCCACTTAACACATGCTCAACCGGTATCTTTGACCGGTAGATTGTGGCAACAAATACCTTATGGAGTAGATGTTAAAACCGGTTTTTTGGATTATGATCGACTTAGAGCTTTAGCTCGAGTTAAGAAACCGGATTTGGTAGTAGCCGGTTTTACCGCTTACTCGCAAAAAATTAATTTTAAAAAATTCAGACAAGTAGCTGATTCTGCCGATTCTCTTTTAATGGTAGATATGTCTCACTTTGCCGGTTTAGTAGCCGGAGGGGTTTATCCTAGACCTTTTGCTTATGCTGATGTGGTAACCACTACTTGTCATAAAACTTTGCGTGGCCCGCGAGGGGCTATGATTTTTACTCGTCGTGATAATCGGGGATTGGATAAGTTAATCAATCGGGCAATTTTCCCGGGTATGCAAGGAGGGCCTCATATGAATAAAATTGGAGCCTTGGCAGTGGCTTTAAAAGAAGCCGATCAACCGGAATTTAAAAAATATGCCCGGCAGGTGGTTAAAAATGCTAAAACTTTGGCGACGGAATTAAAAAAATTGGGTTGGCCGATAGTTTCCGGAGGGACTGATACTCATTTATTATTGGTAGATACTTGGCAACAAGGCAAAGGAATTTCCGGAGGGCAAGCTAGTGATAAATTGGAAGCAGCCGGTATTATAGTTAATAAAAATGCTATTCCCGGAGATAAACGCCCCCCGGCTGATCCTTCCGGTTTGCGGTTAGGAACGGCAGCTGAGACTACCAGAGGGAAAAAAGAGGCAGATTTTGTAAAAATAGCCAAACAGATAGATAAAATTCTCAGAGCCTAATTTTGCTTTTTTATATTTTTTGTGTTATTACCAAGTTGGACTTGGTGAAGTTTACTAAAAAGAAAGGAGCTTGATTATGTTTCCGGAAGAAGATTTGAGGGAATTAACCTCCAGATTAATAGAGATTGGTTATACTTCGGAGGAATTAAGGAGGTTGGTGGCCGGAGATTTCCTAATCAGGAATTTGTCGGAGTTGCGCCGAGGTCGAAGTGGACAATCTCTATTTTGGTTGGAAGTTGATCACCGTTTGTCTTTAAAGCAGATGTTGATAATAGCTGATTTGGATTGGGTGGATGAAAAAATAAATGAGGAATTTTTTTCGTTCAGCAAATCTTTCTACGGTGAGCAAGGAGTAGAATTGATTCATTTCAATCGTGAGATAGCTACCACTGAAGTGGAAATGGAAATAAAACATCGGGGTTGTCGTTCAGCTACTCTGCCAGAGTTTTTGAGTTTTATTTCGATTTATCGGAATATTCAAAAAGACTTTCCGGTGGTTACTTTGGGAGCCCGAGCCTCTATTAACGGCCAAACTCAAGTGCCGGTTTTATTGTGGGGTCAAGCCGGTCGAGTGGTTGGTTTAACCAATATCGACAAAATTTGGTCGGATAATATTCATTTTTTGACTTGCAAGTTGTAACCCAATCGGGTGGCTTCCGACGGAAGCTACCCGATTTTTATTATATGTCTTAATTTTTGGTTTTTTGTTACAATAAATCCACTATGACTAAAAAAGGGAAATTTATTGTTTTAGAAGGTGGTGAAGGAGCAGGCAAGAGTTCACAAATAGCGGAACTGAAAAAAGAATTTGGAGATTCCATTTTAACTACCAGAGAACCGGGAGGATCACCTTTTGCTGAAAAGATTCGCTCATTAATATTGTCACCGGAGGCCGGTGAAACAGAAGCCAAAACTTTATTTGGTTTATTTTGGGCCGCTCGAGCCGATCATTTAAATAAAACCATAATTCCGGCTTTGACAGCCGGTCGGCATGTTTTATGTGATCGATTTGATTCTTCCAGTTATGTTTATCAGATATATGGCCAAGAGGATCCGGGTTTGCAAGAATTGTTTTTTCAAGTCCGAGATGTTTATTTAGGAGAGTATCGGCCGGATTTATATATTTATTTGGAAATAGATCCGCAAATTGGTTTAAAAAGAAAAGTGGCTCAGACTGAAGAATTATCTAATCATTTTGATGATCGAGATTTGGATTTTCATTGGCGAATTAAAAAAGGTTTTGGAGAATTTTTTAATTCTGTGTCTTGTCAAAAAGTAGATGCCAATTTGCCTTTTGAGGTTGTTAGAGAAGAATTATTGCAAATAGTTAAATTACTCATAGGAGATGAAGATAAAAATTAAAAAATTATTTTCTGAAGTAAAAATGCCGGCTTATGCTCAAGTTGGGGATGTGGCTTTGGATATGTATTCTCGGGAAGCCGGTTTATTAAAACCCGGTGAACGCCGAGTATTTCATACCGGTTTTGCCTTGGAATTTCCGGTTGGTTATGCCGCGATTGTTAAAGATAAATCCGGTATCGCCAAATCCGGTATTGCCACTATTGGCGGAGTGTTTGATGCCGGATATCGAGGGGAGTATAATGCTCAATTAATCAATTTATCTTCTGAGTCTTATGAAATTAAAGCCGGTGATAAGGTGGCTCAATTAATGATTATACCGGTATCTATTGTGGAATTGGAAGAAGTGGAGGAATTATCGGATTCCGATAGGGGAGCCGGTCGTTTTGGTAGTACCGGTTTACAATAAATTATTTTAATAAAAATAAATATGTCTAATATTAAAAAAAATAAATTAAATCATAATCAGGGAGCTTTACCTGATTATATGTTGCGAGAGTTGATAGCCGCCGGCCGGCTTACCGGAACCCAGCCGGAGAATGTTAAACCGGCTTCACTAGACTTATCTTTATCTGATGAAATTTATGCCGTTAGTGGTATTTTTCAACTTCGGCCGGGAGAAAAGATTCGTGATCTTTTGTCTTTAGTTAAAGCCAAACCGATAGATTATAGACAACCTCTGGTTTATGATGAAGTTTATTTAATTCGTTTAAACGAGGTGGTGGATTTACCAGATTCCATTTACGGTTATTGTAATCCTAAATCTTCAACCGGTCGCAATGATATTCATATTAGAGTAATAGCCGAAGGAGTGCCTCGTTACGACACCATCCCTTTTCAACAAAGGCGAGTTGAATTGTGGGCTTTAATTAATCCCAAATCTTATTCTGTTTTATTAAAACCAGGTCAAACTCTGAGTCAATTGCGTTTATTTAATAAAGACACCAGATTAAATGAAGAAGAATTAAAGATTATTATGTCTGATGAAGGTTTATTGTGGAATCAAGCCAATCAAGCTTTGTCTTATAGTGATTTAACCATGACCGATGGTGACGGTTCTGTGATTTTAACCATGGATTTAAATAGCCGGATTATTGGTTATGAAAGTTTGGAGAAAAATAAAGCCGTGGTTGATTTTGGTAGTTTGAATTCGGTTGATCCTCAAGATTTTTTTCAACCGATAATCGGACCACGATCCGATTTAATTTTACGCCAAGGTCATTTTTATCTTTTATCGTCGGCTGAATCTGTGAGAGTGCCTAATGATTTGGTTTGTGAAATGTCCCCGATAGATGAACGTACTGGTGAGTTTCGTTCCCATTATGCCGGTTTTATTGATCCGGGTTGGGGAACCGGTGGTACCGGTCAAGGCCGGCCTTTAACTTTGGAAGTTAGACCGTTTGAAGACTTTTTAGTTAGACCGCAACAGGCTATTGCTAAAATTAATTTTGAAAAGATGATTAATTTACCCGAAACCGGTTATGATAATTTGGCCGGTTCAAATTATGCTAAACAGTTTCAAGTGGCTTTACCTAAACAGTTTAAAAAATTTCAAAATATTTAGTGGAATATTGCTTATTTTATATAAAAGTATCGCAATTTTTTATATTGTGAATTAATATATATATGTTTGTTAATCAAAAATTATTAAGCTAAACTGGATTAGAAGTTAAAATAAATATAAAAAAGTTATGGAAAGAATTCTTTATGATGCTCTTGAAAAGCAAATGAGAAAC
>JBMCHT010000004.1:0-120238 GCA_048617235.1 Patescibacteria group bacterium
CAAAACGATCAAGAGTCCAATAGAGATTGGTGGTGCCTTCTGAGAGGTCGTCGGTAGTACTTCCGGATTTTAAAAACTGAGAAGCGGAAAAACCATCTAAGTATCTGGCTTCAAAGGCAGCCGGGACTGAACCTAAAACTTTACGAGGAGTCATTTCTCCGTCTCCTTCTACTTCTAAGGCCAAATAAAGAGTTTGGTTAAAATCTACTCCGGCTAAAGATTCCACTTCACCTAACATTACTGAGAATAAACCATTAGCCACAGTGACTTCATTAGCTCCGGTTAGTTCTTCTTCCCAAATAGGACTACCGCCTGAAGCGGTGGTATAAAGACGAAAAACCATACCATAATCTCCGTCAGTTACAGCTGTATCACTTCCATCAGTTAACCGACCTTGGTAATTTATTTGTAAGTTAGGAGCCGCCAGAGCGGTTATACCCCCAAAAACAGACAATAAAATAATTGTAAGAATTAGAATTGTTTGTTTTCTGATCATTGTTAAAATAAATGTTTTCAATTAGTTTTCTCCAGTATAGCTAAAACCGAGACTCTATTGGCAGTTTGTTTTATTTTAGCATTTATAGGTCTAAAATAGAAAGGATTTTAGAGTTAAAACTGAGATTTTTTATTTTAAAAACCAAAAAAATAGAAAAAGTATTTTTTGTATAAGCTTAGTTTTTAAATATGGCTTTAAATAAGAGTCATTTTATATAAAAAATTTAAATTTTTAGCTTTAAATTGTTCTTTTTAATCTGAAAATTAATTTTCTTATTTCTTCTACGAGAATTATCCACAGACCGATTAATAAAATAGCAAACCATTCACCTAAAGTTAAAGCCGTGGTACGCATTATAGTTTGGCCAAAAGAAGTATAAATAATAGACAAATGTAACAAAACAACAATCCCGGTAACTCCAACTAAATAAGGATTTTCCATTAATCTCATAGAGAAAATTGAACGACTATCTGAACGACAATTCCAAATATTAAACCAATGGAAAACAGCCAACATAGTTAAAGTAATAGTCCAAGCTTTAATCATAACTTCTGTCTGATTTAAATCTACCGGTATATAATAGCTAAAAAGAAAGAGCGTGGCAGTGACCATCACCAAACTCATTAAAATTAAACGAAGAGTCATCATTTTATCCAAAATATATTTTGATGGTTTAACAAAAATCTTAGACAATAAGTTTTTTTCTTTAGGCTCTAGAGCTAAAGTGGCATCCAATAAACCATCTGTCACCAAATTAAGCCAAATAATTTGTCCGGCTATAAGTGGTAGAGGCCAATTTAATAATACGGCTCCGGTAATAACAAAAATCTCTCCTAAACCAGTAGCAAACAAATAAAGAATAACTTTTTTAATGGTGACATAAATATTTCGACCCTCTTCCACGGCTGCTACGATGCTACCGAAATTATCGTCTAAAAGAATAATGTCTGAAGCTTCTTTGGCTACTTCGGTCCCAATTTTACCCATAGCCACACCCAAATCTGCCGCTACCAACGATAAAGCATCATTAACACCATCGCCGGTCATAGCAATAACTTGACCGGCTTTTTTATAGGCCTTAACTATTTTTAACTTATGATCAGGGGTTACTCGAGCAAAAACTCTAACTGAATTTATAATTTTTGCCAAATCATCATCGGACATTTGATTTAACTCTTGGCCGGTTATCACTTGAGCTTCTTTATCCCAAATACCTACTTGTTTGGCTATGGCTTCTGCCGTTACTTTATGATCACCGGTAATCATAATTACTTTAATTCCGGCCGTATGAGCGGTTTTTACTGCTTCTATAGCTTCTGTTCTAACAACATCACTTAAACCAAAACTACCAACCCAAACTAAACCGGATATCTTTTCCGGATTCAAATTATGGCTTTCGGTTTCAGTATAGGCACCGGCTAAAACCCTTAATCCCTGTTGTAACCAATCATAGATTCTGTTTTCCAATTCTTCTTTTCTGGCTTGAGTTAATTCCACCACTCCTTTGTCAGTTAATTCATATTGACACATATCCAAAATAACCTCCGGTGCTCCTACCGCTCGTAATTTATTATTTTCATCATCTTTATTTAAAACCGCTTTATATTTTTTATCCGAACTAAAAGGAATTTCATCTATTTGTTTATAACTTTTGAGTTCCACCGAGCGATTGAAATCCGTTTTACGAGCCATAATAGCTAAAGCCGCTTCTGTCGGATCACCGGTAATCATATAACGATCTTCAGTTTCATTATAAGCAACCGAAACCGACATATTAAAACCGGCAATGGCCGCCAATTCCAAAACCGACTGATCTTGCTCGTAATCGTAAAGTTCATCCTGCCACAATATTTTCCCTTCAGGTTTATAGCCTTGACCGCTAACTGTTAAAATTTTATCGGATGTCATTAAGGAACCAACCATCATTTCATTTCTGGTAACGGTACCGGTTTTATCCACTGCAATTATACTAGCCTGACCCAAAGCTTCCACTGCTTGTAATTTTTTTACCAAAGCCTGACGCTTACTCATTCGCCAAACTCCGGCCGATAAAACCAAAGTAATCACTACCGGCAAACCTTCAGGAATTGAAGAAACAGCCACAGCCACCACCACCGTAAACATATCCACTGCCGAATTACCATATAACAAACCGAATCCAAATAATAATAAACCGACTAAAGCCACTACCAAAATTATTAAATGAGATAAACCTTTAATATTTTTCTTCAAAGGTAAATCGGAACCTAAATCTTCCAATTTAGTACCTATTTCCCCCACCACTGTCTTGGCTCCGGTGGCCACCACTACAGCCTGCGCCAAGCCTCCAACCACATAAGTCCCTCTAAAAACCATATTCAACTGATCGCTTTTGGAGATTTCTTGTTCTCTCTTTAAGAATAAAGGTCCGGTATGTTTACTAACCGGTTGAGATTCACCGGTTAGAGCCGATTCGTCCACTCTTAAATCTGTAACTTGAACCAAACGACAATCAGCCGGAATTTTATCGCCATCCCTTAAAACTATTAAATCACCGGGGACCACTTCCCTATCTTCCACTATTTTTTCTTCTCCATCACGAATAACTGTCGCTTGAGTGGTAGTAAATTTTTTCAAAGCCGCTAAAGTATTTTGAGCCCGTCCTTCTTGAATTGAACCTAAAACTGAATTGAGAATCAAAACTATGGTGATAATACCGGCATCCAACCAATCTTTTAATAAGAACATTATTAGGGATGCTAACAATAAAACATAAATTAAAGGACTCTGAAATTGCCGTAAAAATATTTTTAGATAACTATCGGTCGGAGCCGATGGTAACTCATTGGTACCATATTTAACCAAACGAGACTCCGCTTCTGTTTGCGTTAAACCAACATCCGGAGTCTGCCAATAAGACATTACTTGTTCGGCTGTTTGTTTATACCAAGATCTTTGAGGCATATTTTTTTTAAAACTTAAACTTGATGATGAGGAGCATTAATCATGCCACACTTTTTCCATTTATAAACTTTACCGGTTTCCGGATTAATAGCTCCGCAAGGACAAGGATCATTTCGGCCAACTTTGGTTTGAGATTGATTACTAATTTTAATCGTTTCAACCGGTGGTGGTTTTTGTAAAGATAAACGAGGAGCCATTTTAATTACTTGATCAAACATAGATTGTTCCATTTCTTTAAACAATCGCAAACCCTCTCTTTTAAATTCCACCAAAGGATCTCTTTGACCATAAGCCCGCAGGCGGACACTGGATTTGGTGTAGTCTATTGCCTCCAAATGATCCATCCACAACATATCCATTATTTGTAAAATCAAACGACGCAAACCGGCAGTAACCACCTCCCGGCCACCGGTTTCTATTAATTTATCCATCTGATTCCTCCATTGGCTTTTTTCCTCTGCCGTTAAATTTAAAATCTCCATGGCTTTATCGGTAAAACGCCAAACCGTATCTTCGTCACCTAATAAAATATTACGTCGCCGGCCATACATGGTTATTCTTTGGTGATTAACCAAATCATCATATTCCAATAAATGTTTACGAGTATCAAAATTCATTCCCTCTATTTTTTCTTGAGCCGATTCTATAGCTCGAGAAACCATCTTATTTTGAATTGGTTCATCCTCAGGAAGGCCAAAGCGACCCATCATACTTTTGATTCTCTCAGATGCAAAAGCTCTCATTAAATGATCTTCCAAAGAAACATAAAACTGAGTTTCGCCCGGATCACCTTGACGTCCGGAACGACCTCGCAACTGATTATCTATTCTTCTGGCTTCATGCCTTTCCGTACCTAAAACAAATAACCCTCCTAAAGCAATAATCTCATCGGCTTCTTCTTTGGTGGCCTGGGGACCGCCCAGTTTAATATCCACTCCACGACCGGCCATATTGGTGGCAATGACTACACTGCCTTTAGAGCCGGCTCCGGCAATAACTTTACCTTCTTCTTCATGGTTTTTGGCATTTAATAATTTATGGGGCACTCCGGCTTGAGTTAATTTCAAACTTAAAAATTCGTTTTTTTCAATGGAAACCGTTCCCACCAAAACCGGTTGACCTTTTTGATTTAATTCTTTTATCTTTTTAACCACCGCTTTAAATTTACCGGCTTCGGTTTGAAAAATTTGATCCGGTAAATCGTTTCTTTGCGACGGTTTATTGGTCGGCACAGCCACCACTTCCAAATCATAAACTTTATTAAATTCCTCTTGGGAGGTCATAGCCGTTCCGGTCATACCGGCCAGCTTCCTGTACAATCTGAAATAATTTTGCAAAGTCACCGTAGCAAAAGTCCGTGATTCTTTTTTAATCGGAACTCCTTCTTTGGCTTCTATGGCCTGATGCAAACCTTCTGACCAACGGCGCCCCGGTTGCAGGCGACCGGTAAACTCATCTACAATTACTACTTCCCCGTCTCGAATTACATATTCTTTATCTTTGGTAAATAAAGCTTTGGCTCGAGTAGCCGTCTCCAGATGATGAACATACTTAATTCCTTTTTCGGTATAAATATTACTAACCCCCAAAGCGGTTTCCGCCCGGCTCATACCCTCATCGGTTAAAGTGGCGGTTTTTAATTTTCGATCTATTTCATAATCCCGACCTTCTTCAAAATCTTTAACTATCCGAGCAAACTGCCGATAAAACTCATCAGCATCTTCAACCGGAGCAGATATTATCAGGGGGGTTCTGGATTCATCTATTAAAATGGAATCCACTTCATCTATAATAGCAAAATGTTGATGCCCTAAATCATCAGCTCTTTGAACTAACTGTTCCGCTTGCTGAACAGTATTGTCTCGTAAATAATCAAACCCGAATTCATTATTGGTTCCATAAACAATATCCGCCCGATAAGCTTCTTGGCGGCCAACCGGTTTTAAATATTCATAAAAAATTTGCCATTGACCTTGTTCATCTCTTTCTTCATCTTTGGCTACTTGAGTTTCATCATATAAAAAAGATGAAGCATTGCCATTAATCACTCCAACAGACAAACCCAAAAAATAATATATTTGCCCCATCAAAACCGCATCTCGTCTGGCCAAGTAATCATTAACTGTTACAATATGTACTCCTTCTCCGGTTAAAGCATTAAGATAAGCCGGTAAGGTGGCGGCCAGGGTTTTACCTTCACCGGTTTTCATTTCGGTAATATTACCTTGGTGCATTATTAAACCACTCATCAACTGCACATCATAATGCCTTTCTCCCAAAGTCCGCCGAGCCACTTCTCGAACTACGGCAAAAGCCTCCGGTAAAATATCTTCCAGAGTTTCTCCTTTTTGTAAACGTTTTTTAAATTCAATCGTCTTAGCTGCCAATTCTTCATCAGTCAATGGCCTAATTTTTGGCTCCCAATCACCAATAGCCGCAACCAAAGGCTCCAGTTTTTTTAAACGGCGAGTGTTATCATCGCCCAAAACTTTTTTAACCAAACCTGTCAACATAAAATGGTAAAAATTATTAAGCTTGCCCGAAACAAGCTATTATTAACCACTTTAACATATAAAAAAGACTGTGTCATTTAGCCTCTCATCTTCCGAAAAACTAAAATTAAAAACCCGCCAACTTGATTAAACTCAAGGAGCGGGTTCTTAACAACTTTAACCAAAAACTATTTTCTACGACGAGTGGTAGTTTTTCTGGTAGTAGTCTTACGAGCAGTAGTCTTTTTCTTAGCTGCCGGTTTACGAGCAGTAGTTTTCTTGGCAGTAGTCTTTTTCTTAGCGGCCGGTTTACGAGCAGTAGTTTTCTTGGCAGTAGTTTTTTTCTTAGCGGCCGGTTTACGAGCAGTAGTTTTCTTGGCGGTAGTTTTTTTCTTAGCAGCCGGTTTGCGAGCAGTAGTTTTGCGAGAGGTAGTTCTTTTTTTAGTAGCCATAAATTTAAAAAATTAATTTACTTTTTAAAGTTCTCTACAACAATCGACCTTTGTTGTTTTTTGTTACTTACATTATCAATCAAAAACAAACTTATAACAATAATAAAAATAAAAAATTTGTGGATAACATTTTTAAAATTTAAAAAACAAAAAAATAATTTTTAAAATTTTTTAAAAAAAGAAAAACAAAAAACCGTTTCAATTTTTTTGAAACGGTTTCTGTTTATCTTCCCAGTGAGACCGGCGAGAACTAAACTCCAAAACTACATGTCTTATATGAGTGCTGTCACCGGCCTCACTCGAAAGACAACACTTCATCAATCTTAACATAAATTTTAAAAAGACAACAAGCCGATCATAAAAACGCAAATCCCGTCAAAAGACGGGACTTGCGCAAGACATTTAATTTCTGGAGCTAGAGTATTGCAAGCAATACTTCAGCACTCATAACGGTATTTTAGCAAAAAAAATAAAAAAGTCAAGCTAAAATTCCAATTCAATGGATCGTTGATTCACTCCTTGAATAAATTCTTCTATATTATAATTTTGTTGATTAGGGAAACGCTCGCGAACATTTTCTAAAATATCCAGAGCTTTGGCATAATTTTCCAAACCATAATTCAACATCGCCCAGTGAACTAAATTATCTAAATTACTTGGATCTTTTTCCGCCAATTGTTGACGATAATCCTCCGCCAAATCCAAACGACCGGCTTTGATATAAGCATCCAGATAACGATTATCATCGGGAACTACAGTGCCATAAAAACTTTTTAATTTTTCTTCTAAGTTTTCTTCTATCTCTCCCGAACTGATTTTAACCATCGCATAAGCATCAAGTGCTCGTTTATCATCGGGAGCAATGTCTAATGCTTTTTCAGCTAAAACCGAAGCTTCAGCTAAGCGATCAGTCCCTACATATGCAAATATCAATTCTGTTAACAATAAAATTCTGTCAGGCGATATTTCATTGGCTTTCTCTATTACTTCCACAGACTCAACTAAACGATCGGTCTGTACCAGCCACATATATTTAAAATACAAAAGCCGAACATCTTCCGAATTTTTATCTAATAAAAATTCTAATCGTTCGTCTACTTGTTGTAGCCAAGTAATTTGTTCCTCTGATGATAAAATAACATTAGCTGCAGACGGTAAACCGATCACCAATTGTTCCACCATTTCCGCTTGTCCATAAAGCGGATTCAAAGACAGTAACTTTTGATAATGATGTTTGGTTTTATCCCATAAATCTGATTGGCTATTTGCCTGTGCCGCCTGCTGGTAACCCCGAACATGAGATAAATGATAAGCCACTTGTGCCGGTTGAATTACCAGCCAATAAACATAAACCAACCATAAAACAAACCAGACCACCATTAACCAACCAACCGTTTCCGCTTTTTTAACTTTTAAATTACCAAACTCAGAATCTGAATTACCGGTCAAACGGTAACCCGTCCAACCAATTAATAAAGCCAGCATTAAATAAGTGGAGAGATTATCAAAGACAAAAATATTTTGAACCACATAAGCTCCCAACCAACCGGTTAAGACGGCCGCCTCCCCCCTTAAACCCGCAAATTTCGGATCCAACCACCAAGCATAAAGTAAAGAAGCAAACAAAGCTAAATACAGAAGAAGACCCGGAACTCCGGCACCAGTGAGCCAATCCATAAAAACATTATGACTGCGATCAAACCATTGCTCCTGATCATATAAACGAGCATTGTAATATCTATCAAAAATTAAACGAAAATTATCCGGCCCCCAGCCAATTAGTGGTCTATCTTTAACCCCCTCTAAAGCCAAACTCCAGAGCATTAATCGAGATCGAGTGGTTTTATCTTCCAAAGAAATATTGGCCAAACGACTCAATCCCTTCTGATTTTGAATAATCTCTGCTTGTCTGAAATTATAAAACAAAGAACCGATCACCAAAACCAAACCCAAAACCAAAATAGTAGCTTGTTTATATTTTCTCTCCGGCTGTTGCCATAAAAACAAAATTAAAAACAACAAACCACCGGCTAATAAACCCAACATCGCGCCTCGAGTGGCGGTTAAATAAACAATCCAGATTTGCAAAGGAATAAGAAGAATATATATCCAAGTGAAAAAAGATTGACGATACTTATCTATAACTAAAAGTAGACCGGCGATAAAAACCTGCGACATGGCATAAGCACCCAAATAGGCAGCATTGCCCAAAGTGGATTCCAGACGATTAAAAGAACCATCCAAAATTAAACCCAGATTATCTTTTAAACCAATAAAGGCCACCAAAAAACCAACCAATAAATTTAAACGCAAAAACCAAATCCAAGCCTCCTTACTTCTAAAAACAAAGGGTAACAAACAAGCATAAGAGGCTACCAAAGCCACCGTTAACCAACCTTCCATTCTTTCAAAATTACTAAAGAGACTCCGAGTTACATCCGGTGATAATAAAGCGACCACTAAAGCCCAACCAACCAAAGCCCATAAAATATATAAAATATAATTACCCCGCCATCTATAATTAGAACTCAATAACATTAAACCCATTCCTCCGCCCAATAATAAAGGTATTAGGGTTCTAAAAATAAATGCTTTACCGGTAATATAAGGGAAATAAAAAGAAGAAGAAACCACTAAAGGTAAAAAAACGACTAAAGATAAACCTATAGCTAAAAACCACCAGATAATTGACTCCGTTTCCGTTGATACTAAATTATGGTTATTTGCTGGTTTTTTCTTGGACATTATTATATTATTCTAATTTAACTTAAGTTATCTAAAAAAACAACAATTGATTGCTTCAACTTATTTTTAGTTTTACTATTAGTTATATGAATATGTTAATAAATAAAATAAAATATTATAAAAAAAAGATATACTTACTTCTACGTTGGAGTGAAAAATATACCAAAACAGATATGATTTATCTTACCAAAGGTGGGATCTGGTTAATATTAGGATATGCTATAGAAATTTTAAGTGGCTTAATTATGGTAATAGCCTTTGCTAATCTCTTACCTAAAGAGGCTTACGGTACTTATCAATTTATTATTGGATGGGCTGCAATACTTAGTTCTTTTACACTTTCTGGTATGGGTATCGCTATTATGCGCGCTACAGCACAAGGATCAGAAAACGCTCTACCTTATGGCTTAAGAATGAAAATTAAATGGAGTTTAGGAATTGTAATAGCAGGAGGATTATTTGCTATATATTATTATCTTAATAATAATCTAACTTTAACCTATGCTTTTCTTATAGTTGGAACACTCGCTCCGTTTATAGAGGGGTTTAGTTTATATAAATCATATCTTATTGGAAAACAATTTTTTAGAGAAAGTGCTTTATTTGGATTATATCGTAAGCCTATACCTATCATAGCAATCTTAAGTGGCTTATATTTTACCAATAATCCAGTTATAATTATTTTTCTTTATTTTTCTTCTAATGCCATCTCAATAGGCTTGTTATATAAATTAGTTATCAAAAAATATAACCTTAAATCAACTCCGGATTTAAAACTTTTTAATTATAGTAAACACTTAAGCGTAATGGAATTTATTAGTCGAATTGCATTAAATATAGACAAATTAATTCTTTTTCATCTAATCGGAGCAGCCCCAGTTGCAATTTATGTATTAGCTACAACTCCTTATATTCACCTGCAAAAACTATTTGGACTTGTTGGACACTTAGTTTTTCCAAAATTTACAAAACAAAATATATCAACTTTACAAAAAAATCTGTCTTTAAAAACTTTTCTTTTTTTTATAACAACACTAATAACGGTAATACTATATATCGTTGCTGCACCTTTTTTGTTTAGAATTTTATTCCCCGCATATCCAGAAGCGGTCATTTATTCTCAAGTGGCTATATTAGCATTACTCGTAAAGCCCAGAATTTTATATAATCAAGTATTTGCTGCTCACGCAATGAAACGTGCACAATATTTTATTAAAATTAGCACAGCAATTGTTAAAATTATTTTACTTGTGATACTAGTTCCTTTGTATGGAATTTGGGGTGCCATTAATTCTTTACTGTTAATGCATTTATATGGAGCAATAATTGCTTCAATATTCTTTTATACTAAAAAATAATATCTTTATTTAATTTTTTTCCTAAGTAAAAACCAAAACTGTTTAGTTTTTTTATTCTGTTCAACATTATTCAATTCTTTCTGATTAAGATTTTTTGAATTAAACACTCGCTCTACTTTTTCTATTTCAAAATAAGGATATACTACTTCTGATATATCTTGAAAATTTCTATATCTAGATTTATATTTACTTTTAAGTAATTCTGAATATCCTTCAAAAATAAATGTTTTTAAAAATGATGTTGGATGCTTAATCATCATAATCCCACCAAAATCTAAAAGAGAATAACAATCTTTAAAATATTTTTTTAATTCTTTATTATTTAAATATTGAATTAAACCAATTGACAGCATATTATTAAAATTCTTATCCTTATATACATTAATAATATCCTCAACATGGCAAACTTTAGTTTGAATATTTAAATTTGTATTTTCTTCTTTTATTTTTTGATTAAATATTCTAATATTATTTGGAGCAAAATCAAAAGCATTTATTTTAATATGAGGAAATTTTTTGGATAACTCAATACAATGCCTACCTGTACCACAACCCATATCCAATAAATTACCTTTTTGTAGATGTTTAACGATCCAAGATAATTCTATCATATCTGTTTTTAGAGATAATTTTTCACCATATCTCCAAGGATCATGATCATTAAGACATTGAACCCTCTTATCAAATACATCTTTTAAACTAGATTTAGCCATATTGCTTATTCTTTAAACTTGAAATAATTTTGTTGATTTGGTAAATATTCTAATGTAACCCCATCCCTGATTTCTTTTATCTCAGTATTAGAAAAAAATAAATGTTTAAACTTGGTTTTATCTCCATGACGTGAATTAGGTATTGGCAACAATCTTACACCTAAAGGTTTTTTAAGAATAATAGAAGTCGACAAAACATCCAAAATAATACCTGAAATAGAAGAATTCGCCGTATCTCCTGGTAAAGGAACCATATCTAACCCACATCCACATGTTGTGGAGAGAAGTTTTAAAAAGTCTAAATTAAAGTTATCATTTTCATAGCCTTTACTTAAAAAAGTATCCTCGAGAACCGAATACATAATACCATTAAATCCGGTTGTTTTAATATCTGAATTATTAACGATAGATTTTAAAATATTAGTTAAAAAACTATTTATAAAATGGGTTCCACTAGATCCAAATTCAAATAATGATTCCCCTCGAGAACGTGCAATACATCCAATCTCCTCAATTAAAGCAGAAACACTTTGATCTTCTAAAGGGTATGGATAAGGGGCTAAAGATAAATCTAGACCTCCGAATTTTAATCCAGATTTTTTCTCAAAATCATAACAAATTGTTTGTATTTGCTGTAATTCTTCTGTCAAAAAAACAATCATTAATTCACGTAACCCATCTAAATCCATTCTACTATTATTTTTGACTAAATCTGTAAGAGGTCCGACTATTTCCAGACCGACAATAAATTCATTATTATTTACAGCACAGGAAAAAGGAAAAAAGGGGGTTTTAAACTTACCAGAAGATACTCCAATTCTAAAATTATCAATAGGATCTTTTGCATTTTCTAAAATGAACTTAGAAATTTCTGGTACTGCTTTTAAATGAATTGATTTATCAATTACTGGTAAAAAATTCAAAAAAATATCCTTTCCCTCTTTAGATACTTCTCGTGCCAAATTTAAAATTTCTATATAATTTTTATTAAACATATTAAAAGGTAAACAAATTCCCCAAAAATTATATTTGTGAGCATTAATTATATATTTTTTAATTAATTTTTTAATTTCACTATCACTTTTAATTATTTGGTTAGAAACAACTCTAAATGTACGCGGTTTATAACCATTTTTTTCAAAAAATTTTAAATTATCTTGAAAGTTTTTAAAAACAACCTCTTTTTGTTCTTCTAAAAAACTTTGTAAAGTAATTGTTCTGATTTTAATTTTCATAAAGATTATTAAGAGAGATTATACAATTTTTTATCTCTACTGGGAATTTATGTTTAACTGTCTTATATGGATATAGATCATTTTGTTTAACTTTTTGTTTTATTAACTCAACCGTTACTTTATGATTTTTTCTTAAAGAATATATCTCAACACTATTATAATCAAAAATGACGACTGGGATTTTCTTTAATCCTAACTCTTTAGAAACCTCCATACGATGTTGCCCGTCCATCACCAAACCATCAGGATCAATACATACCGGCTTGGTCCAAATTTTTTCATCTAAAATTTTGTCTTTTAACCAATTAACCCTCCGTCTTGAAAACCCCTCTATGTGTTTTAACTTAGAGACTTCGAAATAATCCATAAAAACAAAATTTTTAAGCATGTGATTATACTCGGCTTGAGTATTAAAAGTGTATCTTTTACCGGATAATTGCTTGCACTTCAATTTAAATTTATTTTTATTAAAAAGAGGTATAAAGTAATAAAAATCTAAGTTTTTTGCAGATAAAGAAAATATCTCTTTTCTAAAAGATAAAATATCTTTTTTAGAAATCCAAAAAGCACCCGACATATTAAAATGATTCTTATTCATTAAAGAATTCTTTCTGCCAATAAAAAAATCATCAAAATAACCATTCTTAACTTTTATTACTCCGTTGAGTTTTTTTTGATCTGCTTGATCACCTAAAAATACTACAGATTCTTTTCCTAAAGACTTGGAAATTTCTAAGAAAGATTGATTATCATACACGCAATCACCTTCTATAATTAAAACTCCGTTTTTAGAATTTTCTATACCAAGAAAAACAGACCAAATATTTTTATCTTCCATAAATTTATCATTAAATATATAAGACAAATCAAATTTAGATGTATGATTTTTAATTATTTCTGATTTATAACCAACTATTAATTTAATATTAGCATCAGGAATATAATTATTTATCTGACTAATGATTCTAGAAATTATTGATTGATTATCTACCATAGAAAGACATTTTGGATCTTTAGAGTCAAAACGAGTGCCTCTTCCTGCCGCAAGTATAATTACATTCATATTATATTTTAAATATTATTTTAATAAACTAATTATTTTTACAAATAAAAAAATCCAAGTATTTGTTCTTGATTGTTTTGTAACATAATTCTCTTTTTTAAGGGTTTTAACTGGAGTTTTCCAGTCTCCATAAAGCCATTTTAAATATTCTTCAGGAGAAATAAAAGTTTTATATTTTTCCCCACGAAGTACTATTTCTGACGATTTTGAAACAAAAGAATCAGGATAATTATAAGCTTTTCTATATCTATTTTCCCCAACCTTAATAAAACCGGCTATTTCATATCGTGTGTTATATTTTACTGCATTAATTTTGAAATTTGTTTTTTCTGGACAATAAGACTCTATTCGAAAATTAGATTGTTTTAAGATAGAAAGAAATTTATTCTTTACAGGGTAAATCTCTTCTAGTTTGGTATCAATTCCTACATCCCAATCCCATTTAATAAAATCTTTTTCTCGAATAACACCTAAAAGAGTTCCACCAGATACAAAATAAGAGACATTAAGATTATTAAATATTTCTTTAATTTCAGCAAGTCCTAAACCTTGAAGAAATAATTCTTGTTCAGTCCTTATCCTTATTTTTGATTTAGTTAATTCTTTTTGAGAATCAATTATATCTTGCTTTATTAAAAAAGGGAAAAAAAATATTATAATCTTTTTTAAAAGATTTATCACAAAAACAGGTAAAACAATTCTTAAAAAACTTTTTGTAAATCTTAAAAACATAAAATTAAGTTATAATTTATCAGTCATCCAATATTTGATTTCCTTTATCATCAATAAAAACAAAATTAGCATTTGGTAAGGTACTAACAAAATTATACCAATCTCTATACCACCTATTTAAAAATTCTGGATCAGAATAAAGTTTTTTAATTTCTTGATGTCTAGCTGATGATTCTGGCTCCCCTTTTGTGATTTGTTGAATGAGATTTCTCGATGGTATTTTAAGAGTTAACACATTAACCTTATTAGCTGAAGAAAGAATAGATAAAACTGGGTCTCGGTAATGAGTTCTAATGGCTCTACGAAAAGGCCTTAGAATATCATAATGCATAATTACATGATCAAGCTTCTGTTCTATGGGCTTTTCATATAATTTATAAGAAGCAAAAGCATCTATTTTATTAGGTATATTTAATTTTTTTCTTAATTCTGATGATTTTTCAATTTTTTCTATAAGAGTAGTTTTACCGGAGGAAGTAGGACCAGCAATAACTGTTATAGTATTTATTTTACGTCTTTGAATTATTGCTATCATTCTTCCTTTAAAAGGGGATTTTTTAAAAACAACAGGACCAAAACATGAATAATGAGTATTAAAAAAAGTTTTTAATGCTGATGACGTAAACATAAATGTATACTCAGCAATCTTCACAGAATCTTTTGGGTGTCTTGGTTTTCCCATAACAAGCAACGGTTGTTTTTTAGCTAAAAAACTTATAATACTAATTCGTTTATTCCATACATCTATCAATCTTGGTGTTGCAAATTCAATAATAATTTTATTCCTTGCCATGCTTACCATTTTCCTAAGTACATGAATTGGATCATACATATGATGTAAAACATTTAGACAAAGTATAGTATCAAACTGCTCATTAGTTTGATAATTTTCAAAATCTGTTTGAATATATTCAGGTTCTAGTCCAATCTTTAAAGCAGCTTCTTTAGCTGTTTTAATATTTTCAACCAGTGGCTCAATTCCAACAACTTTACAGGCTCCACGTTTCATTGCTTCAAGACAAAAAGACCCTTGAGAGCTTCCAATATCCAAAACATTCTTATTTGACATATCCTTTTCGAAAGCAATGTCATATAAATAAGACCGATTATGTCCAGAAATTACGACCCCATCACAATCAACTATCTGTTGATAAGCTTTTCTAGAAATTTTACTCATAAAAATATTACTATTTTAAAAGCTATTAATTATTTTTTAAAATTTGAATAAACATATCATCAAATTTAAATTTACCTTCCTCCAGCTTAGCTTCTGTTATACCCCTCTCTTTATTTTTAAGAACCTGAACTAAAGCATTTAAATTAAATCTAAATATATTTTTCCATTTTTGCACATAATATTGACCTTGGGAAGCCCGTTTTTGAGAAATCTTACCTATTGTTCCCTCAATAATTATTTTTTCTTTCATATATAAAACAATATCTGAAATAGGAAAAATTTTAACAATTCGTTCCAAATCTGACTCTTTTAATTTATGCTCATAGAGAGAACAAATAAATTGCATAAATCCTTCATCCACACCCCTTAATTGATTTGGATATTTCTTGTATAAAAAAATCTTCTGAGAACCAACAATTAAAAAAATATATATTTTATGAAAAAATAACATTGGACGAAAAACTAACAAAGATTCTTTAAATGAAATAAATAAAACCCAACAAAATAAAAAAGGATTTTTTAAAATAAACTCAATTCCATATTTTATCCAATGTTCTTTCCATAGAGAATTAACAAAAACAGTCTTAATAGAATATTCTTTTTCTAAATATTTTATTACAAAAGTCTTTCCACTGTCTTGCATACCAATACATTCTAAAGTTAAACCACTTTGGAGAAGGTCTTCATATTTTTTAACTATTGTTTTAATATCAAAATTTAAAACAGTTTTCCGGATAATATCATTTTGATTATTTATTTTTTTATAAATTACTCTTTCTAATGATTCACAAACCACTTGGGGTAAAAACTCATTTATAATTACACCATTAACACCTTCAATTAAAATATCTCCCACTCCTCCAGTCTTTGTCACCACTAAAGGTAAACCGGCAGTTAAAGCTTCTAAATAGGCATTACTAAAACCTTCTATTAAAGAAGTAGAAGAAAAAACATCGGCCATTTTATAATACGGCCAAATGTCATATTTCATACCAGTTAAGATAATTTTATTAGACAAATCTAATTCTTTAATATATTTTCTTAATTGCACTTCTTCAGACCCCCCTCCCACAATTAACAACTTGTAATCAGGGTTATTTTTTACAAACAAAGAAAAACCATCAATTAATAATTTATGATTTTTTTGTTTAGTCAGTCTGGCTACATTTAAAATAATTTTATCTTCAAGACAAAAACCTAATTGTTCTTTAAGAATATTTTTAGTCGGTAATTTTTTTAATTTGTTTTCAGAACCTATTACATCTATACCGTTATTGATAACCATAAATTTATTTAAGGGAATCTTTTCTTGCTTAGATGTAAAATCAGCCACCGTATTAGAAACCGCTACTATTTTAAAAGAAACATAAGATAATAATCTATCTATCAATTGCTGAATCTTGGTTTTATTAACATAAGTATTATGCTCTCTGGCAATAGCTTTATAACCAATAAAAACTTTCAAAACTCTAAATACCATATTACTAAAAAACAAACTAGATACAACTATGTTTGGTTTTATATTTCTAAGAAGTTTATATAATTTAAACCACTCAAAGATATCAAACCAACCTCTAAAATTTAATCTATAAACCACCATATCTTTTGGCAAAAGGTTATACATTTGCACTGAATTATCTAAATTCATTAGAGAAATTAATCTAATATCAAATTTTTCTGTATCAAAAAATCTCATTTGTTCAATGAATTGTTTTTCCATACCGCCCATACTTAAACCATTAAAACCAAAAATAACTTTTTTTTTAATATTATTCATACTTATTAAGTATAATTTTTGATAGCTTTAACCAAAAAATCCAAACTATGATTTTTTTTAACATAATTAACTAAAGTAATATTATCTTCCTGAGAAATTTTATTTTTTGAAAATTTTTCAGATATTTTTTTAACTAAATCATCTACTTCACCTGAGGTCCAAACATTAATCCCCAGTTCTGATCGTAAATAATTATTAGTCACTAATATATCTGACCCACAAGCCATAGCTTCAAAAATAGTTTTATCCAAACAACCCGATGGAGCTAAATTAATAAAAACTTTATGTGTTTGGTAATAATATTTAGTTTTAGTATTAGGAATAGCCCCCATTAAAAAAACATTGTCAACTAAATCATATTTTTTAATTAACTGATCAAAATATATGCGATAACTTTCATTACCAGGTGTACTTTCCCCAATAAAAGTAGTTGATAAATTTAAACCATTTTTTTTAAGCATATTAATAGTTTTTAACAAAATATCAGGCCTTTTAAGACGATCCAGACGACCAACAAATAAAATATCCTTGGTTCTTTTAATTCCATTTAAAGGTAAAAAATAATCTGTATCAATACCGACTGGCATTAATTTAGTTTTAGAAAATCTTGCCGTATAAGAATAAGGTGAGGTACAAAATACCACGTTAGACCACCAAACAGCGATTTTAGTAAGATAATTACCTATTGGGTGATTACGCCATAAAAATACTTTTTTATTAAAAATTTTCCAAAATAATCCACCAAGTAAAATATACTCTTGATTCATATGCACAAACACGGCGTCGTAATTATGTCGTTCTTGCCAGATGTATTTATAAAATCGCCAAATATATTTCAAGCGACTTTGACCTTGTTCTTTACCTAACGATAAAACTTTAACATTAGGCGGTAAATCATAATCCCCTTGCTCTAAACAAATCACTGTTAAATGATCAAACTTTGTTGATAATTTATTAACCCAGTTATGGAAAAAACCTAACACCCCATCTGTTTTATCTACTTTTTGAGCCAAAATCAGTAAATTCATATCTATTATCTTATTGAATTAACAATATTATACTTGTACAACTCCAGAAATTCTAAATAATCAGATTTTAGTTGCCTTGATTTTAATTTAGCTCGATTAACCAGATCATCGGTTAAATTTTTATCTTCCAATAATTGCAAAATGGATCTAGCTAAACATTTATTATCACCTGGTTTACAGATTTTAGCTTCCTTATTATTTTTAAATATATTACCCGCCAAACCAGCATCAGTTGAAACTAGTGGCAAATTTAACAAAACTGCTTCCAATTGACTAAGGCCATAACCCTCATACCAAGAAGTTGATAAGTAGATATCGCTTGATTTTAACCAGGGTCTAATATCGTCTTGCCAAGTTTTTAAAACAATTCTTTGTGATAAATCTGGATTATATTTCAACCTAGATTTTAATTTAGACTTTAGTCGACCATCACCAATCATAATCAATCCGACCTCTTTGTTTCTTTGCCTAATAACATTCATTACTTCTAAAGCTAAACCAGGATTTTTTTCTCGTTCAAACCTACCAACCCAAATAATATTTTTTTTAAAAAACCTATTTTCTTTTAAGTTACTATCATAATCTAAAAAAAAACAAAAATCAATAAAAATAGGCAATACGACTATATTATTAGTAATTATCGAAGAATTAAAATTAGAATTTAAACTATCTAAAATCCGCTGACTAACCACCCTAAGACCAGTCGCCCGAGGAATAATTATTTTTGCAACTAAACACCTTAAGCGATTTAATAAATACTTCTTAAAATATTTATTAAATAAATCAGTATGAATTTGTAAATGTAAACATCTATTTAATCTCAGGCTTAAAAAATAAGCAACCAATCCAGTTTCAAATGGATCCTGAGCACTAATTAAGTTAATATTATTATCTTTAATAATTTTCTGACCTAATTTATAAGCATCAAAAATATAGGTTAATTTAGATATTGAGTTAGTTGGATAAATTACAATATTACGAGACCGCACAATCGAATAACCCTTACGAGTAAAAACGATAATGTGAATAGTTTGATTCAAAATATTCGCATAATCACTATGACGTTTAAAAACCTTGGCTTCAGTTTTAAATAAATTTCGATCAGTGCTAATCGAAACTATACTTTTTAATTCATTATTAAACATTTTTAAATCATGGCATTTTCTATCACTCGAATCAATCTTTGACCAATCTGTTTAGGATTATAGTTTTTAACTTTAGTTAATCCATTGGATTCTAATTTATGTCTTAAAACATCATCAGTATAAAGCTTATTAATTGCCCAAGCAATAGATGGAATATCACCCTTAATCATTAAAATATCATCAGAAGTAAAAATTTCTTTCAGAGCAGTTGTTTCTTCAGAAATAACCGCTTTGCCAGAAGCTAATCCTTCGTAAATTTTATTAGGAATAACTCGGTCAGTTTTTTCTGAATCACCAAAAATACCTAAAATTACACTCGCCTCTTTCATTAAAGAGCTATATTTAACTAAAGATACTCTGGGAATGAATTCTAATCGACCAGTTGATAAATAAGGAGACAAGATTTTATGGACTGAAGAAAAATCTTGTTCATCACCAACAAATCTAAAGTGAATATTTGTATTTTCAATCAGCTCCTTAATCGCTAAAGCAATTTTTATTGTTCCTTGAAGTGGAATAAATTTGCCATGAAAACTAATCAGGAATTTATTATTTTGTTTTGTCGTCGGGAAAAAAATTTATCATTTACTCCGAGATAAACTGAAAATATTTTATTAGATTTAACCAAAGGCCAAGTAGACCAATATTTTTTATGGGTCTTAGTATCAGTAATTACTAAATCAGCCAAATTAATACTTAACCAATCTAATAACCACAACTTAATTTCTTTTAAACTAAATTTGGAACATTCCTTACGATCATTAACCACCGCATCATACATTGAATAAAAAGCATCAACGACGATTATTTTGTTGGTGAAAATTTTAGCAATAATAGCTGACCAAGTGGCAGGATAAGCCACAAAAATTAAATTAGTGGTTTTAGATACTCTCTTAATTTTACTTAATAACTTTAAATAACGATAGCGATCATTGCTTTCTTCTCGACAATAAATAATTTCTACTCCATTTAATTTTAAACCACTAATTAAGATATCGCTGCGAGGATAATTAGGGTCATATATACCGCAATAACAAATTTTTGATAATTTCATAAATTTTTATCTATTTAGATAGACCAAACATTCTGTCAGAAATTGAACAAATATATACCATTCTAAATCCAAACATATTTGGCCATAATTTAGGTAAAAATTTAATTAACCCCCGAAAAGTAAAGCCATCAGAAACGAACACTTTTTTTACATCTAAATTCATGGTCTCTAACCAATCAAGAAAATCAAGATGAGACCAAAATCGTAAATGTTCTGACGGATGATAAACCCATTGAGTAAAGAACCGACCTTTAAACATTAAACCTAGACGAAACAAAAAATAAGCACTATTAGGAATAGTGATGATTATTTTATCAGACAACAAAGATATCTTTTTAATTATCTCTTCTGGGTTTGGCAAATGTTCTAAAACTTCACTTAAGATTATAAAGTCAAACTGATCATTAATTTCATCTTTTGAAAAGTTTAATAAATCTAAAGTTAAAGTTTTAATATTTAAATTATGATAAGCATTAAGAACTTTGGGTGATATATCAGCCACTGTAATATCACAATTTTTAGCTCTTAGTTTTACTGGTAGTAAAGAATTACCACAACCAATATCTAAAACTTTAGACTTAGCTGAAATGTAATTATATATAATTTCTTCTCGTGGTTTTAAAGAATCCCTTAACTGCCAACCACGAAAATCCCAATATGAATCGTAATCAAAACTTTTTATATCTTTAAAATTTGGTTTTCTGATCCAGGGTGAATTAATCATATTTGGTTAATCATTGAAACTAATGAATCAACAGTTCTACTAATTGAAAAATCTTTAGCTCTTAATTTAGACTCAGTTGACATTTTATTTACCAAATTCTTATCTTTAGATAAGAATATTAATTTATTTATAACACTACCAGTATCACCAGGATTAAATAAAAATCCATTTTTACCATCCTCTACGATTTCAGGCAAACTACCAATATTAGTTACAATTGGAATCAAACCAGAAGCCATTGCTTCAACAGTTTGAAAAGAAAAACTCTCAAAATAGGTGTTTAAAATAAAGATAGAAGAATCAACCATTAATTGCTTAAGTTTTAATTTATCAACTGCTCCTGTAAATTCTATTCTATTGATTACCCCTATTTGATTAGCTAAATTTTTTAATTTTTTCTCATCAGGACCATTACCCACTATAACTAAAGACCAATCCGGTAATTCTTTCATCATTATAATTAATTCATCGAAGCCTTTCCAAGGCACTAAACGGCCAGCAGTAATCAATTTTTTAGATTTCAAAAAAGGTTGTATGTCATTATAAAATTGAACATCAATACCATTATAAATGGTTTTTACTTTTATTTTTTTTGACCAATTTTGAACTAATTGACTAAAATAATTACTAGGAGTGATTACCATATCAGCTTGACCAGCTACCCAAGTTTGAACTTGGTGTAAAATATTAACCATTATTCCTTTTCTATTATTTTGGAAATCATCTATACCTTCTTTAATTTTGAACCTTTGTTGGCCTTGTTCCCAAGCATAATCACCAGCGATACGAATCATAAATTTCTTTTTAAATAATTTAGAAACTATGGCTACAGGGAACCCAACCGAAACCGGATCTTGAGCATAGACTATATCTTTATGCTTTAATTTTTTAAAAACTTTCCAAGCGTAAACAAGGTGACGAATAAATTTTGGTAAATGTTTAACTGTAGAAAATTTTAAAACCTCTACTTCTACACCATTTTTAGGTAATTCCTCTTCCAAAAATTTAGTATAAGTAGCCGGACCACCTATTTCTGGTGGATAAAGAGGGGTGGCAATTAATATTTTTATCATATTTACAATCTTAACATTTTATTTCTAAACAAACTAAGTCAGATCTAAAAAAATCTTATCCATTTTTTGGAAAATAATATCCCAATTATAGTTATTTTCTATCAATTTTTTACCTTGGCCAATAATATCTTTAACTTCTTCAATATTAATAGAATCAATTATATATTTAATTTTTTTAGCTACCGCCTGAGGTTTATCAACCGGAATCACAAAACCGGTCTTTTGATCTGTTAAAAAATCCGGAATACCACCAACATTAGTTCCAATTACCGGTAAACCACAAGCCATAGCTTCCAAAAAAGAATTACCCAAACCCTCGGTTCTAGATAGACGAATAAAAATATCTCCTTGAATTAAAAAATCCGGTAATTGCGTGTAAGGAATTAAATCATAAAATATAACTCGTTCAATCACGCCCAATTTCCCTGCTAAAATTTGAAGTTTTCGTTTTTCTTTACCTACACCGGCAATATGAAAACTAATATTCGTCGACAAATAAGGTAAAGCTGTAATAACTAAATCTAAACCATTTTTATAAACTAATCTTGAAGTAGTAACCAATTTTATTTCTCTAGGTTTATTATTCCAATCTATTGGTTTATTTCTAAACTTAAATAAACCTAAATCCACCCCATTAGGAATAACCTCAACCCTTCCTTTAAAACCCAAACTATAAGCCCAATCGGCTAAATAAGTGGAAATAGCTTGAATCTGATCTGCTTGTTTAAAAATATCTTTCCACCACGAACCCAAAATTTTAGCTTTAGCTTCAATTTTTTTTAAATCATCACCTTCTTGCAGAGAAAGCAAAAAGGGTAAATTGGTTTTCTTTTTAAATTTAACCGCACTTAAACCTCCCCAACTGGCTATCATTCCCCAAATTAAATTATAAGGGTTATCTTTGTGTAATTTTATAGCTTTAAAATGACCGCAGAAAGCCAAATAATATTTATCTAAAAAACAACCCCAACCTAATCTATAAACCCGAACCCGGCCAATTTTTTCTTCTTTTGGTAATCGCCTATCTAAGCGAGCGGTAATTAAATCAAAATCATAATCTGGTAAACGATCAGTAATTTCTTTTATCGCTATCTCAGCTCCGCCAATATGAGGTAAATAAGCCGTGGTAAAAATTAAAATTCTTTTATTTCTCTCCATCATCTGCCAACATTTTTTTTAATAATTCTTCCGGCACTTCCGGTGGTTTAGAATTAACTTGTTCTTCTTTTTTAGGAGAATTATTATCCTTCTCTGCCACCGGAGTCTCAGCCGGTTTATCTTTTTTCTCTTCGGACTTTATCTCAGCCGGAGTTTCTTTTACGGTTTCTGTTTTTTCTTCAGCCATCAACTCAGATAAAGCTTCCCGTAATTGTTGTCGATGTTCACTATTGGCTGTCTTATTTTTCGTTTTATCTTTTTCTTTATTTTTTGTTTGCAAATCTTTTAAAGAAACGGTCTCTTGCGGTTTATCCTCTTTCTTTTTAGATGAAAATTGTTGTTTTGGTTTTTTAGGTTCTTCCGGTTTAGGTTTGGGTTTATCTTTTCTCTTAGGAGAGGGGTTTTTAGATTCAGCCGGAGATTCTTTAGAGTTTGGCGGTTGTTCACCGGACATCCAAGTATTAATACCGGTTTCTGTTAAATCTCTGGTAGAAGCATAAGTTTTTCGCGACTGAGCAATAATCTCATCTTTGAAAGAATTTTCGGTGTTAACTATCGAGGGTAAGGTGGTAGCTGAAAAAGGCGGTGAACCAACTCCGTCTATCATTAAACTAAGATAAATTTGAGCAAAACCCAAGGCCACTAAATCTTCTTTGGTAAAAGTAGGAAAGAACAATTTCTCCAATAATTCGGCATCAAGTGGCCCGACTCTGAAAGCAACCGTTGTTCCGACATTACCAAAGACCGCATCTCGCACTTCTTCGGACATTTGTTCCACATACTGATGAGCTAAAATTAAAGCCAGTTTATATTTACGCGCCTCGGCTAAAATATCCGCAAAGGATTCATTGGCAAAAGATTGAAATTCATCAACATATAAATAAAAAGGAGGGGCTTGTTTTAATTCCATCGAAGATAAAGTAGCTCTGGACATAGCCGCTAAATATAATTTAGTGATTATCATACTTCCCAAAAGATTGGTATTCATCTCTCCCACTCGGCCTTTGGATAAGTTAATGATTAAAATCTTTTTATCATCCATCGCTTGGCGGAAATCGAAAGAAGATTTGGGTTGACCGATAATATTCCTAATTAAAGGGTTAGCAGTAAACTGCCCCACCTTGTTCTGAATTGCCGGTGTAGCTTCAGCCGTAAAACGATCAGTATATTTGGCATATTCATCTACCCAAAAAGATTTAACTCCGGGATCGGTAATATTGGCCACCACTTTTTCCCGGTATTTTTTATCGGCAATCATTCGATTAACTCCCAATAAAGTTGAATCCGGATATTCCAACAAAGCCAATAATATATTAGTTAAAATATATTCCATTCGAGCCGACCAGGCATCCACCCAAATCTTTTTAAAAGCACTCATTAAACCGGAAACCACTAAATGCCGTCCATCCGGACCCACATCTTCCATCACGTTAAAAGCAATCGGATAACTGGTATCAAATGGGGCAATATAAATTACATCTTTAATTCTGTCCTGAGGCACAAAATCCAATAAAGTATCGGCTGAAGAACCATGAGGATCAACAAAAGCCAAACCGGCTCCGTTTTTAATATCTTGAATAGCCAGATTTTCCAACATGGTGGATTTACCCATACCGGTTTTTCCAATAACATACATATGTCGCATCCGATCCTCGGATTTTATACCAAAGACTTGCTTCCGGCCTCGAAAATCCGTCTGAGCAAAATAATTAATATGAGGATTAAAATCCATAATAAAATTTAAGTTTGGCCTTCAAACTCCGAACCATCTTTAATTTCATTTGTCTTTTCCCAGTCAACCTTTGAAGGTGATTCATATTCTGAAAAATCAGCAGTTATCTTTCGTTCATCTTTTTCTTTATAACTTTTAAGGGCTTTAGTAACCTGATGCAATCCGGTTAAACTTAAAAAAGCGATAACCAGAGCCAACATTAAGACTAATAATCCGGTTAAAAAACTAGGCAAATAAACAAAAGGCAAAATGGCAATTATAATTGCCAAAACCGTATTAACTTGATGTCGCCAAAGGTTTTTTTCTAAATCTTTCATATTTTAGTATTATGACAATTTAAAGACTTAAAATCAACCTAAAAACCAATTATCACATCTTCGGATAATTTAAAAATATCTCCCGCTCCTAAAACAGCAATAACTGTCTGAGCATCTTTATTTTCAAGCAGTTCTTTCGCTTGTCTAAAATCTGTCGCCAATTGAGCTTTAACACCCAGTTGTTTTATTAGAGCTTGAGAATTAATTCCGGCAAGCGGTTTTTCTCTGGCGGCATAAATCGGTAAAACTATAACCTGGTCGGCCGCTTCAAAAGCTATTGACCACTTATCCATAAAATCTCGAGTGCGTGAATATAAATGAGGTTGAAAAACTGCCACCAGTTGCTTATTTGGATATTTTACTTTCAGGGCGGTTAAAGCCATTTTGATTTCAGTCGGATGATGAGCATAATCATCATAAACGACCGCTCCGGCTGTTGTTTGGCCTTTATACTCCAGTCGCCTCCAAGTGCCTTTAAAATTTATTAAAGCTTTATCTATCTCAGACTCCGGTATATTTAAATTCAAGCCAACCGCTTTAGCCGCTTGAGCATCTAATAGATTATGTCGACCCGGCACCTGTAATTGGGGAATTGAGATATCGGAATAATCAATCACTGGTGCAGAAACAGTAGCTAAAATCGATTTAAGATTAGGATTATTTTTAGGAGCAATAATCAAACCATCCGCGGGCACTTTCTCGGCCAATTGTTTAAAAGCCGATTGGATATCAGTTAAATCTTTATAATAATCCAAATGATCTTCTTCAATATTGGTAATCACTAAAACAGTCGGTTTTAAATTTAAAAAAGACCGCTTGTATTCACAAGCCTCCACCACCAACCATTTACCCTCGCCGGCTATAAAGTTAGATTTGGTTTTAGTTAACAAACTACCAACTATCACCGATGGTTTCAATTGATTCAAAACCTCACCCAACATGGCAGTGGTAGTGGTTTTACCATGAGTTCCGGCCACAGCAACGGTTTTTTTATTCTCTGAAATTAGACCCAGTAATTCCGGATAAGAAACTTCCGGAATATTTAATTCCTGCCCTTGTAATCTTTCGGGATTATCTTCCGGCACCGCCAAACTATAAACCAAAAGATCCGTATCAGCAGTTATATTATCTGCCTTTTGACCGATTAAAATTTTTATTCCTTTTTTAACCAAACCATCAGTAACCGGACTGGGATTATGATCGGAACCGGTGACTATTTTACCTTCATTTAATAATAATCGAGCGGCCGCCGATTGCCCGATTCCACCAATACCGATAAAATGGACTTTTTTAACTCTATTTAAATTCAAGTTTTTAATCATTGTTTAATTAAATCCGACGATGAACTTTTTTATAAATATCCCGCCTGTTCATTATAGCTAAAATTATAATCTTATTTTTATCTATTCTAAAGATCACCCGATAATCCCCTACTCTTAGTTTTCTATATCCAACTAAAGATCGTCTCAAGGGTTTACCATAATGGTATGGATTAGTTGCCGATTTATCCTCTATAGCTTTTTTTATCTTTTGTTTCCAGGGATTAGTTAATCCGGGAATATCTTTATTTACAACCACCGGATGATAATAAATTACAAATTTTATTTCCATGCCGTTTTGTGGGTAATATAATGATCTTTCTTTTTATCTCTATCAGTTGCCAAAGAATTTAATAAATCATCTTCTTCCAACTCAATGGCCAATTTTAATAATTCAGATATTTTACGAGCCTGAGGCATGGATTCTTTTTCCGCTAAATAAGCTATCGCCCTTTCCATTTCCGGAGATAAAGTAATGTTTAATCTTTTTTTAATTGTAGCCATATTAATATAAGTGTATCAAAATAGTGCCTCTTGTCAAATTAATTTAATTAAAAATTTAAATAACAATCTAACATCTGGCGTGCCACTTTACTTAAAACCGGTAATTCTTTTAATTTAAACCATTGATATTCTTTTATTTCTATCGGATCAAGCTCTATCTTTTCTTTATCTGCCCAATTAAGTTTGACTAAAAAAACAAATACTATCGTTTTATCATAATCAGAAATATTTATTTTGTTTAAAAATTTAAACTGATCTGAAACATTTAAGCCTAATTCTTCTTGCAATTCACGCACCAGGGCATGTTCTGGTAATTCATTTCTATTGATTCTACCTCCCGGTAAAGTCCAATTAGAAGATCCATAATTATGTCTGATCAAAAGAACTTCTTCTCCGGATATGATAATTGCTTTTGAGCCTTCAAGATAAATATTAAAAATCCTTTTAAGCATGAGTAAAATCGGAAAAGATAATTTTAAAATTAAAATTTTAAACTGTTTAATCATTATATTTATCTTATTGTTATAAATCTCTTTTTCCAACCATTTAAAAATTTATCAATCGCAATTGTTTGTTTAACTTTATTTCTATTTTTGGTGTCCGGATCCCAAACTAAAGCTTCTGTTTCATTTAACTTTTCTAAAACCAACAAATGTCCTCCTTTATTTGGTTGATAATCTTTATAAATCGAAACCACTAACGGACCGTTTTTTAATTCTTTTTTCAATACAATCAAAGCCGGTTTAAAATCTTGACCGGTTAAATCATAAGCTTGAGATTTTTTGTAACCATACAATTTAGCCAAACCTACCAAACCACTATGTCGCCAACCTGTTTTTTCAACATAGGCTCGGCGATTCAATCCCACTTGATATAATTTTTCCGGATTAGGTAATTTTTTATTCCTTTTATTATATTCCATCACCATCAACAAACTCAAAATTCCACAACCAGTAGCTTGTCTTTTCTTACTTTTAAAATCCAACCATTGCGAATACATAATTATTTTAAATCAGAATGATGATATATGGTGATAATCGGACGATAAGTTTTACTTTTTTCTGAGCCAAAGGTGTAATGATGTTTTCCGGGTACTTTCATCTGGTAAATATTACTGATAGCTTTTTTGTTTCCAAGATAAAAACCAATATGCTGATGTTTAAAATTAGGAGTTGAATCCCAAATTATTATCGTTCCCGGTTCCAGTTTTTTTGTCTTTTGCCAACCGGCTTTTTCCATAGCTTTAATTGTTCCTTCAACTGTTAGATGCAAACGATCTATTAAACCAAAAATAGCCAAGATGGATGAGACAAAAAAAGCACAAGATAATTCTCCTTTTTTAGTTAAATCCAGACGACGACCGGCCACTTCGACATAAGCGGTTTGAAACATTTTTGAACCAACAGCCGTTTTAACCATTTGCAATAAAGTATCTTTATTTCTAGGTTTAATTTTAGCCGGAATCATAATTATTTTAATTTACGGACATAATATTTAAATTGATCTCCTCGATCAAATTCATTTTTAAATAAACCAAAACTTTTAGCTCCCGGACTCAATAAAACCACATCTCCAATACCGGCTTTATCCTTGGCTTTGTTTACCGCTTCTTTCATATTATCTACCACCTGTGCCTGATCTTGCAAATGTTTGGGTAATTTTTTTATTAAAATATCTGTTGCTGTTCCCGGAAACAAAACAATAACCTTAATCTTTTTTAAATCTTTATCAATCTCCGACCAATCCAGACGAGCATCTTGCCCACCGGCTATTAAAATAATTTTATTTCGATCAACACTCCAGGCCTTAATGGCTGCTGCCAAAGCCTGAGGAGTAGTAGCTGTAGTATCATTAATATACTTTACTCCTTTGGTAGTCTCAACCGGTTCCAGGCGACCGGGCAAACCGGTCCAATTTTTAACTACTCGTCTGATGACGGTTTTAGGTACCCCCAATTCCATGGCAGCTGTCGTCGCCAAGGTCATATTATAACGAGTATGTTTACCTAAAACAGTCAAAGGCCAATTTTTAGTTAATTGAAGTTGAGGTTTTAGAATTTTACTTTTAGGTTGAGGGCCATATTTTAAAATAGCCTCTTTAGCCGTACCTCCTGTAATTAAAACATCTTCCGGTTTTTGAAAACGATAAATCTGAGATTTGTCTTTAAAATAACGACGGAGATTACCTTGATAATAATTCAAATGATCTGCCATAAAAGAAGTAAAAATAGCCATTTGGGGACTAATCTTATTCTGACCAAAACCTTGTAGTTGCCAAGAATCTAATTCCAAAACCACCAAATCTCCACTTTTAACTTTATTCAATAAAGGCAAAGTGACCAAACCGCGGACATTACCACCTAAATGAACTCGTTTTTTAGCTTGTTTTAGAATATCAAATAACAAATGAGTAACCGTACTTTTGCCCCGAGAACCGGTAATTCCGATTAATTTTACTCCCGCCGGAGCCAATTTGGCAAAAAGCGACGCATCCATCTCTATCGGTACTTTGGCCTTTTGAGCCGCTTGTAGATAAGGAGAATTTAAAGGAGCATTGGGAGCCCGAATAATTAAATCAGCTTTTTTAAAATCCCCTAAACGATGTCGACCTAAAACATATTGAATATTTTTATACCGAGCCAACTTAACCAAAGATGGTTTTAACTCCGCTTCAGTTTTCAAATCTGTAACTGTTAATAAAGCTCCCTGATTGGCCAAAAATTTAATCACCCCCAAACCGCGCCCCAATAAACCCAAACCCATAACAGTTATTTTTTTATCTTTAAAAAAATTTTTATTTTCTGTCATAATTAACTTAAAACTTTTATTTTGGCTCCGATGCTGTTTAAACGTTCGGCTATTTCTTCATAGCCACGATTAATAGAATAAACATTTCTAAGAACCGAGACTCCATCGGCTGCCAACATGGCAATTAAAATAATTACCGCCGGTCGTAGAGCCGGAGGACAAACCACTTGAGCTGAGGTCAGTTTGGTCGGCCCATTAATAAATACTCTATGAGGATCAGCTAATTTAACTTGGGCTCCCAAACGATTTAATTCTGTAAAATAAATTGCTCGATTCTCCCACATCCAATCATGAATCAAAGTCGTTCCCGCCGCTTGAGTGGCCAAAGGCACAAAAAAAGGTAAATTATCCACATTAATACCCGGATAAGGCAAGGCGTGGATTTTATCCGACAAAGCTTTTAATTTGGAAGGTTTTACTTTTATATCTGTTAAGATGGTTCGACCATTCTCAGCTAAATACTCTTTGGATAAGCTAAACTTCAAACCCATTAATTTTAATTTAAATAATTCCAAACGTAAAAAATCCAATGGACAACGAGTTATTTTCAATTCAGAACCGGTAATAGCCGCCGTCGTAATAAACATCATTGATTCTATCGGATCTTCACTGTTGGTATATTCTAGAGTTTGTTTAACATCATCTGTCCGACCATAAACCACCAAAGTAGTTGTACCTATGCCTTCTATTTTCACTCCCAATTTATTCAAGAAAAAACACAATTCTTGAACTTGGTAATTAGCCGGAGCAAACCGGATAATTGTCGGACCCAATCGGGTAGCTGCTGCCAATAAAATATTATTAACTGCCGTATCGCCGGCTTCATACATTACTATATCCGCTCTGTCTTTTAGTTTTTTATAACTTACTCGATATTCATTCTCGGTAGTTTTAATTTTAACTCCCAATCCAGCCAAACCCAATTTATGGGCGGTAATGGTTCTCTCACCCATCTTGCAACCACCGGCATGTGGCAAACAAAAATCATTAGTCCAAGATAATAATGATCCCACCAACATTAAAGCTGAACGAGTTTTAGCGGCTGCTTGGTTATTAAAACGAGACCAATTTAATTCAACCGGTGGCTGAATTTCTACTGTATTCACATCTGTCCATTTAACTGCCACTCCCAGACTTTCCAAAACTTCTATTAAACGATAAACCTCTTCAATTCTGGCAATTCCGTGTAAAATTGTTTTACCTCGATTCAATAAACTGGCACATAATAAAGAAACTGAGCCGTTTTTAGAATAATTGGTTTTTATGTGGCCGGATAATTTATGCCCCCCGGTTACTTCAAAATCCAAAGAACCGCTTAAATCTATAATATTTCGATTCAAAACCCGACCGATTTTAACTATTTCTTTGGTAGTTAGATTTTGACCACCCCTTTCAATTCGAGCGACAGCACTTTGAGAAGTTTCTAACAATTTAGCAAACTGAGCTTGAGTTAAACCTTTTTGCCGGCGTAATTCTTTAATAAAACCCCCCAATTGACCGGAAACCGGTTTTTGTTTATCTAATTTCATTAAAATAAATTATATCATATAAGATATATAAAGCAAATCAAGAATAAAGTCACTTAAAGCTGACAATCCTCTCAATTAATAATATAATACTCTTAATGCTTACTTTGGTTGCCACCTTACCTTTTATTTTACTGTTTGTTTTAATGGTTATTTTAAAACAACCGGCTGTCCGAGCAGCTCCGGTAACTTTAGTTGTTGTCATTATTTCAGTACTTGGTTTTTGGCAAATGTCGCCTTTGGTGGTTGGGGCTTCTTTGATAGCCGGTTTAATTATTACGCTAGAGATAATTTTAATCGTTTTTGGAGCCATTTTCTTGTTAAATATCCTAAAAACAGCCGATGCCTTTTCTCCCATTCGTCAAATTATAGAAACAATTACCGCTGATGCTAGAATTCAAGCCATTATTATCGGTTGGTTTTTTGTCGGCTTTATTGAAGGAGCGGCCGGTTTTGGAACTCCGGCTATGCTAGCCGCTCCTCTTTTAATGATGCTCGGTTTTAAACCACTGGCGGCTGTGGCTATTGCTTTAATTGGAGACAGTGCAGCTGTTACTTTTGGAGCAGTTGGTGTTCCTATCACCATCGGCATAACCGAAGGTTTATCAAGTTCACAATTGGTCTTATTGGGAAATTCCCTTGATAGTGTAACCACCACCGTCGCTTTTATTCATTTAAGTGTCGGATTTTTAATTCCTCTTATATTGTCGGTAATAGTCACCTTTACTCACAACCGTTCAATTAAAAAAGGTTTAGCTATTGCTCCCCTGGCTTTAATAGCCGGTTTTTGTTTTTTAATCCCCTCTTATTTGGCAGCCACTTTTTTGTCACCGGAATTTCCTTCCATGATTGGCGGTTTAATCGGCGGTAGTTTGTTTATTATTATAATTAAATTAAAACTTTTCTTACCGACTAAACCCTATTTATTAAATCCTCCAAATATTATAAACAAAAATTCTCACCATGATTTATACTCCACCCTCAAAGCTTTCAGTCCCTATATTTTAACTTTATTATTACTGGCTAGCACTAGAATAGATAGATTAGGAATCGGTCAACTACTTAAAAAAATTAATCTTGATTTCTCTAATATTCTGGGCACAGATATTTCCGCCGGTTTAGAACCTTTTTATTCCCCCGGTTTTATCTTTTTAATTGCCGGTTTACTGTCTATTGTAATCTTCGGTTTATCTCAAAAACAAACTTTACAAGCCATATATTTATCTATTACCGGTTTAATTAAACCACTGGTCGGCTTGCTGGCAGTTTTAGGTATTGTCCAAATAATTTTAGCCTCCGGTTATAATTTGGCCGACTTACCCAGTATTCCTTTATACTTGGCTCAAAATCTACCCTATACTCCGGTCATTGGACCATTATTATCTCCTTTTATTGGGGCTTTGGGTTCTTTTATGGCCGGCAGTTCCACTGTCTCTAATTTATTATTCACTTCTTTTCAAGCCGGTTTGGCTGAAAAACTGGGCTTGAGTTTAATTATTATTTTATCTTTACAAGCAGCCGGTAGTGCAGTTGGTAATATGATGGCCATTCATAATATTATAGCTGCTCAAGCGGTAGTCGGTTTAAAAGATAAAGATGGGAACATAATTCGCTTAACCATAATTCCGGCTTTTATTTATACTCTATTAATCGGTTTAATCGGACTAATTCTACTTAATTTGTTATAATGTCTCCATGGTAGAAATCAAGGATATTAAATACATAAAAAATTTTGAAGATTTAGCCACCAATAAAAACAAAGCCGATGCTTTGCGTATTTTAGAAGCCGGTTATCAGGCGATTAATACCGAAAAAATTTTAAGCTCTAAAATTAAACTGAAGGGAGAGATTTTGGATATTAATAATCATCAATATAATCTTCATAAATATAACAATATTTATGTTATAGCGATTGGTAAATGCTCCTTAAAAGCCGCCGCCGAACTGGAAAATATATTAGGTCATAGAATTACCGCCGGCTTGGCTTTGGATATAACCAAAGGTTATCTTAAAATTATAAAATCGCTGGTTGGTACTCACCCCCTACCGTCAGATACAAATATTGAAGCCACTAATCAAATAATAGATATTTTAAACCAAACCACGGCTGAAGACTTGGTTTTATTTATCATCTCCGGCGGCGGTTCGGCTCTTTTGTGTCAACCTAATAATTTATCCGCTCAAGTTTTGGCGGATATTACCAAACAATTAACCAAAAGAGGAGCAGATATCTACGAATTAAATACCGTACGCAAACATTTATCCAAAATCAAAGGCGGACATTTGGCTGAAATCGCTTACCCGGCCACCGTAGTTTCTTTAATCTTCTCTGATGTTTTAGGTGATGATTTATCTGTTATTGCTTCCGGCCCTACAGTAAAAGACAAAACCACTATTAAAGAGGCTCAGGCGGTTTTGGAAAAATACGATCTGTGGCAAAAATCCGGCATTGGCAATCCCGAACTCTTAGAAACTCCTAAAGACGATATTTATTTTGAAAAAGTTAATAATATTTTAGTAATCAGCAATCAAGATGCAGTTTCAGCTATGGAAAAAAAAGCCGAAGAATTGGGTTATCAACCAATACCGGGTTCGGCCACCATCGCCGGCCAAGCTCAAACAGTGGGACAAAAATTAATCTCCACTCCCCTGGCTCCCGGACAGGTTCAAATTAATGCCGGGGAAACCACTGTCATCATTAAAGGCCAAGGTAAAGGTGGGCGTAATCAAGAAATGGCTCTTGCTTCTTTATTAAATATTTCTCCCCAAACGGTTTTTATAGCAGTAGCTTCCGACGGCCACGATAACACCGAAGTAGCCGGAGCTATAGTGGATAAAAATACTCAAGAACAAGCTCGCCTTCTAAATCTTGACGTCAAAGAATATTTGCAAGACAATAATAGTTATAATTTTTTTAAACAAACCGGAGGTCAAATTGTTACCGGAGCCACCGGCAGTAATGTGTCGGACTTATATATTTTACTCGCTAATTAATTAATAAATTTTTATGTCAGTAGATAAATCCAATTGTTCAATTTTATGGTTTGATCAACTTAATAATGATGATGTAGCCTTAGTTGGAGGCAAAAACGCCTCCCTGGGAGAAATGTATGTTACCCTCACCCCCAAAGGAGTAAATATACCCAACGGTTTTGTAATTACCGCTGCCGCTTACCGTCAATTTATCACTGAAGCCGGCCTAGATAATTTTATCAACCAAGAAATGGATAATTTAGATACCGGTAATATTAAACAACTTCAAACAGTCGGCAAAAAAATACGCCAAGCAATTGAAAAAGCGGATTTTAATGACAATTTAAAAAAAGAAATAGAAATAGCTTATAAAGCCCTATCAGATCATTATCAAATGGAGGAGGCCGATGTAGCTGTTCGTTCTTCAGCTACAGCCGAAGATTTACCGGGAGCCAGTTTTGCCGGCCAGCATGAAACTTTTCTTAATGTGGTTGGTTTGGATAATATTCTTTTAACTACCAAAAAAGCCATGGCTTCTCTTTTTAATGACCGGGCTATATCTTACCGCAAAGACAAAGGTTTTGATCATTTTGGCGTTTCTTTATCTGTCGGAGTTCAAAAAATGGTTCGTTCAGACAAAGGTGTTTCCGGAGTGATGTTTACTCTAGATACGGAAACCGGTTTTCGTGATGTTATTCAAATTAGTGCCGCTTGGGGTTTGGGAGAAATGATCGTTCAAGGGCAAGTTAGCCCCGATGAATATTTGGTATTCAAACCAACCATGACAGATAATTTCCGACCAATTATTAAAAAGAAACTCGGCGCCAAATCAGTTAAAATGATTTACAGTCAATCAAAACAAAAACCGGTCAAAGTTGTCAAAACCAACAAAGCCGAACAAAATACTTATAGTTTAACCGACGATGAAATTTTAACCTTGGCCAATTGGGGTCAAATTATTGAACAACACTATTCAGCCAGATGGCAAAAAGATATGCCTATGGACATGGAATGGGCCAAAGACGGTCAATCCGGAGATTTATTTATTGTTCAAGCCCGACCGGAAACTATTCATGCCGATAGAGATCGTCTGGAAATAAAAGAATATAAATTAAATACCGATCAAACACCCCTGGCCGAAGGTATAGCCGTTGGCACCAAAATTGCCACCGGCACAGCTCGAATTATCAATTCAGCTAAAAAAATAAGCGACTTCCAAGCCGGAGAAGTCTTAGTAACTGAAATCACCGATCCGGACTGGGAACCGATTATGAAAATCGCCTCAGCTATAGTAACAGAAAAAGGTGGACGCACCTCTCATGCTGCTATTGTAGCTCGAGAATTGGGAATTCCGGCCATTATTGGGGTACCGGAAATCAAAAAGAAATTAAAAACCGGTCAAAAGATTACTTGTGATGCCTCTAGCGGCACAGTTGGTAAAATTTATGATGGTGAATTATCTTGGGAAGAAGCAGTTTACCAAATAGACAAAATACCGGAAACTAAAACCAAAGTCGCTATGAATATCGGTAGTCCGGAAAATGCCTTTTTGAATTCGGCTATTCCTAATAACGGCGTCGGCTTAGCCAGAGAAGAATTTGTTATTGCCTCGGAAATCAAAGTGCATCCTTTGGCTTTAATTAATTTCGATTCCAGGCCACCGGCTTTAAAGAAGAAAATAGAAAAAATCACCGCCGGCCATGAAGATAAAAGTCAATTTTTTGTAGATAAATTAGCCGAGGGTGTCGGCCAAATTGCCGCTGCTTTCTACCCTAAAGAAGTTATTGTCAGATTTTCAGATTTTAAAACCAATGAATATGCCACCTTAATCGGCGGTGAAGAATTTGAACCAAAAGAAGAAAACCCTATGATTGGCTGGCGCGGAGCTTCTCGTTACACTCATCCTGATTTTATAGAAGCTTTTAAATTGGAATGTCAAGCCATAAAAAAAATACGAGAAGATTATGGTTTAAAAAATCTAGCTACTATGATACCTTTTTGTCGCACCCCGGAAGAAGGTCAAGCGGTTTTACAAGTAATGGCCGAAAACGGATTAGAAAAAGGTCAAGATGGTTTGAAAATTTATGTGATGTGTGAATTGCCAAGTAATATTTTAAGAGCTGATGAATTTTTAGATATCTTTGACGGTTTTTCTATCGGCTCTAATGATCTGGCTCAATTAACTTTGGGCTTGGATCGAGATTCGGCTCTCATTGCCTCTATCTCCAATGAAAATGATCCGGCGGTTAAATCCTTTATCTCAACCGCTATTCAAAAATGCCGGCAAAGAAATAAATATATCGGCTTTTGTGGTCAAGCTCCATCGGATTATAAAGATTTCTTACGCTTTTTGATTCAAGAAAAAATAGAAGCGGTTTCTTTGCTCCCCGACTCTATTATTAAAATGAAATTTGAAATTCACGATGAAGAAAATAAAAATTAAAACATAAAATTATATTATTATGAAAATTGCTTACATTTTTAGAGAAGATTGGGAAAAAGATTATATCACTAAACTTTTAAACGAAGAGTCGGAAATTAAATTTATAGCCGAATTGAATGAATTATCAGAAAGCGAACAAAAAGAAGTGGAAATATTGTCTTTATTTATCAAAACTCCTATCGGTCCGGCAGAATTGGAAAAATTACCCAATCTAAAAATGATTGCCGTCCGAGCCACTGGCTTTGACCATATAGATATAGAGGCTTGTCGAGAAAAAAACATTACCGTTTCCACTGTTCCCACTTATGGTCAACATACAGTAGCCGAATTTACCTTTGCTCTGCTATTGAATTTATCTCGTAAAATTTATGACAGCTACAAACGCATCTCGGAAACCGGTAATTTTAGTCAGAATAATTTACGTGGTTTTGATCTGGAAGATAAAACCCTAGGAGTTATCGGCACCGGCAAAATCGGTCTTAATGTAGTTAAAATCGCCCTTGGTTTTGAAATGAAAGTCTTGGCTTATGATCCTTTTCCTAAAGAAGAAGTAGCCAGTCAATTAGGTTTTACATACACCGATCTTGATTCAGTCTTAAACCAAAGCGATATCCTCACTTTACACGCCCCCTATAATCAAGAAACTCATCATCTAATCAACAGTCAAAATATTAATCAAATCAAACCGGGAGCTTATTTAATCAATACCGCTCGTGGGGGGTTAATAGAAACTCAAGCCTTAATTACCGCTCTTAAAAACGAAATCATTATCGGAGCCGGTTTGGATGTCTTAGAAGAAGAAGGTTTGGTCGGTGAAGATATAGAATTATTGGAAAAACCTCACCCGGAAACCGAAACCCTACGCACCCTCTTGTCTAATCATTATTTAATTGATCATCCCCGAGTTATTATTACTCCCCATAATGCTTTCAACACCCAGGAATCATTACAAAGAATTCTGGAAACCACCGCCTCTAATATTACAAACTTTATTCAAAATAATCCCCAAAATACAGTTTAATGAAACATATAATTAAAAAACTACACGCTCGGCAAATTATAGATTCCCGTTCATCCCCTACTATAGAAGTGGATATTGTTTTAGAGTCCGGTGCCCGGGGTCGAGCGGCTGTTCCAGCCGGAGCTTCAACCGGCGAAACCGAAGCGGTGGAAAAAAGAGACGAAGAAGCAAATTATTATCATGGCCGCGGAGTAAAAAATGCTGTCACCACAGCCACAAATGTAATCGCTCCGAAAATAATTAATCAAGAACTGGATCAAGAAGCCCTGGATTTATTACTCATAAACCTAGATGGTACCGATAATAAAAACAAATTGGGAGCCAATACTATCTTAGCCGTTTCTTTGGCTTTTGCTCAAGCCCAAGCCACTGCTCAGCAAATTCCTTTATATAAACTTTTCCTTAAAGAGCAATCCATTGTCCCTCCTCGAGCTATGTTTAATATTCTAAATGGCGGAGCTCATACCAACAATGGCTTGGCTTTTCAAGAATTTATGGTAATGCCTAAACTGGATTCCTGGGCAAATAATTTACGTTGCGGAGTGGAAATTTATAATTCCCTGAAAAAGATTTTGGAGACAAAAAATTATTCCACCGCCGTTGGCGATGAAGGCGGTTTTAGTCCTCATCTCGAAAATAACCGCCAAGCCCTGGATTTAATTTTAACCGCCGGTCAAAAAGCCGGCTATAGACCGGAGATAGATTTTGAATTAACTTTAGACATTGCCGCCAATTCTTTCTTTAAGGAAGGTCAATATCAAACAGATAATCAAAAATTAGACCGTTTAAATTTTATAGATCAATTAATAGATACAGCTACTACTTATCCGATATATTCAATTGAAGATCCTTTAGTTGAAAACGATCTTGAAGGCTTTGCTATTTTAAATCAAAAATTAGCCAATCAAACCATAATTATTGGAGATGATCTAACAGTCACTTCAGCTGTTAAAATAAAAGAAGCAGCTGAAAACCAAGCCATAAGCGGAGTTATTATTAAACCCAACCAAATAGGTACGGTTACCGAAACCATAAAAGCTGTTTATACAGCTAAAAAACACAATTTGCAAACAATCGTTTCCCATCGTTCCGGCGAAACGGAAGATATTAGCATTGCCCACTTGGCTATCGGCCTCCAAGCTCCACTGATTAAATTCGGGGCTCCGGCTCGAGGTGAAAGAACCGCCAAATACAATGAAATCTCCAGAATTATTGAACAGAACGATTTAAACAATTTCAACATATAAACCACTGGATTCCTCACTGCCGGTGCCTTGAGCCACTATAAAAGCGTCTTCTTTTTTAATAAATTCATTTTTTAAACAAAAATCCTTAATTTGTTCCAAAGCGGATTTAGAATCATCTTTTATTAATAAAGGAATACTACCAAAACTTAAATTCAAACGCCGACAAACCCCCTCATCATCACTGCCGGAAACTGTAAAAACAGATGGTCGGTGGCGGGCAATTAATCTCTCAGTTGATCCATCATAAGTGGTAGAAATAATAACTTTGGCTTTAATATCTGAGGCAATTTTAACCACTGCTTCAGTTACCGCCTCTTTTGGATTAACCGAATCGGATCCATTTTTAAAACCCTGCAATTGATAATCCTTACTCTCGGCTTTATCTAAAATACGACTCATTATAGCCACAGCTTCAGTTGGATAATCACCCAAAGCGGTTTCTCCGGATAACATTACCGCATCCGTGCCATCAAAAACGGCATTGGCCACATCTGAAACTTCCGCTCTGGTTGGAGTCGGAGACTCTACCATAGACTCTAACATTTGAGTAGCAATTATTACCGGCTTACCATAAGCTCTACATTTATTAACCAAATCTTTTTGAATCAAAGGAACTTCTTCCGCCGGTACTTCCACCGCCAAATCGCCTCGAGCCACCATTACCCCATCAGCTTCTTTAATTATCTCTTCTAAATTATCCAGAGCTTCTCTGGTTTCAATTTTAGCTATAATAGAAGCGGTCTTCTTTTTTTCAGCCATTATCTTTCTTAAATTCAAAATATCTTTAGCCGAACGAACATAAGATAATGCCACATAATCCACCTCGTGATTCAAACCAAAATCCAAATCTTGTTTATCCTTTTCCGTAATGGCTTCTATTTGTAAACGAGCATCCGGTATATTAATTCCTTTATTGCTTTTTAATTCCCCACCAACCACTACTTGAGCTATTAAATAATCTTTAACCTTCTTTATAACCGTTAAACGAATTTTACCATCATCTATTAAAATCTGATCTTTCTCTTTTATATCTTTAACTAAATCTTGATGATTAACCAAAATTACCGGCTCAGTTTGATCTGTTTTTAAAACAGGATTAGTGGTTAAAATTAATTTATCTTCAGCTTCAATGTTAAGAGACCCTCCGGTGATCACCCCAATTCTTAACTTAAAACCCGACAAATCCTGAATTATTGGGATATGGGTTTCGGTGGTTTCCGCCGCCTGCCTGACAGCCTCCATTAATTTACCATGCTCTTTATAAGTACCGTGAGAAAAATTAAGCCGAGCTCCATCCATTCCTTTTTTAATCATTTTCTCCAAAGTTTTAACCTCGGCCGACGCCGGCCCAATAGTACAAATAATTTTTGTTTTTTTAGTCATAAAATTAAACAGAATTTTTATTTACCGGCTTTTCTTTTATCCAAAAAGCGGTACTAATCAATAAAATACCAATCAAGAAAAAGATAATGATTCTACCGGTTAAATCCATTCCCCAAACATCTATAAATAAAAGTCGCCCAATAACAAAACCAATTAACAAACCACCATATATTTTAACAGATTGCCATCCGACCGCCACTCCTTGAAAATAAAAAGCCAAACCAATAACCGTATAAACAAAAAGGGATAACATAACCGCTACATCTTTGTCAACCAATAAAGCATGAGTGCTCAACCATAGTAGAATATAAAAATAGACAGATCCGACCACCAACATCATATAATTAACCAAATCCGTCTTTTGTTTTTCAACCGTTTTGGAATAAAAAATCAAAATTCCGGCCAGACCAACCAAAACCAAAGCCAAGATAGCCAATCCCCCAAAATCCCAATGCCACAAATGGTCAGGCCACAATCTATAATTCATACTATTTAAAGACATAAAAATTGGCCCGGCTAGTAATAAACCAACCCGACCGGCAATTTTACTACTTTTTAAAATCAACAAAGTTATCAAAGATAACAAAAATGCTTCCAAAGTATAAAATACTATCAATAATTCACTACTGGCTTCCAAGCCGGTAATAAAAGCCAACATCACCGTAGCCACCCCACCACAGGTAAGTAAAACTTCTTGCTTACCCGAGCGCCAATATAAACCCAAACCAATAACCGCAAAAACCAACATCCAGGCCAACAAAATAAAACTTCGCCAATCAACAGGGACGGCAATCATTATCCAAAATAAAAGCAATAAACCGGTACCCACTATCACCGATAGATCTATTCTTAATTCAGCAATATCCGTTATTCTTAATATATTTATAATCGTAGTTATTAAAAACAAAACCGCCAAAAGATAAATAAAAGGTAAAGAAAACTTTAAATCATCTCCGGTTGTCAAAATTTCAGATAAATAAGGAAAACTGTAAATCGCAGTTAAAAACAAACCGGCTAAAGATAAATCACTACTTTTAAGCCACCAAGCTACCCAAATAATCCCGGCTACTATTAACAATAAATAGTTAAAAACGGCTATATGGCTAAGAGTCGGCCCGCCGGTTAGCAAAGGTGCCACCCCGGCCAAAACCAAACCCAAAAAAGCCAAATATTTATTTTTATAAATAACCCCGGCCAAACCCAAAGAAACCGTACTCAAAAACATTATAGCCAAACCGGTAATTGGAGTAAAAAATTCATACAATTCTCGGCCGGCAAAGACGGAAATCAATATGGTAGTGGAACCCAAAACCATAAATATCGCTCCTTGATGCAAATAATTCCGAATTCGCCACTAACCAATCAATAAAAACAAAAAACCGGCTCCAAAACCCAAAGCGATTCTGCCAGCCGGGCCAATCCAATTATTTAAAAAAGCATAGGTTGTTAACCACCCAAAACCGGCCAACAATAACACGGCTCCGGCTTTCAACATCCAACCCTCCTTTAACCAATCAAATAAACGCTCCGACCATATCGGCTCTTGATCAGGGGATCCAACCGGTATTTGCTTTAAAGCAACAGACTCACTAGTTAAAATATTTTCAATCTCTTCAAAAGACCAACCATTAGATAAAAGATAATTTTTAATTTCTCCTGTAGTTAAACCTTGTTCCTTTAATTTATTAACCTCAGCCACAATAGATGGATCACCGACAGCGACGGGCTTTTCTGTTTCAATAGTCCTTTTTTCACCTTTTTCCAATCTGCTTAGTCTTTTTTCTAATCCATCAACACGAGCAGACTGCCTAAAAACAGTGACCAATAAAATTAATAGTAAAATAAATCCAATAAAACCCATATGGTATTTATCGTATCACATTTAAATAAAAGATAGAAATAATACTTAAAGGACTTCTCTAGTCTAATTTCAAATCCATTAAAAATATAATTCACTATGTGGTCCAATATCAATAAGTATAATTACATCCTTCTGGCTTTTATCAAAAATAACTCTAACATCATCGGATAAATTAAAACTCCATAAACCTTTTAAATTTCCTCCGGATAATTTATGAGTATCCAAAATTGGATGATTTGAATTAATTAAAAATATTTCAATTCTTTTTTCAAACTCTTTTTTAATTTTAGCTGACTGCTTTTTAAATCTTTTATCAAACTTTCTATCAGTAACTATCTGCATATATTATGAATTAAGATGTTTCATCAAGTCTTTTACATTATCAAAAGAATCCGAAGTTTTACCTTCGGCATAATTTTTACGAGCCTCGAGCACTACTTCTTGTAAATAAGGAGTCATTTTAGGGGCAGAAGACAATTCCAATTCACCGTTTCTGGCAAATTGTTTTAAAGTAGCATTAACTACAGAACTTAAAGAAAGCCCTAACTCTTTGGCTGTTTTTTGGGCTTGTTTTTTAACATCATCATCTATTTTTAGATTGATTTGTGTTTTCATATACCATAAGTATATACCAATGGTATTCTTTGTCAATAACAGACCTCTTTAACTTAGAGCTGTTTTAAAATATAGTTTCAGTAAAATATTTGGTGCGCATGCCAGGACTCGAACCTGGGACCTCGTCATTATCAGGAGAAGACGAGTTTCGTAAGTCTTCTCCGCTCTAACTTCAGTTAGAGCGCGTCTTAAAACATAGTTTCAGTAAAATATTTGGTGCGCATGCCAGGACTCGAACCTGGGACCTCGTCATTATCAGTGACGCGCTCTAACCAGCTGAGCTACACGCGCAATCAGTAATAAGATTACCAAAAAACCCAATTAAAAACAAGAAACCCCGCCGCAACCTGCTTGCTTGAAGCAAACAGATCGCGACGGGGAAAATTCACCAATCGGGAGGACGAGGGTCCTCCCACCCCTCGCGCATGTGGGGCGGGGCGACCCAGACCACATCCACTATCCGGACATGGTCGCAATTTTCCAAATACCACTCACGGGAGTGGTATTCTCCGGTGTGGGTGTCTATCACCCGATAGACCTCCCCCGACAACCCGGGATCAGACTCTCCACCTTGAAAGGTGTGGACGACCACCGGCAAGCGATCGTCCGAATTCACCACCAACACCACCATCGCAATAAAGAATCCGATGAACAGGGCTACGCCCATGATCATCAGATCCTCCTGATCATATGACGGTCGGTTTAAAATCTTCATCCTTCCTCCTTTCTCTCCTGTTGGAGAGGGTTTGAGTTTCAAAATCCACTAATAACTATAGCATATATCATTAAAAAAGTAAAGCAAAATAAAAACCAAAAAAGACCCTTTTTCAGGCCTTTTTCTCATTCATTAAGTAATATCCATTCTTTCTCTTGTTCCGTTCATGTCCTGCAAAGCCGGCAGGACACGGCAATTTGACTTCGAGGCGGTCAAATCAACGCCTTTATTATCGATTATTAAGATCGACAATCGACCGGTCAGTCTATTATTTTTAAAAAAATAATAAACGGTTCCGATTTGGAATAGTTCCACGACCAGCTTCCGCTAGCCGTGCCTTGTTCATGTGGATCCCTATGTCGCCATAAGGCATGGACTATATCTTCATCCGTTGATTAAATATTTTTGATTTAATCGGATGGTATGAGCCTATTTCAGAAATAAATCTATAATGACTCTTGGTCGAAATAAATATTCTCCAGTATTCCGGATCTATTTTTCTACTAGGATTATGAATTTTACCACTTTCAATTCCTAAAGAATTTAACATATTTTTAATTATCTTTATTTTTTTGAGATCTTTTTGAGTTAGCTGAATATAGAATCTTTTTCCATTTCTGGGGATTCCTCCTTCAGCGTCAAAAAAACCTTTAAGATAAAATTTCTTTTCATTTAAATCCTTTAATAAATCAGGATTGAATGAAAATTTTAATTCTTTAGTTACTGTTTCTAAGCAATAAACATCACGATCTTTTCCTTCTTTATAGATCCAGGAATTAACATTGATATTAATTAATAACTTTTGAATTATTATTAACCAATCTTTATGTTTTTGAACTATACGAATACGCTTCTTCTTATTTAAAGAAGCATCATGCATAGCTCCTTGAATATATGCTATTATTTCTCCCTTACCATTCGTCAACGGAGATCGGCGTGTAGTCTCTGAGGGGTCAACCGTATATTGCATATCAATATTACGGCGACTTCCCTGCTGATTGCCTGCACTCAACACATTGTCACTCATATATTTTATTATAACAAAAAATATAAGTAGTGTGAGATACTCAGGTTTTCCAGCATACAGCCAATTTTTTCTTAAAAGATTACTCTTTTAAGGTCGCAACGATCAGTTTGATCAAACGACTTAACCCTTGTTACCGAACTTACCTTAGGCCCTGCTTTACCACAGAGACTTTGGGTACTCCCGGCTCCCTTGGCTTGACGGGCAGTGAGTACAAGACTTGAGAACGTATTCACCGCGGTATGGCTGACCCGCGATTACTAGCGATTCCAGCTTCATGAGGTCGAGTTGCAGACCTCAATCCGAACTAGGGCCATCTTTGGAGGATTAGCTCAGGGTTTCCCCGTCGCAACCCGCTGTAATGACCATTGTATCATGTGTGTAGCCCAGGACGTCAAAGGGACATGCTGACTTGGCGTCATCCTCGCTTCCTCCCCGAAAACCGGGGTAGTCTCGTCTGACACTTGTAACAGACGATAAGGGTTGCGTTCGTTTCCCCACTTAAGGGAACAACTCAAGCCACGAACTGACGACAGCCATGCATCACCTGTCCAATTGTCCTTGTGAGAGGGCCAACCTTTCGGCTAGCTTTCAATTGGATTTCAAGTCCTGGTGAGGTTCTTCGTTTAGAATCGAATTAAACCACATGATCCACCGCTTGTGCAAGTCCCCGTCTATTCTTTTGAGTTTTAGCCTTGCGGCCGTACTTCCCAGGCGGTTCTCTTAACGCGTTAGCTTCGCCTCCCAGAGGGTCGATACTCCGAAAAGCAAGAGAACATCGTTTAGGGCCAGGAATACTGGGGTATCTAATCCCATTCTCTCCCCTGGCTTTCGTGTCTCAGCGTCAGGTGTGCGCCAGTCTGCTGCCTTCGCTTTCGGCGTTCCCCATGATATCAACGGATTTCACCCCTACACCATGAGTTCCACAGACCTCTCGCACCCTCTTAGTCTGACCGTTTCTTTCGCCCGCTTCCGGTTAAGCCGGAAGATTTAACAAAAGACTAATCAGACCGCCTACACACTCTTTACGCCCAGTGATTCCGGATAACGCTTGGGGCTCACGTATTACCGCTGCTGCTGGCACGTGATTAGCAGCCCCTTATTCATGAGGTAACGTCACACCGAGCACTACTTTTAAAACAAAAATACTCCGATCAATTTAATGACCGTTTATTTTTCCGTTAAAAGTAGTACTCGGTTTCCTCCCTCATAAAAGGTGTTTACGCCTCGAAAGACTTCATCCACCACGCGACGTCGCTCCGTCAGGCTTTCGCCCATTGCGGAAGATTCTCGACTGCGGCCACCCGTAGGTGTATGGTCCGTGTCTCAGTACCATCGGCGGGGGCCAGGCTCTCACCTCCCCTAAGCGTCATAGCCTTGGTAGGCCATTACCCTACCAACAAGCTGATACTCCGCAGGCCGATCCTTAAGCGCCAAAGCTTTACCGATCATATAAATATGAGCGGACTATCGGGTATTACTCCATCTTTCAATGGGTTATCCCCGTCTCAAGGGTTCGTTCCTACGTGTTACTGCCTCGTTTGCCATGCCGAGCAAGCTCGGCATTCGACTTGCATGCCTAATCCACGTCGCCAGCGTTCATCCTGAGCTAGGATCAAACTCTCAAAAAAATGAACGGAACAAAAGAAAAAACAATATTACTAATTATAAGCGAATGTGTGAATCATACGATTGAATAAATTCAATCGTTAATCCAGTCTATATGCATATGCAATTGTTAAAGAACGTTCCGAAATGGCACCTTATCTAATATAAGGTACATCGCCTATTATAACCAGATGAAAGTAAATGTCAACCAAATTAAACAGTCTAAACAATTACTTTTATAAACAAACACTGCTTCAACTAAAAAGTCAAAACAGTGTTTATTTTTAAGCAATTCAAGATCTATAAGCCGGATTCTGTATCTTATCTTAAGATAAGACGGTAGCCATTTATCTGGAATCGACATTGCTGCCGACTTCTGGCGGCACTTCTTGTAAAAACAAGACACGGCCTTGCACTCGAGTAAGGATTTAGCCGTTTCACTTTTCGACTTCACTTAAAGTTGAACTTTAAGTTTATACGAAACTCATCCTGAAATAACAGGATGCTTTTATTTTTTCAAATAAAAGCGTCTCTGCTCGCACCTCTAATTCAGCTAAACCGAATCGACGGGTGTTACCCGCTACCCGGCTCCCGATACCATTTTCAGTCTCCATCGTCGTAGAAACTGAAAACGGTATCGGGGAGTGTCCGGACTTTCCTCTTCTTGTAAAAGAAGCGACTACCCGATCTTGAATTGCTGATTTATTATACCAGTAAATTATAACTTAGGCAATATCACAAACTCCGGAGACACAAGCCAATTCTTTTTTAACTTCCGTTTCATCATGAATCTCATAACTTAATAATTTAGAGAAATCTATATTTTCATAATACTTCATTAACTCCTCATACTGTTTCTTATTTATCTCTTCATAAGGAGCCAATTGATAGACATGATTGGTTCGAGGTAAGAAAGATAAGCCACCAACTATCTCCCAATTTTTATAAACCCAATTAGCTACTTCCACCCATTCACCCTCTCCCACCGAAACTGTGACTGAAGGATTATGTTCGGTATAACTGGTCTTCACTATTTTCCAATGTTCCAACTGATCTAAAGCCGAAATGTCGTCTTTATAAACAGAGCCTTCAGGAGCTTTAACCGGAAAATCTATAACAAAAGTACTAGCTTCGTTTATATCTTGACCAACTTCCGGATTATAAGGTATTCCTTGATCGCGCAACATTTTAAACAAAGAATCGGTAGCTGAAATCCTGACTCTTCTAATATAGTAAGGAGCGTGTCGCGGATGCATTCCCGAAGAACAATCCACCATCTGAGACAAAGTCCCCGATGGTTTCACACAAGTAATGGCGGTTGATTGTTCTATATTAAAACGTTTGGCATATTTGGCATTAATTTTTATAGACTCTTTTCTCAAACGCTCTAGTATTTTCGGATCCCTAGCTAAAGAACTATCCCATTGACCGGTAATAGATACTCCCAACAATCTTTCTTGTTTGCAATTCTTTTCCCAATCTTTGGATAAATAAGAAAACTTAGTTAAAGAAGACTGAAAAGTTCCCAAAATGGTAGCTAGGCGCATTTTACGTATTAAACTCTCTTCGGTATCTTCAGCTCGAGCCACAATTTCCGATAAGTTACAAAATTGTTTGGATTTTAATATTATCTCACCACAAGGATTAGTACCCATATCTCCAACAAAACCACTCAACACCTCCAATCTTCTCTCCGGTAAAGTATCTTTTAAAGCCGAGCGATTAAAAATACCTCTTTCACCGGAACCGCTTTTAACCAAAGATAACCATTCCTCCAAAAACTCTTTATTAGTTGGTTTATAATTATAAACCGCCGAGTTATTGGCCATACTTCTTTGCGGTTCGCTTAAATAAAACTGTCCTTTCTTGGCATCTCTCATCTTTTCATCATATAAATCAGACAGAGAAATCATGGCACTACGACGAACTCCTCCGGCCACCACTATTTCACCTATTTTACAGATAATGTCATGGGCATCTAAGTTGGTTAAACGACGCCCTTGACTACCCATTATCTTTTCCCGAGTAAAATCCAACAATCGACGCAAGGGTTCCGGTCCGGAAGATTTTCCACCCATAGTTTTTAAACGAGCCCCGGCCGGTCTTAGTTTTGAATAATCAAATTGAATATCTTCTCCGGCATACCAAGTTTCTAAACCTAGACTCAAAGCATCACACCAACCTTCTTTATTGTCTTCAACCGCATGAGTTGGTTTTACAACCCCGGTCTGAGTCTTAATAATCGGTAACTCTTGTATAAATTTACTTTCCACTGAATAACCAACTCCGGTACCACACATGGAGATATACATAATTTCTGAAAAATCTTTCAATTTTTTGGGAGCAATAAAAGAACAATTATAAGCACAAACATTTGTCCGCCTGGCGGCCGGACCGGCAAATTGCAATAATCTCATTGAAGGCATAGCTTCATGTTTTAAAATTCCTTCTCTAACTTCTTCATACTCTTTAGCGGTTAAAACATCCCCGATATTTTCTTTCATAAAATCCATATACCGATCAACCGTTTCAATCCAAGTTTCTCGCCTATTTTCTTCTTCTATCCAACGAGAATAGGTGCGGTAATATATAAATTCTCCCAAAGGATCCCTAAAATATTGCCGACTGTCTTTAACCAATTGCTTAACTTTTTCCGGAATTACCCCTTTTTGTTGCCTTAATTCTGACCTCCTTTCCCGATACAAAATATAGGATTTGGCGGTTTTAACCAATTTATGAAATATCAATTCTTTCTCCACTACATCCTGAATATATTCTACTGTTGGAATAAAATTCCCATCACCATTATGATGCTTGGCTTGAATTTTTAAATCCGCCAACACCGATTGAGCAACTTCTTTGGCGGTTTTCTCATCTCCCTCTTGAGTTACTTGTAAAGATTTATTGATAGCCAGCTCCACTTTAGTAATATCAAAATCAACCACCGTGCCGTCTCTTTTTCTAACTTTTTTTATATTATTTCGACTGGAGTGAGAATGTTTTTTAACCATAGACAATAGATAAAATTATTTTTTAAAGTACACCCATTTTAAACCAAAAGCTGACTGAGACCAAGTTAAAATTATCCACCAATAACCGATTTTATCCAGCAAAAAATAAAAATCAACCTCTTACAAGGTCAACTCTTAGAAAAGACGGAGGACTAAGACTAAAAATAAAAACTTAAAACAAAAATTTTACAAAAATCTATTTTAATTTTTCTTTAGCTAGAGCTAACGCCCCATATAAACCGCCAATGTCTCCCAGAGTAGCTAATTTCAATTCCGGTTTTTGAGAATAAATCTTTAAAATAGTATTAAAATGATCTCTCACTTCATTTAATCTAATACCGGGGATTTTCATCATAGAACCTCCGACCACTATTATCTCCGGTGACCAACAAACCGCTATATTATTAAGACCATAAGCCAAATGAAGAGCCAGTTCCGACCAAATTTCATCATCCTTATCTATTTCATAAGGTAGACAACCATAGTTGGCCTCCAAAGATCGGCCGGAAATTAAATTTTCTAAAGTAAAAGGTACTTTATCTTTAGACAATAAAATTTGATGACCGGGTTCAAATCCAAAACTGGATTTATCTATTGAATTATTAACTATTCTGGCTCCACCTACTCCCGAAGATACAGTCACATAAGCAGTAATTGCACCTCCTTGACCGGCACCGGCGGTCATCTCCCCCAAACCCACTACCGCACTATCATTTTCCAGAATAACCGGACAATTAAAATTCTTTTTCAACTCCGATTGAATATTAATATCTGACCAAACCGCCCGACTTATTCCACCGGCAATTAGAGTTATTTCTTCTCCTTTAACTATTTCCAATAATTTATTCAACCCCACCTGAAAATCTACCGGGGTATCAAAAATAACCGGCTCCCCCGACCAAGTCTGACCATTATCAGATAAAACCACCCGAGTTTTGGTTCTTCCTATATCAAAAAGCAGAATCATAATCCAGATAACTTACTGACTCTTCTTCTTCAACTCTTCCATCTCTGACCCAAAACAAACTAATAATAAACAAACAAATTATTAAACCAAAAGATAGTAAACAAAAAGAACACCAGGACTCCAATATTTTCCATTGAATATAAAATAACCAGAAACTAAAACCCAAAGCCGAGCCGATTAAAAAAGTAATTAAAGCCAAAATCCAATCCACCAAATTTTGTCGCCACCAAATTATTAAAATTATCAACGATAGATAAAACAATAAACCTCCCAAAGCCAAAGGGAAATCAAAAACCGTATTATAAATACTGGAAGTTACCGCCTGGCAACCATCAAGTCCCAAAACACAAACCAAATCCGAACCCAAATAGTGTTTAAAAGTTAAATAAGAAGCATCCGCCAAACCAACAAAAGCCAAAACCAACATAATGATTGACCATTTTTCCGTTTGTTTATTTTCTTTATTCATATTCTATTTCTACAGGAATAGATTCTCCTTCACCGGTTGTTAAATCCACTTCAACTTCCTCCTCAGATAAATCCACATCGCCTTCTTCAGTTGAAGAGGAAAAATCAGTTACTACCTCTTGAATAGCATTTCGCAAATCTGAAAACTCAGTCAATTTAACTGCCTGACCATTCAAGAAAAAGGTTGGGGTAGATCTCACTCCCGCTTGACGACCGGAATCATAATCACTTCTTATTTTTTCACGCAATAAATCAGCATTTAGATCCGTTTTAAATTGCTCCACATCCAATTCCAACTCTTCAGCCTGAGCAGAAACCAAATTATTAAACTCTTCTATATTCAATCGACTCCACTCCGTTTGATTCTCAAACAACCAATCATGCATCGGCCAAAAAGCTCCTTGACGACCGGCCGCTTCCGCCGCCAAAGCTGCGGTTCTTGAATGTAAATAACCCAAAGGATAATGACGATAAGTAATATTTAAATCATCTCCAAATTGATCAAGTAAATTATCTAATTCAGCTGACCATGCCCGACAAGCCGGACATTGGAAATCACTATATTCAACCAATTGAGCCGGAGCCTCTTCCCCTCCTCCTTTACTGTTTTCCCATTGAGCTTCGGTTTTAACTTCATCCAAAGAAGAAGTCGAGTCTGTAAATTTCCAAGCCAAGAAAAAGGCTCCGGTTATTATAATAAAACTAATCCCTACTACTAAAAACCAAGTTAAAAAATTTTTACGCCTGGCCAATTCTTGCCTTTTTAATCTCTTTTCTTTTTTAGATAAATGTTCCGGTTTATTGGTCATATTTTGTTTTACAAAATTAAATTTAATATCAACCAGTGTAGCAAATTGTTATCAAAAAACAAATAAATCACCAATTAAGATAAGTGATGGTAAATTGCAAGACGGTGGCAAAAGATACCCATAAACCATAAGGAATATTAACCAAAGTCACCCACCGAGCATGAGGCCAGATTGCCACCATTAACCAAATTAAAGTAACTACTACCAAAATAATATCCAAAGAAGCCAAAAGATTATTTTGAAGACCGAATTGAATCGGAGTGTAAATTAAATTAAAAAATAAATTTAAACCAAAAGGCACAGCCACCGTTTTTGGTATCTGACCTTTAATCACCTGATAAAAAACCCAACCGAAAGATATAACTATAATTATATACAAAACTGTCCAAACTGGAGAAAACAACCAGGCCGGTGGTGCCCAAGCCGGCCTAATAAATTCTGCATATTGAAGAGCTTCATTCATGTTTTAAATATTTTGTTTTTAAAAAGTTACTAAATTTTTCCATTTCCATTTGAGCCGCTTCCAAAACTTCTCCTTTACGATCTCTGTCCGCTTGCGATAATTCCGCCCACCTAAATTCCATTTCATTGGGAATAAAAAACTTACCGCCATTATGGAGCATAAAATCAAAAGCTCCATCTTCAAGCATCAACCTCTCTTCTTCAGTGACCTCCCGAGCCTGATAAAATTCCTCCAATAAAGATTGTAATTTTTGTTTTAATTTTTCATTCTTTTCTCTTAGGAGTTTAGCTTCTTTTGTTTCCGGTTGTTGCCTAATAATATTTACAGCTTCTTTCCAAGCCTCCATATTGTCTCCTTTCTTAACCTCTTCTACCGAAACTCCATACTTAGCAGCCACTTGTTTATAAATCTCTGTTTCGTTTTCATAAAACTCTTCTATATTATCATCGGCTGTAATAGTAACCCAAGGAGCCGGATAACCACTATCTAAATGCCCTTCACAAGACATACCGGTTGGAAAACCCCAAACATTGAGCATAACGATTGCTTCTTTTATTTTTCCATCTAAAGGCATACCTAAAGCATCTCCCCAATTTTCCACTTCCTGTCTTGCTTTCTCAATCTTTTGCTCTTTAGGACTTTTGTCCTCCTTATTTGCTGATATGTTATTTTCGAAATTCATAGACTTATTTTAACCAAAAACAGACCTAAAAACTAGTTTTTTAAATTTAATGTTTAACTATTCTTAATAAAGGTTTTTTATTATAAACATTTAATTGAACCATTCCGCCAATAGGAAAAGTGATCATCGGATAAGTATGCCCAAAATCCACATTAGCCAATACCGGTAAATAATCCAATTCTTTTTTAGATTTAATAACTTTTATTAATTGTTCAGTTTTAATTTCACTGGCTTTTTGAAATCTTCCAATTACAATTCCTTTCATTTTCTTAAAATTTGGCAAATGAATCAAAGATTGTAAATCCCGATCGAAATTAAATATTTTAGACTCTGCATCATCTTCTAAAAACAAAATCGAACCGGAGATATCCGGAAAATACTCCGATCCTTGTAAAAGATTAAAGGTGCAAATATTAGCTCCTAAAATTTTACCCTCGGCCTGACCCTCATTAATAACCAACCAATCATCATTTTTTATTAATTGCCTGTTATCTTGATCTAAATACCACCTATCATCACTCCAAGATTCACTGGGAAAAATATCAAACTCCTGATCACTAAATAAACATTTTTTAAAATATTCCAAAGTATAATCAAAATAAAGTTTTTGACCGAAAGTTGAATAAGCCGGGCCGGAATAAGTAACTAAGCCGGTTTTGGTATAGATAGCATTTTGCAAAGCGGTAGTATCCGAATAACCCACAAAAACTTTCGGATTAGCTTTGATTAAATCCCAATCTAAATAATTTAAAAGTTGATTGCAATTGAAACCTCCAATAACCGTAAAAATTCCTTTAACACTTTTATCTGAAAAAGCTTGGTGTAAATCACTAACCCTTGATTTAATTGAAGAAGAATCAAATTCATCACACTCCTTTACATTATTAGCAAAAGATAATTCTAAACCCATTGTTTTAAATCTATCATTGGCTATTTGCCTAACTTCCTCAGAAATTAAACCTAAAGAATCCGAAGGAGCCACCACCATAACTTTATCTCCTTTTTTTAATTTATCCGGAAAAATTGTTTTCATACTATAAAGTTAACAAATATATTATCATTTACCAATCTAAAGCTCTATTCGTTTTAGCATCAAAGCATTTATAACCACAATCACCGTAGATAAACTCATAACCAAAGCTCCTATTTCCGGTCTTAAAAAGAATCCCCAAGTGGCAAAAACTCCAGCCGCCGCCGGTATGGCAACAATATTGTAACCAAGTGCCCAGACGAGATTCTGGATCATCTTTGAGTATACTTTTTTAGATTTTCTAAATACTGTCACAATTTCGTTAATCACTTTCTTCTCTTGGCCTTGTTTCATTTGTAAAATAACATGTTCAGACAAATGATTTTCCAACATTAAATCTTCAATCACCGCCAAACTCACCAGCCAAAATCTCAATCGCCTTCTCCCAAGCTTCATCCGGAGTTTTAAATACCAAGCAGTTGTACTTTTCCGCTTCACTTAGATAACGAAATCTTTCACCATAAAAAAAAGCCTCAGCTTCCAATTTTTGAAGCTCCTCTGTTTTCCCCCATCTTGGTTCAAGTTTATTTCTTTTAAAAACTTCTTCAAAAGAAGAGCCGATTAATACTATTCCGGGAATTTGTAAATCTCGACAAGCCAAATGCGGTAAAATGTTTACTCCTTCAAAAATAACAGGTTGAGTGTTTTTAGTATATTGATTCAATCTAGACAATACCCCCGGCCATATCTTTTCAGATTGAGTGACTAAATTTTTCTATTGCTCATCATAATCGGTATTAGTGTAATATGTATATTCATCTTGATTAAGATAATAATTTACCCATTTTTTATATTTTTCATCCTGAGATAATTCTTCTCGCATATCATCAACAGAAACACAAAGACCCCCCACTTCTTTAGCCAACTTCTTGCCCAAATATGACTTCCCTGCAGTCGGAATTCCGGTAATAAACAACCGTGATTTATTCATAGTTTTATAGTAATAAAAAATCTAGTCTTATTAATTATTTTAAATATTTATCAAAATAATCTCTATATCTGTTAAATGTATATTCAAACCCACTATGGATAGGTGTTGGTAGATTATTCAAAGTGAACCAACCCAACTCTAACATTTTTTCCGGTTCGTTTAAGACAACTTCATTTGGTTTTACCACAACAAAAAACGGAACAGCGATCCAGTGTGTTTTTTGTCCATTATGTTCACGAAAGATATCATGGGGTGGGAGTTGTTCTCCCAAAATACCCTTACAACCATACTCTTCCTCCACTTCTTTAAGCACATTTTCTTCCAAACTAAAACCATGATCTAATTTTCCGGATCCGAGATCCCAACATAAATGTTCATCTCGACAATTTTTACTTCTTTTATGAAATAAAAAATTGCCCCGCCCATCATGACAATAAAAAGGGGTAGTAATGCCTATATAATCTATACCTATTTTCATATTTGCATTTTATCTCAAATACAAAAATTTATACAGCAACCTTTAAATTTTAAAAAACTAATAAATGATCTTAAAAAAATGAAAATAAACTTTATTTATTCTTTAGAGTTAAAAATAAAATTATTGGAATAATAATTATTAATCCGATTATCCAATAAATTAATCTATTTTGTGTACCTTCTATTGGATCTAAAACATCTCTTTCAAAATCCCATCCCCTCATTCCTTCATCAGAAAAAGATTTTAAAATGTAATTAACTTCAGCTGAAGTTACAATTGATTCACTTTCAAAATTATCAATCCATATTTGCTCTTCTCCTTCGGGAACTTTAATTATTCCCCACTTATGAATTATTTCTGAATCTCCTTCCGAAATAATTATCTCTTTGATTTCTAATTCTTCAAAATTGTTTATAAGATTTACTGCTTTTTGTTCAGTAGCTCTATCATTAAAATGAATAACCATTAAAGATTTATTATACTCATCTAAATATACAAAAGATATTGGCCACGCTCCGGTTAATATATAATCATTATCATAAATTTCTCTATCCTTTAAAATAATTTCATTTGAGACTTCACTTCTTAAAGAAGAATTTTCCATTATATCTTCAGGAAGCTCAACATAAACTTTAAAATTATCAGTTTCCACAAAAAAAGGATACTCATCTTTCCAAGTTAGATTATACGATTTTATCAAATTGTTAATTTCATTCTCACTAGCATTATCCTGAAAATTTACTATTATTTCACCAAGAGAATACTCTTGAGCATTAACTATCGTAGCTCCCACTAATAAAATTCCTAAAATTATAAACATACCAATTATTTTATTTTTCATAGTTTTATTATTTTAAATCCGATAAAATTTTGGCGGAGAGGGCGGGATTCGGCGTCAGCTCACCTCGCTATAATTCTGCGCTACGCTTGAATTCTAGCGGGTGGCTCCTGCCCGGGCTCAGCCGGTGACATTTTTTCAAAATGTCCGGCTTCCGCCTTTCGAATCCCGCCCTCTCCGCCAATTTACAATTTCAGCATTTTGGGGAGAGATTGCCTCGGCGCTACGCGCCTCGGCAGGCGCGCTTCGCGCGCCAAAGTCCCATTTTGCGAGGATTTGCCACGCTCCGCGTGGCGAAAAGGAAACGGCTTGGTTTTGGATTTGGAAGTTCGTTTGGGCAAAGCCCAAAGTTCCGCAAAGCGGAACCAACCAATCTTTTTTCGTTTCGCCACAGGCGAAACACGGAAGCGATAATTTTTAATATTTTGACTGCCTCACTATGACAAAGAATCAAACCAGAAAGTTTTTCATCTACGCCCGCAAAAGTACCGATACCGAGGATCGGCAAGTGCGGAGCATTGGCGACCAAATTTCTGAACTTCGGGAATTGGCGCAAAAAGAGAATGTGGAAATTGTGGACACTATCGTTGAAAAGCAAACGGCAAAGAAACCTGGTCGCCCCATGTTTGCCGATATGTTGAAAAGAATTGAAGCGGGCGAAGCAATGGGAATTTTAGCGTGGCACCCCGATAGATTGGCGAGAAATAGCGTGGACGGCGGGCAAATTATCTACTTGGTAGATACTGGTGTCATCCAAGAGCTAAAATTTCCAACTTTCTGGTTTGATCCGACACCGCAGGGAAAGTTTATGCTCTCAATCGCTTTCGGGCAGTCAAAATATTATGTTGATAATCTTTCGGAGAACATCAAGCGCGGACATCGCCAAAAGTTGAAGCAAGGGTTATGGCCTCAAATGGCTCCGCTTGGATATTTGAACAATCGGGAAACAAAGCAGATTTATGTGGACAAAGAGAAAGCTCCGCTCATCAAAAAGACATTTGAGGCTTACGCTTCGGGAAACTACACCCTGAAAAATCTCCGAAAGATTATCAACGGGCTTGGTTTGCTGGGGCAACGAGGCGGATTGCTTTCCACTTCAAATTTTCAGTATCTTCTACAAAATCCGTTCTACTACGGCGTTATTCGCTACAACGGCGAATTATACGAAGGAAAGCACGAACCGATTATTACAAAGAAACTTTTTGACCAAGTGCAGGAAGTGATGAAGCGAAAGAGCAAACCGCAGAAAGCGGATAAGATGAAATTTTTTCTTTATCGCGGATTTTTCAAGTGCGGCGAGTGCGGATTTACAATCACCGCCGACAAAAAGATAAAACCGAGCGGAAAATCATACACTTATTACTACTGCACCAAGAAAAATCCGCGCCACGACTGCTCGCAAAATGTCTTTACGCGAGAAGAAAAAATTTCATCTCAAATCAAAACGGAAATTCAAAAAGTTTCTTTGTCTGACGATTGCGCTGATTGGATGTTGGCGGAAATTGAGAAAGAGCAGAAAGTGACGGCGCAATCGTCTCGCTCTTTTGCTCAAAAGCATGAAGCAGAACTTTCAAAACTTGATGAGAAACTGGACAAGCTGATGACTGCCTATCTTGAAAGCGCGCTAAATGTCCGCGAATACCAAGAGGCAAAAAACAAGCTCATCAACCAAAAACAAGTTTTGAAAGACAAATTGAACGCTTTTGAGCAAAAAAGCAATAATCGGTTCGAACTCGCCGCCCAATTCATAAAAGACAGCAAACAAGCCAAAATTATCGCTTCCAAAGAAAATCCCGAAGGGATTCGGGATTTTCTAAAAAAGATTGGTTCGAACTTTCAAATCCAAAACCAAGCCGTTTCCTTTTCGCCACGCGGAGCATGGCAAATCCTCGCAAAATGGGACTTTGGCGCGCGAAGCGCGCCTGCCGAGGCGCGTAGCGCCGAGGCAACATCCCCCCAAAATGCTGAAATTGAAACTTGGCGGAGAGGGCGGGATTCGAACCCGCGGTCCGGTTGCCCGGACACTCGCTTTCCAAGCGAGCACGATCGACCACTCTGTCACCTCTCCTTAGGTAAACACTTACAGTTATAACTTAAATTCTTTTAAAATCCAAGTTAAATTTATTTATCACTTTGTCTTAGAGCTTTTATTCTTTCCTCCACCGGCGGATGAGTCATAAACAATTTATGCAAACCGAAACGACTTTTTGAGCCGAAAGGGCTGGCAATAAATAAATGAGCCGTAGCATTGGAGGATTTTTTTATTTCCCCCGGGTAAGCGGAGATTTTTTCCAAAGCTCGAGCCAAACCTTCCGGATAACGAGTTAGTAAAGCACCGGAAGCATCTGCCAAAAATTCCCGTTTACGAGAGATAGCCAATTGAATCACCATGGCAATAATGGGAGCCAAAATAGCCAAAGCAATTCCTCCGATGATCATTAGCATTTGTGCCCGACCGTCTCGATTGCCACCACCCAAGCCACCCCAAATAGTGGCTCTTAAGAAGAAATCGGATAAAAGAGCGACAAAACCCACCAAAACCACCACTATGGTTTGAAGTAAAATATCTCGATTACCAATATGAGATAATTCATGAGCCACCACTCCTTCCAGTTCGGTTTTATCCAACCTATCTAATAATCCGGTGGTAAAAGCGACAGCGGCATTATCGGCATTACGACCGGTAGCAAAAGCATTGGGAGCCGAATCATTAATAATATAAATCCTAGGTTTAGGTAAACCGGCAGTAATGGCCAAATTCTCTACTAATCTATGTAATTCCGGATATCTATCGGGACTGGCCGGCTCGGCTCCGGTTACTTTTAAGGCAATTTTATCAGCTTTCCAATAACTGACAAAATTCATTACTAAACTGAAAATTATGGCAATGTATAAAATTGTTGGATTACCGAACAGTTGAGCAAACAACCATCCCAAACCGATTACAGTTAGCAAAAAGGCGGTCATTAATATCCAAGTTCGACGGATATTACTATCCTGATGATTATACAAAGTGGCCATAGTTTAATTTAGAATTTAACCTCTACCGGCTCTCTGGCAGCTGATTCTTCCAATTCAAAGAAAGTTTGTTTTTGGAATTTAAAAGCTCCGGCAATTAGATTATAGGGAAAAGTTTCTATTCTAGTGTTTAAATCTCGGACATTACCGTTATAGAATCGTCGAGCGGCTTGGATTTTATTCTCAGTATCACTTAATTCTCTTTGTAGTTCCAAAAAGTTTTCATTAGCTTTCAAATCCGGATAACTTTCAGAAACTGCAAACAAAGACTTTAAAGCTCCGGATAGCATATTTTCAGCCTCGGCATGTTCATCCACCGTTCCGGCTTGCATAGCTTTGGTTCTGGCTTCGGTTACTTTTTCCAAAGTTCCGGCTTCATGAGAAGCATAACCTTTAACCGTATTAACCAAGTTGGGAATTAGATCGTAACGGCGCTTGAGTTGAACATCAATATCCGCCCAGGCTTCTTTGGTTCTGTTAACCAAAAGAATAAAACGATTATAAGCAAAAATAGCCCAAATCAACAAAAGAACCACTACCGCTAAAATAATATATAAAATATTCATAAATTTAATCAATTAATTTAATAAGATGAATAATCATCTGCCTTTGATTTTACCACAAAAAACTCCCCTGTCCACAAAAAAACACACTCCATTGGGGTGTGTTTTTTGATTGTCTATTTAAACAAATATTTTAATAACCCATCATCCCCCCCATACCGGGCATCCCTCCTTCAGGTGCTTCATCTTTACCATCATCCTTTTTAGGAATATCGGTAATGGCAGCTTCGGCAGTTAACAAGACAGCGGCGGCTGAAGCAGCTCTTTCCAAACCGGTTCGGGTAACTTTAACCGGATCAATAATACCCACCGCAAACATATCTTTAACTATTTTATCGGCATTGGCGTCATAACCCTCATTAGCACTGCCATTTTTAACTTGATCAACTATAACAGAAGCATTATCTTTACCGGTATTGCGGACTATTTGTCGTAAAGGAGACTCCAAGGCTTTTAATAATACTTGGACTCCGACCTCAAACTCTTGAGCAATATCTGCAGATGGAGACTTGATGGCCTTTTTAGACAAAACTTGACCGGCCTTAACCAAAGCACTACCGCCTCCGGGAACCACTCCTTCTTCCACTGCCGCTTTGGTAGCTTCCACCGCATCTTCTATTTTTAATTTCTTGTATTTCATATCCGCCTCAGTAGCTGCTCCCACCTTAATAACCGCTACTCCGCCGGATAACTTACCTAATCTTTCACTTAATTTTTCTTTATCATATTGACTATCGGCTTGCTCTAATTGACCGCGAATTTGACCAACTCGAGCTTCTAAATCCGCTTTTTTGCCTTTACCGCCAACTATTGTAGTTGCCTCCTTAGTGGATTCTATCCGACGAGATCTTCCTAGAACCGTTAAGTCGGCTGCTTCCAATTTCATACCCAAATCTTCAGAAACCACCTTACCTCCGGTTAAAACAGCAATATCTTGCAACAACTCTTTACGACGATCACCAAAACCGGGAGCTTTAATAGCTAAAGTATTAAAGACACCTCTGATTTTATTAACCACCAAGGTAGCCAAGGCCTCCCCTTCTACATCTTCGGCAATAATCACCAATTCTTTTTTACCGGTTTGAGCCAGCTTTTCCAACAAAGGCACTATTTCTTTAACTGAAGATATTTTTTTATCTGTAATCAAAATGTAAGGATCAGTGAAAACCGCTTCCATTCTTTCTGAATCAGTAATCATATAAGGAGAGATATAACCTTTATCAAACTGCATCCCTTCCACCATTTCTGATTCCACCGAAAAAGATTGAGATTCTTCTACAGTAACCACTCCATCTTTACCGACTTTATTAATAGCATCGGCAATAATACCCCCAAATTCTTCAGATTCGGCGGCAATAGTGGCCACTTGCCTAATCTCCTCCTGGCTTTTAATCGGTTTAGCTAAAGATTTTAAAGCCACCACCGCTTCTTCAGCCGCTTTTTCTATTCCTTGTTTAACTCCCATGGCATTAACCCCCATAGTGGTTTTCTTAAAACCTTCTTCCACTAAAGCTTGAGTTAAAATCATGGCTGTGGTGGTACCATCACCGGCATTATCATTGGTCTTACCGGCTACATCTTTAATAATTTCTGCTCCCAGATTTTCCATTTTATCCGGCAAACTAATTTCCTTAGCAATGGAAACTCCGTCATTGGTAATGGTTGGGGCTCCGTAACCTTTATCAAAAACCACATTGCGACCCTTGGGTCCGATAGTCACTCGAACCGCATCGGCCACTTTATCAATCCCTCTTTTTAAGGATTGACGAGCTTGATCACTAAAAACTATTTGTTTAGACATAAAATTTTATTGATTTAACTGTTAATAAAATAATCCGACCGGTTAAACTATTCAATTACCGCTAAAATATTTGATTCACTAACTATCAAATATTCTTGCTCATCTATTTTTATTTCATCCGGTCCATATTTGGAAAAAATAACTTTCTGACCGACTTTGACTCTTGGAGCAATTACTTGACCATCATCTGTTACTCGACCGGCTCCCACCGCTATTACCTTTCCTTGCTCCGGACTTTCTTTATCGGCCGTTTCCGGAATAATAATACCGGATTCGGTTTTATCTTGTTTTTTATCGGCTTCTATTAAAACTTTATCACCCAAAGGTGTTACATTTACTTTTTTATTTTTCATAGGCATTATACAAAGACCGAAGATATATCTTCGTCTATTAAAACTAATAATAAAATCAATAAACTAATAAAATATACATTCAAAATCCAAAAATCAACCACAAATTCCTCTATCGGATTTACCTATTATAATTCAAAAAAAGCCAAAGTCAACCCGTCTAAGGTTGCAAAAAAACACCAAATAAGATAGAATGCCGACAATTGCTTAACTCCACCCCGGAAATGATTTAAAATTGAAAACAAGGATTAAGCGGTTGTTATTTACAGAAAATTGCCAACTATTTAAACAATTCATGGAAATATTAACCATAATACAAGTTGTCGTAGCCATTTTAATGGTGGTTTTAATACTGTTACAAAGAAGCGATGCCGGTTTAGGAGGAGCTTTTGGTGGCGGAGATAGCGGGGCTATAGTTAATAAAAAACGTGGTGCAGAAAAAACCATCTTTAATTTAACCATCGTAATAGCTTTACTTTTCGGTTTAATTTCTTTATTGCAAATTTTCTTTTAAAATATTTCTCCAAATATTAATTATCGCTAACGATAATAAATTCTATACAAATCATTCGTGGATAAAATGTTTTCTAAATTAATTGAACAGGTTAAAACCTTGATTAAAAAAGGTGGTTATATTCCGACGACTACCGATTTAAAAAAAAGTTATCACAGCTTAATCATTAGTCATAAAATTGCTTGGGTGGGTTTATTTGCTTTGGGTACCTTGTTTTTAATCGGTGGTTTTATAACCTTAATTGAAAAACAAACAGCTATTGTGATTAAACCGGAAGGTGCTTTAACTGAAGGATTACTGGGTACTCCCCGTTTTATTAATCCGGTTTTAGCTATAAATGAAACGGATCGGACTTTAACCAATCTTATTTATTCCGGCCTTTTGCGTTTAAATCAAAAAGGTGAATTAATTCCGGATTTGGCCTTATATTATAATATCGACGACGACGGTTTGACCTACACTTTTAAATTAAAACCTGATCTAACTTGGCACGACAATACTCCTTTAACTTCTTCCGATATTGTTTTTACTATAGAAACCATAAAAAACAGAGCCGTTCAAAGCCCGCGTCGGATTCAATGGGAAGGAGTGGAAGTAACCGCCCCGGATAACAGAACAATTGTTTTTAAATTACCTCAAGCCTACAGTCCGTTTATAGAAAACTTTACTTTAGGTATTTTGCCACAACATGTTTGGCAAAACACAGATCCGGAATTATTTGCTTTCAGTGAATATAATTTCCGACCAATCGGCTCCGGGCCTTATAAATTTAATCGCCTTTATCGTGATGAAAATGACAGGCCTTATCTTTATGAATTAACCGCTTTTAAAAATTTTGCCTTAGGCCAGCCCGGTCTTAAAAAATTAAAACTGAAATTTTTTCTCGATGAAACGAATTTAGCAGATGAATTATCTGCCGGTAAAATAGACAGTGCCGGAGCTTTATCTCCATCTATTACCGAACAACTAATAGATGACAATAAACAAGTTTTAGATTCACTCTTGCCCAGAATTTTTGGTGTCTTTTTTAACCAAAACCAAGCTCAAATTTTAGCTCGATCAGAAGTTAGGCAAGCTTTAGATGAAGTAGTTGATCGCCAAACAATAATCAATCAAGTTTTGTTGGGTTTTGCCAAACCAATAACCGGACCTCTGGAAAAGTTTTCATATCTTTCATCTGATGGTCTTTTAGATGTCTTTCCCAATGAAGACATTAAAGAAACAGAAATCAATCGAACCGAACGAATCAAAAAAGCTAAAAGTATTTTGACTGATAAAGGATGGGAATTGAAAACAAATGACGATGGGAAAACCATCGCCACTTTAGATGACGGTGCCACCACTTTAAACTTCACCTTAACCACAGTTAATACTCCGGAATTAAAACAAACGGCTCAACTGTTACAAAAACAATGGGAAGCCATTGGGGCTCAAGTTGAAATTGAATTTTTTGAAGAAGACGAACTTAATCAAAATGTAATTAGAGCCAGAAAATATGATGCTTTACTTTACGGCTTAGTAATCGGCCAAGAACCGGATCCTTTTGTTTTTTGGCATTCATCCCAAAGACAAGATCCGGGATTAAATATCTCTATGTATGCCAATGTCTCAGCCGATAAGCTATTGGAAGAAATTCGACAAACCACAGATAAGGATATAAAGACAAATCTATATCAAGAGTTAACCGAATTGATAAAAAAAGACCGGCCGGCTATTTTCCTTTATTCACCACAATTCACCTATATTTTGCCCAATAAAATTAAAGGAGTGAATATTAATCATGCCGGTCGGCCGGCTGATCGTTTTAACGATATTTATCGTTGGTACATTAAAACTGAAAAAATCTGGAGATTCTTAACCAATACTCCGGAAGTAACAAATTAATAATAAATTATAAAATTAAATAATATGAAAATAGACAGTCAAGAAGATACAAAAATAGGAAAAAATAAAAAAATAAAATCAAACACTAACACCAGAAACAAACACCGGTCAAAAACCAAAAATAATAATCATTCTTCTGTTTCAACAAATGGCAAACTTCAACCCAAAAGAACCAATAAGTCCTTACCTGAACTAAAAGAGGGGGATATTAGAATTATCCCCTTGGGCGGAGTTGAAGAAATCGGAAAAAATATGACGGCTATTGAGTATAACAATGATATTGTTATCATAGATGCCGGTCTGCAATTCCCGGATGAAGAATCGCCGGGAATAGATTTTATCATTCCGGATACCACTTACTTGGAAAATAATAAAAAGAAGATCAGGGGGGTGATTGTTACTCACGGGCACTTGGATCACACCGGTGGTATCCCTTATATTATGCCCAAAATCGGTAACCCGACAATTTATACCAGCCTATTAACCGCTGTTATGATTAAAAAAAGGCAAGAAGAATTTCCTCATCTACCTAAATTAAATATCCGAGTGGTTGACCAAAAAGATAAATTAAAGCTGGGCAAAATCCCCATTCGTTTTTTTGATACCACTCATACTATTCCGGACACCTTGGGTATAATCATTGAAACTCCATATGGTAACATTATTAATACCGGGGATGTTAAAATAGAAAATAAAGACGGCCAACCTTCCAAAATTGAACTTAATACTTATAAAAAATTAGGGGCGGAAAAAAATCTATTATTAATCGCTGATTCTACCAATGTTGAAAAACCGGGATTCTCTTTTCCGGAAAAAGAAGTTCATAAAAATTTAGAAAAAATAATAGCGGATGCTCCGGGACGAATAATTGTTTCCACTTTTGCTTCTTTATTTGACCGAATTATTGCCATTATTAAATCGGCCGAAAAGTTAGATAAGAAAGTGGTAGTAGAAGGACGCTCTATGAAAACTAATGTAGAAATAGCCAAAGAATTAAATCTCTTGGAAGTTAAAAAAGATACTATTATCAGTGTTGAATCTATGGAGGATTACCCCGATGATAAATTGGTAATCCTGGCTACCGGTGCTCAAGGTGATTCCTTTGCCGCTTTAATGAGAATATCCAATAAAAGTCATAAATATGTCAAAATAAAGCCGAGAGATACTGTTTTATTATCTTCCTCAATTATTCCCGGCAATGAAAGAGGGGTTCAAAGACTGAAAGATAATCTCTCTCGCCAAGGAGCTAAAATAGTTCATGTAGGAGCTGCCGATGTTCATTCTTCCGGTCACTCCAATCGAGCCGAATTAGAATGGTTACATCAAATGATTAAGCCTAAGTTTTTTATTCCGGTTCATGGTAATCATTATATGCTCAAACTTCATGCTGAAATGGCCACTGAATTGGGTATGAAGCCAAATCAAATCATTGTTCCGGATAACGGTATGGCAATTGAAATAATTAATAAAGGTCAAAAAATGATCCAACATAAAGAACCGGTATCCAATCGCTTAGTTATGGTTGACGGTATCGGTTCTAATAATGTGCAAGAAGTAGTTATTCGTGATCGACAAATGTTATCTCAAGACGGTATGTTCGTGATAATCGCCATTATAGATATTAAAACCGGTAAAGTTCGAAAATCTCCGGATATAATTTCACGCGGTTTTGTTTATTTAAAAGAATCACAAGAATTACTTCAAGAAGTGCGTCAAATGACTAAAAAAACCATAGAACAAGCCACCGAAAAAATGCATCCTATTAATTTAGATTATGTTAAAAATGCCACCAGAGAAGAAATAGGACGTTTTCTCTTTCAAAAAACCCACAAAAGACCTATAATATTACCGGTATTGATAGAAGTCTAAAAAATACTCAGGGAATATTGTGCACCAACGATCATATACTAAAAAAGAAATAAAAAATAGGATTATCAAGAAAATAATCCTCTCTATCACCTAGAAATTATGCTAAACCTTAATCTAGTACAAACACTGATATATCATCGCCGCCTCCGTCGCTATACCTACGCTTCCATTTTTTTACTGTCGGTTCACTTATCTTTTATCTCTTATATCAGCTCGTCTTTTATAGCAGAGGCAGTTGGTGAACGTTATGTCGGTTTGGTTTTTTCAATCGGTTCAGCTTTAGCTATCATGACTCTCTTGATTATCCCAACCCTGATGAAAACCATCGGTAATGTTCAAATTACTCTAACTCTGGCATTTTCACTTTTGATAAATATTTTAATGTTGGCTTATGTTACCACTCCGGTCATTATTATCAGTTTCTTCTTACTTTATTATGTAACCGGCTTAGCTGTTCAGTATTCAATTGATCTTTATCTGGAAAAAATATCTGATGATTCCGAAACCGGAGGTATTAGAGGATTATTTTTGAGTGTACTTAATTTAGCTATTATGTTATCACTCTTAACTACCGGTTTTATTTTAGGAGACGGTAGTGAATATTGGAAGGTTTTTCTTTTCTCCGGCTTAGTTTTGTTACCCTTCCTTTATTTAGCCGGTAATTATTTGCCGGAGATACCCGAACAAGAAATTAAAGAACCAATTCGTTGGTGGTCTACCATTAAAAAAATCGCCTACCCCGGCTCTAATGACAATCCCAATTTAAAACACATTCTGGCTATAGATTTTCTAATTAGCTTTTTTTATTCTTTAATGGTTGTCTATATGCCAATTTATTTGAATAAATATATAGGCCTTAATTGGTCAGAAATCGGTATGATTTCCGCCTTTATGCTTTTACCTTTTGTTCTATTTGCTGTTCCTTTTGGTCGAATCGCTGACAATTGGTTGGGTGAAAAAGAAATAATGTCAGCCGGTTTAATTATAGCCGGTATTGCCACTATGATTATCTCTTTTATTGATAATTCTCTTTTATGGTTTTGGGGTCTGTTACTTTTTACCACCAGATTGGGAATTAGTGCAATTGAAACTATGAAAGAATCTTACTTATTTAAACAAATAGACGGTAAAGATTCCAATATTTTAAGCATTTCCAGAAATATTCGATCTTTGGCTTATTTAATTGGACCTTTAGTAGCCACTATCTTTCTTCACTTCAATGACTATCGGTATTTATTTTTCTTCTTAGGTCTAGTTATGATTTGGGGTTTACGTTATTGTTGGGCTTTAGTAGATACAAAATAATAATTTAATTCAACATCTTTCTCAATTGACAATATTCACATTTTTTATCCTGACAGCTCTTATCCCAAAAATCCAAAGTTAAAATTTCTTGAACTACATTTTTAATCAACTCTTTCATTTTTTCCACTTCCTCCGTTTCAATTTCAAAACGCTCTTTTCGGTATTTATCATTTTGGCCCGGTTCCACAAAATCTAATTCCGCCGCTTCCATTATCCACTCTCCTTCTTTGTAGTTTTCAAATAATAACTTATAAAAAACCAACTGACGCCACAGGTCACCGGTAGAATTTTTAGTTAAGCCCAAAATTTGATTGCGAGTTTTAGGAGAACCTGTTTTGTAATCAACCACTACTACTTTATTGTCACCCAATAATTCCAGTTTATCTATTTTACCGGTTAAAATTATACCGGGCTCCAATTCCACTCCTTTAATTGACACCTCAGTCATAGTTTGACGGTGCCAATTATTATGATAAGTATCAAACCAGCCGAATAAAGAATCTCGGCCTTTTTGGTCGTAACGTTTCTTTTCTTCAGTGGTTAATAAAGATTTTTCTAATTGTTCGGAAAAATAATTCAAAAACTCTTTCTTAGTCGGATCCAAACCTCGCTCATAAGACTTAAATAAATATTCCAAAGCCTTATGAACCGTAGAACCGTAAAGCAAATGAGGAGTCGGAGCCTCCGGCCAACGCAATAGACTACGATAAAAATATCTCCAAGGACAATTTAAATAATTATTTAAAGCGGTAACCGATAATTTTCGATTTCTGAAAAGCTCACCCACTAAAAGCGGATCTTTTAATAAACGTTTTGGCTTCTCTTTTTTAACTAACCACTGTTGTCCTCGATGTTTTCGCCAAGCTTCTTCTATGGCTTTGGTTGAACCAAGTTGTTTTAATTCATCTTTAATTTCTTCTATAAAAGCACAGGGTAATTGTTCTTTCCCCTCTTCATTGTTTAAGCTGTAAGTAACTGTTACCTGCTCTTTGGCTCTGGTTAAAGCTACATAAAATAATCTTCTTTCGTCAGCCAACTTATCTGTCGCCAAAGATTCTTCATGTTCTAATAATTCAAACACCTCCGGCAATAAAGGCAGTTTATCCGCTCGCCGACTGTTACCCCAACGACCATTAACTGCCCCAATTAAATAAACATATCTAAATTCTTGACCTTTGGCTCGATGAGCGGTCATTAACCTGACTTTACCCAAACGAGCCGGCTGGTTTTTTCGGCCGGTATTTAATTTATTATTTTGAATAATATCTAAATGAACAAAAAAATCTTCCAAATCGGCATTGGGTTTAATTGTTAATAAAGTCTTTATTTCGTTAAATAAATCATCCAAGTTATTTAAATTCTCTTCTACCGCCTCCCCTGTTAAAATATTATTGATTAAACCCGATTCTTTAATTATTTCTTCGGCTAAAGATAATAAACCAATATTATATCGTCGCTTAGTCCAATTTTTTAACAACTGCCAAGCTTGTTGTAAATAAATTGCTTCTTTTTTATCAAGGGGTAATTTATTTTCAGTGTCTAAAAGTTCGGCTAAACTCTTTTTAGTTTTTAAAGCCTCTTGCCGGATTTTAAAAATAGACCAAGGGTCAAGTTCAAACATATCCAGATGTAAAAAATCCAATAAACTACGATCGTCGCCAAAATCTTTAACCACTTTAAATATTATTAATATTTTTTTAATAATTAACTCATCCAAATAATTTCTGTCCGACTCAATCTGAACAGGAATTCCGGCCTTAAACAAATCTTCGGCCACCGGTCCAGCTTCGCTATTCTCCCGATACAAAACAGCTATCTCTGTCGGTGGTACTTTTTGTTTGAGTAGATTTTTAATTTCTTCAATCAAAAAATAACGCTCCACCGCCGGCTCAGACCAACCGTAAACAATTAGAGATTGACTACCCGTTTTAGTAACTGCTTGTAATGGTTGATTGGAACTAATTAAACCTTCAGCTGAATCCAATATTTTTTGTGTTGAACGATAATTTTTTACCAAAGAAATTAACTTAGCTTCAGGATATAATTTTTGAAAATAATAAAAATTTTCCAAACTGGCTCCTTGAAAACGAAAAATGGCTTGCTTGTCATCTCCCACTACAAATAAATTAGGTTGAGGTGCAAAGTAAGAAGCCAGGAGTTCTAAAATCCTATTTTGAGCCTTGTTAGCATCTTGATGTTCATCGGCCAAAATATACTGATATTGCTCTTGTAAAATTAATAACAGATCTTGATTGCTCATTAAAGCCGATTGCAATTCCATAATCATATCTTCAAAATCATATAATTTTCTGGTTGTTAATTCTGTTTGATATTCTTTATAAACCAATAACAGTTCCTGATTTTTTTCTATTTTTTTCTTTTGAATTTTATATTTACCTTTTAATTGACCTTGATAAGCTCCTTTTTTATGATATAAATCCGGCAAATTATCAAAACGGCTTTGTGCTTTTATAATCACTTTCTCATAATCTGAAGGACTAATTCCTTCTCTTTTTAAATTACTAATAGCCCTAATTATATCTTTAATGTAAAACAAAGGATCATTAACGGTTTTTAATTTATTTAAATCCAACTTCTTAATAATTTCTTCAACCACAGCCAAACGTTCAGTTTCAGCTAGATGGCGAGAACCGACTATTCTGGGAAATTCTTCCGGATAGGTTTTAATTATACTTTCGGCAAAACCGTGAAAAGTAGCAATGGTTACCCTATAAGCAGCCGATCCAATAATTTCAGTTAACCTGGCTCTCATACTTAAAACTCCGGCTTCAGTAAAAGTTAAAGCTAAAATATCCTCAGGGGAAGCATCTGTCTGTTTAAGAATATTGGCTATCCGTAAAGTTAAAATCTGGGTTTTACCGGTACCCGGACCGGCCACCACCATTACCGGACCTTCTATAGTATCTACTGCTTCTTTTTGTTCGGGGTTTAAGCGTTTATACTCTTCTTTAAATTTATCAATTTTGAAAGATTTATTTATCATATAAGCTCAAGTATAACATATTCAAAGTCTGCCCTTAACGGCCATTTTTTGCTATAATCAACAAACATATAAGTCTAATCAATATAATATATGAGCTTACATCAAGAAATAACCAATGGAGTAAAAGAAGCCTTAAAAAGTAAAGACGGTAGAAAATTATCTGTCTTAAGAGGGTTGTTATCCTCTTGTACTAATCATTTGGTGGCCACTGGTCGCAAACCCAATGAAATATTAAACGATAATGAAGTACTAACGGTAATAAAAAAACAAGTTAAACAAAGAAAAGACTCCATTAAACAATATCAAGATGGAAATCGACCGGAATTAGCTGAAGCTGAACAAGCAGAAATGGCTATTTTAGAAACCTATTTACCGGAACCAATACCTGACGAAAAAATAGAAGCTATAATCAAATCCAAAAAAGAAGAACTAGGTCTTAAAACCAAAGCCGATGCCGGTCGCCTGATTGGAGCGGTAATAAAAGAAACAAACGGACAAGCTGACGGCCAAAGAGTAAAAACTTTAATTGAAAAATTATTAGATTAACTTAGTTTTTTTAATAAAGTCTCCATTTCAGTTAACATAGCCAACAAACTACTATTGGTTTTTTCCGGAATAGCTTCTAACTGTCGCTCCGGCCAAATTTTATTTACTTCCGAAAAATAAACGGCTGACCGCAAAGGCAATAAACCAAGCTCTAAACAAACCGGCTTTAAATTCTCTACCACTCGACTACCACCAATACCACCGGAAGAAACTCCGATTAAACCAACCGGTTTATGTAAACTATTTGTAATCTGAGTTAAATCCAGAGCTAGTTTTAATTCTCCCGGATAACCATGATTATATTCCGGCGTGACAATAAGTAAACCATCTGCTGTGGCCAACAACTTGTTCCAGTCATCTTTTTTGGCAGATTGACCGGTCACTCCTTCTACATAATTTGTCACTTCAACCGGGAAACTATCAAAACCAAAAGTCCGGCTATGATCTAAAACAGCTGTCGCCGCCAAAGAAGTATAATTACCATCTCGGCCGGTACCTATTATTATTGGAATATTTAATTTGTTTGTCATAATTTAAAATTAAAATAAAGGCCAAAAATAAAGCAATAAAGGTATAGATAAAACAGTTATTAGAATTTCTAAAGGTAAACCAACTTTTAAATAATCACTGAAACGATACCCACCCGGACCCATAACTAACATATTGGATTCATGCCCCATCGGAGTCAAAAAGGCACAAGAAGCTCCTATAGCCACCGCCATTAAAAAAGGATCGATTGAAGCCCCCAAACTACTAGCCACTAAAACAGCCACCGGAGACATTAAAACCGCAGCTGCAGTCGTGTTAATAAAATCAGATAATAACATAGTGATAATAAAAACAGTTACTAAAATGGCCACCGGTGAAATATATTGGATCAAATATTCCACACCCCCGGCCACCATTTCCGCTCCACCGGTATCTTCAAAAGCTGAACCAAGAGCTATCATTGAACCTAATAGAATAATTACCGGCCAATCAATAGATTCGTAAGATTGACGCCAAGAGATTAATCCGATTACCACCATTAAAACCGCTGTAGTTAAAAAGATTACTTCTATCGGCAAAATATTTAAAGCGGCCAAAACAATAGCCACTATAAATAAAACCGAGGACAACCACACTTTAGGAGAACGACCAAAACTAACTTCTCTCTCCGCCAAAGGTAATAATTTCAACCAATTAATGGTATCTACTAAACTGTCTCGGCGACCGGATAATAATAAGACATCTCCCGGCCGAAAATGAACATCAACTAAATGTTTATCAATTGTTTCTCCGGTTCTAGATAAAGCCAAAAAATTTATTCCGAAACGCAAATTTAAATTAATATCTTGCCAAGATAAACCTACCGGGAAAGAACGAGGTTGGACTACAGCCTCTATATCTATAGTTTCATCATCTTGACTAATTTTCCCTTCAGCCGCTTTCTGGCCGACAATAGATAATTTATTAACTTCAACTAAATTGGTTAAAGTATCCGAATCCGCTTGGATTAACAAATTATCTTCCGGTTGCACTTCTTCCAAACCGGATGGTTTTAAAATTCTTTCCACTCCCCGAATAATTGCCACCACTTTAAAAGGCTGGCTAATACTGGCTCTTAAATTATTTATATATTCGACCAAATATTTTTGATCTTTAGGTATTTTAACTTCGGCTACATAATCTTCAACTTCTACTCCTAAATCAGACAAACCTCTTCTTTTGGGCAATAATAACCAACCGATAAAAGATAAAAAAATCAAACTAGCCACAGCAATAAAAATACCAACATAAGCAAAATCAAACATAGCAAATGGTTCCAAACCAGCCGATTCCCTAAAGCTGGAAACAATAATATTCCTGGGAGTCCCAACTAAAGTTAGAAAGCCCCCCAAATGAGAAGCAAAAGCCAAAGGTAAAAAATAAATTGAAGGTGAAATTTTGTCTTGCTTGGCTAAATGAACCGCAATTGGTAAAGCTAAAGCCAAAGCCCCCACCCCATTAATAAAAGCCGAGATTCCGGCCACTAATGAAGAGAGAACCAATAATTTTATCAAGGGGTGCCTTTCTATGTAAGTTAAGCGACGAATCACAACATCTATTACTCCTGATTGAATCAAGGCCTGACTAATAACAAACATTGAAGCCACTACTATAACTGCCGGATGAGAAAAACCACTAAAAACTTCTTCCGGAGAAATTAAACCAAAAATCATAATAGCAGATAAAGCTGCCAAAGAAGCAATATCTGAACGCAAATAACCCCATAAAGAAGCGATGATCATCAAAAAAATAATCACGCTAATAGCCAATAATTCTATAATCATATAAAGTATTATACCAAAAAAAGAACCAATCTAAAAAAGTATATATATTACTCACCAACAAAAGGCACAAAAGAAAAACCGTTAAAAACTTTTTCACTTAAATTACCGGTTTCATCTTTGAGATATAGGATAATTTTGTTTTCTATCGGAGCTACTAAACGCCCGCCTGGTTTTAATTGTTCAAACCAAGCAGCCGGTATCTGCCGACTGGCAGCGGCAGCAATAATTCTATCAAAAGGAGCTTCTTTAGGGTAACCACTAATGGCATTACGGCAATGAACTTCGGTTATTTTTTTGGAAACAAAACTATATTGACCAATATTTTTAAGAGCCAAGCGAGTTAATTCCGGCAATATCTCCAAACCAATAACCCGGCCGGTAACATTAGCCGGTAATTCTTTCCCCGTTTCATCGTGGCTAACCAAGTAAGAAAGCAAAGCCGTCTGCCAACCCGAACCGGCTCCAATATCTAAAACTTTCTGACCTGGTTTCACAGCCAATAACTCCAACATAAAAGCCACTGTCTGTGGTTGAGAAATTGTTTGACCGTAACCAATTGGTAAAGGGGCATTGATATAACTTTGTAATTTAAATTCCGGCAAAACAAAATCAGCTCTGTCTACATTTAAAAAAGCCTGATAAACTTCCGGAGCAGTAATTACCCCATCCTCTTTTAATTCATCAACTAATTGTTCAACTGTCATATCTTGGTTGGATTATACCATAAGCCAAAATGTTTGAAAATAAACAAAAAACCTTTATAATAAAATATATGAATAGTAAAAGCTGGAAATTTGGTATTTTTTTAATCATCCTAACTCTGATTGGGGTCTTGCTTTTCTTTATTATTAAACCTTTTGTTTTAATTTTATTATTGACTATAACATTAGCTATAATTTTCAGACCAATATATTTATCTTTAAGTAAATATATCTGGCCCAGTCCGGCCGCCGGTTTAACTTTACTTTTAGTTGTTTTAATAGTAATTCTACCTACAATTGCAGTTGGCCTAGAAGTTTTTAATGAATCACGCCAAATTTATTGGGATTATTTTACAGCCGACAATACTACCGATTGGCAAACAATTTTAGATGAATACAAAGAATATTTAGAACAATATTCTTTTATTCAATTATTTTGGCCTGAGAATATTAATCTCGAACAAATCCAAGAAGAAGTCATTAGTTGGATATACAACAATGCTAATACCTTAATCTCCAGCCTAACTAAAACCTTTCTTAATCTTTCAATTTTCCTATTCGCCTTTTTCTACTTAATACGTGATGCCGATAAATTAAAAAAATGGTTATTTAAAATAAGCCCATTGAATGATAATCAAAATAAATTAATAAAAAATGAGTTTATTAATACTGTTAAATCAATTATGAACGGTTCCATTTTTATAGCCATTCTTCAAGGTGTTACCTCCGGAATTGGCTTTCTTTTGTTTGGTTTACCACAACCGGTTTTATGGGGAGCTTTATCAATAATTCTCTCCCTCATTCCCGGAATTGGAGCCTCTTTAATTCTTTTGCCGGCTGCAGCTTATCTTTTACTAACAGGTTCTATTGGAGCCGGAATCGGTTTAATTATTTGGGCTGTCTTGGTAGTTGGATTAATGGATAACTTTCTCAGACCAATTTTAATAGAAAAAGGAACCAATATTCACGCCTTTCTTGTTCTAATTTCCGCTTTGGGAGGGATTGCTTTATTTGGTCCGATTGGTTTTATTTTAGGTCCAATAATTGCCGGATTATTCCTAACTTTAACTGATATTTATTCGGAAATATCTAATCAAGAAATATAATAATTTATGTCTGAAAAAAAACATCCTTTATTAAAAGAAGATCAATTAAAAGTTTACAAGTCGAAACTAAATCCGACTTGGAAATTAATTAATGATAACCAAATCCTAAATTTAGAAACCAAGGTTAAAGATTTTCAAACAGCTCTTGATGTGGTCAATCAAATAGGCAAGCTAGCCGAGGAAATGGACCATCACCCCGATCTCCATATCCATAATTGGAATAATTTATCCATTAATTTAACCTCTCACAAAGCCGGTGGTTTAACCGACCAAGATTTTATTTTAGCTTCCAAAATAGATCAACTTCTAAAAGACAAATAAAATTAACGAGCCATCCAACCACCATCAACATAAATTATCTCCCCGGTGGTAAATTCAGCTTCAGCTGAAGCCAAATAAGCGGCCACTGCGGCTATGTCTTCCGGTTTACCCATTCGGCCTTGGGGAGTATTAGCTTCTACCATTTGCATAAATTCAGGATTTTCTTTAACTTGTTTGGTCATATTAGTATCTATAAAACCGGGAGCGATAGCATTAACTCTAATACCTAAAGGCGCTAAATCCAAAGCTCCCGATCTGGTTAATTGAACCACTCCGCCCTTGGAAGCACTGTAGGCTAAAGCTCCCTGAAAACCAACTCCGCCTAAAATAGAACTAATATTAATAATTGACCCCTTAATTCCCTTATCTTTCATAAACAAAGCAACCGCTTGCATACCATAAAAAACTCCGGCCAAATTAACATTAATCACTTTTTGCCAATCATCAACAGATGTCTCCAATAAACCTCCGGTTACTCCAATACCGGCGTTGTTAATCATAATATCCAAACCACCTAAATCTTTAACCGTCTCAGCCACTAAATTATCTACTGCTTGCCTGTCGCTGACATCACAATTTTTAAACAAACACCCCTCAGGTAAAGCCTGATCCGGCTCCACAATATCCGAATAAACTACCTTAGCTCCTTCACTTTGTAATCTATCGGCTATCGCCCTTCCTAAACCATTGGCTGCTCCGGTAACAATAGCAATTTTATTTTTTAATCTATTCATAAATATTATTCAATTAATTTTTAAAGTAACCATAATCGTTTATTAATTATTTTTCTCCAACAATGACCCAAACCCAAATAATAACCGGATTCGAATACTGCCAAAACAATCAAAACTAAAATATATATAATATGATAATCTAATATCGGATTATTGGCCAGATAAGGCCAGGAAGATAAATAAATTAAAAACATCATTATTGATCCGACAACTGCGGCTATTTTTACTCCCACTCCCAAGATTAAAGTTATACCTACAAAAAATAAACCTAACATAAACAACCAATCAACCCACACTTGACCGGCCAATAATCGAAAAAAGTTAGAAAAATATCCATCAACTTGAGTCAAAAAACCGGCTGTCGGAGAACCACCAACCAGCCAAGCATCCGAACATAACCAAACAACATCCACCGAGCGACAAGTATTAAAACCCAACCCCAACCATTTATCTAAAAAAGACCATAAAAAAAATAAAACCCATGGCCAATCTTAACAAACTCAAAACTAAATAATTACTTCTATACTTCATTTTTATCTTTAATTATTAAAAGTCCTGTTGCCACCTTACTTGAATCAATAGAATCCGCTATTGTTGTATAATATTCATAATCTCCGATAGTTGAAGACTCAAACTCAATTATTTCTACCTGGCCCGGCTCCACTATTCCTGTTTCCAAATCCAAATCATCAAGTCGCCAAACTAAATTTTCTTCTTCATTATTGACAAATGTTATACTGATTTTATCTCCAATTTCAACTTCAATTTCGGTTACCGATAAAGATCCTTCAAAATTTTCCATTTCTATCTCTATTACAGATTCAACTTCATTATCCTCTTTTGTTGTTAAATCCAAATCGGTAGTAATCGGCTCTTCTTTATTCTCCTTTAAAAATCCGGATAAGACAAAAACCGATTCAGTTTCCAAATTATATTCAGCATACATAAACCAAAACCACAAAATCAAACCACCGACTATTATTAAAAATAATAAAAAGATTAATTTATTTTTCATTAATATTAAATTTAAGCTTGTTTTTTATTTTTACTCCTTTCAGACCATTCAGCCAATAAAGGAGCTGCCAAGAAAATGGAAGAATAAGTTCCCAAAGCCATTCCTACCGCCAAAACTAAAGCAAAATTTTTGGTTGTCTCGCCACCTAAAAGCCATAAAGACAACAAAACCACAATCGTAGTTACCGAAGTATTAATAGAACGAATATAAGTTTGACTTAAACTCTCACCGGTAATATCAGTGAAAGATTTTTTCGGAAACAAGACTGAATTCTCCCTGATTCGATCAAAGACCACTATGGTATCGTTAACCGACAGTCCCAAAATAGCCAATAAAGCAGTCAAGAAAAGAGCGTCCATTTCAAAACCAACCAACCAACCCAAAAAAGCAAACAAACCAACCGGTAAAAGAATATCGTGAATTAAAGTTATAATAGCTACTACTCCATAACGCCAAGAACTCATTTGTTTAGATGAGCCACTGAAAGCAAAAGCTAAAAAGCCAATAATTAAAACAACCACCAAAGCAATAGCTATTAATCCTTTATTAGCTAACTCAGCCCCAATGGCCGGACCAATGGAACTAAATCTAATTTCTTGTACTTCTTGTTCAGTAGCTTCAGTTAACAATGATAATATTTCCGCCTGTAATCCGGTGGAGATCTCGGGCATTCTTAAAATCTGTCCCGATTCTCCGGTTGGTTGTACTAAAATATTACCAATCATTAAAGGCTCCAGAGTCTCCAAAACTACTTCAGTCTCCGGTCGGAATTCAGAATATTCCACCTCTAAAATGGAACCGCCTTTAAAATCTATCCCCAAATTTAAACCAAAAACAAAAATAGAGGCCAGTGCCAAAACCGCCAGAAAACCGGAAAGACCAAAAAATATTCTTCTGTTATTTATAACCCACATAATTATACTTTATTTGTTTTATTACTGATTACCGGCAAACCACTGTAAAAAAACCAAACTACTTTAGCTGAATCGGATACTCCCAAAGCCAGTAATATGGTTCTGGTTACAATAATGGCGGTAAACATACTCACTATTACTCCCAAACCAAAAGTTAAAGCAAAACCTTGAATCAAACTGGTTCCAAACCAAAACAAAATAATAGCCGAAATAATACTGGATAAATTAGAATCCCGAATAGAAGTCCAAGCTCGAGTAAAACCGTTTCGAATAGCCTCGGCCAAACTCAATCCCCGATTCAATTCTTCTTTTAAACGTTCAAAAATTAAGACATTGGCATCAACCGCTATCCCCAAAGACATAATAAAACCGGCAATACCGGCTGCCGTTAAAGTTACCGGCACCAATTTAAAAATGGCTAACATTATAACCAAATAAATAGCCAAAGAAATAACTGCCACCAAACCAGGTAAGCGATACCATATCAACATAAACAAAGCCACTAAAACCAAACCAACCAAACCGGCTATAATTCCTTGAGCTAAAACTTTTTCTCCCAAAGTCGGACCAATAGTTTGAGTAGATACTAATTCTATAGGTACCGGTAAAGCACCTAAGTTTAAATCCCGAGCCAAATCTCTAGCCTCCTCTACTGTAAAATCACCGGTAATTTCAGCTTGTCCGGTTCTGATTACATCTTGAACCATCGGAGCCGACAATAAATCCCCGTCCAAGAAAATAGCAATAGTTCGATCCAGATTTTCTTCTGTTAGCTCAGCAAATAATTCCGTTCCTTGTTTATCAAACTCTAAAGAAACCCCCGGTTGCTGAACTGTCTGTCCATCGAAAGCAACACTGGCTCGACGCAAAAATCTCCCGGTTAAACCGGAAGAAACGTAATGAGGGTCTTCAGCCAATAAAGGATTATCAATTAATAAATCCTCTTTTGTAGCTCCGTTGGCAATTGCCTCTTCTGCTACCCGATGAGCCTCTAAAATAGCTTCTTTATCCGAACCATCCGGACGCTCAACTTTAAATTCCAATTCCGGGGTTTTATCTATTAAAGCCAAAGCCTCTTCCAAATCTGTCACTCCCGGCAATTCCACAATTAAACGATAACCTCCCTCCTCTACTAGTCCTCCCTTTTCCACTTGAACCAAAGGTTCAGACACTCCAAAAACATTTATCCGCCTTTCTATCACCTCCCGCAAAGCCGACATTGATTCCGGCCAATCAGCTTGATTAATATCACTTAAATCCGCCTGATAAACCAAATGGCTACCGCCTTTCAAATCCAAACCCAACTGAAACGGCCTTTGCCACCAACTGTCACCATCTGTTTGCTCTGATTGATAAAGCCAATAACCGACTCCCACCGAAGCAATTATTAAAATTAAAGCCAATAATCTGTATTTAAATATCATTAAGAGCTATTATGCAGGAAAAAACCTTTAAAAGCAACAATTAAAATTATTTGTCTTTATTTACCAAATCCGCCAGATTGGTAAATAAAGCCATCACCGCCACCGGCCCCACTCCACCCGGCACCGGAGTATATAATTTAGCTTTATCAAAACAAGCCGGATGCATATCCCCTTGCAATCGACCACCGGATTCACTGGTGCCGGCATCAATTAAAGTAACTCCGTCTTTTAACATCTTGGGTTTAATTAAACCGGGAATACCCACTCCGCTTATAATTATCTCCGCTTGGGGTAAAACTTCTATTAAAGAATCATTTCGACCGACGGCTATAAAATCCACTCGTTGTTGAGATAACCAATTTAATAGAGGTTGACCAACTAATCGGCCGGAACCAATAACGGCAATTTTTTTAGTCCTCCACTGCGACAAATATTTATCTAAAATCACTTGAATTGCTCTTACTACCGGAGACAAGACTAACGGTTCCGGTGATAAAGCATCCGGATCTTTCACTGCCGGAATTAAAGCTAAAATATCTGAGGTCTTAATATGCTCCGGTAATGGTAATTGAATTACAATTCCATCTATTTTATTATCATCTACTAATTCTTTAATTTTAATTTCCAAATCCATTTGAGAAACTTCTCTTGGTAAATATATCTTTTCGGTTAAAATACCGGCTTTTTGCCCACTTTTTATTTTCATCTGTAAATATTTTTCAGTCACTAAATCCTTACCAATTGTCACTAAAGCCAATCTGGACTGTCTGTTATTTAAATCTTTTTTTATAGACTGAGCCAATTCCTCAGCTAATTGTTTTCCGTCTACTGCAATAGTCATAAATTATTTTCCACTAAAAGACATTAAGGTAATTAAGGTTTTTAAACTAATTTTAAGATCCAACCACAAACTTCTGTTTTTAACATAATACAAGTCATAAGATAATTTATCTCTGGTAGCTTCCACTTTCGGTTTAAAATGAGGATGACCGTCGTGATAAATCTGCGCCCAACCGGACAAACCGGGAGCAATTAAATGACGGATATCATAATAAGGAATTTGACGACTGTATAAACCAACATAATCCGGTTTTTCCGGCCGAGGACCAATTAAAGACAATCTACCTTGTAAAACATTTACCAATTGTGGTAATTCATCCAAACGAGCCTGTCTTAAAAAGCGACCAATGGTTGTTACTTGATCATTAGTCATAGACCTGAATTTGTAAAGATAAAACACTCGACCAAACCGACCGACTCGTTTATCTAAATAAAACAAAGGCTGGCCATCAAAAATTAAAATAGCCACAGCAGTTAATAAAATAAAAGGTGCAAAAATAATCAATAACAAAGAAGCCACTATCACATCAACCACTCTTTTTAAACTATCATAAATCGGCTTTGGCTGATTAGGCACATGTTCTAAAAACCATTTTTCAGAAATTAAATCTACCGGAATAAAACCAAGCCACTCTTCGTAAAGATCATTAATGCCAATCACCCGTCGACCGATTTTAAATTTTTTATAAGCTCGTAATAATAATTCCCGATCATAACCATGCCAATTCAAAACTATGGTCGAATAACCATCATCATCTTTAATTAAAGATTGAGAGGAGCAAACTTTAAATTGTAACAACTGCCGACCGGACAAAGTTTTGATTAAAGAACTAAAATCCTCCTGCCGGCCAACCAATAAAACCGACTCCCCTGGCCGATCGATAAAATAGCGGGTCATCCAATGACGCCATAACCACAAAAAAACAAAAGCTAAAACCAAAACCAAAACCAAAACCAATTTCGGTTGGATATAAAAATAAGGTACCAAATAAAAGAAAATAGCCGCTAAGACGGTGTTAACTGTTAAAGCTCTAAATAAAACAGCTGATAATTTTTCTTTAGTTAACCAAGTTAAAGGCCGGTATAAATCAAAAATATAAAAAACAATTAACCAAAGACCAAAAATTATTATAAAAGGCACTAAATGCTCTTTTAATAAACCTTGGTCAGGCCAATAACCAAAACGCAAATATAAAGCTCCGGCTAAAGCCAATAACAAAAAAGCGATATCACCTAAAAGTAAAACCACAATCTCTGTTTTATTTCTTAACTTCATATCTGGAAATCATACAACAAAATTCAAAATTATGCTATAGTAAAACCAAATGTCCAAAAGAAAAATACTTTATCTAATAACTAAAGGAAATTGGGGCGGAGCCCAACGCTATGTTTATGATTTAGCCACATCTCTCCCTCAAGACAAATTCTCCATTACTGTGGCCGTAGGCCAAACCGGTCAATTAATTGAAAAATTAAATAAAAAAGGAATAAACACCGTCAACACCTCCTACCTTCAAAGAGATATTGGCCTCTTCCGAGAATTAAAAGCTTTTTTTAATACTTACCGTTTAATAAAAAAAGAAAAACCGGATATTATTCACTTAAACAGTTCCAAGGCCGGAGGCTTAGGTGCTGTCGCTGCTAAAATAACCGGGATTCCTAAAATTATTTTTACCATTCACGGTTTACCCGGACAAGAACCAAGACCCAAGTGGCAAAAATTTTTAATTAATATTTTTACCTGGTTAACCATCGTTTTTTGCCATAAAATTATTACCGTTTCCGCCAAGGAGGCTCGAATTTTAAAATCTTGGCCTTTAATTAAAAATAAAATATTTATAATTACCAATGGCTTACCCGAAATAAACTTTAAAACCAAAGAAATAGCCAGAGAATTATTACTTAAAAAAATAAACCTAAACAAGATAGATAATAATCATCTTTGGTTAGGCACCATAGCCGAACTTCACCCCAATAAAGATTTATCCACCATAATTAAAGCTGTCGCTTTGGTTATAGATAAAAACCCCCATACTATTTTAGTTATTATCGGCTCCGGTCAAGAGAAAAATAAATTACAAAAATTAATAAAACAATTAGCTAAACAACAAAACATCTTTCTCCTGGGATCTATTCCTGAAGCCGGATCCTATTTAAAAGCTTTGGATATATTTTTATTAAGCTCAGTCAAAGAAGGTCTACCTTATGTCATTTTAGAAGCCGGACAAGCAGAATTGGCAACCATTGCCACTACCGTTGGCGGTATTCCCGAAATTATTACAGATAAAAACAACGGTCTTTTATTTAAACCAAAAGATATCAATCAAGCTGTTTTTTTAATAACCGAATTATTAGCTAAACCGAACTTACGTCAAAAATTAGGACAAGAATTAAAAAAAACCATTACCACAGATTTTACTTTAAAAAAAATGGTCGACCAAACATTGGAATTATACTGACTATTGCGGTCCTAAAAATTCATTCTTAATATCTCCTTTATAAAAAGCCAGAGAATATCTTTTCATTCCTAATAAAATACCAATACCTAAAAATTCCGCCAATAAATGACTACCCCCATAACTAACAAAAGGTAAAGGCAAACCGGTAACCGGCAAAACTCCAATATTCATTCCAATATGAATAACCACATTGGAAAAAATCATTATAGCCAAACCCACCCCAAATAAAATTTCAAAATTGGTAGCCCCATGAATGGCATTATCTAAAATCCGATAAATAATAAAACCAAATAAAAAAAAGAAAACTAATGAACCAATAAAACCCCACTCTTCGGCAAAAGCGGCGAAAATAAAATCGGTTTGCGGTTCCGGCAAAAAACGTAATCGCGATTGACTACCAAAACCCAAACCTTTCCCCATAATTTGCCCGGAACCGACAGCAATTTTAGATTGATTGGCGTTATAACCGGCTCCTTGAATATCCGCCACCGGATCTATAAAAGACAGAATTCTCTGTTTTTGGTAATCATATAAAGCTCCAAACCAAACGGCAATAAAAGCGACTACCCCTATCATAAAAACTACAAATAAATGTTTTTTAGAAACTCCGGAGATTAGAATCAGTCCCAACCAAATTAAAAAAACAATAATCGCCGAACCTAAATCCGGTTGCTGAAAAACCAAAACAAAAGGAATAAAAGCATAAAGACCGGAAATGGCAATATGACGAAAATCAGCTATTTCTATATGTCGGCGTGAAAAATATTTAGCTAAAATAATAATCAAAGCCAATTTAACAAATTCTACCGGTTGAACTGAAAACCAAATTAAAGAAAAAGACCGACCGGAACTGTTACTATAAACAAGTAAAATTAACAACCCTATAATTGATAAAATATACAAAAAAATAACCGTTGAAGATTGTCTAAGAAAACGCCAATCAACCATGGAAGCCCCAAACATTACTCCGAAAGACAACAACAACCAAAAAACCTGCCGATTAAAATAAAAACTGACTTCAGTAAAAGAATTCATTGTTAAAAGCCCGGCCACCGCCAAAGGTATAATAGCTAAAACCAAAAGCCAATCCCCATTTAATTGAAAAAACTTTTTCTTTAAGCCGGCAATCATATTAATTAATTTTTAACTTATCTCTTCAATTCCATCCGATTGACCCGAGGGTAAAAATTAACAAAAACCGGGTTTGATTTGATCTCTTGTGGCCAGGTGAAAACAATATTTCGATCAGACATAGCCCCAACTCCCGGTACTAAAGTGGAGCTGGCCATATAAACATTATTATCAGCATCAAGCAAAAGTACAACTACTTCCACCTCATAAATTTCACGTAAAGACTTATTAACTAAAGTAGCCTCTAGTCTGGTTGGAACTCCCACTTCAAAATCTCCTTGCCTGACTCTTAAAACATCTAAAGGCTCAACATCTCGTTGCCAATCAATTTTATCATGAGCAACAAATTCAAATAAAACTTGATCCGGTTCTATATCCAAAGAGACATTGGTTTCCATAATGATAAAATTTTCAGACGGGTTAACAAAACTTCGTCCGGTGAATTCTTGTCTTTGACCTTCGTTATCATATACCAAAAAACGGTAATCAACCTCTGGCACCATAAAATTACGATTAAGATTTTCTCCTTCGGCTACCAAATGAAAAACTCCCGGCCTGATCTCAAAAGCTCGAGCCCAATTCACTTGCAAAGGCTTGACTTCATGAGAGCAAACTCTCTCGCATGGCCCACCGCAATCAACTCCCAACTCTCCCTGATTTTGAATCCCGTCAAAACAATTGGGACGCGGTTTATACCACCAATAAAAAAATAAGCCGATCAGCAAAAAGAAACCGACAATCCCGGCTATATACATTAATTGTCTTTTTCGGCGCCAAGTCATTTATAATTATGGTAACAAAAAACAGCCTCAGTGGCTACTAAAGACTGTTTTTTAAACCGATACTTGGTTCTGGCGGCTGCCTACTCTCCCCTTACGAGTACCATCGGCACTACCGGGCTTAACTTCTCTGTTCGGAATGGAAAGAGGTGTGTCCCCGGCGTCAAGCCGCCAAAACCAAACATCGGTTATTTTTAAAAAACTAAAAGTAATCACAAAAACAAAAAACGGTTCCAAATTTCCTAATAGGAATCGACTAATTAGTACTCCACGGCTGAACACGTTACCGTGCTTACACCTAGAGCCTATCAACCTGGTCATCTTCCAGGAGTCTCAAACGATACTTAATCTTGAAGTTGGCTTCCCTCTTAGATGCTTTCAGAGGTTATCCATTCCCGACTTAGCTACCCAGCAATGCCCCGGGCGGGACAGCTGGCAGACCAGAGGTCAGTCCAGTGAGGTCCTCTCGTACTATCACCAGATCTTCTCAAGTATCAACGCCTGCAGCAGATAGGAGACCAACCTGTCTCACGCATGATATCACCTGTTACCAGATGCATTGGACTGTATCTTTACCCTCTTTTAAATTTTAAAAGATCGGGTAGCTAACATGCAGTCTCTACGGGTGTTTAATAAATTTTATTAAACTTCCCTCGGTATTATCCTAGTATTTAATCAGGACTTCACCGATATCAGTCAGCTTCATCATAGATATTACTACCTATGACCGCCGTGATTGGATCGATTCTTATCTTTATTTCATAGACGAAAAAACACATTGCTCGATTTTTTGGATTCAGACTGTTTAAAAGCCAATGATAAATTATCAGCTTCTAAACGGTCTGAACCCAGCTCGCGTAACTTTTTAATTGGCGAACAGCCAAACCCTTGGGACCTTCTTCAGCCCCAGGATAAGTTGAGCCGACATCGAGGTGCCGAACACCGCCGTCGCTATGGACGCTTGGGCGGTACCAGCCTGTTATCCCCGGAGTAACTTTTATCCGTTGAGCTTAGGCCGCATCTAAAGCGGACCTGCGGATCACTATGTTCTGCTTTCGCACCTGCTCGGCATGTACGCCTCGCAGTCAAGCTCCCTTATGCCATTACACTATCGGCACGGTTTCCATTCGCGCCTAGGGAACCTTAATAAACTCCTCCGTTACTTTTTGGGAGGATAGCGCCCCACTAAAACTACCCACCAGATACTGTCCCTCGTCGTTTTTGCCGCCGAGGTTAGAATCTACAATGTGAGAGGGTGGTATTTCACTGGCGACTCCATGTCATCCGAAAACGACACTTCAAAGTCTCCCACCTATGCTACGCAATCAAATCATAGACCCAATATCAAGCTATAGTAAAGCTTCCGGGGTCTTTTCGTCTAGCTGCAGGTAGAGGGCATCTTTACCCCCATTGCATTTTCACCGGGCTACTCCTCGAGACAGTTCCCCAGTCGTTACGCCATTCGTGCACGTCTGAAATTACCAGACAAGGAATTTCGCTACCTTAGGACCGTTATAGTTACGGCCGACATTCACCGGGGCTTACAAAGACAGCTTAATATTCGAAAATATAAAACCAGCCTTGTTTAACCTTCCGGCATTGGTCAGGCGTCACCCCCTATACATCCTCTTGCGAGTTCGCAGGGAGCTGTGTTTTTGATAAACAGTCGCCAGGGATACTTTAGCTGCGGCCGATATTTATTGCTAAATACCGGCAGGCCTTATTGCGAACTTACGGCCGCTTTTTTGCCGAGTTCCTTGAGGAGCAATCACCCGTTCGCCTTGGTCTTCTCGACCTGACTACCTGTGTCGGTTTACGGTACGGTTTCCATTTATTTAAGCTTAGAGGTTTTTCTTGGAAGAGCGCTTTGCCAAATTCCGTTGGGCGAACCCTTCGGTCTTCACTCTGCTTGGATATGCCACTAAAGGCGGACACCCGGATTTTCCTAAGTGCCTATCCTGACAGCCCGAACGCAAATCCAATAATGCGCTCAGCATACTGCTCTCCGTCACCCCATCGCAATAAATGGAAGTCATGGAATATTAACCATGTGTCCATCGAGTCCGGCTTTCGCCATCCCCTTAGGACCGACTAACCCTTGGCCGATTACCGTTGCCAAGGAAACCTTAGTCTTTCGGCGTCCCGAGATTTCATCGGGATTGCGGTTACTTGTGCCAACATTCTTACTTCCTGACGCTCCACCCCAGCTTACGCTGAAGCTTCACAGCGGACAGGAACACTCTCCTACCACGTTGAACCGGCGAACCGATTCAACATCCGCACCTTCGGTACTACGCTTAGCCCCGATAATCTGCGGCGCAAAATCTCTGAATGAGTGAGCTATTACGCTTTCTTTCAAGGGTGGCTGCTTCTAAGCCAACCTCCTCATTGTCTCTGAAATTTCACATCCTTAAGTGCACTTAGCGTAGATTTAGGGACCTTAGATGGCGGTCTGGGCTGTTTCCCTTTCGACCGATGGACCTTAGCGCCCACAGTCTAACTGCTTGGCAATTGGCTGCCGGTATTCGGAGTTTGATTGGTATGACGAGGTTTCCCCCTATTCAGACCATTCAGTGCTCTACCCCCGACAGGTAAACCAAACGCTAACCCTAAAGCTATTTCGGAGAGAACCAGCTATTACTAGGTTCGATTAGCTTTTCACTCCCTACCACAGGTCATCCGATGGAGTTGCACGACCAACCGGTTCGGGCCTCCTCCTGCGTTTCCGCAGGATTCACCCTGCCCATGGCAAGCTCACCTAGTTTCGGGTCTTACGTATACTACATTTTAAACAACCGAAGCTGTTTAAAACGCGCTCTTCACACTCGGTTTCCCTGAAGCTCCGCCCCTGAAGGGCTTAACTTGCAGTATACGTAAACTCGTTGGCTCATTCTTCAATAGGCACGCCGTCGCCAGACACCACTTTGGATACTAATTATATAATTAATATTCAAAGTGGTACCCGGCTCCGACTCCTTGTAGATATATGGTTTCAGGTTCTATTTCAACGCCCTCTCGGGCTGCTTTTCACCTTTCCCTCACGGTACTGGTTCACTATCGATCTCTAAGAATATTTAGCCTTGGCAGTTAGTTCTGCCGGATTCCCTCAAGGTTGTCGTGTCTCGAGGTACTCAAGAGCGGTAACAAAAAAGATATTTTATTTTCGCCTACAGGGCTCTTACCTTCTGCGGCATTGCTTCCCAGCAATTTCGACTAATAAAATATTTTGTAACTTTTCTCTGTCCGAAGACAGACATTACCGTCTTACAACCCCTACAATTTAATAAATCAAATCGTAGGTTTGGGCTCTTCCCCTTTCGCTCGCCGCTACTGAGGGAATAACAAACTCCATTAGACTCCAATCTCTTTAGAAAACCATAGAGACTGAAGACTAATGAAGCCTAATTGTTATCTATTCCTCCGGGTACTGAGATGTTTCACTTCCCCGGGTTTGCTCTTGTTTTAAAAAACAAGTGATTTCGTATAACCGAAATCGGGTTTCCCCATTCGGACACCTCCGGATCAAAGGTTGCTAGGCACCTCCCCGAAGATTATCGCAGCCAAGCCACGTCCTTCATCGCTTCTTAGAGTCTAGGCATCCACCATACACCCTTAATTTCCTATTAGGAAATTTATAACCGTTCTAATATTTTTGTGATTACTTTTAGTTTCTTTTAGTTTCAATGCATGATTCCACCGGCTACTCAGACGGTGAAATCACCTGCTATGTCAGACAAATAAAATTGTCTGAATTTGTCAAAGTTCAAACCCTTGCTGTCAAAATAAAACCGCCTTGACTCAGGCGGTTTTTAAAGACTAATTCAATAGCCTATTCAGACCTTGTTCTAAGGCCTTCACCTGAATCTGATTTTATTTTTATACATATCCGACAATTGACATTATATACAAAATAGAAAAAGCGTCAAGCCAAAACGACTCAACGCTTTTCCACATTCTCTTCTGTAAAAAACCGTATCCTCCTAATTGTGATTACTGATATCTTTTCTCATCTTAGACAAGAAATCCGTGGCTGCTTCTTTACCTCCCAAACCGAAAGCTAATCCACCGGCCAAAGCCAACATAGCCACTAAACCGGTAAATAAAGTTTGTGTAAAAATAGAAGCAATATTCAACTGATTCATAGCGATCAAGATAGCAAATACCCAAATAGACCACTTGGCAATACCACTGGCTACTCCGGCATAAGAGATAGAGGCAGCTTTAGCTGAAGCCAAAACCAATTTGTGAACCACATCGGCCACAAAAGCGGCCAATAACAAGATAAGTGCGGCGGCCACTACATTCGGCAAATAATTAAGTAAGTCTTTCAAGAATTCATTAATCTGATTCAAACCCAAAACTTCAAAGGCGGCAATCAAGAAAGCCAAAACAATAAACAATTTAACCAAAGCTCCGATAAAAGCACCAGAGTCTAATTTGTACCCGGAACGGCTAACCACCTCTTCCACTCCCAAACTTTTAAGAATCTCGTCCACTTTTAGCGAACGAACAATCTGAGCTACCCAATGAGCCAAAACAGCCGCCGCAATCCAACCAAAAATGAATATCAAAATTGAGATAATCAAATTCGGAATATAAGCGATAACATCCGCCCACAAGCCCTGAAAAGAACTGGTTAAAACATTATTCCAAGTATCAAGTAATGTATTTTCATCTAACATAATATTAAACTTTTAAAGTCTAATTAATAATAACTTTTTATTTTAATATTAACTGTTTATCGACCCCGTTTTCAGAGATTATTATCCCCGATTACGGCAGTTATATTTATACTCTTTATTATAACACAAATTAAAATAAAACAAGGTAAAATTACCAACAGATAAAGTCAGATTTCAGACTATAAAATAAGTTTATTGATTATCTTCTCATGAGGATAATCAAGGACATCCCGCACAAATTTATCACTGGTATTCATTCTATATTCAAAATCCCCGGTCTCTAAAATGGAATAATTTAATTCTCGCCCCAAATCGGCTTCCACCCCCTTGATAATATTATCTATAACCGGCTTTTTTAATCTATCCCCCACCACCAATAAATCCACTCGCCTGTCTTCATCTTCAATAAAAACTCCGGAAACTATCAATAAGTTTATTTTACCGCAATTACGAAAACGCCTAACAAATTCCTGTTTGCGTCTTAAAAAATCTGCTTTCAATAAAGCTCTCATCTGGCCAATCAACAGCCAATTAGGATTCAACATCCAAACTTTGCCTTTATCTTTACCGCTTTTGGTTTTTATCATGCCAATATCCGCTAAAATCTTTAACTCTTTTCGCAACTGCACCGGAGTCACTTTAGCTCGCCGTCTAATTTCATCTTTCTCAAAAATCACTTCGGGATTAAATAAAAACAATCTGACCATTCGCACTCGTGGCCCACTCCCAAATAATTTACTTAAAATATCCATAATATCTTTTAAATTACTGCCAATGGAAATTATAATACCACACTATCATTAAAAAAATAATACCGCTATTTTAAAAACCCCGCCGAGCGGGGTTTTTAAACAATAATCTATTTCAATTCTACCGTACCGCCAGCTTCTTCCACTTTCTTTTTCATCTCTTCCGCTTCCTCGGTTTTAACTCCTTCTTTCAACATAGCCGGAGCCGAATCCACCAAATCTTTAGCTTCCTTCAAACCCAAGCCCATGATTTCCTTAACTGCCTTAATCACTTGGATTTTTTGGTCACCAATCGCAGTCAATTCCACATTAAAGGAATCCTTGGCCGCTTCCTGTCCACCGGCTTCACCGCCACCTGTCATAACCACCGCTTGAGCCGAAACTCCGAATTTCTTTTCCAAAATTTTTACCAATTCATTTAATTCCAAAACACTCATTTCTTCCACTTGTTTAATCAAATCTTGGAATTTAGCCGGCACTTCCACCTCCTCTTCTTCGGCTACCGGAGCTTCCTCTTTTACTTCCTCAACCGGAGCCTCTGCTTTGGCTTCCGCTTGATCTTCTTTTTTTACTTGAGTATCATCAGACATAATATTGATATAATTAAATTAATAATCTTAAGCTTCTTGTTTTTTGGCTATTTGATCTAAAGCCATAGCCAAACCGGATAATGGAGAATTCAAAACATTAGCCAATTGAGCATACAAAGTTTGCCGATCCGGAATCTTAGCTAAAGAAATAATTTCCTCAGCCGCTAAAAATTTCCCTTCAAAAATTCCACCTAAAATACGGAAATTATCCGGATTACTCTTATGTTGATCATAAGCGGATTTTATCGGCTCCAAGACATCCTCTCCATAAGCCACCGCCACCTCTCCTTCCAATTCCGGCATTTCTCCTTCTATTTTTCTACCGTCAAAAGCTCGACGAATAAGAGTCTTTTTAGCCACCATATAACCAACTTCTTTTTGGCGAAAAGATTCTCTGGCTGAAGTGGTATCGGCAACAGATAAACCATGGAAATTAACAAACACCATGGCTTCGGCCTTGTCTATAGCCGCAGACACCTTCTCCACTATTTCTTGTTTTTTCTCTTTATTGATAGCCATATAAATATTAGATAAGTATTTGTTTATTTTAATAAACAAAAAAATTACAGCTAAAAGCCGTAATAATTGAACATCGACCTCAGCAGGACTTAAATTCTTTAACGAATCGCCTACCATCTACGGCTTGCTTATAATCTAAAAGATTTTTAAGTAAAAGTCAAATCAAACCAACAAAATCCATTACTCGCCAGAAAATAAAACCCAACAGAATAACTCCCAATATTCCCATAATCACTTTTCCTCCGAGTTTAATTTTAAACTTAAACATAAAAAGATTTCTATAATCCTTGATTAAAATTTTCAATTATTACAGTTATTAATAAAACCAAGATAACCAAAACCAAAAACCAAGTTGTCATTTTCCAAAAAAACGGTGTCAGATATTTTTTCATATTAAATTACTTTAAAAGATAAACGCCGGTAGACCACCGCCAGAGTCACTAAAGTTAATGGCATACTAACCAATAAACCAATACCAAAAAACAAAGTACCGATAATATTTATTGCTATTAAATACCATAACAACAACAATAATGGCCACTTAACTCCTTTGGTTAAGACAAAATTCTCCCGAAGAGCGGTAATTAAATCGGCATTTTTATCCAATAAAATATAATAAATAAGCACTAATTGAGAAATCACAGCAGTATAAACAAATATGAAACCAACAAAAAACAAAAACATCATCAAAAGAAAATTATCAAGAGTATCTTTAATTAATCCTGAATTAATCATCAATATAAATAAAAGCATACTCAAGCCGGCTATAATTACAAAAATAAAACCAAACAAAAAATAAGCTCCTACAACTTGAACAAAACGAAATAAACTCATCTCGGTAATCAACTGATTAAAAGAAACCGGTTGGCCATCGGCGGCTACAATAGCCGTTTTAACACCGACAATTAAAGTCCAAATACTGAAAATTAAAGATAAAATTACAAAACTTACAATTTCCAAACCATCAAAAAAACGATCTCCAATAGATGAAGACATATTAATAATCATAAAAACCAAAGTCAGGCCGGATAAAACCACCCATTGATTCCTATAAGCTCGCCAGCCACCGGCAATAACCGCTCTAAGATCCAGAGTATTCATAAAATAATAATATTATTTCTTAATAGCTTCATTATAACCCAAATGGCCACCAACGGAAACGACCGGTTTCTGTCGGCACTTGCCAGCTGGTGGCCTTCTCCTTTTCCACTTTTTTTGTCTCCATTGGTGTTTCCGCTTCAATTTCTACCGGCTCCACAACCGCCGGCTCCACAACCGGAGGCGGTGGGGCTTGAGCCTCAACTACGGACTCCTCAGCTAACATCTCAGCCAAAGATTCCAAAGCGGTCATTAATTCTTCCACTTCAAGCTCTGCTTCAATTTCCTCCTCAATTTGTAAATCCACCATCAATTTATCTTCATCATTAGTAAAATAAAACTCCGATTCTTCATCCTCGGTTACCCGAAACCGCAGACTCTCCCCCGCTAAAACAATAGTATCCTCGGCCAATTCCCTCAATCTTTCCTGATCATCATACAAACGCCATTTGCCGACATTAATCTCGTATTGACTCTTATTTTTTAATTCCAAAACATCATCCGTTAAACTCAATTCCAATTCCGGATCAATCACCAAAACCTCCGTTCGAGCCACCGCTTTTCTACCGGAATGTTTATCCTTTACCGTCAAAACCACCGCATAACGACCGGCAAACTCATAACGATGAACAACTGTCTGCCCTTCAACCCGATTGCCATCACCAAAAGACCAAGTAAAATCCAAAGACTGAAGATTATCTTCAGTTAACTCGGCTTGGAATTCAACTTCGGCTCCGGTGGTTACCAACCGCTCCCGACCGGCCGAGGCCGCCAGAGCCGGCTCCGGCTCCACTACCGATAAAGGAGTCGGCTGGCTGTGGGCGGAAGAGGCAGTGTCCACTGCTTCATCTTCCAATTGCTCTCCAGCTGGAGGTTCTGGCTCCGGTTCCGGTTCCGGTTCCGGTTCATCACTAATAACAATCTCTTGAGTAGCCGAAAAAGACGTTTCTGTTTCTCTAATTTCCGCCACTACTTGTAAAGTATGCGTACCTAAAGTGCCGTCTATATAATAAAAAGTACGACTCCCCCAATTACTGTTCATAGTAGTACTTACAGGATCACCGGAAGAATTAACAAATTGACCGGTTGGAGAAGAAGTTTGTAGAATTAAATCAGCGGTCTGACCAAAAGGTAATGTTTCCCCAGCAACATCAATCGGACTAATGGTGATAGCACCGGATATTACATCCGGCATTACTGTTTGAGGTTCTGTGGTGAATATTAAATCAACTGCCGAACCTTCATAAGCAAACACGCCGAAAGGGCTCGCCCACAACAATATAGACAAGCATAATCCAATTTTCTTTTTCATAAGCCAATGAAAATTAAAAGCTTTTATTTAACCGACCAAATTGTCGGTTCTTTAATTAAAATTTTAAATATATTCTCCAACAAATCCCCACCGGCATAACCTAAAACTACTGCCACTGATGGCGTAATCATTTCCAAACCTAAAAAAGTAAAGCCCATATCAGCTGTCACATAAGCGGCCAATAAACCAATCCCTCCGGAAACCAACATCATTAAAGTAAAATACAGTGGCCGAAAAGGCACATCTTTATAAGATTGTTGGTGTTTAATAAAACCAACCAAACCCCTAACCACACCGCCTAAGAAGCCGGCTAATAAAATGGAAATTGAAATAGTCATAATAAAAACTTTTAAACTACTAATAACTTATTTGATTAACCACTCGCCCCTCTTTATCTTTTAAAATAATGGATTCTCTGGTTCTATCCCACATCTGGTGCCCTCGGTTCAAAAATATCCGCCACTCAGGTAAGAAAAAATTAGGATCATCTTTGTGGTTTATAACGCAAGCCGAATAATTAAATCTTTCTCGAATAAAATCCTGACACTGCTCAGTTAATTCTGAAATACTGCTATCTGTCGGCCGAACACAGCCCCGTAATTTCCTAATATAGTTATAGCAACTATCCTCCAAAACATTCACCCCCTCATAAGAACTCGGCCGTGGACATTGCCTCATCGGTAAAGCCGGTATGGTTTGAAACCACCGAGTTAAATAACCGCTACATTTGGTTAATTGAAAGTTAGTATCCACATAAAAACCCCGCGACCCCTCCGGTGACGAACCGGTGGTAATTATAGCTTTAACTCCCGGTTCCAAATAAATATCTGACGGCTTTTCGCGAATAGCCGGCGGTTGCAAAATCTTTATTCCCTTTCCAATGGTAGCCGTTCTTTTCTCTCCCCAAACCGCCTGATCATCATCACCACGAACAAATTCTCTAACCATTTTCTGGTCACCGGCATTTTCCAAAGTCCAACCGGTTATATTTATCGGTTCGGGATTATTACTTCTGGCGGTAATAATAATATATTCATAAGCAGACCTTTGCTCGGTAGCCGCTGTCCCCTTTCTAATTGTTACCATATCTTTCCAAGGAGAAATAGTAGGATCAATTTCTTCCTCTTCTTCTTCAACCGGAGTCTCTACCTGCGGTTTATCGCTGGTTGGTTTTTTAATTACAGCTGATTTAGGAATCTGCGGAGCGGCCGCTTCAAAATCCGGAATAAAAAAACTTAAAAAACCACCACTATCAGTAGAAGTAGCCACCTCTCCTTCCTCCCCTTCCCCGGAAGAGATTATAAAGCTACCGACCACCCAAAACAAAATCACTAACAAAACCACAAACACCAACATCCCGACCAAGAGTTTCGGATAAAAAGATTTCATAATATTGTTTTAATTATAAAAGGTTTAGTCATTAAAGCCAAGTTTTAGGCAAACAAAAAACCTTTGATTTACTTTACCTCTAAGGACTGGAATAAATTATAACTTATACATTAAAATAAACTTAGTACGACTCAGGTTTATTAAAACAATTTATGTTAAAATGACACTTATGAGTAAAAAAGAAATCGTAATTTATCAAGCAAAATCTGGTGCTATTGAATTTAAGGGAGATATAGGAAATGAGACAATTTGGGCTTCGCAGTCTCAAATTGCCGAGGCTTTTGAGGTAGATGTTCGCACAATAAATGAACATATTTTAAATATATATAAAAGTAAAGAATTGTCTAAAAAAACAACTATCCGGAATTTCCGGATAGTTCAAAAAGAGGGCAAAAGAGAAGTATCTCGTGAAGTAAAACATTACAATTTAGATATGATTATTTCGGTTGGTTATAAGGTTAACTCAAAAAAAGCTACTAAATTTAGACAATGGGCAACCAAAACTCTCAAGGATCACTTAACCAAGGGCTATACGATAAACCGCAAAAGAATTACTAAAAATTATCATGAATTTTTAAAATCAGTTGAAGAAATAAAAAAACTTCTTCCCAATGGAGATGCTTTATCTAAAGAAGACACTTTAGAATTAATTAAATTTTTTGCTAGTACTTGGCTTTCTCTTGATGCTTACGACAAATCAACATTTTCCAAAAAAGGCCTAACCAAAAAACAAATTAAAATAACTGCTACCGAATTGGAAAGTGCTATTTATAATTTAAGAAATAATCTCATTTCTCAAAAAGAAGCTACCGACATTTTTGCTCAAGAGCCGAAAGTAACCCTAATGATAAAGAAAAAGTTGTAGGTTTGGTTTTAAACTTGTTGCGTTGATTTACCCCCTTCTCCGAAAGAAATTATAAAGCTGCCAATCACCGATAAAACCACAAACACCAGCATCCCGACCAAGAGTTTCGGATAAAAAGATTTCATAATATTGTTTTAATTATAAAAGGCTTGGTCATTAAAGCCAAGTTTTAGGCAAACAAAAAACCGCCCGAAGGCGGTTTTTTGCAACCTAAACTAAGAAAAACTTAGTTTACACAAGGTGGTTTAAGTTATCAACTAAGATGCAGTTAAGTATTGAGAAACATAAAGATCATCAATACCGAAGTCAATTGTCTTATCATTTGCCCCAGCTGTTTCACCCCAAGTTATCTCATCTATAGATAAATTCTTATTTCCAGCAGTGCCACCAGTATTGTCCATATTAGCTTGAACTGTAAAAGTTCTGGAAGTACCGTCAGCTACAAAGAAATCAGATCCCGTATCTCCAGCTTTACTAGAAGAAGTAATTTCATCTATTGCTGACGAAGAAGCTGACGAAGAATCACTTATAGCAGTAGCTGCAGTTTTACTTATATAGACATCTCCACCATTAGAACTAAGAGTAAACTGGAAAGTTACCTGAGCTAACGCTGGATTGTCAGTAATTGCAGAAGCAACAGCAGACATGTCACTAACGCTTACTGCTAAATCAACAAAGGTAACCTCTTCACTCGTAACTGTTGATCCACCAACAGTTACATCTTCATAATTAGTATCTTCACCTACAATAGCAACACTATCTGCTGCCAAGCTAGCTTGAACTCCATCATCTGCTGCCAAATTATCCCCTAACTCACTAACATCAGCTACCAACCTTAAAGTCTTAGTCTCGTCTTTACTGATTTCATATTCTAAATCAGTAAAGGTGGTAGTTGCTGCAATAGTATCTGCTGTCCCTATTAAATTACTACCTTCATACAATTCTACACGGGTTAACATATCAGCAATATCGTTAGCAGAACCAGTAGTAGAAGCAATGTCGAATTTCAACTCATTAATTTCTACATCTTGATTATCGGCCTTAAGTTTAAAGACCAATAATTCCACACCTTCAGTTTCATAATCACTATCCACTTCAACATTTCTCTTTTGAGGGGTATCAGAACTTAAGGTAGGAGTAATTTGACCTACACTACTAGCTGTAAAGTCAAATTTCCTACCAGACCATCCACTTTCATGACTTAACCCTACTGTATCAGTACCTCGTACAGCATAATCATCAGTAAGAATTTCAATTTCAGCATCTTCGCGATCTGTGAATGATAAAGCACTAATTCTAACAGTTAAGTCCTTTTTACTATCTTTTGGAACTACATAATCAACATTACTGAATCGTAATCTATACTCACTACCAGAAGTTATTTCAGTGAAATCTGAAGATCCAAAATCAGCAATTTCCGCTACGACTGTATCGCCGTCCATAATGGCTATTTTATCAAAATACAACCAAGGACGAGCATCAAACCGAACATCAATTCTGTTTAAGGTTATATCCGAATCCCGAACATCAACCTCAAATCCCATAACATCTTTGGTTTGACCCTTTTTTAACTCTACATTAGAAGGCGAAGAATTTCGAGAAACATCCATAGATCCCTCTCGTGCAACATCTCCTTCGTCGTCGTCTTCAGGATCACTACCATCACAAGGCTCACCTGTTACCGGACTAAATCCGGTTGCATCAGTACAACCTTCAGGTAGATCTTCAACCTCAGTATCACAAGGCTCACCTGTTACCGGACTAAAGCCGGTTGTATCAGTACAACCTTCAGGCAAACCAGGTTCAGGTTCAGATTCTACCATAGTAGCTTCAACAGCTGCTCTGGTAGAAGGACCCCAGTAACCTCGGTATTCACCATAGTCAACACCTAAGTCATCTTGAAGATCACCAACGGCATCCTGAGTTAAACTACCATAATATTCAGATTCATTGCCAGCAGAACCGGGACCACTTGAAGCTACGGTATATCCGTTAGCATTCAACCACTCTTGTAAAGCTTTAACGGCTGCTCCGGTATCATCGGGAGCCAAGTTAGCTTGAAGAGTAGCTGGTAATTCAGATACTCCGGTTGAAGGAGCATCATCAGCAGCAGTCAAATCTTGAATTTGTGCCATTAACTCCTGAATTTGTGCTTGAAGTTCTTCAACAGTTTGTGCACCTGCAGAAGTAGGAGCTCCAACCACCATAGCAACCGCAATTGCCGATCCGGCAAGAACAGTTAATAATTTTTTCATATTCATATATATACTTATAATAATAACTTATAATTTTATTACCATTACCGACTTGAACATCTCTGTTCACAATCCGGCAGACTTCGACTGGAGTCTGTTATCCGAATTGTTGTCGGCAACTAATAATTAACTTATTAATCTTGTCTCGCTTTTTAATTTAATTTAACGAGACTAATCGAATGCGATTAAACATTCGATCGGTTTTTACTAACACTCGCCTCTTAACAGACGAGAGCTAATAACAAATTTGGTAAGTGAAAGCAACCGTAATTTCGTTCGCCACCGATTACTGAATTTTGTTTCTCTATGTGCTTGAAGAATTTCTTCAAGGTTATTTGTCAAAGGCCGGTCACCTCCGCCGTTTCCGAATATAAACTGCTTATGACTATTATAGTATTGAACTCAATTACCTGCAAACATTTTAAGTGTGGTTTGTGGATAACCGTAAACGATTATCTAAAACCACCGGTTTGGCTTTTTAAAACGAGTTCTTTTTTCAGAATTTCAGAAGCAGTTATCTACTTCTTGTTTCTTTTTATTTTCATCCACTCTAGGGGGCATTATACACTAAAATTAAAACAATCACAATAATTTCTGTCATCGGCTTTTCCTGTTAAAAATATTTTTTAAAATAGATATTCTTTAATTTAAAATCATTATTTCAATAAAAATAAAATGTCTTTTATTTTTATTTATCTGTCTTTCAAAGTCTATGTCCTTTAAGTGGTGGAAATGGCATACCGAGCCCAGCGTTTATCCCCTTTCTTTTTAATTTGTTTTTTGTCCAATAGATCATTTAGTTCCCTTTGGATAGTCTTTTGACTACAACCGGAAACAACCATAGCAATGTCTTTTACAGCTAACCAACCCTGTCCTTTAAGTGTCTTTAAGATTTGTTCCCGACGATCAGCTTTAGTTGAAGAATCGCCAAGAGGTTCAACTTGAGTGGCGGTTTTTGGTTGCGAGCCGGTTTTTTGAATTGGAGATGGAGTTTGTTGCCCGGCTCCCGGAATCGACGGTAGAGTTGCCGGAACGGGATTATCGTTAGATAAGAGAAAATCTTTAGACCATTGTGGAGAAACGGATTCAAAAGATTGAGCCAGTTTTTTGTATTCTTGTTGTAAGATCTCGGCATTCATAGGAGATAAAAGACCGGCGGCTCGACCGATGTCCATTAAAGACATAATAGACCAAATACGACCCTGAGCCGAACGAGTGCGGTTGGAGTCGTAAAAGACATCTGCTGAGCGATTGTCCTGCTCTGAATTATAGAAATTAAGAGACATTCCTATATCTGTTAATAAAGCCAAAGACTCTTCTCTTAATCTTCTTTTTAGAGGTTCATTTTCCGGTAACAAGTTGGTTACCATATATAAAGCTGAGGCTAATCTGCGACTTTTGCGATTCAAATAATCCTGAGGCAAACCCGAAGATTCGCTTGTCTTTTTGTCTTTTATATCCTTAATTTTAGGGTTGTTTTGAGACATATGTCTTTTAAATGTCTTTTGTCTTTTAATGTCTGTTAGGGACAATTTTTATGTCCTTTATTATATATCAAAAGTAAAAGTTTGTCCAATAGCTTAAAAGACAAGCTTATTTTACTTATTTGGAATATTGTAAATATAAAAGCTTTAACAATAAACTTTCAGAGGTGATTTTAAAATGATGAATATTAATTTTAAGCTATAAAAAACCACAGCTAAATATGCTATAATACTAGAGTTAAAAACTTTAAATTGAATAATTAAAATAAACATTTCATAAATTATGGGTAGAAAGAAAAAGAAGGAAAAAAAGGGTTTAGGTGAATGGTTAAGTAATCTACAAGATGAAACCCGTCATTCAATGCTGGGAGTTTTATTTATCGCCTTGGCTGTCTTTTTTAGTTTAGCCGGAGTAAATTATGCCGGCTTAATCGGACGCTGGACTTACAGCGGACTATCGGCTTTAATGGGAGCCGGTTTTATTCTCCTCCCGATAGTTACCGCCGGTTTGGGAATTTCCTTTTTGATGTCTATTAAACCGAAAATTATTAGTCATCGTCTTTCCGGCGGAGCTTTGTTTTTTCTATCAACCTTGGGATTAATCAGTTTAATTTTTAATCAAGACTCCGGTGGTTTGATTGGCAACTTGATTGCCGAACCAATGGTTCGTCTATTCGATTTATACATCAGTTTAGTCTTTCTGGGCTCTTTGGCTCTGGTAGCGGTGATGATCACCTTTGATACCCGCATCACCTTAGAAGGTAAACTTTTTGGCTTGTCTTTATTCGGTCGCCGTCATCAATTGTCTGAAGATGAAGACTACCCAGAAGAAGAAGAAAATTGGGAGGAAGAACCGGAAGAGGAAAAAGAGGAAGCGGAGCCGGTTAAAACTCCGGTAGAGGCTACTCCGGTTAAAGATGACAGTGCCGGTTTATTAAAAAACTTATCCGGTTGGACCGGAGGCGGTAGTCAAGATTTTACTCCCCCACCGTTAAAACTTTTAAATAGCGACTCCGGTAAACCCGGTTCCGGGGATATTAAAGCCAATGCCAATATTATAAAAAGAACTTTAACCAACTTTGGAATTAATGTGGAAATGGATGAAGTTTCAGTCGGACCGTCTATCACCAGATATGCTCTGAAGCCGGCCGAGGGAGTAAAATTATCCAGAATTCTCGGTTTGCAAAATGACCTCTCTTTGGCCTTGGCCGCCCATCCTATCCGGATTGAAGCCCCTATCCCCGGCCGGTCTTTAGTAGGAATTGAAATACCCAACAGCACCAAAACCACTATCGGTTTAGCCACTCTTTTGGGAGGTAAAGATTTTACTCAATCTCCCTGGCCGTTAACCGTTACTTTAGGTCGCGGTATATCCGGCGGGGCTCATTATGCCAATTTAACCAAAGCTCCTCATATGTTAATTGCCGGAGCTACCGGTGCCGGTAAAAGTGTTACCATCCACGCCTTAATCACTTCCCTTCTCTACCAAAAAGGACCGGATAAATTAAGATTCATTATGATTGACCCTAAAAGAGTAGAATTGACTATGTACAATAAAATCCCTCATTTGCTGACTCCGGTAATTACCGATCCCAAGAAAACCATTGCCGCTCTCCGTTGGGCAGCCGGAGAAATGGAAAGGCGTTACAATATTCTGGAAGCGGAGGCAGTTAGAGATATTCAATCCTATCACAAGAATGTAGTTGATCCTTACCTAAAACAGAAGAAAAAGCAAGAAACTCAAGACGAGCAAGAAGATATAGACCGAATGCCCTATATTGTGATCATTATTGATGAGTTAGCAGATATTATGTCCACCTATCCCCGAGAGCTGGAAGCAGCCGTGGTTCGGTTGGCTCAAATGTCTCGAGCGGTGGGTATCCACCTGATATTATCCACTCAAAGACCGTCAGTAGAAGTGATTACCGGTTTAATTAAAGCCAATATTCCGGCCAGAATCGCCTTACAGGTGGCCTCTCAAGTGGATTCCCGCACCATTATAGATATGGCCGGAGCCGAAAAACTCTTAGGTGCCGGAGATATGCTCTATATTTCCGGTGAGATGTCTAAACCATTTAGAATACAATCGGCTTTCATTTCCGAAGAAGAAGTTAAAAAAGTGGTTAAATGGATTGCCGATCATTATACCGAAGAAGCTATCGGTGAGCTGGCACTGGAAGAGGCCTTATCCGGCCAAAGTGGAGATTTGGCCAGAACGGCTTTAGATGGTCAAAATGACAACAATGACGATGACGAATTGTATGAAGATGCCCGAGAAGCCGTGATTGAGGGCGGTAAAGCTTCAGCTTCTTATTTACAAAGAAAATTAAAAGTGGGTTATGCCCGAGCAGCCAGATTATTGGATATGTTGGAAGAAAGAGGGGTGGTTGGCCCCGGCGAAGGTGCCAAACCGCGAGATGTCTATATTAAACCCGGTCAAGAAACAGAATCTGAATAATTTTATGTTTGAAATAGCCACTACTAAAAAAATACATAATCCCCTAAACTGGGAAGTGGTGGCTATCGGTTTGCTTTTGATTTTAGTTGTTATATACGGTTATATTAATTCCCGCGAATTTATTAAAGGACCAACAGTGGAGATTACCAGGATGGAAACCAAAGGTAATCATTTGTTGGCCATAACCGGCCAAGTTCACAATATTGCCAGAATCCAAATGAATAATAGGCCAATTTATACCAATGACGATGGTGTTTTTAAAGAAAACCTGGTTCTCTTGCCGGGCTACAATGTACTCAAACTGACCGCTCAAGATATTTTCGATCGTCAAACAAAAATAGATTATAGTTTTTATCAATCTCCGGATTTGTTGGCCGGAGTTAATGATTAAATTAAACATTTAAACATAAAGATTTTATGCCTAAGAAAAAAAATACAGAACCCAAAAAAAGCAATATTCCCAGTCCGGATAAAGAAAAAAATGCGGCTGAGGTTGAAAGCACCATCCAGGCCATTCAGAGTCGTTTTGGCGAAGGTGCGATTATGAAGCTGGGTCAATCCCCCAAGGTGGATGTAGGAGCTATCCCCACCGGATCATTAGGTTTGGATTTTGCTTTGGGAATCGGTGGTATCCCCCGAGGCCGAGTAATAGAAATATATGGACCGGAATCCTCCGGTAAAACCACTCTGGCTTTACACATGGTGGCTGAAGCCCAAAAAAAAGGCGGGGTTTGCGCTTTTGTGGATGCCGAACATGCCTTGGATCCCCAATATTCTCAAAAAATAGGAGTTAAGATTGATGATCTTTTAATTTCCCAACCGGATTACGGAGAACAAGCTCTGGAGATTGCCGAGAGTTTAATTCGCTCCGGTGGAATAGATATTGTAGTTATAGACTCAGTGGCCGCCTTAACCCCCAAAGATGAAATAGAGGGTGATGTGGGAGCTCATCATGTGGGTAAACAAGCCCGTTTAATGTCTCAGGCCTTACGGAAAATGACCGCTCTGGTAGCCAGAAGTAAAACCACGGTCATTTTTATTAACCAAATCAGGATGCAGATTGGAATGACTTTCGGTAATCCGGAAACCACTCCCGGCGGTAAAGCCCTTAAATTTTATTCTTCTGTCAGGTTGGATGTTCGGCGTATCGCTCAAATTAAAAAAGGAGATGAAGTGGTTGGCGGTCGGGTTCGAGTTAAAGTGGTTAAAAACAAAGTAGCCGCTCCTTTTAGATTGGCCGAATTTGATATCCTCTACAATGAAGGCATTACCCCTGAAGGTGAAATGTTGGCTTTGGGCGAAAAACTGGATTTAATTAAAAAAAGCGGTGCCAGTTATACCTATACCCCACCGGAAGGTGAAGAGGTAAAATTAGGTCGGGGTTACGATATGGCTCGAACTTTCTTAAAAGAAAATCCGAAAATTAGCAAGGAATTAATGAAAAATATTAAAAACTCTTGGGATAAATAATTATGTTGAATTATAATGAAATCAAAGAAAGAACTTATATAAATTTTAAAGACGAACCTTATGAGATTATTAGCTCTCATATTTTTCGCAAACAACAAAGAAAACCGGTCAATAATGTTAAGATGAAAAATTTGTTAAATGGTAAAACCATTGAACACACTTTTCATCAAAGCGATAAAATAGAAGAAGCCAGCATAGAAACCGAACCGGTGAAATTTTTATTTTATAAACCTCAAGCTAATGAGTACTGGTTTTGTTCACCGAATGATCCTAAAAACCGTTATTCTTTACCGATGGAAGTTGTCGGTGAATCTTTAAAATTTATTCCTGAAAACACAAATATAGAGGTTGTTACTTTTAATGAGCAACCAATCAGTTTAAAGATACCGATTAAAATAAGTTTGGAAGTAACTGAGGCTCCACCTAATATTAAAGGTAATACCACCCAAGGTGGAGTTAAACAAGTAACTTTGGAAACCGGAGCGGTTATTAATACTCCGATGTTTATTAATACCGGCGATAAAGTGGTTGTGAATACCGATAGCGGTGAATATGTAGAGCGAGGATGAAGTTAAAATTAGAGTAATATTATTAAAAATCGGTACCGATAAAATCATTTTTTACAGTATAATGAAAGACTAAAAACACCACCTTTAAGGTGGTGTTTTTAGATGTGTCTGCCTTCGACTTAGGACATGTCCTTTTGTCGAACGAAGCTTTCGCTCACAGGCACACCTATTATGTTTAAAATAAATTAAAACCGTCATTTTAGGCAACGGTTTTAATCTTATCCACAATTTTATAAATATCTACCCTCTGGTAAACGGCAACAAAGCCAAAAACCGAGCTCGCTTCACAGCTTGAGATAATCGTCGTTGATGTTTGGCACAAACTCCACTGCGACGACGCCCCATAATTCTGGCATGAGGGTTTAAAAACTTCTCCAACTGTTCTATGTTCTTATAGTCTATATCTTTCTGATTGGTGGTACAAAAATAACATTGTTTCATAATTTTGTATTTTTAAAACTTAAAAAGGAATATCGTCGGGATTAATGTCCTCCTCCGGATAATCTATGGTTTCATTATCAGAATCCGACTTTGGGGAATTGCTTGAATTGTCAGACTTGGGATAATTATCACCACCGCCTCCACTTTTTTGACCAAATTGAACCGTATCGGCTACAATTTCCGTTCTGTATTTTTTAATTCCATCTTGTCCATCCCAACTTCTGGTTTGAATTCGACCTTCAACCAAAACTTGCTGGCCTTTCTTTAGGTATTGGGCACTAGTTTCTGCTTGGCGACCAAAAACCACTATATTATGAAATTGAGTGTCTTCCTTTTTTTGACCTTCTTTATCTTTCCACACTCGGTTAGTGGCCACCCCAAAAGTAGTTACCGCCGTTCCTGAAGGTAAAGCTTTCTGTTCCGGGTCTCTGGTTAAATTACCGCTGATAATGGCTTTATTTAAATACATAATTTTAAAATATCACTATTTTATTTAAAAAGCAATTATGCCGGAGTTTCATCTTTATTTTCGGTTAATAAACCCTCTATTTGTTCATCTATAGATTCAGTATCCAAAGGTTCAGCCGGTTTAGTTTCTTTTTCTTGATCAGGAGCAGGTTTTGGCTCTTCTGCGACCGAAGGGGAGGTTATTGCTTCTTCGGTTGCAGAAGCAACTTTTCCGGGGGATATCTTACCAATCAAAGAATCCGGTACCACCAACAATAAAAATCTTAGAAGTTTATCCGAATTTTTCCAAATCAAAGACAAGGCTTCCACCTGAGCCGGATTTAACGAAAACTGTACCGCTCCAAAATAGGCATCTTTATAGGAAGCGGAATCATGACCCACCACATGCCTGATTGGATAAGCTAAAGTAATTATAGAGGGATTAAGCCTGGATAATACTTCTCCACCGGCTTTGGTTATGGGATTTATTATCTCTTCTTCCAAAACTTTAACTAAATCGGCTTCAGCTACCAAAGGCAACAATAAAAAACCGATTTCATAATTTTTGGACTCAGCCAAATCGGTTTCTATTTCTTGATCAACTGTTTTTTCTTCTTTTGACATACAAGCGCTATCGTAGCAAAAAAAAGGATAAAAGTCAAAAACAATAAAGGTTATTCTTTAAGGCCAAAAACTCGGAAAGCATTAGCGGTGGTAATCTCCGCCAACTCCGAATAAGACAAGCCCCGCCAAGTGGCTATCTGCTCGGCAATGGTTTTAACATAAAGCGGTTCATTCCTCTGACCACGGTAAGGCACCGGGGAGACATACGGACAATCGGTTTCCACCATCAAAGAATCCAAAGGCACTAATTCCACCACCTGACGATAAGACTGACTAAAAGTAATTACTCCGGTAAAAGAAATGGTGGCACCTTTATCTAAAAAGCGTTTTAAAATTTGATCAGAACCAACAAAAAAATGAGTATGAATGGATAAATCCGGGAAATTTTTTAAAATAGCCAAAGTATCCTCATAAGCACCCCGAATATGCAACATAACCGGCAGAGACATCTCTTGAGCCAACTGTAATTGGCTTTCAAAGGCAGAGAATTGCTTTTGACGGTCTTTATCGGACAAAGACCGGCCGTAATCCAAACCAATCTCCCCGATAGCCACCACCTTGGTTGAAGATTTAATTAGTTGTCTGTAAAGGTCGATATCCAAAACCTCACCGGCGGTGGTAAAGCCTGCAGTAGCACCTTCACCTAATTCTTTCTTATCCCAATAACTGAAGGCGGTATGTAGAGGATGTAATCCGACAGTTGCCCACATCCCCTCTCTTTCTTTCTCCGCCAAAGCCACAGCTTGTTGAGAAGTCTCTAATTTGGAACCAACATTAATCACCCCCACCCCGGCTTCCTTGGTTTTAGTTAAAACCGCCGATCGATCTTCATCGTAAGCGGAAAAATTAAGATGAGCATGAATATCTATAATTTCCGGTTTAAACATAGATTAAATACGAGGAAATAAAGGTTTATCCGGAAAGCGATGATCAGTTAACAATTTTTTTATTTCACTTGCCGTGGCCGGCAATAGAGGTTCCAAGTAATTAGCTATCTCCCATAAACCAACCTCCAATTCGGCTATAGCTATCCGACCGGCTTCCTGATCTTCTTTAATCAATTGAAAAGGTTTTTGAATTTGAATTTTTTTATCCAGCTCAGTTATTTTATTCCAAACCCAATCGGCCGCTTTATTAAAATCATAATTATTGTAATATTCAAGATACTCATCCGGCCAAATCACTTCGGGGAAAATTGGAGCAAAATCCAAATGAGTAATAGCCATCTTTAAAATCCGACTGGTTAGATTACCCAGGCCATTGACCAAATTGGCAGTATAAGTCTCTTGAAATCGCTCCATAGTAAAATCCGAATCTTCAAATGGATGGGTTTCTCTTAAAAAAAAGTAGCGAACGGCATCAGTGCCATATTGAGCCACCACTTCTTCCGGAGAGACAACATTTCCTAAACTCTTACTCATTTTCTGCCCACCGGCTGTATAAAAGCCGTGGATAATAATTTGACGCGAAAGAGGTAAACCGGCCGACAATAACATTGCCTGCCACATAGCGGCTTGTTGTCTTAGATTATCTTTACCGGCAAATTGAAGCGGTGGCCAAAAACGTTCGTAGTCTGAATTAGGTTCCGGCCAACCTAAAGTAGATAAATAGTTAACCAAAGCATCAAACCACACATACATTACATGATCAGGATCATCGGGCACCGGTACTCCCCAAGGCATTTTGGATTTTAAACGAGAAATACTAAAATCTGATAAACCTTGTTCAACAAAATTCTCTATTTCTTTTAAACGCCAGGCCGGTACCACAAAATCCGGACGAGATTGGTATAATTCCAGTAATTTAGAAGCATATTTAGAAAATCTAAAAAAATAATTTTCTTCGGCAATTTCTTCTATCGCCTGGCCGGGATGAATCGGGCACTCTCCGTTGTCTAATTCCGATAAACTTTTCTCCAATTCACAACCGACACAATACAATACTTTATATTCGGCTTTGTAAATATCTCCATTAGCCAAACAACGACGCCACATTTCAGTCGCCGCTTGTTTATGATGAGGATTGGTGGTTTGAATAAATCTATCGGATGATAAATTCAACAAAGATTTTAAAGTTCTAAAAGATTCAGCCAAACGATCAACATAAACTTGAGGCTCCAAACCGGCCTCTTGGGCTTTACGATAAATCTTCAAACCATATTCATCGGTACCATAACTAAAAGTAACCTCGGCTCCTTGATAACGGCAAAAACGAGCATAAGCATCAGCCTGCACCACCTCTAAAGCAAAACCGATATGCGGTTTGGCATTAACATAAGGTAAAGTGGTGGTAATATAGATGGGTTTTTTATCCATAATATTTAATTATTGAATATTTGTTTTAGATTGTGGTTTCTGACGAAAAAGGATTTTCTTTTGTTCTATATCCGAAGCCAACTCCATAATAACCGTAGCCACCGGCACTGCCAAGATTATACCTAAAAAACCGGCCAGTTGATAACCAACAATCAAAGAGATAATAACAATAATTGGTGGGACTCCGACTATTTTTCTAACCACTAAAGGATAAAACAAATGATTTTCAAACTGTTGAATAATTATATATAAACCAATCACCATAAAACCCAAAGTAACACTATCCAAAAAGCCCAACATAGCAGCCGGCACCGCCGCCAAAACAGGGCCAAAAATAGGGATTAACTCAAACAAAGCAGCCAAAATAGCTAAAACCAAGGCATGCTTAACTCCTAAAATGGTTAAACCTAAATAAACCAAAACCCCAACTATTATTCCTAATAATAATTGACCTTTCATCCATTGACCTATCTTTTCTTGAGAACGTCGCCACAGGCCGATCACATACTGTTCATAACGCAAAGGTAAAATAATCCGCAAAAAATTTTCTACTCCTTTTTCTTGTACTGCCAAATAAAAAGACAAAACCAAAATCATTATCAAACTGAATATACCGCCAAAAACTGCCGAAGCAGTAGCCACCGTCCCACCGGAAAAAGTACTTAACTGGTTTTTAAAATCCACTAATATGGCAGACCAATCTATATCTGCCCCCAAATAACCACCTAAAGACCGTAAAGGATTAAATCTGGTATCAAACAAATTTATCTCTGCCAATTGTTCGGGTACGGTAGAAATAATACCGGAGGCCTCTTCAAATATAGGTGGTAAAAAGATATAAACAAAAGAAATAATAACCAAGAAAGATGCCAAGTAAACCGCCAAAACAGCCACTACTCGAGGAATACGGTAATAAACCAAAGATCGAGCAGCCGGCTCTACCGCCGAGGCAATAACCACCGAAGTTAAAATTATTAAAATTAAATCAAAGAAAAAATATAGAAGAAAAAAACCGACCAAGATTAACAAGAACCGAACCATAGTATCGGTAGTTAAAGACACTTTTACCGGTGATGAGGTTTCAAACATAATTATTACCTTATAACATCATCTTAGCAAAAAATCATCTAAAATAAAATTATTTCAAATTAAGTTTTTAAGTTTAAAAACTTAAATTAAATATTGTCGCAAATAAGCACTCAAATCATGTATAGCCTCTCGCGTCTGTTCCCCACTATCCCTGTGCCTAATAGTAACCGTATCATTTTCCAAAGATTCAAAATCTACCGTCAAACAAAAAGGAGTTCCGATTTCATCTTGACGACGATAGCGTTTACCAATATTGCCGTTATCATCCCAAACTATCTGAGGAATTTCTTGTCTTAAATTTTCGTAAACAGTTCGAGCTTTGGTTATTAACTCAGGTTTATTTTTAAGTAAAGGAAAAACCGCCACCTTAACCGGAGCCAGTTTGGGTAATAATTTCAAAACCACTCTCGACTCCCCTCCCAACTCATCCTCACAATAAGCATCTGCCAAAACCGCCAAGAAAAATCGCCCCATACCCATAGAGGTTTCTAAAATCCAAGGAATAAATTTCTCTCCGGTAACTTGATCGGTGTAATGCAAATCCACTCCGGAATACTTCATATGCTGAGTCAAGTCATAATCGGTTCTGTCATGAATACCTTCTATTTCATCAAAACCATAAGTGGGGAAATTATATTCTATATCCCAAGCATCAGAGGCATAAAAAACTAATTTATCATGCTGTTTCCAGCGTAATTTATCAGCCTTAATTCCTAAAGATAAATACCAAGCCCAACGATCTTGCTTAATTTTCTCAAAGGCCTCCCGGTTTTCATACGGTTTAATAAAAAACTGAGTATCAGCTTGCTCAAATTCTCGAGTCCGGAATAAAAAGTTACGAGGTGAAATTTCATTACGAAAAGCTTTGCCGATCTGAGCCACTCCGAAAGGTATTTTCGGGCGCATGGTATTAATTATATTTTTATAATTAAGATATATTCCTTGACAAGCTTCTCCGGGCAAATAAACCGGTTTCTCGTTTTCGGCGGTAAAATCACCCAAATTGGATTTAACCAAAAGATTAAAAGCTCGAGCCGGGGTGAAATCTTTTTGACCGCAAGTGGGACAAGTGATTTTATCACGATATTGATCAAAAAGTTGATTAATTTCTTCTTCGGTCATTTTTTCATCAGCTTCAATATTTATTTTGGCTAATTCTTTATCTACTCGAATTCTGGTGTTACATTTTCGGCATTCAGCCAAAGGATCGGAAAAACCGGCCGTATGACCACTAGCTTCCCAAACTTCCGGATTTTTAAACATTGCAGAATCCAAACCATAATAATTATCTTTATTATAAACATTGGCTTGCCACCAAGCTTGTTTAATATTATTTAACAACTCTACTCCGGGTGGCCCAAAATCATAAACCCCGGCTAAACCACCATAAATTTCAGAACCGGGATAAATAAAACCACGGCGTTTACTTAAAGCTATAATTTTATCCATTAAATCTGTTCTATCCGACATAAAAAATAATTAAGGTAATATATTACCAATATTTAATTGATAAACAGGGTCATTACGAAGCTGATTATCCAAACCCTCTAAAGAAACCGAGCGTGACTCTCCGGTAAATTCGTCCATAGCTGTAAAATTTATCCTTTTAACCAAACTAACAAACCGACTACCGGCCAAATCAGAACCGGGAGTTAAACCGATTTGGAAATGAGCTTCTTCCATCTGTCTTTCTACTCCGGCTCCGGCTGTCACCTTTGGTAAATTCCAGATCACTGTATGGTCTGCCTTATCATATTCCAAATCGCCGACAGAAGACTCATGAACATTAAGCCATTCCACAATCAAAGGCAATTTAATTTTTGCTTGGCCATTAATTAAATCATTACCGGCATTTAACAAAGATAAAGAAACGGTATAAGTAGTAGTTTCTCCCACTTCAGGTGGTAAAGGACCTTCATTTTCAAAAGGACCGAGACTATAATAAATCTGACTCAACAATTGGACTGTAGAATTGACACGAACCTGGCGAGACAAATTAGTACTGATTGTTTCCCGAGCACCCTCTTCCCCTATCCTGACTGCTTGAGCTTCCAATTCTATAGGAAATTCAACATTACGTACTTCAGCCATTTTTGAAGAAGTTAAAGAATAAACTTTAAAAGAAAAAAGAGCATCTACTTTTTGGCCGGGAGCAATACTCTTAAGATCTGATAAAGAAGATTGTCGCCAAATAACAACATTACGTGTCGGCACATAAGATCCCTTTGTAACAGACAAAGAACCTAAATCAATAAACTCCTCCGGCAAACGAACATCCAATTCCACTTCTTCTATATCAAAAGCATAATTATTAACTAACTGAACTTGGGTTCTGATATTACTATCGGCATCAATATTAACAACCGGTGTTGATCGCCCATCAATGCTTAAATTTGCCCCCAATAAAGGCCGCTCAATTTCAGTAGTAATATAATCTTGGGCTAAAACCGGCGATATTTCTGATTGATCCGACGATTGCGAACCGGTAACCAAAGTAAAAGATTTTATTTCTCCATCTTGTCCGGTAAAACGACCATAAATTAGAATCTCTTTTTCACTCCCGGGCTCCAAATCACCTAAACGCCAAAAATTATCTTCCGCCGTCGGTTCAGGAGTAGCAGTCAACATCTCAAATCCATTAGGATAATTTATATTTAAAACCACATCCGGTAAAACTATTCTGGCATCAGATACAATATTAATTTTAATAGCCGCTTCTTGACCGGAAACAACATCACCTTCTATATCCATATCTAATTGAACCGAAGCTGAATCTATATTTAATTCCACTTCATTTTCAGTCCGGTAATTAGCTGAAGAATCCGGTAAACGATAAAACATTTCTACTTCCAAAGTTTGAACTGTTCCCGGTTCTCCAAATAAAACCGGTTCCAAATTAAGATTAAACAATTCATCTGCTTTAATACCGTCTAAATCTATTTCTTGTCGATCTAAAACATCACCATTCTCAGTCAAGGTACCTTCAGGATATTTAACAAGCAACTTAACATCACTCAAGGGTACTTGATTAAAATTAGAAACAGTTAAACGAATTGGGGTTAAAGAACCAGATTTAATAGTTGACGGGATAGAAAAATTTAATTGAACCTCACGACCGGAGATAATATTACCACCGCTAAAAAAAACCCAACCGGCCACCACCGTAGTTATTATAAAACCAATTACCACTATTGCCACCAACCACCACATATAAAAAGGAATAATAGGTTTATCTTTTTTGACTACTTCCGATTTTTGATTAACTTCATCTTTAGACCAAGTTTGTTTAGAATCTCCAACTGCCCGACCGGAAAAACCGGATCGACGACCAATAGCTGACTTTTGTCCCGGCCGATAAAGCCTATCCTCAACTTTTTTAAGAGGATCATAACCACCTTGCCCCAAACCATCAGAGTTTACTTTTTTATTTTCGTCTGTTGAATTATTCTCATCCATAAAAATATTATAACATACTAAAACCGAACCAAGTGACTGGAAGCCAGACCCTGATTAATCACAAATACAGCCTGATGTCTATAAGGAGATAAATCATTAACTGTTTCCGGTCCCCAATCCTCTATCTTAACTAAATTATCCAAATCTTTATCAAAAGACAAATAACCTAAACAGTTTAACAAACGCATAACGGTTAAATGCTCCCAATTATTTAAAAACACCTCAGTCAAATGATTGGAAGGAATTATTGCCAAGCAAGTAAAAGCCCGTTCTAATTCTCTAAATAGATTAACAGAAACTTCTGTTTCCGGCACTAATTGAAACAATAAAAACAAAACCCTGGCCACTGGCTCAGCTGTTAATTTATTTTTCCAAACAAATTGAAAATCGCCAACAGTTGAAGCTCCAACCACTCTCCAACCAATTCGACCTTTAATCAATTCATATTTACCAAAGGAATAAAGATTAAGATGAGGTCTCATTTTTGAATAACTTTTTCTTACTCCGCCAGCCTTAGCTTTAATCATCCCTAAGTTCTCCGTAAAAATAGTTAAATTAAACCCATCCTCTCCAACCGTTTGGCTGTCTAAAATAAGACCGCTAGTTAAAAAACGTTTATAACTCATAAAACTTTTATTTCAAAACTCAAACCATATTTTCCAAAACCGGAATCAGTTTCAGATTGATTAATCAAACTCAAATCAGCGATACCGGCCTGGTCGGTAATTTCCGGCAAAAAAGGTTCTAAAGCCAGACGACCTTCTTCGGAAATATAAAGTTTAACCACTACCCTATCTTCCGGTTGTAAACCTATTTTTTTTCGTTCAGCCTGCAAACGCCTAATTAATTCACGAGCTTCACCTTCAGCCATCAATTCCGATGTTAAATTAAAATCTAAAATTATAACCTGATCCTGTTTTTCCGGCTCTATGCTTATTTTTTTTAAATTCAATTCCGCCTGCAATTGCTCCAATAAATCACTATCAGTTGGAGATAAAATAGAAGTGAAAATTTTAGCTCCGGCTAAAGGTTGGCGTACTTTAACACCGGCTGTGGCTCTGGCTTCCAAACCGGCAGCTACCAATTTTCTAACTTCATTCATTTTGAATATAATATTCAAATCAAAAGTTTTTAAATCAGTCGGCCACCTATCCAAATGAACGCTATCGGGGTCAGTCGAAAGACGCAACTTCTGATAAATTTCTTCAGTTACAAAAGGAATAACCGGAGCGCAAATTTTAGTCAATTGAAACAAAACATAACCGGTAACCATTACTGCTTGAGATTCTTCGGAATTCATCTGGCGAAAACGATCACGAGATCGCCTGATATACCAATTAGACAAATCATCTATAAAATCATAAAGGCTCTTGGTGGCCTTATCCAATAAACTTTTATCTAAAGCAGCAGCCACTTCTTTTTCGGTTTGAGTTAAACGGGTTAATATCCATTGATCCAAAACAGAATCTATTTTCACGGGTACAGATTCCGGCCGCTTGGTATCCCCGGCATACATATTATAAAAAGACATCACATTCTTAAAACGCATTATCACCTGCCGATGAATCTCAGATAAAGCCTTTTCGGAAAAAGCGCAGTCTTCTCCTTTAGCCGCTTGAGTACCGGCCATATAAAACCGAACCGCATCTGCTCCATAACGATTCAAAGTATAAAAAACATCAGGATAATTTTGTAAGCGTTTACTCATCTTCCGCCCATCCTCAGCTAAAATAATACCATTCGTTAAAACTTGCTTATAGGCGGTCTGGTCAAACAAACCAACAGCCAAAACCAATAAAGAATAAAACCAGCCTCTGGTTTGGTCTATACCTTCGGCAATAAAATCTGCCGGAAAACCACGACCGGTTGTCGGATCAAAATTAGGATTATCTTCAAAAGGATAATGCTCTTGAGCATAAGGCATGGCTCCGGATTCAAACCAACAATCAAAAACTTCTTCTACTCGCCTAAAATGGCCTCCACAAGCACAAGGCCAAGTAATAGCATCAACATAAGGTCGATGGTAATCTACTTCAAAATTTTCATTCCGACTTCTTTTAGGTATGGTTAAAACTTTATGTTGAGCATTTTCCATCCAGGGTCCTGTTAATTCCGCTTTACGCCGAGCGGCAGCAGTTGGCGACCAACCTCGGAGACCGGCTTCCAACAACCACAAAGGTGAATCATGACTGACTATCAATATTTTTTTATTTTTATATTTTTTTTCCAACCGAGCCACAACCGACAACATTCTCTCTTGAGTGGCTAAAGCCGTTTCCACCCCCGATGGTGATTGATAAAATCTTTGAGTAATTGAATTAAATAAATCAGAATACTCTGCCACCGATTGACCGTTTATTTCACCAAACCCAATCTCTCTTAAATCATTATCCTCTAACACCAACTCTTCCGATAAACCTAAAGCAGAAGCTACCATCTTGGCAGTTTGCTTAGTTCGTGGCAGTGGTGAAGTAATTATTAAATCTATCCCCTCTTCCATTAAAACTTGAGCCGTTTTTTCTACTTGTTGTTTACCTTTCGTAGTTAAATTATTATCACTGTCCACCTGATCATCTAAAATATCTTCCACATTGGAATCGGCTTGTCCATGACGCATCATTATATAAGTATTATTAGTTTTTCCTATATTAACAGCCAAGTCTTCATAAGAACCAAAAAATTCTTTTTGTCCACATTGATCACAGCTCCAAACCGGTAAAGGGGCTCCCCAAAAACGACTTCGAGAGATAGCCCAATCCTTTACTCCTTCCAGCCATTTTCCAAACCGACCGTCTCGTAAATGTTCGGGTACCCATTCTATTTCTTGATTAACTTCAACTAAACGATCACGCAAAGCGGTTACTTTTACAAACCAAGAGTTAGCGGCATAATTTAATAAAGGAGTATCACAACGCCAACACAAAGGATAAGAATGGGTAATTTTTTCCTTACTAAATAACAAATTCTTTTCAGCTAAAAGCTTAATAATGGCAATATCCGCCGATAAATAATCATCTTTGGTTTTAACTGGCATGCCGGCCAAATCTGTTACTTCAGCAGTAAATAAACCACCGGTAGTGACATGTTGAATAAAAGGTAAATTCTCTTCTTTGGCCAATTCCATATCTTCTTCACCAAAAGCCGGTGCTAAATGAACCACTCCCGTTCCTTTATCTAAATTGACATAATTTGCCTGATAAACCCGCCAAGCAGTTTCTTTATCAATAGGCTCTTTTTTAAAATTAACCAAAGACTGATCTTGAAAATATGGGAATGGAGGTTCATAAGACAATCCAATCAATTCTTGACCGGAAAAAGTTCTTTCTATTATATAATCGTAATCGGCTAAAACTTCATCTAATTTTTCCTTAGCTAAAATAAACTTTTCATCATTAATCGCCACCAAGCTGTATTCCAAATCTTTAGAAACAGCGGCGGCCACATTACCCGGTAATGTCCAAGGAGTGGTTGTCCAAATCAAAAGTGAAGCTTCAAATTTTTCTTTTAATTTTAACTTAACCGTTACGGTTAAATCGGTAATGTCTTTATAACCCTGATTAACTTCAAAATTAGATAAAGTGGTCTCACAACGAGGACAAATATGCATAGATTTGAAACCTTCATAAATTAAACCCTTATCATATAAAGTTTTAAATATCCACCAAATGGTCTCGGTGTATTCAGTATCCATGGTTCGGTAATCATTATCCAAATCCACAAACCGCCCCATTCGTTCTACCACCTGACGCCAATCTTTGGTAAAACGCAAAACACTTTCTTTAGCTTTCTGATTAAACCGACCAATACCATAATTTTCTATATCTGTTTTAACTTTTAAACCTAGTTCTTTTTCAATTAAATTTTCAACCGGTAAACCATGACAATCCCAACCCCAGCGTCTAACCACTTTTTTACCACGCATCGTCTGGTAACGAGGAATAAGATCTTTTAAAGTGGTAGCCAATAAATGACCAAAATGTGGCTGACCACTGGCAAAAGGCGGACCATCGTAAAAAACAAAATCTTCCTCTGCCGGTCTCTCAACTGATCTTTCAAAAATTTTATGTTTATGCCAAAACTCTTTTATTTCTTCTTCAATTTTGGCGGTATCTGATAATTCGTCTTGATGAGACATAATATAAAAAAAACTAAAAAATAATCCTACATTTTATCGGGAATCGGGATGGCCAGCAAATCCAAACCCGCAGTCAATACCCTTTCTACTCCTCTAGTTAAATGCAATCGATAAGCCGAATCCGTTTCACCTAAAATTTTGTATTCAGCATAAAAAGAATTAAAAGCCGAGGCTAATTGCAAAAGATAGACTACCACCTGTTGAGGAGCCAATTCGGCTGCTGCTCGAGCAGACACTTCCGGCCACCTGATTAATAATCTCTCCACCGGTAAAACCATTGCCGGAATATCTGTTTTTGACCACTCCGGTAAACGGCTGGCTTTAGTCAAAACCGATCGCGCTCTAGTCACCGTATATTGTAAATATGGCCCGGAATCTCCTTCAAAAGACAAAGATTTATCAAAATCAAACATTATATCTTTACCGGGAGATTGCTTCAAAATGGAAAATTTTATTGCTCCCAAAGCCACCTGTTCTAACATTTGTTTATCTTTAACTTTTTGTTCATCATTAATTTTGGTTTTTACAACAGTTTGTACTTGTTGCAATAAATCTTCAGCTGTTACTACCGTCCCCTCTCTGGAAGACATTTTACCGGAAGCTAAACGCAAAAAACCATGAGTAACATGCTTGGTTTTCTTAGCCAACTCCGGGAAAACCACTTCCGCCGCTTTTAAAACCACCTTGTAATATTCAGTTTGTTCATTGCCGGTAACCACCACCGACTGATCATAAGAAAACATATCATGTTTTATTTTAAACAAACCTAAATCTTTAGCTTCATAAGTAGCCAAGCCTTGAGAGGTAATAAAAACTCGGGCATGCAATCCATATTTATCCCCCGGAAAAACCACCGCCCCCTGACTTTCTATAAATTTACCCTTATCCAAATATTCCTTAACTAAAGATAAACCCAGAGCGGCTGTTTCCGATTCAAAAATATGAAAATCAAACTTGGTTCCCAGTTTGGCATAAATGGTATCAAAATAATCCAAACTCCAACGACGACCGGTATCATAAAAAACATTAACCGCCGGCCAAGCACGGCTATAAATGGCTTTATTAATTTCTTTTATTTCCGACTTAGCCTCCGGATTATCTTCATAAGCTAGATGACCTTCAGTATAACTTTGCCCCAATAAAGCCACCCGGCTTTTGATTCGACCGATTATTTTTTCTCGCCACCACAGAAAACGATGGCGTCTAAGACCATAAATGGTTTTGGCAATATGTAAACCAACATCCCCTTGATAACAAAAACGCTTAATACTATAACCTTGCCAACTATAAAACCTGGAAATGGTTTCACCAATAGCATTAGAAACCAAATGACCTAAATGAAATAATTTAAATAAATTAGGGTCGGTATATTCTATGGCAATCTTTTGTTTCTTAGAGTTAAAATTGCGACCATAATTTTTATCAACTGAAGCCTGACCAACTTGTTCTCCAATATATTTTCTTTTAAGATAAAAATTTATGAAACCGAAACCGGCTATTTCTATCTTTTCTACCTCCGGCAATTCGGCTTTTTTTACTTCTTCAACTAATTCTCGAGCCAAATCCATAGGAACCACTCCCAATTTTTTACCATAAACCATGGCAACATTGGTAGCATAATCTCCCAAATCCAAATCTGTCGGATAAACCACCTCAACCACAGGCCGATTAACGCCTTTGGTTTTGAGAGTAGTAGCTAATATTTTAACTATTTTATCTTGTAAAGTCATAAAATCTATAAAAAGAGAGCATAACCAAATAATACAGATAAAAAACCGAATTGACAAATAATTATATTAGTTCACTATTTTTGGTATTTTACAAATTTTATCTTTTCAAAACTTAAAAACATTTTCTACTCCGGCATTCCGGAAGGAGTCTTTGGCTTTTTTTACCTCTTCCACTGCTTGTTTCCAACTGTGGTAGAGAGGGGTTATTTCTGAGCAGATTGTTTTTTTGTCTGTAGGCATAGAGAGGATTAAATATTAACACCGTAAATTGTAACATCAGGGTTCCTCTGCCGGTATTCTCGGAGTTTTTCTTGCCATTCTTCGGGGGTGGTGTTTGGCGGGAGAGTGACTTCGTTAAGACGAGGAACTTGTAAACCATCCGGGAAGGTGATGTTTGATGGGAAGGTGGCTCCTTCAAGCCAAAGACTTTGCAAACCATCCGGGAAGGTGATGTTTGGTGGGAGGGTGACTTCGTCAAGATAAAGTCTTAGTAAACCATCCGGGAAGGTGATGTTTGGTGGGAGGGTGACTTCGTCAAGATAAAGAGTTTGTAAACCATCTGGGAAGGTGATGTTTTCCGGGAGGGTGGCTCCGTTAAGATAAAGTGTTTGTAAACCATGCGGGAAGGTAATATTTGACGGGAGAGTGACTTTTTTAAGAGAAAGCTTTTGTAAACCATCCGGGAAGGTTATGCCTTTCGGGAGGGTGGCTTTGTCAAGATAAAGTCCCTGTAAACCATCCGGGAAGATGATGTTTGGCGGGAGCTCAACTCCTTCAAGAGAAAGACTTTGCAAACCATCTGGGAAGGTGATGTTTGGTGAGAGGGTGGCTCCGTTAAGACGAAGAACTTGTAAACCATCAGGGAAGGTGGTGTTTGGTGGGAGTTTAACTTTGTTAAGATAAAGATATTTCAAACCATCTGGGAAGGTGATGTTTGGTGGAAGGGTAACTCTGTCAAGAGAAAGTGTTTGTAAACCATCCGGAAAGGTGATGTTTTCCGGGAGAGTGGCTTCGTCAAGATAAAGCTCTTCTAAACCACCCGGGAAGGCGATGTTTGGTGGGAGGGTGGCTCTGTCAAGATAAAGTCTCTGTAAACCATCCGGGAAAGGTGATGTCTGCCGGGAGGGTGGCTCTGTCAAGATAAAGTCTCTGTAAACCATCCGGGAAAGGTGGATTGTCTTTATGATTTAAGTCTTTGTTGTTTAAGTTAAGATGAGTAACTCTACCATTTTTTTCTCTCCAGCCATTTATACCCACATCTTGGTAATATTCCAGAATAAGGGCGTCTTTTAAGATGATGGTTTGACCTTCATATTGGGTGTTTTCTTCTTTTTTCTTGAAATAAGCTTCTTTGGCTGTTTGAGCTTTTATTAGAGCTTGTTTAAGGTTTTCTTTGAGAGTTTGGAGGTTGTCCTCTGCTCCGGCATTCTGGAAGGAGTCTTTGGCTTTTTTTACCTCTTCTACTGCTTGTTTCCAACTGTGGTAGAGAGGGGTTATTTCGGAGCAGATTGTTTTTTTGGTGGTAGACATAGAGAGGATTAAATATTAACCACCAATAATGCTAACATTAGAGTTTCTTTGCTTGTATTCTCGGAGTTTTTCTTGCCATTCTTTGAAGGTGGTGTTTGGTGAGAGTTTAATTCCCCTAAGAAAAAGGATTTGTAAACCATCCGGGAAGGTTATGCCTTTCGGGAGGGTGGCTTTGTCAAGATAAAGTCTCTGTAAACCATCCGGGAAGGTAATATTTGGTGGGAGTTCAACTCCCTTAAGATAAAGCCATTGTAAACCATCCGGGAAGATGATGTTTGATGGGAGGGTGGCTCCGTTAAGCCAA